>NZ_SCML01000080.1 GCF_005503365.1 Hydrogenophaga sp. 2FB
CGTCTCAGCAGCAGCCGGCACAGGAGCCGACACGGGAGAGGGAGCAGGGGCCGGTGCGGGCGGGGTTTCTGCTGCAGGGCTCGCCACAGGTGCGGCCGGTGCCGCAGAAGGAGCCTCGGATGCGGTTTCTGACGTGCTGGCCTGCGCCTTGGCTGGCGCCGGGCGGCGTGCCTCAAGGAACTGCAGCTGCTTGGCGACGATGATGCTCGTGCGGTGCTCGGCGCCCGTGGAATCGGTGATGAAATCGTTCACCAGCTCACCCTCGACCAGGATCGGGGCGCCACGGTAGCCGCCGCGCATCGCAATATCAGCCAGACGATCCGGGAACTCCACAAAATGGAAATCCACACGCTCGCGACGCTCGCCGCCTTCCCGCCAGACAGTCGTCAGCGCCACATCCATGGCAACGACTTTTGCCTCGGTGCCGGGAATGACGGTGAGGACCGGCTCGGTGCCCATGCGACCGAAGAACTGAACGCGGTTGAGATGCAGCACTGGAAACTCCTTGAATTACGGGGAAACACCCGGTTGGTCGTGCAGCTGATGCCCCGCAGTCCATGCGGTTTTGAGGGATTGTTGGTCAGCTATAATTTAGTTTATCCGATATACATTACGCATTCAACAGGGCCGCGCAACTTGGGCTTCGACTGAGTTCATGTCGGTAGCCAATGAACTCATGCCAAAAGGCCAAGCAGTCATCCCATGAGCCAAATCAACGCTGAAGAGGTGCACGCAGAGGTGGGCGGTGCCAAATCCAGTTTGGACCGTGCTGCGACCGATCTGAAGGTACGTGACTTCAGCGGCTGCACCGCTCTTGTCATCGACCCCATGCAGATGTCCCGGGGCATCCTGACCACGTAACTGCGGGAGTTTGGGGTCGGCCGCGTCATCCAGTGCGCCAAGCTCAACGAGGCCCGAGCACACCTCGAGCACCGCGAATTCGACTTCGTGATCTGCGAGCAGCACTTCGATCTTGAAAAGTTGTCTGGCCAGGCGCTCCTGGACGATCTGCGCCGGGAAAGCGTCATCCCGTTTTCGACCGTCTTCATCATGCTCACGGGCTCAGCGACACTAGGTGAGGTGACAGAAGCCGCGGAGTCAGCGCTCGACGGGTTTCTGATCAAGCCGCACAAGGCGTCCTCGCTGCTGGACCGGCTGCTGTCTGCCCGGATGCGCAAACTCGTCATGCAGCCCATCTTCCAGGCCATCGAGGCTGGTGACTTTCTTCGCGCCAGCGAGATGTGTGTGGCCAGGTATGAGTCACGTCAGTCCTACTGGCTCTACTCTGCGCGGATCGCCGCGGAGCTGATGCTGCGCCTGAAGCGAGTCGACGAGGCTTTCTCCCTGTACGGCGCGATCCTTGAGGCCAAAACCACGCCTTGGGCCAAGCTCGGCATCGCTCGCTCCCAGCTCGAAATGGGTCATTCGAGTGCAGCCATCACTACGCTGGAAGACCTCGTGCAGGGGAACTCCAGTTATGCCGACGCCTTTGACGTCATGGCCCATGCGCTGATCGATGTCGGGCGCATGGAGCAGGCCCTGGAGTCGTATGAGATGGCCCTGCGCTCAACCCCGGGATCGGTGGTCCGCGCTCAGAAGAAGGCAATGCTTCAGTTCTACCTTGGGCGGGAGGATGAGGCGAGGGAAGACCTGCTCAAAGCGGCTCATCGCGCCGGAAAATCCAGGCTATTTGATCTCCAATCAATCATGGTGCTGGCCATCACCAGCCTGCGCGCCAAGAAGTTCGGCGATCTCCAGTGGTGCCTGAAGCTTGTGGACAACATGGAAGGCGCTCAAGGACTGTCGCCAAGGTTTGAGCGCATTCAGAAGATGGTTCTGGCGCTCGTCTCGTTTACCGAGCGACGGGAAGCCGAGGGCTGGAAGCTGCTGCGCTCGATCATGGCTCAGTGCACTCAGCCGGACTTCGATTTTGAGGCGGCATGCAATCTACTGACGATCTTGGCGACCCTGCATGAGCTCAAGTTCAGCCACCCTGAGGCAGAAGATCTGATTGTGGGCCTGGGAATGCGGTTTTGCGGCACCAATGGCGCCACCGAGATGCTCACTCGCGCAACGGCTGTGCATGAGCCATACGGGCACATGCTGAAGGACGCGCACTCTCGCGTACTCAAGCTGGCTCAGGAGGCGATGAAACTCAGCATCGCGGGCAATCCCACCGGGGCCGTCACGGCGATGCTTGACGACGGAGAGAGGCTGAAGAACTTCAAGCTCATCGAGAGCGCCCACCTCATGATGGAGCGCCACCGTGATCGGATCGTGAATGCCGAAGTCCTTTCACAACGGATTTCCGAGGTGCGTGCTTCCGCAGCATTGCGCGGCTCGAAGCCGGGCCCATCAGTGCAAGGCGGATCCGGTGCTGCCCTGCTGCGACTCAAGGGGGAAGCATCCGCGAAGTTCTCGGCGCCGTCACAGCAGGAGGAAACCGTCGCCAATGCGACGTAGAGGCGATGTCGACAATTTTTGGTTGGCAGTTCCTTGTGTAACCGATATACTATTCACAGATTCATTAAATTGGAGTGCTCCTGGTATGCCAGTGCAACGTGTATTCAACCCCGGTGACCTCGGTCGCCACAAGCTGCGCGCCGCAGCCATTGCAGTGGCTTTGTGTATGCCGGCAGCGTTCTCGACAGCACAGCAACTGGCATCTTCCTCGGCTGGGTACTATGTGAATGAGATATTCCTTGTACACAACTCGGAAGAAACGGGAGGCCCGGTCTCAACCATCGAGGTTCCGGCCATGTCGATGACGCCTCGCTCCCTCACTGCAGCCCTTGATCTGGCGCTGTCCGACAAGGGCATGAGCGTCGTCATTCGAGCCCCGCTGTCGCAGAAAAAGGACGACGTCCTCATCAAGGGCAGCGCAGGAAATCTGGAGAAGGTTCTCGACCAACTCGCTTCGAGCCTGGATTTCTTCTGGGTCGCCAAAGATGGGGTGATCACCATCGATGGCTCCCGCACCTTCTCTCTGATGCTTCCCAAGGTCGCACAGGATGACAGAAAGAACATCGAGGGATCGCTCATCACGGCCGGCGCTACCGATGTGCGCCCGTTGCCTCTGGACAACATCATTCTTTTCCGAGCGTCCCCGAGCAGCCTCGAATCTGTGCGTCAGGTTCTCGAGGCTTCATCGCGGCGCCGGGGCTTGAACCCCATGGCCGTGAAGTTTGGCCCCATGGAGCCGGTTGCAAAGCCTGCGATCGTTGAAGCGCGTACTCCGGAGCCAGTCGCTTTGGCACGGGCAACCCCTATCCCGCCCGTCTCGATCGTGGCCGCTCCCACAGTGCAGGCCCCTCCCGCCGCTCAGTCTGATCCTGCTGCGCCTGCAGCTGTTTCCTATCCAGTCGAAACCAATGTGGCCGTGGCAGAGAAGCCCGTGTACGTTGAAAAGAGTCCAGTGCGCATTCAGCCTGCCATCAGGGCGGTGCGCGCGCCCCTGGTTGCAGCACCGGCACAGGCGTCGTCCCAAGGGGTTGAGCCTCGCTTCTGGAGCATTGGCACCGATGACAGGACCGTTGAAGGTGTCATGCGCCGCTGGGCGCGTGAAAACGGCTGGTCCCTGCGTTACGAGTTCGAACGAATTCCCGTCCTCCGTCCTGCATCTGTGATCGCCTCCGACTTCATTGGCGCCGCAAAGCAGATTCAAAAACAACTCGTCGAGGCTGGCTACGACATGGACCTCGATTCCATCGGCACCACGCTGCGTGTCTCCCCCGGAGCTTCCAAATGAAAACTCGTACACACACCCTCATGGCGGCTTCGATTGCGCTGATCGCGTCCACCGCCATGGCGCAGAACGTGGCGGCCGTTGATCCTGCTGCCACCGTGGACATGCGTCTGGCCACGTCGAAGATTCCATCGTCGCCCGCGGTGGAGCTCTCGCGGCTCAAGGAGGCGCTGAGCGCTTTGACTGTCGTGGCCATCGTGGGCGAGAGCGCCATCATGAAAACCGAGCGCCAGATTTCCGGCCTTCCCCGGGATCTGACGGTGAAATCTGGCCGTACGTTCGCCATCCTTGGTGTACCGGTGGTGCCGACTGTGCTCGGCTCCAGTGTCGAATTCTTCACTCCGCATTCGAGCACGCCTGTGAGCGTTTCCCGCTTGGGTGAGCAGGGCGCAGAGGTCCTCGCGGCCGAAGCCTTCATCCCCGAATCTGCCGATGTGGTCTGGCAAATCCAGTCGGGCAGCTCCATCCGCGCCGCGATCACGGATTGGTCGCAGCGAGCCGGCTGGCAGTTTGTCTGGGATCTCGATGACCGTGAGGATTTCCAGTTCCTGGCCGGCAACCGATTCACCGGTGACTTCCGAGCAGCCGTCTACGGCCTTTTCAATTCGCTGCCGCTGGATGTGAAGGTGCGCGCAGAACTGCGTCCCGACAACACCCCCCCAATGGTTCTGATCACCCGTGACGAAGGAATTCGCTGATGTCTTACGCCAACCAACACAAAACCCGCGCCCTCAAGTTCTCTGCTTTGGCTGCGGTGATGCTTGCCGCGGGCTGCTCCTCGAATCACGCGCTCGTGAAGAAGGAGATCGATAGCCGCGAACGTGCCGCGACGGCAATGCAAGAGCCCCGTCAACTGGTTGCCAATTCCCGCGTGGTCGAGATTCGTGGTGCGCGCACCCCCGTCATGCACCTGTCCAATGCCAAGGGGAGCGAGTGGCTCAAGCGACAGCGCGTCGCGATCAACGTCCGCTCGCCGATCACCTTGGCGGCCGTGGTGGAAAGCCTTGCTGCTCAAGGCGTGAATGTGTCCTCGGAGCTCAAGCTGAACGCATACAGCTTCGTGGGCCGTATCAATGAGACCGACGCCGAGACGGCGCTCAAGATCATCCTGGGCTCGACGGGGCTGGACTTCGTTGTTGATGACGTGCGCAAGGTGGTTGTGGTTCGCCCCATGTCCTCGCGCACCTGGTACCTGAACATTGGCAACCGCAAGTCCAATTTCACGTCCGAGGCCGAAAAGGGATCGGTGCTCTCGCAGAACAACAACACCGACCCCTTGGGCAACCAAAATTCCAACGGCAGTGGCGGCGGCAATTCGTACAACGGCATGCAGGGCAACCAGTCCGACACGAAGGTGGCCGGCGCCGGTGCAGGTGTAAGCACCCAGGACGACTTCTGGTCGAGCCTGTCCAAGGAGTTTGAGAGCCGTCTCTCGGTGTTGGTGCCGCGTGAAATGGTCGCAGCCACTGCGCCAAGCGGTGCGGCCAATATGACGGTGCCACCCCTGCCTGGCGCCATGGGCATTCCTCAGGTTGCACCCATGGTTCCTCCGCAGGCGTCGAACATGGCTGCCCCCTCCGTCTCCGGTGGTTCACCGGGCGTGAATGCGCCCGAGGATGAAAACGGCTTCGTCAAGCGCCAGGTCGGCTCGTTCTCGGTCAACCCGGAAACAGGCTCTGTGACGGTTCAGGCCCCGACCTGGATCCTGAACGACCTCGACGTGTACATCAAGCGCGTGCAGGAGATGTACAACACCGACATCACGTTCTCCGGCGAAGTGATCCTGGTGACCACCAACCGTGAGGACTCCGAAGGTGTCGACCTGAACGCCTTCGCGCAGTTCGCCAGCGGAAAGTTTGGCTTCGTCGTGCAGAACAATGCGCTGGGAGGCCTGACGCTGTCGACCGCTGCAGGGGCGCTTGCAGCCTTGACGGCGCCGAACCAGCCTGTTGGTGGCGCACTGGTGGGCATGCAATACAACAACGGCAAGAACGCCCTGCAGATCTTCAACGCCTTTCTTTCCGAGCAAGGCAATGTGAGCGTTGTTCAGCGGCCGCTGATCACCACCACGTCCGGCGTCCCAGGCGTGTTCTCCAAGAAGTTCACCGACTACTACAACACGATCAGCCAGGAAGCCGTGGCTGGCAGCACGGGCGCGCCGGTGACCGCCACCCGCAACAACCTTATCCCGGTGGACTTCGGCACCGAGTTGCGCATCAACCCGCGAATCGACGTGAGCACCGGCCTGATTCGAGCTCAGCTGACGCTCAACCAGGCTCTGCAGTCGGGCTCCAAGACCATCCAGCAAACGATCACTGCGGGCACCAGTTCTGTGAACGTGCCGACGGTCATCCCGATCGTGACGCGCCAGAACCTGTCGGGCGAGATCCTGTTGCGCGACGGCGACCTGGTCGTTGTTGGCGGCCAAAGCGAGGACTCGGGCAACACCAATGTGAATGGTCTGCCTGGCCAGAACGGCCCGATTGGCGCCGGCATTTTCGGGGTCAAGCAGTCCGCTCAAACGAAGCAGACGTACTACTTCGCGCTGCGCGTATCCGTCAACAAGCGCAAGTAATCGCCTGAGCAAACCGCCAGAACATGAGCACGGATCCAGACATGCACTCAATTGCCACTTCGAACCGTCGGCAGCGTGGCTTCACGCTGATCGAACTGCTGATCACGGTGGTGATCATTGGCATCGTCTCGGCCATCATGGCTCCAGTTCTGGGGGAGTTGATCTCGTCTCAGCGTCAGGCTTACAACGAAAAGCACAACCTCAACAACCAGCTGATTGCCAAGGGGTTGACCGACTTCGCTCGCAACTCATCGCCGACCGGGCGTCTTCCCGCTCCCTACACCGGTGGGGGTTACGACAACACGATCTACAACCCGGCTGATGCGTCCACTGCCGGCGTGGCCCTGACACAAGCGCTCACGCAGACAGGCGTCCAGGTCAACGAGATCAACGACGATGGCACTACGGCGCGAATGGTGCGGGCCTACCAGGTCCTGACCACGCCCACGATTGACATTCCGCTGTACTTCCAAAGCGGGCCGCTGGTGACGCTGAACTATGACTTTGGTGTGCTGTACCTCAGTCAGTGCGCTCGAACGGGATCTTCCTGCAACCCCAACGGCGCGACCGGCGTTCCCGGCTCCAGCCCCACGTTGACCGCTGCGAACCTTGCAACCTATGAGACCGTTGGAACGGACGGCAGGGCTCAATTCGTTTCTTCCTTGCCGGTGCAAAAGGAAATGCTTGCTCGAACAACGGACAGGCTGGAGAAAGTACGGAACGTTCTCCTTGGTTACCTGCGATCTCGCCAGATCTCGGCGGCCGCGGGCGACCAGACCAACTGGTTCCCGAACCAGCTCGGCAACTCCGCAGCGGGTTCCTTGGGCGGTGCCGCGCCTGGATCGAACCAGGGGTGCCGCGATGGGTGGTACACGCTCGGCACCAACACCCAGATCCTCCTCGCAGTGGGCCTCTCGCCCGAAGAGTTCGGGCAAACGGCCTGGGGTGGTCCGATCCAGTATTGCCGCGACTACGACCCATCAGCTTCGGGCTCAGCAAACGCCCCTCCGCATTACGGTGCATTGCGCATCAACAAGTCCGTCACGACGGGGGCCGCGCCCTCTGCCGTGCCGGCAGACAACATCGTTCTGACGTTCTAAGGACGGCAGGCGTTGTGGCAGAGATATCTGCAGTTCCCGTGACTTGAAACCACCCTTCCAACCTGGAGAGAAAACCAATGAAATCGGTTCGCAAACAATTTTCCCGCATCGGCAAGGCGGCCCAAAAGGGCTTCACCCTGATCGAACTTGTGGTCGTGGTCGCCGTGATCGGCGTGCTGATCGCCATCGTGGCGCCCAGCATCACCGGCTCACGTGACGGCGCCAATGCTCAGCTCTTGGTGCGATCGGCAAACTCGATCGCGCAGAACTGGCAGATGATCAACCAGCAGTGCGGCACCAACTCCGCCGTGGCGTCCTCGCCGATCGGCACGATGACCGAAGTGGTTTTCGCGGGCACCGGGATCAACGCTGCATACCAGGCCTGCTACACGCAGTCGCGCGTGCTTCCGCTGACCGAAATCTCGCTGTCTGAAGGTGGTGGCAACTACTCGATTGCCAATTACCCTGTGACCATCACCGGTGGCGGAACCGTGCCATTGCAAGTCACCTACAACAACGTGCCGGACACCCTCGTACTGGGAATTGTGCAGCGCTATGACAGCAACGTCGCCGCCCTGCCTGCTGGCGCGAGCACCTCCAGCGCTTACACCCTTGGTGCACCGTCGGGCGGCGCTCGCACGATCACCATCATCAAGCGCATCTAAGCAGGGGTAGGCCATGTTTCCATTGCTTGTCGCCGCATTGGGGTTCTGGGTGATGAACATCCTTGATGGATCAGCGCTC
Source organism: Hydrogenophaga sp. 2FB (assembly GCF_005503365.1). Lineage (GTDB taxonomy): Bacteria > Pseudomonadota > Gammaproteobacteria > Burkholderiales > Burkholderiaceae_C > Hydrogenophaga. The sequence goes on from NZ_SCML01000080.1 coordinate 8,165, forward strand.
ACGTACCGCACTGTTGGCGAGGCATACAGGAACATGGTCAAGGAAAATCAAGTCCAGGAGATGGCGTCGGCGGTAGCGGAGCATTTTCGCGAAACCGGCGCCTATCCCCCCGACCTTGCTTCGCTGGCAGCGACACCCGGCAAGGAGCATCTGCGCTCTTCTGTCGATACCTGGCAAGGATATTCACGTTCAGCCACGCTCAATGATGGCGTGTGGCAATTTACCCGAGCTGCGCTCTATATGCGCAAGCCCACTGACGGGCTTTCAACTTCCGCCTTCCTCGACATCAACAGTTGCGGGACCGGCAATGCCATGACCGCTTCAAGTTGGTGTGGCCAGCAATCGAGCACCTGGTACCGGGAAGAGTCCCGCCTCGAGATCAACAACCAGATCTCACAGCAGCGCGCGCGAATGAACATGCTGCTGCAGAAGCTGGCATCCCACTTCAATGCGGCCCAGATCCTGCCGAACCGAAATTTCGCAGGTGCAACCCTCGCCAACAACAGCATCACCCGGATGTCCGACTTGGTGAACTACACGGGGCTGGCAAACAACTGCACGGGCACCTTTGTCTACATGAGTTCGGTGCCCATCGCCTGCGAAGACATGTTCGACATCTGGGGCGGACCAATTGGCTACCAGTTCGTGACGAACAAGCGGGTCATTTTGGTGTCCGAGTCCCCGCTGACCAATGCCGCCGGCACCAGCGTGCGCATTGCAGCTGAACTTGACCTTACCGGCCTATAAACAGGTCCGAGGCTCAAAAACTTGCACCCTCGGATGCGAAACAGCGCCACATTTTGTTGTCACATGGCGGTGTAGACGATATACTTTCCACATTACGCCGCTCTTTAGGTCGGCGCTTCCAACCCTGAAAGATTTCCCATGAGTGACTTTGATGAAGCCGTAGTCGAAGACGCCATCAACCACGAAGCCATGGCTCTGGCGAAGGAGCTTGGTTGGTCGTTGCCGCCGAAGGCCGTCATCGACATGTGCAAAGGCCTCCAACTGGCTCGAGGCATCCCATCCGGGTATCCGGGTGAATTGCTGGTAAGCCTGGGATACATCTCCAGGGAGCAGCTGGATCGAGCGCTGATGCGCCGGCCGGACAACTCGCCACAGATTCAGTGGATTGCTCAGCAAGAGCCGGGTGCGAATATCCCGGTCGAGAAGATCATGGCGTTGATCAGCGGGATTCCTCACTATGAGGATCTTGACCTGCTGTCGGTCCACCACGCCATGAGCGAGCCGGGCGCTCTCAAGCGTGCTGACGAATCTGATGCCGCGATCATGTTGATCGAGGACACGGCGCCTGTCGTGGTGTTTTCGTCAGTCACCAGCCTCCTGAAGTTCAAGTCCATGGGGCGCGAAGACCGCGCCAACGACCCCATCATGCAGGCTCTCGAGGGCGTCGAGCCGAGCCTTGCCATTGGTCCGCGCGATGAAATCTCATCCGTTCTCAAGGAAGTGCGCAGCCGAGACCTCGGCGGTTCGGGCAACGAGGCTGCCAACGTCTGGAACGCGGAGACGAGCGAGAACCGCAAGGAAGAGGCGCGCTTGGTCAGCCGCATGCTGGATCATGCGCTTGCAGAGGGTGCGAACGACATTGCCCTTTTGCCAAATGCCAACGGCGACATGGTGATCCAGATGCGCCGACTTGGCCAGATGATGAAGCCTACGGCCGTCGCCGACTTGCTGCAGTCGGAATTGGCTTCACAGGTGGTCAACCTGCTCATGTCGCGTTCGGGTGCCAACCCCACCAACACGAACCAGCGCGTACCCACTGACGGCCAGATCACCTATCGGTCACAAGTCGGCGAAGCGTTCCTTCGCCTTTCGTTCATTCCCCTGAATCACCTTGGGTCGATCAAGAACCTCACCTCGGTGTCGATCCGTCTCCTTCCAAAAACGGAGATCTCGGTCAACCTGGAAAACCTCCATCTTGATGCGGAGGTGGTCGAGCAGATCAGCTTCGCCATGAAGATGTCGCAGGGTCTGGTGATGGTTGTTGGGCCAACCAACTCCGGTAAATCGACCACGATTGCTGGCGCGATTGGTGAGCACGTCAAACTCTTCGGCGACACCCAGAAGCGCCTTTCCGTTGAAGACCCCATCGAGCGACTTGTGCCCGGTGTGACCCAAATCAACGCGCCACCGATCAACCTGATCAAGGACGAGGGAGAGCGTTTCAACATCATCCTCAAGGCGATCAAGCGACACGATCCGGACATGATCTGGGTAGGTGAAGTGCGTGACACTGTGACCGCTGAGCTTTGCGTTGCTTCGGCCACGACGGGCCACCTTGTTTTGTCGACTTTGCACGCGAACCACACGCTCATGGGCTATGACGTGCTGGCAAAGTCAGTTCCCGACGACAAGCGCTTCCAGCTGATCGAGTCGATCTCGATGATCATTTCTCAGCGTCTGATCAAGCTGGTGTGCGATCAGTGCAGCACGGTTGAGCCGGTCAACGAGAACGACCGAAAGATCTTCCGGAAGTACCTTGAGACTGTGGGTGAAGACGTTGACCTCCCCAATGAAGTCGCGCGCTACAACCCCGTAGGCTGCAAATCGTGCAACTTCCAGGGCTACCGCGGGATGGTGCCCATCAACGAGGTGCTCCCCTTCACCCGCATGGTGAAGGACGCGGCCATCGAGATGCTCAGCGGCAACAACAAGCGTGACGTCATGGCCTCCGCCCGAACGGTGACCTTGCTTGGGGCCAGCATGAAGCTTCTCAACGACAAGCGAATCGACCTCGCTGACGTGCTGATCTGAGGCCGAAATCACATGATGTCACTTCATCAGGTGTCGGCTGCTGCCGCCGCCATTGGCAACCAGGTCAACGCAGGAATCCCCATCACCCAGGTGGTTGAGCGTATGGCGCGTCTGCAGCCTTCCTATGCCGAGTTCTGGATGCGTGCTGCAACGACTTTGGCGGGAGGCGGCAAGCTCTCCGATGTGATTGGCGAGGTCTGGCCCAAGACCATGATCGCCGTGATCCGTTCGGGTGAGGAATCCGGCAAGATCGGCGAGGTCTTCGAGCGCATCGAAGAAACCGTTGAACTGCAGCTCCAGCTCCGCGGAAAAATGATGGGCTTGATGTACCCCATCGGCATGGGCCTCGCCGGCCTGGGCGTTTTTCTCGGCTTCATGGTGTTCGTGCTGCCCATGCTGGCCAAGTCGATGGGAGGCAAGAAGAGCACCAGCTTTGTGTTCCAGTTCTCTGAATGGCTGTCGGCCTTTGTGCATGCCAACTGGCTCTTCATTGGAATCGGTGCCGCCGTGGGGATTTTTGTGCTCGTGAACTGGCTTCGAACTGAAGCTGCTCATGAAGCCATCTTGAGCACATTGCTGGGCATTCCCATCATCAAGGAGGCGTTGCGAAACATGTACTTCGGGCTGTGGGCGCGCTACATGAGCATGATGGTGGCGGCCGGCATTCCCACCGTGAACGCCCTGAAGTTCACCGCACCGGTTCTTCCTGGCGCCCTTGCGGAGAGCGTCAATGCCTTCGCCAAAGACGTTGGCGTGAACAACAAAGGCTTGGCCGAGGCCGCTGATGTCGACAAGCTTCCGCCTGAAGACCCCCGGGCAATCTGGTGGCCATTCTTCATCTCGAGCGCTTTCATTGTGAGCGAGCAGACGGGTGTGATCGACAAGGAGCTCAACCGCGTGGCGCCCGCAATGATCAAGGATGGGATTCGAAGCCTGGAGCGATTCATTGGCATCCTGAACGTTGTCGCGTTGGCGGTTTCCGCATTCTTGATCACGAGCCCGTTGGCCGCCTACTACCTGGAGATCTTCTCCGCAATCAGGACCGCAGGATGAAAAAAGAGTTTTCGGTCATCGCCCAAGTGGCGGACCTCGACACCATTGAGGACAGCAAGGCGCTTATCGCCGGCGACGTGGTCTTCGCCACCATGGCCGACGAGTCTGCTGGTCACGACAAATTCATCCGCCAGGATGACCGTGCCACGTCTTCCAACCTGCTCGATCAGTACAAGCGCAACGCCAAAAAGCTGCGCGTCTCCGTTGACCCCGCCCTCATCGGAGTCAAGGGTCGACGCTTTGCCTTTGCGATTGACGCCTATCTGGCCTGGGGTCGCCGACAGAAGAGCAAGGATCCTGTGGTCCTCTTTGGTGGTGCCCACACCGCCAACGGCGTCAACGTGGATGTGATGGTGTTCATCGACGGTCGCCTCGTTGCCTACAGCGAGCGCGTGCTCCCCCATCTGGAGGCCTTCACCTTCCGCAACTCCCTGACGTCTCTCATTGAGGGGCTCAAGGACGAATACCGCGACGCAGCCTTCTACCAGGCCGAGCCCTTGGCCGAATGGAAGATTCCCGAGGTCAACTGGGTCGGTCGCGAAGCTCTGAAGGGCCTGCGTTACAAGCGTGTCATCCCACAGGCCACCAACAGCGTGAGCTATGCGCTACCTGCCGGTGTCGCCCTGGCTGGTGTCGCCATCTATATTGGCGTCATCACGGTGGGCTGGCAACGCCTTCAGGCTGCTGGCGCGGACTATGAGATTGCCATCGACAACCCGGAGATCCGCAAGCAGGGCGGTATCAACACGGAATACCTCGATCTCATGAACACGCGTCGCCTCTATCTCGAAGAGCCCCGCAAGCAGGAAGTTCTGGCGAAGAAGGCCGCTGAGATCGCCGCCGGCGTTGCCAAGATCACGGGCCTTCGGATCATGGAAATGCATTTGCCAGCCCCGACTGCCAACACGGGCGCCCAGATTGGGCTGAATGCACACACCGCGGCCGCGCAGACCATGCCCGGAAGCGAGGGGAATCAGCTTGCAGTTTCGGGCCGAGAGCCCGATGTTCTGCTGGTGCTCTCGGCTCCCAAGACGTCGGCCACGGGTCTCGACCAGGCGGAGTCAATGATGGCCGGTGTTGCTGAGGCCACTGGACTTTCCTTGCGACTGGCCATGGGCGGAACCCGCGAAGCGGACGGAAAACGAGTTTTCAACGTGGAAGGATTCATCCATGAGTAACGTGATCGGCCAACGAGTCAAGGCTGCATGTATCGGGGTATTCGTGGTCCTCGCTTTTTCTGCCCATGGCGCCTGGAACGTGATGCAGGAGAAGGTTCGGGCTCAGAACAACGTCACGGAAAGCGTCGATCGTTGGACGGTGAGTTTTGCCGCCCTGAACAGCAGCATCGAGCAATGGAACAAGACGTTTACCAAGGAAACATCGCTACAGGACCTTCGCGGCCTCCTGGAGCTGGCCAACCTCGAAAAGTCGGGGCTGTCCATCCAGGCCGACGACATCGGGGTCAGTGCTGTGGAGCCGGTGCGTCACAACAACCTGAATATCGGTCTCACGCGCATGTGCCTCTCCAGTCAAGGAGTTGCCGACGGCAAGTCGCTGGAGGTCAGCGCGGCCGACTACCGCACGCTCTTTGCGGGTGTGAAACACCTCACAGACCGCGCGGACATCTCCATCAAGAACATCGTGATCCGAGGCGACAAGAAACTGCCTACGGCCACGCTGGGTGATTTCTGCGTTCTTCTTTCCCGGAGCTGATTCAATGAGCAAGATCAAGGGCGCAAACGCGGTTCTCTACATCACGCTGGCCATCCTGGTCGGTCTGGTGGGCCTCTTCAAGCTTGGAGAGAGTGTCAACACTCGCCTTCGCGCGACTCCCATCAAGACTGTGACGAAAGCAGAATCGGTCGTTGTGGCGGAGTCGAAGCGAGAAATCTATCCCGTGTGGGTCGTTCAAGCCACTGCACGCCAGGCCGCAGTGGAGGAGGGCTCCGTGGAGAACATCTTCGGCAAAGAGGTAGTTGTCGATCCGCTTGTCGAGCTTGAAATGCAGCGAGTGGCCACCAAGCTGTCACGCGCTGAACTCTTTCAGCAGACGTTTGCAATCACCGGCTACGGCTTCAAAGGTGTCTTCGTTGGCCAGGACTTCTATCGAGAAGGCGAGCCCATGCGTCCCTTGACCTTCACGGACGCCGACGGCACAAGCGTGACACCAGTTTTGACCGCGGTGAAGAACGGTCAGGTGACCATCGATTTGGCCGGGCAAAAGCTCCTGATCAAGGACCGGATTGGAGCTCCGCGTGGTACTACTTGATTGGTTTGAAGATCTGCGAGAGGCGCGACCTGCTCTTGCCTGGAGTGCGGTGGTAACAAGCGGCGTAGCCGTGCTCCTGGCGCTCATCATGGCAATGCCGGCGTCACCTGTGATGAATGCGATCGGCGCCACCGACCTTCAGAACAAGATTCGAGCCGTGGGCCAGGCCGCCTACTGGAGCTACAGGGTAGCAGTGGGTCGCAATGCGGTTGAGAAGCCCAAGACACTCTATGGCACTGTGACGGGGGCATCGAACACCGGCAAGGTCCTCATGTCAATTCCTGTGGGCTCGAGCTTCCAGGTGGTGGAGGTCATGCTGGCCAACCTTGATCGTGAAACCATTCATCCAGGCGCCATGTGGAAGGTGGTTGAAGAAGTCAAGAATCAGAATGCCCGTGTCGACGTGTACCCGGACGGCCGCTCTGTGATCTGGATTCGAGGCCTGCCGCTGAATTTGCGAGTGATCGAGGCGGGTGCGGCTATGCCGGAGACCAATCCCGTGACCAACATCGTGGACAAGGCTTTCGCCTCGTACTACTGGAAGCTCGTATTGAACGGTGACCGGCGTCGCTGATGGACGCTTAGGCCTTGGGGCACAAATGTCGGAATTGGAAAAGTAGGTGTAGACGATATCGTTTAGACGTATACTTGTGACAGATATGTGACGCTCAAGGAATCTGCTGATGAAGTCTCTCGCACCTGTATTGGCCGCCCTCGCGGCCAGTTTTGCATTCAGCTCTTTGCAGGCGCAAACCATCGCGTCTCCGCCAATTGTTGTGCGGTCGAATGTAGTGGAGACGGTGCAGTGGGCGCAGGAGCGCGCAGGTGCACCCAGCAACAACGCAGAGATCCAGCTTCAATCGGTGACGGGTGCTGGCCCAACTGCGGCCACAGTGAATGCGACCGGTGCGAATCTGGGCGCCGGGCGTTCAACGATTGCTCAGCCTTCGGCAATTCTTGCCGCCGGAGACCCATTCTGCGAGAGCCAGTCCGCATCCTGGACGGTTGGGGGGCTCACCTGTACCTCTTCCGCTGCTGCGCTGCTTCCTCGAACCATGTCAGGTTCAAGTGCAGGCACCACGGATTCAGATCAACCCATGGTGGGGAGCGCAACATTCACATGCAGCATGGGAACTTGGTCAGGGTCTCCCGCAGCTGGGGCGACTTGTGTTGCCACGAACTGTAGTGCAGCTACGTTGAGCTGGGCCGGCTCGGCCGTCTGCTCTGCCACATTCCCGACTCTCGGTCATGGCCAGAGCAGCGTGCTTGCTTCGGTCAATGGAAATACCGGCAGCGCAAGCTTCACGTGCAACGCAGGGGCGTGGCAACTTGCTGCGAACTACGGTTGCGCCGCGCCGGCTCCGCGAAACTGCGTTTGGCCTGCTGATGCCGCCTGGAGAAACAGGTATGTCAGGGTCTATTCGCAATCCAAGAACGGAGGTGTGGCCGTTATCCCGGTGCCTAAGACTTCGCCGAATCTTCAATTCCAAAATCAGACGTTTTCTGTCATAGCCCATGGTGGTGGCTTTTACCTTTCGGGAAAGTCTGAACAGGTCTCATACACCTTGGGGGCTTACTTTACGTGCAACGACGGCACGATCACAAAGTCTGCCGGCCTCTACTACACGAACGGGGAATCCCTGGGCGCCCCATGGCACCACACCCCCGCCGAATCGGGGTACTCGAAGATTTACTACGACGCGAACAGCACCAATTGCGCTTCCACTTCCCCCGCGGTAGGCCCTTTTCTTTGTGCGCCGCGTTCGTTCTATTCCCCCCAGTAGATGGACTCGATTCATAACGACCCTCTGTCCCTGCATGACCATGAGGCGGGGCCAAAACCAATCACTCGAGGTGGACAAGTGGGAATGAAACTGCTTGGCATCTGCGCTGTGGCACTGTGCTTGATACAGGGTGCGAATGCGCAGTCGCACATCGCACCACCTATCGTCATCAGTTCTGATGCGAACATGGGGACGATCTGGGCACAGGACAGGGCGGGAGCGCCGGCTACCAACAGCTCAGTCTCATTGCGACCCGTCACCTCAGGCTCTGCTGCTACTGCAGCCGTGAACGCGACGGGAGGGAATCTTCACCTCGGCGCCAGCGCTGTCGCTCAGCCGTCGTCCATCGTGGTGCAGGGAAATGTCCCATGCCCCTCCGTTGCGCAGTCCTGGACAGGCACTGATGGCGTTTCCGTGTGCAATGGAACGCCGCCTCAGACCCCCAACGGTGGCTCGGCGTCGGTGATTGACACCTTGGCGCCTACAACCGGATCTGCAACGTTGGCGTGCAATGCTGGGACCTGGCAGGTGACAGGCACGCCAAGTTGCCAGACAAGCTGTGCGGCCAGCGTGCAAAGCTGGGTGGGTTCTGCCACGTGTGCGGCTTCATTCCCCGCTTTGTTCGCAGGTCAAAGCGCGACTCTAGCCAGCACGAACGGAAACACAGGTTCCGCGCAGTTCACATGCAATGCAGGCGCCTGGCAACTCACAGGCAACGGGGGCTGTACTGCGCCTTCCCGTGCCTGCTATTGGAATTCTTCAGTCGCCGCCTTCCGCGTAGGACGCACAGGCGCAAATGACACGTTCTCGACAGGCACCGCGTACATGGTGAGCGCCATGTATGGTGGCTCCACTGTTTCGGTCATTGGGCACGGTGGATCCGGTTTTGTGTTCACGTATAGCGCCCATCGCGGACACGGGGTCGGCGTGCAGTACGTTTGCAACAATGGGACGATGTCCAAAGCGGGCGGAATGTACGTCTCCGCCGGCCCGTCGAATTGGTCGTATGTTGGAGCGGAGTCCGTAGCGCAGGGTAGCTACACGGAAGATTTCGTCACGTCGGCCAACCTGGCCGGGCAGAAGATCTTGTTCGTGCACGGTCCCCGGGCCTTTTACTCTCCCTACTAGAGCGTCGATCTCGAGCCGAAGTGCTCTCCCCAAGATTTATTCCCCGCAGTAGGCGGACACGATTCTCAATGATTCAGCCGCCCTGTGCGTCTAAAGAGACGGGGCCATAACCAATCACTGGAGGAAGAAAAGTGAAAACAGAGCTATTTAGCTTGTGCGCTATTGCGCTGTTCTGGATCCCGGGTGCGTATGGGCAGTCGCACACTGCGCCACCAATCGTGATCAGTTCTGATGCGAACATGGGGACGATCTGGGCTCGGGACAGGGCCGGAGCGCCGGCGACCAATGGTTCCGTCTCATTGCAGCCTGTCACGTCGGGGTCTGCAGCCCCTGCGGCCGTGAACTCCACTGGTGGAAATCTTCAGCTCGGAGCCAGCGCGGTCACTCAGCCGTCGTCCATCGTTGTGCAGGGCAACGTCCCATGCCCCTCCGTTGCGCGGTCCTGGACTGGCGCTGATGGCGTTTCCGTGTGCAATGGAACCCCGCCTCAGACCCCCAACGGTGGCTCGGCGTCTGTGATCGACAGCCTGGCTCCTGCCACGGGATCTGCTGTGCTGGCTTGCAACGCCGGCACCTGGGCGGTAACCGGTACGCCAAGCTGCCAGACCAGTTGCGCAGCGAGCGTGCAAAGCTGGGTGGGATCTGCGACATGTGCGGCATCGTTCCCAGCGCTTTTATCGGGCCAAAGCGCGACGCTCGCCAGCACCAACGGAAACACGGGTTCTGCGCAGTTCACCTGCAATACGGGGTCCTGGCAGCTTACGGGAAATGGCGGATGTACAGCGCCATCTCGAGGGTGCTACACCGCTGTCGGCGCCGTTACTGCTCTGGCGCCCCACACAGCCGCCCGAGATCATTATTCCGGGCCCAATGGAGTGTACTTTTCATCGAGCATGACGTTGTCTTCGCAAATCAGCTCGGTGCCTCATGGCGGAGCGGGCTACTTCTTTGTGCGAAGCGTCAATGGGGTCGGCATCGGAGTGCAATACACCTGTAGCAACGGGACACTTACAAAGACTGCTGGATCTTGGTACGGGACATTTGGCGCCTGGACGTACACCGGTACTGAGTCACCGCCAAACGGAACGGTCTACACCGACAACCCTTCGACGCGGGGTGCTTTGCACTCGAATCGTGTGATCTACCTCTACGCTCCGCGCGCCTTCTACTCGCCACTTTGATGTCCACATGAGTCAGTGATCTGCACTCAGGGCTTCCGAAAGAGTCACGCTGTCGGCCCCCGCACGATGACGTAGGATTCGTGATGCCTTTCTTAGACGACGACAAGCATCAAAAAACGTTGGAGCTCCTCGCCGAGGCGGTGGACTACCTCAATCGTCTGCCGCACGTTCCGGCAACCAGAGATTTGAGCGCACGCCTGCAGGCCCATTTGGATGAGCCATCGCAGATGCTGGTGGCCAGGCGTCGCCCAGAGCTCCATGGAGGCATTTTTTCTGCGGCGGGCCTTCCTCTTCTCGAGGTGGCCGTCGTTGATGAGGTGGCCAGGATCCAATACCCGCAGGATCTGCGCACGCCTGACTGGCTGCAGGCATCGGCGGAGGTCAGAAAACTGCTGGCCGCCGGCCCGGTCTCGGTTCCCTTGAAGGCGCGAACCGGCGAAAAAGCAGAATAGGTGGCCGCGCGTCGCCTGAGAGTTTAACTGTATGTTTGTACAGTTATCATTGGCTGCCCTATTGTTTTCAGGGCATCCTGCGGTGTTTTCATCTGATCTTGGCGAACCTGAGCTGGTCGCCAATCCAAAGCTCGAGGCCACTAGCCTGTCGACAAGCGTTCCCGCGGGGTTTCCGTCGCCCGCGGCGGACTTCTGCGCCAAGCGCATCGACGTGATGGAGCACCTGGTGGTTCACCCCCAGGCGACGTACACCATGCGCGTGAGCGGCGAGTCCATGCGCGAGCTTGGGATTTTCAATGGAGACGTGATCCTGGTCGACAAGGCCGTGAGGCCGCGCCATGGGATGGTGGTCATCGCGGTGGTCGACGGCGAGTTCACGTGCAAGCAGCTGCACCTGCGCAACGGCAGGATGTGGCTCAAGGCTGCGAACCCGACTTTCCCTGACATCAAGCCCAAAGAGGGTCAGGTCATCGAGATTTGGGGTGTCGTGATCGCGTCGATCAAGGTGTTTCCGGTCTGACTGCGCCGAGCAGTCGAGCCACAGGTGCAGGCCTTCGATGGACCCAGCTGAAACGTCGACGCAACGGCAGGGGGTGGTGCCGCCTGGCCAGACGAAAGCGGCGCCCATTTTTGGGCTGATTGACGCGAATAATTTCTACTGTTCTGCAGAGCAAAGTCTGAGGCCTTCGCTCGGGGGAAAGCCGCTTGTCGTTCTGTCAAACAACGACGGTGCAGTCATCGCACGATCGAACGAGGCTCGGGCCCTGGGCATCAAGATGGCTCAGCCGTACTTCGAGGTGCGGCACCTTGAGGAGAAGGCCGGCCTGATTGCGCTGAGCGCAAATTTCGAGCTCTACGGCGACCTGTCCCAGCGCGTGATGAGTTTGGCGGCCGGCTTGGGCCATAGGCAGGAGATCTACAGCATCGACTTAAGTGCACCAGGCTACTGTTGCGTTTCCTTTGAGAAGGAAGTCGTTGACTGGTGTTGCGATTAACAGAGTAGGGCTGTTGCGTTTCATTGGCAGTGGCGACCAT
>NZ_SCML01000081.1 GCF_005503365.1 Hydrogenophaga sp. 2FB
CCCCCTGGACAACCCCGCACCCGGTTTTCGCCCGCTCGATGCGGGCTGGCAGCAATGGATTGCCGAGAACCTGCTGCGGCACTGCACGCCCGAGTCCATGCGGGTCACCATGACCGGGGCCGGATTGGACCCGGCCGAATGCGAGTCCGCGATCCGGGCGATGGAGGCCGACCCGGCTTTTCTCGCTGCGCGCAAGTTCCAGCAGTTGCAGGCCAAGCTGGAATCGGTGATGGCCAACCAGCAGAAGTTGCTGGAACTCAACCCGCGGTATGGCCAGGTGGAGAAGCGTGCCAACGTGCCCCTGGGCGAGTTCCTGGAGAAATACGTGGTGGGCAGCCGCCCTCTGGTGCTCACCGATGCGGCGCGCGACTGGCCTGCGATGGCGCGCTGGTCGCCGCAGGATTTGCGCGCGCGCTTCGGCCATCTGCAGGTCGAGGTGCAGGCCGAGCGCAGCGCCGATCCGAACTACGAGGTCAACAAGCTGGACCACCGGCACAGCGTGCGCCTGGCGGACTTCGTCGACCAGGTGCTGGCCGGTGGCGTGACGAACGACTACTACCTGACCGCCAACAACGAGATGCTCAGCCGGCCCGAGTTCGCGCCCATCCTGGCCGATATCGGTAGCCTGCCCGCGTTTTGCGATCCCGCCCAGCTGGCGCGCCGCGCGTCGTTCTGGTTCGGTCCCGCGGGCACGGTGACGCCACTGCACCACGACACGCTCATGCTTTGCCACACGCAGGTGGTGGGACGCAAGCGCTGGCGCTTCATCTCGCCCCTGCAGTCACCGCTGCTCTACAACCATTTCGACGTCTATAGCCCGATCGACCTGGACCGCCCGGACCTGGCGCGCTACCCGCTGTTCAGCCAGGCGACGGTGCTCGAGGTGATCGTCGAGCCCGGCGAGACCGTGTTCCTGCCGCTGGGCTGGTGGCACCAGGTGACGGCGCTGGACGTGAGCCTGTCGTTCTCGTTCTCCAACCTCGCGCTGCCCAACCACTACAGCTTTGCCAACCCGAACATCACCAACTGGTGACGTTCGGGTTGCTGCCGTTCAGGACAGCAACATGAAGCCGGAAGTGGGGTTGTGCAGCAGCGCGTCGAGTGACTCGATGGGCAAGGGCCTGGCGAACAGGTGGCCCTGGAACTGGTCGCAACCCTGGTAGGCCAGGAAGTCGCGCTGTTCCTGCGTCTCCACGCCTTCGGCCACCACCTGCAGGCCCAGGCTTTGCGCCAGCGCGATGATGGCGCGCGAGATGGCCGCGTCGTTCGGGTCCGTCAACACGTCGGCCACGAAACCCTTGTCGATCTTGAGCTGGTCCAGCGGCAGCCGCTTGAGCACCGAGAGCGACGAGTAGCCGACGCCGAAATCGTCGAGCGACAGCGTGACACCCAAGGCCTTGAGCATGCCCATCTTGTTGATCGTGATCTCCATGCGATCGGCCAACAGGCTCTCGGTGAGTTCCAGCTTGAGCTTGTGCGGGCGGATGCCGGTGTGCTTGATCGCGGCCATCACCATGTCGACGAAATCCGGGTGGCGGAACTGGCGCACGCTCACGTTGACCGCGATGCTCAGTCCCGCGGTCTGGGGATTCACCGCCCACGCACTCAACTGGTTGCAAGCCGTCTCCAGCACCCACTGCCCGAGCGGCAGAATCAGGCCGGTGTCTTCGGCGACGGGGATGAAGTCGGCCGGCGAAACCAGACCGCGCTCCGGGTGTTGCCAGCGCACCAACGCCTCCACACCGGTGATCACACCCACGCGGTCCACCTGGGGTTGGTAATACACCACGAACTGGTTGGCACTCAGCGCCACCCGCAGTTCGGAACTCACGGTGGCGTTGGCCGTCACCGTGGCCTGCATGCCCGGATCGAAGAAGCACAGGGTGTTGCGTCCCAATGACTTGGCCTGGTACATCGCCAGGTCGGCCTGTTTGAGCAATTCGCCCACGTCGCTTTGCTGACCATTGAACGAGGTCACGCCGATGCTGGGCGTGGCGAAGTGCTGATGGCCGCCGGTGAGCTGGAACGGCTCGCGCAGCATGTGCAGCACCTTCTCCGCCAGAGCGGTGGCCTTGAAAGCGGCGGCGTCGGGGTCGACGCTCAGGTCGTCGACCATCACCACGAATTCGTCACCGCCCAGGCGCGCCACCATGTCGGTCTTGCGCACGCTGCGCGTGAGGCGCTGGGCCACTTTCTGCAGCAGCTGGTCGCCCATGTGGTGGCCCAGCGAGTCGTTCAGGATCTTGAAGTTGTCCAGGTCGATGAACATCAGTGCGCCATACTGGCCCGAGCGCGCACAGGCCGCCAGCGCCTGCTGCAGACGGTCCAGCAGCAGTTGCCGGTTGGGCAGGTCGGTGAGGGCGTCGTAAAACGCCAGGTGGCGAATCATGTCTTCGGCGGTCTTGCGCTGCGTGATGTCGCGGCCCACCGCCACCCAGTGCGTGATGTCCTCGGCCGTGGCCTGTACCGATACCACCTCCAGCTCGACCCAGAACAAGGCGCCGTTCTTGCGCCGAACCATCAGCTCGGTGCGGGCCTGGCGGGTCTGCTGCAGGCTGCGCCCGAGCTCGCTGAGCTTGGTGATCGTTGGATCGAGTTCGAGCAACATGTTGGGCGTCTGCCCCAGCACCTCGGCACGGCTGTAGCCGGTGTGCTGTTCGAACGCATCGTTCACGAACACGATGCGCGGCTCCTGCTCGCTGCCGGAGCCGGTCTCGGCAATCGCCACGATGTCGTTGAGCCGGGAGACACTGGTCTCCAGCAACATCAACTGTTCCTGCGAACGGCGGCGCTCGGTCACATCGCGGAAATACACCGCCAGGCCTTCGGCGAAGGGATAGGCCCGCACCTCCAGCCATTTGCCCAGCGTCGGAAAGAAATCCTCGAGTTCGACGCGGCGGTTGGTGTTGAGCGACTTGGTCAGCTGTTCCTTGAGGCGTTGTGTCAGTGCCGGGCTGAAGTCCTGCCACACCTCCAGGCCCAGCAGGTCACCGGTGGTCTTCTGCAACAGGCGCTCGCTCTCCTGGTTGAGGTATGTGAAACAGCATTGCCGGTCCAGGGTAACGAATGCCTCGGTGATGCTGGCCAGCGTGGTGGTCAGGCGCATGGCCAGACGCAGGGTGTCCTGTTGTGCCTGCTTCTGCGCCGAGATGTCCTGGATCGCACCCTGGATGCGCGCGATTTCGCCATTGGCGCGCCGCACCGCGGTGCCCACGGTGCGCACCCATTTGGGAGGTCCGCCTTCGACCGTGATCTGGATCTCTTCGTCAAAACCTTCGCCATTCTGGGCGCAACGCTCCAGACGCTGGCGGATGCCGTTGCGCCACTCGGGCGTGGAGCGTTGCACCATGTCTTCGAGATTTCTGACCCGGTGGTGATCGCCCAGGCCCATGATGGAGGCGAACTCGTCCGAGTGGATCACCTCGCGGGTGGACAGTTGCAGCGACCAACTGCCCGCACCCGCGGTGTGTTCGGTCAGATTGAGGCGGCTCTCGCTCTCGCGCAGCACGCTGGCGTTGTACTGCTCGGCATGCTTGCAGCGGCGCGCGAGTGCCAGCACTTCCGAGGCGTGGTGCGCCAACAGCTGCAACGCGGGCGCGTCAGGCGCGGGCCGCTCGCGGGGCGACGTGTCGAGCAACAACAGGACCGTTTCGGCGGAGCCTCCGTTGGCCGGCAACGGCAGCCAATGGCCGTATCGGTAGGGGTGGGCATCGGTGTGTGTCTGCGGCAGCCAGGTCTCCATGGCCGGTTGGGCCAGGCAGTCTGCGCAGGCGTCCATGACCGCTGAAACCGCGCAGGGCATCAGCCCATGCAGGCCGAGTATCTCGGGCGGCGAGCGCGACGCGTCGATCAACAAGGCGGCTTCGGTGGACTGCATGCACGTCGCCAGCTCGGCCAGCCGGCCCAGCTCGTCTTGCTGCGTGGGGACTGTCCAGGCTTCTGTGCGATCGACGGCGGATTCGAGCATGTGGGTCGGCGGTGTGCGTTCAGAGCCCGGAGTTCCGAGTGTTGTCATGGGATTTGCTTGCGCAGGACCTACAGTGACGGGGGCGTGTGAATTTGTGCACGCCGAGCCCAACTCCAGGGGGTATTTGTAACAAAAATGTTAGGCTTTGTTTCTTATGTTCTAACATAGGCCTCCGTCGGCCCACAGCACTGCGCATTGCTGTCAGCGTATCGGCACCGTGAATCGAATTTTTGAGGGGTTTGATTGTGAGCACACTCGCAGAACTCAGGCAATACAGCGACGTTTCCAGTCTGAAATCCGCGCTGCACCAGTTGTGCAGCGAGTTCGGCCGCATCACGCGGCTGGACATTCTCACGGCCATGCATGAAGGCACCAAGCAAGCCATCTGTTTCCTGCGCATGGAACGGCCCGAGCAGGAGTTGCAGCTGATGAAGAGCCTGGGCGTGGGGCGCTTCGGCGGAGAGGTGGTGTTCGTGCTCAACCTCAATGTGCCGGTAACCGCAGAGGATGGCCCTTCGTCGCAGTGGGCCGACTCCGACATCTACTGAAACGTCAGCGAGAGCGGCGTCGCACCCCTGGGTGCCGCTGCCAGCTTCTCTCCGGTCTTTACATCAAGTCGCCAAAGCCCGTGGTGCGCACACCAGCACTGGGCAGCTGTGGGGCCGTCTGGTTGATGTTGATCCAGAACTCGCACACATGCTTCATGGCGCTGAGGAACTGCGAGAACTCGGTGGGCTTGGCAATGTAGGCGTTGGTGCCGGCATCGTAGGCGCGCAACAGGTCGCTGGGTTCGGTGGACGACGTCAGCACCACCACCGGAATGTTGCGCAAGGCATCCGAGCCTTTGATTTCCTTGAGCACGCCAATGCCGTCGAGCAGCGGCATCTTCAGGTCCAGCAGCACGAGCGTGGGGTTGTTGCCCGAGCGGTTGCTGAAGCCATTGCGGCGGTGCAGGTAGTCCAGTGCCTGCATGCCGTCGGACACGTGCGTCACCCGGCCGTCCAGCCCATGGCGCGCCAGCGCCAGCTTGGTCAGTTCCGCATCGTCCGGATTGTCTTCAACGAGAAGGATGGCGTCGGCAGTTTTGCTCATGGTTCCAGTGTGGCGGGCATGGAGTCGTTGTGGGACTCGAGGCCGTGAGCGCCTTCAAAAGGTAGCGAAAAATAAAACGCACTGCCTTCGCCGAGGCGACTTTCAGCCCAGATCGTGCCGCCGTGCCGCTCAATGATGCGCCGCGTGAGTGCCAGGCCAATGCCTGTTCCTTCAAACTCCGAGGCCCGGTGCAGACGCTGAAAGACGCCAAACAGTTTCTGGGCATATTTTGTGTCAAAACCCACACCATTGTCACGGACAAAGAAGGTGTAGCCCACCACCGGATCGACGCTCCATCCCACCTCAATGCGCGTTCTTTCACGCGGGCGGGTGTATTTGTAGGCGTTGCCCAACAGGTTGGCCCACACTTCGCGCAGCAGCAGCGCGTCGCCCTGGACCACGGGCAAATCGGGGGCGATCACCCAGTCCACGATCCGACCCTCGGTGTCGTGCCCGATCTGGTTGACGACCGCATCCACCAGCAGCGTGAAATCGACCGCGGTCAGGTTCACGGCAGAGCGGCCCAGGCGCGAGAACGCGAGCAGCCCGTCGATGAGTTGGCTCATGTGCCGCGCCGAATTGCCGATCGTGCTCAGGTACCGGGCACTCACCTCATCGCACTTGCCGCCGAGGTGCTCTTCCAGCAGGCTGACGAAGCTGGAGATGTGGCGCAAGGGGGAACGCAGATCGTGCGAGACCGAGTACGAGAACGACTCCAGGTCCTTGTTGGCGGCCAGCAGCTGCTCGGTGCGCTCCACCACGCGGTTCTCCAGCTCGTCGTTGATGTTGCGCATCAGATCGTCGAGCCGCTTCGCATCGGTCATGTCGCGGTTGATCTTGGCGAAGCCCTTGAGCTCCCCGCCATCGTCGCGCAGCGCGATCAGCACCGAATGGGACCAGTACTGCGACCCGTCCTTGCGGGTGTGCCAGTTGTGGAGCTCGTGCTGGCCGCGCGATGCGGCCAGACGCAGCATCTGGTTGGCGCTGACCTTGCCGTGCTCCGGGTTGGCCGGGTCGAACAGCACGCCGTAGTGGCGGCCCATCATCTGGGTGGGCGAGTAGCCGTCCATGCGCTGGGCGCTGTCGGTCCAGTCGGTGATGACGCCGTCGGCGTCCATGAAGAAGATGCAGTAGTCGCGCAGGTTGTCCACCATCAGGCGGAAACGTTGTTCGCTTTCCAGCAATTCCGCGGACCGTTCGCTGATGCGTTGTTCCAGCTCTTCGTTCAGGTGCACCACGCGTTCTTCGATCCGCTTGCGCTCGGTGATGTCGATGATCTGCACGAACAGGCCCTGCACCACGCCCTCGTCGTTGGTGTCGGGCAGGTAGTTCGCGCTCACGAAGATCTGATGACCGTCCACCGTTGGACGCCAGCTTTCGAAATGCTGGGGCTCGCCCGTCAGCGCGCTGCGCAGGCGGGACTCCATCTCGGGCCACGATGCGGGGTCCATGCAGTCGCCGGCATAGCGGCCAAGGACGTGTGCGGGGTCCAAGCCGAAGACGCGCAGGTGTTCGGCGTTGGCAAAGCGGAAATGCAGGCCCGCATCCAGGTAGGCGATCAGCCCGGGCACGTGGTCGGTAATGGTTTGCAGGAAGCGCTGGTTGTCGCGCAAGGCCGTCTCGGCCTCCTTGCGCCGGGTGATGTCGACCACCGTCGTGTTGCTGCGCAGGAAGCGCCCTTCGCTGTCGCGCACGGCGGAAGACGACAGCAGCGCATGGAAGGTGGTGCCGTCGCGGCGGCGCAGCCCGTACTCCGCCGCTTCGATGGCTGCGTCCTTCACCACGCGCTGCATCCGGCGGTCGAGCAGCTCGGCTTGGTTGGGGAGCATGAATTCGCGGAAGTTTTTCTTGCCGATGACTTCTTCGCGCGAATAGCCCAGCCACTCGAGTTCGGTGTCGTTGATGGACACAAAGGTGCCCGCGATGTCGAGCGAGTGGTAGCCGCAGGGCGCCTGGTTGTAGAGCGCCTGTGACTGGCGCAAGGCATCGTTGAGCTGCAGGTTCGCTTCCCGGACCTGGTCCTCGGAAGCCTTGCGTTCCGAGATGTCGATCATCTGGATGATGATGCCTTGTACCTGCCCGGCTTCCCAATACGGCGTGTACTCGATGCTGGCGTAGAAGCGGTGGCCGTCCGGGAAGGCCCGCTCGCCTTCGAAGCGCTGGATCTCGCCGGACAGCGCGGCGGCGAGTTGCGAGCGGGACAATTCAAAATCCTCCGCGCGCGCGATCTCGCTCAGGTGCCTGCCCACCAACTGGTCGGTGTCGCCTTGGGTCCAGCGGGCGTAGCTCGCGTTGGCGAAGCGGCAGATCAGATCGCGGTCGAAGAAGGCGAGCTGCACCGGCACGCTGTTGGTGATGGCCTGCAGGAAGTTGCGCTGTGCGGCCAGCGCGTTCTCGGCGCTTTTGCGATCGGTGATGTCCATCACCGTGTTGTTGGTGCGCAGGAACCGTCCCTGCGCGTCTTGCACCGCGGTGCCACTCACCAGGGCAATGAAGGTGCTGCCGTCGCGCCGCCGCAGCGTGAACTCCGCGGCTTCGAGCTTCTCTCCGCGCAGCATGCGGGCCAGGCGCTCGTTGGCCATGTCCAGCTGTTCGGGCAGCAGGACATCGCGGAAATGCAGACGGCCGACCACGTCTTCGCGCTCGTAGCCCAGCCATTCGAGTTCGGTGCGGTTCATCATCACGACCTTGCCCGTGGCATCGATCGAGTGGTAGCCGCACGGCGCCTGGTTGTAGAGCGCCTGCGCATCGCGCAGCGCCAGGGCCACGCGTTCCTTGGCCTCGGCGAGTTCGTCCGTGCGCTGGCGCACCCGCGCCTCCAGCTCGGCATTGATTTCTTCCTGTTGCCGATGCAGCGCCGTGATGTCGCGCGAGACCGCCAGGAGCATCAATGGCTGGCCCTGGGTATCGCAGATCGGCGTGACCATGGTGTCCCACCATTTCGGCGTGCCCTTGAAGGTCGTGCCAAAGGCCACGAAGCGCGCGCCCTTGCCCTGGCACGCTTTCTCGATGGCCTCGCGCGCGAGTGCCGCGCCGTCGTCGGGCCACCAGGTGGTCCAGTCGGTGTGGCGCACCGCTTCAAAATCGTCTACCTCGACCAGCCTGCAACCCTGGGCCGTCATCTGCACCACATGGCCTTGCAGATCGAGCACCTTCATGCAGTCGGGGCTGCTCCCGATGATCTGCCGGTTGAGCTCGTCCTTGATGCGCGCGTCGGCTTCGAGCGTGCGCATCTGCGTGATGTCCTGCATGAAACCGAGCTGGCCGGTGATGGCGCCATGGGCGTCGCGCAAGGCCGTGTTGCGCACCAGCACGTGAACGATGTCGTCGCCTGGGCGCACCAAGCGAAATTCGACGCTCAGGCTTTCACCGGTGGCAATGCCGCGCACCCAGTGCTGTTGCACCTGCTCGAGATCGTCCGGGTGCACACGGCTGAGCCAGCCGAAGTTGGGGAAGTGTTCGCGCTGCAGGTCGAAGATGCCTTGCAGTTTTTCATCGACGTGCGTCAGCACACCCGCGTGATCGGTGCGGAAGATGCCGATCGGGAACACGCTGGCCATGGCCGCGAAGAGGGCTTCGTACTCCAGCTGCGCCGTCTCGGGCGAGGCCGCGGTCTCCGGCGTCAGGGGAAGGGGAAGGTGCGCCTGCGAGGTGTGCGTGTCAGGGCTTTGCGTGGCGGCAGGTAGCTTGCCGCTGAGCTGCTGCGCATAGCTGCGGCGCAGGTGTTCGTTTTCCGCACGCAGCGTCTCCAGTTCCAGCAGCAGCGCGCGCTCGCGCTCTGCGGCCGCCTTCTCGGACCGGTGGGCGTCAGAACGCCGGTTGGGCGGCGGGAAAGTGGTGCTCATGCGTGCGCCACTTTACCCCAGGGGCTGCTGCGCAAGGCGTGATATTTGACAGCCAGATGGACAGTCAGAACCGAGGCAGATCGGGGTGCGAAATCTGCCCCGCGCGCACCAGCATCCGGCCGTATTCAGCACAACGTTGCAGGGTCGGGATGACCTTGCCCGGGTTGAGTAGCCCGTTGGTATCAAATGCGCGCTTCACGCCGAACATTTGTGTGTTCTCTTCGGCGGAGAACTGCACGCACATGCTGTTGAGCTTCTCCACGCCCACGCCATGTTCGCCCGTCACGGTGCCGCCCATGGCCACGCTGGATTCGAGAATGTCGGCGCCGAATTGTTCGCAGCGGCGCAGTTGGTCGGCGTCGTTGGCGTCGAACAGGATCAGCGGATGCAGATTGCCATCGCCGGCGTGGAACACGTTGGCGCAACGCAGGCCGTACTTCTTTTCCATCGCGGCAATGGCCAGCAGGATGTCGGCCAGGCGTTTGCGCGGGATGGTCGAGTCCATGCACATGTAGTCGGGGCTGATGCGCCCGCTCGCCGGAAAGGCGTTCTTGCGCCCGCTCCAGAAGCGCAGGCGTTCGGCCTCGTCGCGGCTGACGGCAATGGCGGTAGCGCCGCAGTCGCGCAGCACATCGCTCATGCGTTCGATCTCCTCGGCCACTTCCTCGGGCGTGCCGTCGCTCTCGCACAGCAGGATGGCTTCGGCATCGAGGTCGTAACCCGCGTGCACGAAGTCTTCGACCGCCGCGGTCATCGGCTTGTCCATCATCTCCAGGCCGGCCGGGATGATGCCGGCCGCGATGACCGAGGCCACCGCGTCGCCGGCTTTGCGCATGTCGTCGAAGCTGGCCATGATGCAGCGCGCCAGCTGCGGTTTGGGCACCAACTTCACCGTGACTTCGGTGGTCACGGCCAGCATGCCTTCGCTGCCGATCACCAGCGGCAGCAGGTCCAGGCCGGGCGCGTCGAGCGCGTCGCCGCCAAAGGTGACGGGATCGCCTTCGATGGTGAAGCCGCGCACGGACAACACGTTGTGCAGCGTCAGGCCGTACTTGAGGCAGTGCACACCGCCCGAGTTTTCGGCCACGTTGCCGCCGATGGTGCAGGCGATCTGGCTGCTCGGGTCGGGCGCGTAGTACAGGCCCAGCGGCGCGGCGGCTTCGGAGATCGCGAGGTTGCGCACACCGGCCTGCACGACCGCTGTGCGCGAACGCGCATCCACGCGCACGATGCGGTTGAACTTCGCGAGCGAGAGCGTGACACCCAGCGCATGCGGCATCGCGCCACCCGACAGGCCGGTGCCCGCGCCGCGCGCCACCACCGGCACGTTGAGACCATGGCAGGCCTTGAGCACGGCGGCGACCTGGTCTTCGGTCTCTGGCAGCGCCACCACCAGCGGGCGTTGCCGGTAGGCGGTGAGTCCGTCGCATTCGTAGGGCACGGTGTCTTCCGCTTGCCAGAGCAGCGCATGCGCGGGCACCACGGCCTGCAACGCGCGGACCACGGCGGCTTGCCGTTCGGCGCGCTGCAGCGGTGTGTGTTCGGCGGTGCTCGTGGGGGCGTTCATGTCGGGGTCGGTCCGCGAAAAATCAAGGGGTGTTCCAGTCTAGGCCAATAGCCTCGGCGCGGGTTGAAGAAACTTGCAGCGACCCTTGAAATCGGTGGCCGGCGACATCATGTTTTGTGCATCGCAGGGCGCGTGTTGCGCTCCTGGACCCAACCCCATCATCAGGAGTTTTTTCATGAACAGCCTTATTGCACGCCGCGGTTTTCTGGACGACTTTTTCAACGATGCGTCGCCCGCGTTCTATGTGAAGCCTTTGCACGGTGACGGTCTGCCGGCGCAGATCCGCGTCGACGTGAAGGAAACGCCCGAGGCCTACACGCTGCACGCCGAAGTGCCTGGTGTTTCCAAAGACGACATCCAGGTCAACGTCGATGGCAAGCTGGTGACGCTGCGCGCTGAAATCAAGCAGCAGGACAGCCAGACCGAAGGCGGAAAAGTGCTGCGCAGCGAACGCTACTACGGCGCGGTGTCGCGCAGCTTCCAGCTGCCGGTCGACGTGGACAACAGAGCCGCCAAGGCGAAATACGAGAACGGCGTGTTGCAGCTCACGCTGCCGAAGAAGACCGCCGGTGCCGCGCAGCGTTTGACGATCGAGTGACCGTGCGCCCGCGCCGGGTGCCGTGCGGTTACTCGGCGCGGATGGCGACGAGTTCGAGGGACTCGTCTACCAGGAACAACGTTCCGGAAACACCTCCGCGGCCTTTGGCGTCAAAGCGCACGACGCGCCCGAGCTCCGGTGAGTACCACGCGTTGGCCTCGTAAGTTCCCCAAATCGTCGGGTCGGTGCGGCCGCGCTGTGAGTGGCCTTTGAAATGCACGCGGATGACGACCAGTTCGCGTTCGCCCACCCGCAGGATGGACTCTTCGGCCGTGCGCGCGGTGAGATTCATCGCGATGCGCCAATCCGATGCTTGGGCCTCATAGCGCAGCGGCCAGGTTGAGCCACTCGAGGGCGTTTTCTGGATCCAGCCGCCCGGCGGCATGGCCAGATCGAACTCGCCACCGATGGGGGTGCCCCGGGTGATCACCTCGCCGCCTGCACGCTCCACGCGGGTGCCCTGGTTGAAGATGCGGGTGTCGCCCTCGACGCGGTCCAGCCGATAGACCACACGTTGTATGTTGCCGGTGAAGCGGTCCTTCAGTGCGTATTCGAAGACGCGGTCACCCGTGGCCTTGGCGGCCGGTGGCAGCGGTTGGCTGCGCTCGCTGCGTGCGGCCAGGGCCGCTTGCGCGCGCGCGGGCACCTCGGTGATCCAGGTGGCCGGCAGTGCGAAGTTCAGGTTCTGCGAATCGCGAAGACCGGAGGAGGTGATGCCGATCAGCCGCCCCTGGACGTCGAACAGACCACCACCGCTGGACCCTGGCGAGATCGGCACCGTGATCTGCAAGGCATCGAGGTCCGAGCGCCCGTCGCGCCGCAGGCCCGAGAGCAGGCCGTCGCTGATGGTGGTCTCCAGGCCGCGCGGCGCACCAATGGCGTAGACCCGCGCGCCCACGCGCAGGCTATCGAGTGGGGCGATTTGCACCGCAGGGGCGGTGAAGTTGCTCACGCGGAGCTGACACAGGTCGCGCTCGGGGTCGGGGTGCTCGAGCGTGGCACCGTAGGAGACGTTTTCGCGCCCCACGGACAGGGTCCTGGCTTGCTTGAGCACGTGGCAGTTGGTGATGAGCCGACCCGGGCCGATGACCACGGCGCTGCCCTGCAGCAACGCACGGCTATTGCTGTCCTGCGTGCGCACCACCCAGACGCTGGGCGAAACGCTCTCGAACAAGGCCTCGGGTGTGAGCGTGGTTTGCGCGCCTGCGAGGGCCGTGCTCAGCACCAGGCCGAGGGTGATCAGGGGTTTGTGCAGCATGGTGGACTCAGGGCTGGACCGGCAGCAGGCCGCGCAGATCGTCCATGGTCACGCGCGCGCCGGCCTGCGGTGGCGGCGCGCCAGGACCCGTGGTGGTCGGCGCGGGGGCGACGCTCAGGAGCGGCGTCAGGCCGGTGCTGATGCCGGGTGTGGGGTGGTCTTCCTTCTGGTCGCTGCGATCAAACACCAGCGCCTTGCCGAACACCAGTTGCACCCAGGTCGGGTAGGTGTAGGCCGTGCCCTGGTTGTGATCGATGATCGCGCCGATGCCGCCGCCGATGATGATGTTGCCGAACATGCCCGCGTTGGCCCGCGAGATGGCCCTGGCGCTGGCCGTCCGGTTCTCGGGGTGGCTGCAGACGATGTCCACGTCGGTGTTCGATCGGCGCACCAGGGTGGTCTCTCCCGATTTGACGGAGACACTCCCGCGGTCATTGCTCAACTTGCAGTCGGCCCCTGTGATCAGTTGGCCGGACTCCGTTTTGGTCTCGACCTTCATCGAATGGGTGGTGTCGTTCATCACGGACGCACAACCCGTTGCGGCGATGGCAACGGCGAGGATCACGGTTCGCTGAAACATCAAGCTCCCTCAAGTGACAGATGGAGCCCAAAATGTAACCGCCGTGTTACGTGATGCCCGCCGCTCGCGGATGGGTGTTTACCCCATGGCCTGCTGCAGCCAGCGCGCAAACGCCGCGCATTCCCACCGCTCCATGGTTCCGCTGCGCCAGCACAGGTAGTGCGCGTGCGGGCTGGGCACGCGGCGCGGGTACAGCGGCACCAGTGCGCCGCTGTCCAACCACGGCGCGGCCAGTTTGTAGCGCAGCAAGCCCACGCCCATGCCGGCGGCCGCGGCGTCGCACATCAGGCCGATGTCGTTGAACTGAGAGCCCTCGGTGGGCTCGGGCCAGTCCAGGTCGTGCGCGGCGAACCAGGTGCGCCAGGGCTCCAGCGGGCTGCGCAGCAGAGGCACGCCGTCCAGGTCCTGCGCGGTATCAAAAGGGCCATGCTCGCGCGCGAACGCGGGCGAGGTCATCGGCGAGACCTCGTCCTTGGCCAGGCACACGTGTTCCACGTCGGCATAGCGCCCGGTGCCGAAGCGCACCATGAGATCGGCATCCTCGGCCACCACGTCCAGCAGGGGAATGCTCACCTGCAGGGTGAGATCGATCTCGGGGTAGGCGTCGCTGAACTGCTTCAGGCGCGGCAGCAGGATCGAACGCGCGAAGGTGGGCGTGATCGCCAGCCGCAGCTTGCGCCGCCCGGGCGCGGCGCTCTGGCTCGGAAAGCGCTGCAGGATGCCCAGGCCTTCGCGCACATGCGCCAGGTATTCGCTGCCTTCGGTGGTGAGCGTGAAGTCGGCCCTGCCGAACAGCTTGGCGCCCAGAATCTGCTCCAGCTGCTTCACGCGATGGCTCACCGCGCTGGGCGTGACGTTGAGTTCATCCCCCGTTTGGGTGACGCTGCGCAGCCGTGCCAGCGCCTCGAAGGTCAGCAGGCACTGGATCGGGGGGATGCGAATGGTCACTTGAACACGACCGTCTTGTGTCCGTTGAGCAGGACGCGGTGTTCACCGTGCCACTTCACCGCGCGGGCGAGCACCTGGCTTTCGGTGTCGCGGCCGCGCGCAGTCAGGTCTTCCACCGCGTCGGTGTGGTCCACGCGCGCCACGTCCTGTTCGATGATGGGGCCTTCATCGAGGTCGGCCGTCACGTAGTGGGCGGTGGCGCCGATCAGCTTCACGCCGCGGTCGTGCGCCTGGTAGTAGGGTTTGGCGCCCTTGAAGCTGGGCAGGAAGCTGTGGTGGATGTTGATCGCCTTGCCCGAGAGTTCGCGGCACAGGTCGTTGCTCAGCACCTGCATGTAGCGCGCCAGCACCACCAGTTCGGCTTCTTCGCTGCGGATGATGTCCAGTTGTTTCGCCTCGGCCTGTGCCTTGGTCGCGGCCGTCACCGGGATGTGGTGGAAGGGCACGTTGTAGCTCGCCGCGAGTTGGTAGAAATCGCGGTGGTTGCTGATGATCGCGCGGATGTCCAGTGGCAGCAGGCCGCTCTTCCAGCGGAACAGCAGGTCGTTGAGGCAGTGACCCTCCTTGCTCACGAAGATCACGGCGCGCATCGGCTCGGCCAGCGGGTGCAGGCTCCATTGCATGCCGAACGGGTCGGCGAACACCCGCAGGTGCACGCGCAGATCGTCTTGCGTGAGTTGGCCGCAGGCGAACTGCACGCGCATGAAGAACAGGCCGGTGGCGTGGTCGTTGTACTGCGCGGCTTCTTCGATGTTGCCGCCGTGTTCGAGCAGGAAGCCGGAGACGGCGTGCACGATGCCGGGGCGGTCCGGGCAGGACAGGGTGAGAACGTAGGTGTGAATCATGGCGTGCGCATTGTCGCAGCAAGGGTGTGGTGGGCCTGGCCGTGGGGTCGGCAATGGAGCCCCTGACTGGAGATGGCGGTGCCAGAATCGGCGCTTCTTCTCTTCCATTCGCCGCAGGAGACGCCCGCATGGCCTACACCGATCTACGCATGGACAACCAGTGGTTGCCCTTCACGCCGAACCGCAGTTTCCAGAAGGACCCCCGGGTCTTCGTGGCGGCCGATGGCATGTACTTCACCACGCACGACGGGCGCCAGGTGATCGATGGCGTGTCCAGCCTGTGGTGCGTGGGCGCGGGCCACAACCGCAAGCCGATCAACGAAGCGATCAAGCAGCAGCTCGACACGCTGGACTACAGCACGGCCTTCGGTGTGAGCAACGACAAGGCCTTCCGCGCGGCCGAGATGATCGCGGCCATGGCGCCGGGCGATCTCGACAAGGTGCTGTTCTGCAACTCCGGCAGCGAGGCGGCCGACACCGCGATGAAGGTGGCGCTGGCCTACCACCGCGCTCGCGGCGAGGGCCACCGCAACGTCTTCATCGGCCGCGAACGGGGTTACCACGGCGTGGGTTTTGGCGGCATGAGCGTGGGCGGCATTCCGGCCAACCGCAAGGTGTACGGCGCGGCGTTGCTGCCGCGGGTGGACCACCTGCGCTTCATCCACGACCCGGTGAAGCATGCCTACGTGCACAACACCGAGCCGGTGTGGGACGAGGACCTGCTGCTCGAACTGGAGAACCGCATCCTGCCGCTCCACGATGCCAGCAACGTGGCCGCCGTGATCGTCGAACCGGTGGCCGGCAGCGCGGGATGGTACGTGCCGCCTCAGGGTTACCTCAAGCGCCTGCGCGAGATCTGCGACAAGCACGGCATCCTGCTGATCTTCGACGAGGTCATCACCGGCTTCGGCCGCCTGGGCGCGGCGTTCGCGTCCGACCACTATGGCGTGCAGCCCGATATGCTGACCTTCGCCAAGGCCGTCACCAATGGCGTGTTCCCGCTGGGCGGTGTGGTATGCACCGCCCGCATCTACGACGCCATGATGGGCGCGCACAGCAACGCGCCGGACCACGCCATCGAGTTCTTCCACGGCTACACCTACTCGGGCCACCCGGTGGCCTGTGCCGCGGCGATCGCCACGCTGGACCTGTTCCGCGAAGAGAACCTGTTCGCCCGCGCGGGCGAGATGGGCCAGGTGCTGGGCGATGCGATGCACAGCGCGCTCAAGGGCCTGCCGAACGTGATCGGCATCCGCAGTTATGGCCTGGCGGCCGCCGTCGAGCTGGCGCCGCTTGCGGGCCTGCCGGGCAAGCGCGCCTTCGACGTGTTCATGGACTGCTACCACCGCGGCGTGCTGGTGCGAAACGCGGGCGACAACCTGGTGTTCGCGCCGCCCTACATCGTGGAGAAGGCGCAGATCGAAACCATGGTGGGCACTTTGGCCGACGCGATCAAACGCGTGAGTTGATCGGCGCTCAGCGCTTCTGCATCTGCTGCTTCAGTTCCGCGCAATGGTCGCGCGGAGGCCGCGCGGGGGTGTGCCACACCGTGTCGGCGGGCGGCGCGCTGGTCCCCGTCGTTGCGCCGGCCTGCGCCACCACCACCTTGTGGGTCACGGTGGGCGGCAGGTGCAGCGGCACACCAAGGTCGGGCCGCACATGGCCGTTGCCGGCCACCAGCACCACGGTCTTGCCAGGGATGACGGCTTGCGCGGCGGTCTGGGCCAGGCTTTGGTCGCGCGCGAGCTGGATGCGCGTCATGGGCGCGATCTGGTTTTCGGGCAGCAGGTCGCAGTGGCTCTCGCGGATGCTGTCGCGCTGGCGTTGCAGCACGCCTTCGTTCACCACGCCGTCCAGATGCGCCTGGCCCATGGTGCCGCGCATCTGAGCGCGTGGCAGGTTGCCGCCGATCACGGGGGCGCCGCTGCGCACGGCGGCCATCACCACCGGGCCGTACACCGCCCAGGACCAGCCGTGCTGCTCGATCCAGCCCAGGGCATCGCGCACGAGCGCTTCGTCGGCGTCGCTCGGCAGGCCTTGCGTGCTGCGGCCTTGTTCCACCATTTCCATCACGAGCGCGCCGAGCTGGTCGCGCCGGGCCAGGGTCTGCACCACGTCGCGCTGCAGCGCCTGGTGTTCGGGCGCATCGTGCTGTTCACCGACCAGGAGCACCGACGTGGGCAGCACGCGCGCCAGCAGATCGGGCACGGTCTGTGGCGGGCGGTGCGCGCAGGCCGCCAGCAGAGAGACGCCCAATGCCAGCGCGAGAGCGGTTCGACAGGTCATTCGCGGATACTAAGCCCCTGCCGTGGCAGTTGCGCCGCGGGCCTGTCTTTCTACCCGTCGCCGAGTGTCATTCCTGTCCGAATCGCGGCCCGCATCGTGGTCGCGCGTTGTCTTCACCCTGTTGCTGGCCCTGGCCGCCGCGTGGCTGTGCGTCTGGTTGCGCACGCCCATTCCCTGGATGATCGGCCCGCTCCTGGCCACCGCACTGGTCTCCGCGGTGGGGGCGCGCACCGAGAGCTGGACGCCCTTGCGCAACGGCGGGCAATGCGTGATCGGCGCGGCACTGGGCTTGTATTTCACGCCCGCGGTGGGCGCGCTGGTCATCAGCCTGTGGTGGGGCATCGCGCTCGGCGTTGCCTGGGCGCTGCTGCTGGGGCTGGGTTGCGGCGCGTGGTTGCGCCGTGTGCACGCCGGGCACCTGGCCCACCTCACGCCCGCGCAGTTGCACAGCACCACCTATTTCGCGGGCGCCATCGGCGGCGCGTCGGAGATGACGCTGATCGCCGAACGCCGGGGCGCGCGCACCGACCTCGTGGCCGCCACGCACAGCCTGCGCGTGCTGCTGGTGACGGTCACCATTCCGTTTGCCTTGCAATGCTGGGGCGTGACCGGTCTGGACACGTTCACGCCGGGCTTGCGCGAGGTGAACGTGGCGGGGTTTGCGCTGCTGATGGGTCTGTGCACCTTGAGCGCGTGGGCGATGGAGCGGCTCGGGCGCGCCAACCCCTGGTTCATGGGCGCGTTGGTGGTCACGATGGTGGTCACCTTGTGCGGCGTGTCGCTTTCAGCGATTCCGCAGGCGGTGTCGAACGCGGCGCAGCTGGTGATCGGCGTGAGCCTGGGCGTGCGCTTCACACCGGCCTTCGTGCACACGGCGCCGCGCTGGCTGGGATCGGTCGCCCTGGCCACGTTCGCGATGATGGGGCTGTGCGCCGCTTTCGGGTGGGCGTTGGCGCGCCTGACCGGCCTGCACCCCGCCACGATGTTGCTGGGCACGTCGCCCGGTGGCATTGCCGAGATGGCCATCACCGCCAAGGTTCTGCAGCTCGGCGTGCCGGTGGTCACCGTGTTTCAGGTGTGCCGGCTGGTGGCGGTATTGGTGCTGGTCGAACCGGTGTACCGCTGGCGTTACGAGCGCCCATGAAAAAGCCCGGCGGTTGCCGGGCTGTCGGGTCGGCGCGGGGAGCGCCGGTCAATGCATGACGACGGGCATCTGCGCCAGTGTGGCGTAGCCTTCGAGCGTGTCTTCCACCTCTTCCTGCGAAGGCGTGCTTTGTTGCCAGGCGGTGATCTGCTGCTGGAACATTTCGGCCCAGGAGCCATCGAGGTACACCTCTTTGCCCGAGCGCTTGTCCACGATTTCAAAACCATGGCGGGGAATTTGTGGGCCGTCGGCTGCTACGGTCTCGCCTTCTGCCGGGGCGTTGGCGAGGATGTGGACCACAGCGAAGGCATCCGAGTCGTAAAGCATGTGCATGACTGAAATCCTTGTAGAGAAAAACCTGCGTTCCTGAACACGTTATATCGACAAATACGCGCTGGTTTGCAGTTTGGATTGAGCTTTACGTGGTGGCGTTCCTCCGGAGTTCAAGAAGCGTGTGTTTTTGGGCACAAACGGGATGGCGTCCTACGGCAATTGCATCAATTTCTGATCCGCGATGTCGCCATTGGACTGCGTGATGCGCAGACGTGCCGGCATATACCCGAGGCTCGGCGCGAGCCACATTTCCACCGTGCTGTCGAATTCCTTGCGCGGCTGGCGCACGAGGTGGCGCACGCGGAACTCGCCCGCGGGCACGCGGATCGTCGATTCTTCGCCGACCTCGAAGCGCCACACCGGCGCATCGCCCGTGCCGGCCACCTGCATCTCCACCGTCTGGCCGGTGGCGTAGGCCTGCGGCCGGGCTTGCAGCAGGCCAGCGAGTTGCATGAACAGGCTCAGGCGGTCCTGCGCGCCGGGTTGCAGAGGCACCTCGGGTGCGTTGTTGCTGAAGCGGATGTGCTTTTGCGCCGCATCGAAATGCGCCGCCTTTTCGCTGCGGCTCTTGTCGGCAAAGCGTTCGGGCATGAGGCCGTTGGGGCCGATGCGGCCGGTGCTGGTTTGCGAGCGGCTGCCCAGCAGCATCACGCGCATTTCCAGGCGCGCGTCGTAGCGCCCGTCGGCCACGGTCCAGTCCAGCGCGCCGTGGGCTTTGTAGTGGATGCCTTTGACGTTGCCTGTCACGTCGTATTGCAGGCGCATGCTCGCCGGGGGTTGGGCCGGGGGCAGTTTGACGGCGGCCGTGGCAGCGCGTGACCGGGATGCGGCGGCGGCCAGCAGCATGTCCTCGGGTGGCGCGGGTTCGGTGGTGTCGGTGGTTGCGACGTCGGTGGTGGGTGCGGGTTCTGCGGCTGGCGTCTCGGGAGGCAGCGCTGCGGGCGCGGCGATGGCGTCGGCCGGCGGGGTGTCGAGGGTCTCGGCC
>NZ_SCML01000082.1 GCF_005503365.1 Hydrogenophaga sp. 2FB
GCCCACCCAACCCCGATGCCACCGCCACCGTGGCCGCCCCGCTGCCGCTGGACAGCACGTTCGCGCTGCACCCCGCGCTTGCCCAGTTGCACCGCTGGTATGGCGAAGGCCAGCTGCTGGTGGCGCACGCCGTGGCCAGCCCGTACCGCGAGCGCTCGCACTTCGACGCACAGCAGTTGCTGGAAAGCGGCGGGCAACGGCCGTTCGAATTGACCACCGGCTGGCTGGGCCGCGCGCTGGAGGCCAGCGGACAACGCGCAGTGGCGCTCAGCCCCGCCATGCCGGTGGGTTTGCGCGGTGCGCACAGCGCCAGCACCTGGACGCCCACGCGCGCCGCCGCGCCCGACACGGATCTGATGGCGCGCATCGCACAGACCTACCAGAACGACCCCATGCTCTCCAGCTTGCTGGACCAGGCGCTCGCGCAACGGCAGACCATGGGCGGAGGCAGCCGCGAGCGCGGCATGGCCTCGGGTGCGGGCAGCACCGCCGCGTTCACCGGCCTGGCACGGCAGGCGGGCGTCTTCCTCGCGCAAGCCGGCGGCCCCGACGTGGCCTGGCTCGACCTCGACGGCTGGGACACGCACACCCAGCAGGTCTCGCGCCTGCAGCGCCAGCTCGCCGCGCTGGACGCCGGCCTGGCCGCGCTGCGCGAATCACTCGGCGAGCGTTGGGCCGACACCAGCGTGCTCGTCATGACCGAGTTCGGCCGCTCGGCCACGCTCAATGGCAGCGGCGGCACCGACCATGGCACCGGTGGCGTGGCCTTTCTAGCGGGCGGGGCGGTGGCCGGCGGCCGCGTGCTGGCCGACTGGCCCGGCCTGGGCAGCCGCGACCTGCTCGAGGGCCGCGACCTGCGCCCCACGCGCGACATCCGCACGCTGCTCGCGCCGCTGTTGCAGCGCCACCTCGGCGTGGGCGGCGCGCAGCTGGCCAGCGCCCTGCCCGGTGCGCCCGCCGGCGCGAGCGGCCTGTGGCGGCTGTGATGCGCGCGTGGTTCTTCTTCATGGCGGTGCTGGTGGTGACCGGTGCCGCGCGGGCCGCGCCCGAGGTGCCCGACCCGCAGGACTGGACACAGCTCACGCCGCAGCAGCAGACCGAACGGCGCGAAGCGATCCAGCGCGAACTGGCCACCGCCACGCCGGCCGAGCGCAAGGCGTTTCAGGCGAAGATGCGCGAGCGCCTGGTGGAACTCTCGCCCGCCCAGCGCCAGGCCCTGGTGGGTCAGACGCGCGCGCGCTGGCAATCGCTCTCGCCGGAAGAAAAACAACAACTGGCGCAGCAACGGCGCGAACGCATCCTCGCCATGACACCCAAGGAGCGCAAGCAACTGCTGGAACAACGCCGTGAGATGCTCGCCAGGCTGCCGCCCGAGGAGCGCGCCGCCTTGCGTGAGAAACTGCCGACACGCTGAGCCCTTCCATGTCCATGCAAGCAAGCACACTGGTTTGTTCCCCACCGCCGGCCGCGTTGCGCGCGCAACTCGCGCTGGCCGTGGGCCTGCTCGACGCGCCCCGGCGCTGGTGGGGCGCGCGCCCCGGCGACAGCGACTGGGCGCTGTGGCAGCGCGCCTGCAGCGGCGACCCGGGCAGTGCCCGCGCGCTGGTGCAACTGCTCACCCCACCCGCGCTGGCGATGGCGCGCCACATGCTCGGGCGCCTCGAGGATGCGGAAGACGCGGTGCAGGAATCCTTCTTGCGGTTGTGGAGCGCGCGGCCCGAAGACACCCACGGCGCGAAGCTCTCGACCTACTTCAACACCATCGTGCTCAACCGCTGCCGCACGCAGCTCGTGCGCCGGCGCGAACTCGGCCTGGAGCCGGACGTCCTCACCGCCTTGCAGGACGCGCAACAGGCGGCTATCGGCGCGGGAGAGAGTCCTGCCTCGGTGGCCCCGCACCAGCTGCTGCAAGCCCTGGCGCAGCTGCCCGCCCGCCAGCGCATGGCCTTGGCGATGTGGGCCTATGCCGACGCGAGCGCGGCCGACATCGGGCGCGCGCTGGAGATCGACGCCAACGGCGCGCACCAGTTGCTGCACCGGGCCAAGACCAACTTGAGGTTGGCCTGGCGGGGAGACGCCGCATGAAGCACACCACCACCATCATCGATGACGACGATGCCAGCCTGCGTGCGCGCCTGCGCGGCGGTCTGCTGGACACGGTGCGGAGTGGGGACAGCGAAGCGCTGCAGGCGCGCGTGCTCGCGCAGTGGCAGCAACGCCACCCCGCGGCCGAGGCAACGCTGGCGCAGGCGGGCGGTGCGGTCCTGCGCGGTGGCGGCCTGCGCCACCACCGGCTGTGGTTGGCGGCCGGCGCGCTGGTGGTGGCCGCCGCCTTGCTCTTGGTGACGGCGCCGTGGCAGCGCCCCGACCCCGCCCTGGACGAGCTGATGCAGCTGGACGTGCTGTCGCTGATCTCGATGGGCGAGATGTGACGCTGCTTATTCCTCGCGGCCGCCGGCGATGCCCAGCAGCGCCAGCAGGCTCTGGAAGATGTTGAACAGGCTCAGGTACACGCCCAGGGTCGCGGTGATGTAGTTGGTTTCTTCACCGTCGCGCACGCGCTTGAGGTCGTAGAGGATGAAGGCCGAGAAGATGCCGATGGCCAGCACCGAGAGCGTGATCATCAGCGCGCCGGACTGGATGAACACGTTGGCGATGCCCGCCACCATCAGCATGATCACGCCGATGAACAGGAACTTGCCCATGTTGCCCAGGTCGCGCTTGATCACGGTGGACAGCGTGGCCATGCCCAGGAAGATCAGGCCCGTGCCGGCGAAGGCCGTCATGATCAGGCCCGCGCCGTTGGCCAGGCCGAGCACCGAGCCGACCAGGCGCGAGAGCATCAGGCCCATGAAGAAGGTGAAGGCCAGCAGCACCGGCACGCCGGCGGCCGAGTTCTTGGTCTTCTCGATCGCGAACATGAAGGCGAACGCGCCGCCCAGAAACACCGCGATGCCGAGAAAGCCGGTGAGCGGCGCGGTGATGCCGGTGGCCACGCCGAGCCAGGCGCCCAGCACGGTGGGCACCATGGACAGCGCGAGCAGCCAGTAGGTGTTGCGCAGCACGCGGTTGCGTGCCATGGCCAGGGGCTGGCCGGCGGCGATGGGCGAGGAGAGGTCGAGGTTCGGGTTCATGTGGATTCCTTGAAGAGACAACGAACAAAAAAAAGAAGGGGCTCAGGCAGGCGTGGCCACCTGTTGTCGTTTGCTGCGGGCGCGGATGTTGAGCGCTTCCACCGCCAGCGAGAACGCCATGGCGGCATAGATGTAGCCCTTGGGCACTTCCTGGTCGAAGGCTTCGGCGGTGAGTGCCATGCCCACCATGACCAGGAAGGCCAGCGCCAGCACTTTCACCGAAGGGTGGCGGTCGACGAAATCGCCGATCGGCTTCGCGGCGACCAGCATCACGCCCACCGACACGACCACGGCCGCCACCATCACGCTGATGTGGTCGACCATGCCCACGGCGGTGATCACCGAGTCGAGCGAGAACACGATGTCGATGATGGCGATCTGGCCAATGATTCCCCAGAACAGCTTGTTGCCCGCGGCCTTGAGCGTGGCCTCGTCGGTGGCGGCGGGGGCGTGCTGTTCGCGCGCTTCCACCTCGACGAAGATTTCGTGCGAAGCCTTGTACAGCAGGAACAGACCGCCCAGCAGCAGCACGATGTCGCGCCCGCTGATGCCTTGCCCGAACACGCTGAACAGGTCGGCCGTGAGGCCCATGACCCAGCTCAGCGTGAACAGCAGCGCCAGCCGCGACAGCATGGCAAAGCCCAGGCCGAGGCGGCGCGCCTTGTCGCGCAGGTGCGGCGGCAGGCGCCCTACCAGGATCGAGATGAAGATGATGTTGTCGATGCCGAGCACGATTTCGAGCGCGGTCAGCATCGCAAACGCGATCCAGACATTGGGGTCGGAGAGCAGTTCCATGGAACAGGGCGCCAGTGGGCTGGCGAAAAAAGAGAACAGGGGAGACGGGGGTGCCGTGCCGCGTCATGCGCGCACGGCGAAACAAGCGCTCAGGCGAGCGCTGGAAGCGGGCCGCGGGGCGGGCGCTGCGGCCCGTCGAGCACGGGCGGCGTGAGGTCTTGCGCCAGGGGTGGCGAAGGAAGGTGCCAGGACGCACCTTGGGCGGCCGTGGCAATGACCACGCTCAGGCATTCGGGTACATCGGACTGCATGTCGCTCAGTCCGTGGTCGGCCAATGCAGCCGATGTGTTGGCGGTCTTCTCAGGCGTTGTGGCGGCATCGGCCACCTGGCCATGCCCATGGGCCTGGGGCGTTGCGAGGCCCTGGGCGTCGCCGAAAGCGAACGCACCCATGCCCAACAAAAGGAGCAGGGCAAAAACGGCAACAAGCCAAGGGCGGAGCATGGTCGGCAAAGTATAGCGACGCGGGTGCAAACCGGCGGCCGCCGGGACTCAGAGTCGGCTCACGGCGGGCGCCGCCCGCTGCTGGCCGCGTTGCAGCAGCGCCATCGCCACGGCGGCGCTGGCCGAGAGTCCGAGCATCAGCCAGCCCAGGTTGACCGCGCCGTCGTGCGGCACCAGGCCGACCACGAAGCCGCCCACCGCGCCCATGAGCTGCTGCGCCAGGCCGGCCACGGCTGCGGCTGCACCCGCCAGCGCGGGCAAGAGGCCGACCGTGCCGATGAGCGTGGGCGGCACCAGCAGGCCGTGGCCGATGCCGAGCAGCAGCAAGGGCACGGCCAGCGCCAGCGGCGTGTCCACCCCGGCCAGCGCGAGCGCGAGCATCAGGCCGATGCCCGCGAGCGTGCTGCCCTGGCCCAGGCGCATCACGGCGCGTTCACCCACGCGGTGCACCAGGCGGGTGGTGAGGAAGTTGCCGGCGATGTAGGCCAGCGGCACGAACATGATGTAGTAGCCAATGCCCGCCGGCCCCACGCCGTAGCTGCCGAGCACGATGGGCGCGCCGGCGAGGAAGGCGTAGAACGTGGCCGTGGTCATCGAGAGGATCGCCACGTAGAGCAGAAAGCCCGGTGCGCGCGCCAGCTGCGCGTACGACGAGGCCATGTCGCGCAGCCAGTGCGTCTGCGGTGGCTCGGTGGCGGGCTTGGGGTCGGGCAGGAAGCGCCAGGCGGCGATGAACAGCACCACGGCCAGCACCGCCATCAGCACGAAGTTGGCCTGCCAGCCCAGGCGCACGTGCAATTCCCCGCCCACGATGGTGGCCAGCGGCGGGCACAGCCCCATGGCCATGCCGATGTAGGCCATGGCGCGCGTGCGCTCGCGGCCTTCGAACAGGTCCTGCACCATCGCGCGCCCCACCACCATGCCGGCCGCGCAGCCCGCGCCCTGCAGCACGCGCGCGGCGGTGAGCGTGGTGATGTCGCCGGCCAGCGCGGCGGCCAGGGAGCCCAGGCCGCCCAGCACCAGGCCCAGCAGCAGGATCTTCTTGCGCCCGAGCCGGTCCGACAGCGGCCCGTACAACAGCTGCAGCGCGCCGTACGCCACCACATAGGCGCTGAAGGTGAGCTGCACGGCGGCCTGGCTCGAACCGAAGATCGCGCCCCACTCCTGCATCGACGGCAGGCAGATGGTCATGGCCAGCAGACCGAACGAGAGTTGGCCCACGAGGATGGCGAGCAGGGGACCGTGACGGGCAGATGACATGGGGTGCGCGAGGAAGGGAGCCGGGCATCCTGCCACAGATGCGGCAGCACCGCAGCGCGTCGGAAAAGCCCTGTGGCCATGCGAGCGCAGCTCCCCGAAAACAGGCCCTAAACTCAAAGGCCCATGCATGTCTCCCTGATCTTTCTCGTCGCCTTGCCCTTCGCGGGCAGTCTGCTGGCCGCGCTGCTGCCGGCGAACGCACGCAACACCGAGTCGACGTTGGCGGGGGCGATCGCCTTGTTCTGCGCGGTGCAGGCCGCGATGGCCTTCCCCGAGATCGCCGCCGGTGGCGTGATCCGCCAGGAGTTCGTCTGGCTGCCATCGCTCGGTCTGAACTTCGTGCTGCGCATGGACGGCTTCGCGTGGATGTTCTCCATGCTGGTGCTGGGCATCGGTTCGCTGGTGGTGCTGTACGCGCGCTACTACATGTCGCCCGACGACCCGGTGCCGCGCTTCTTCTCCTTCCTGCTCGCGTTCATGGGCGCCATGAGCGGGGTGGTGCTCTCGGGCAATCTGGTGCAGATGGTGCTGTTCTGGGAACTCACCAGCCTGTTCTCTTTCCTGTTGATCGGCTACTGGCACCACCGGCGCGACGCGCGGCGCGGCGCGCGCATGGCGCTCACCGTGACCGGCGCGGGCGGCCTGTGC
The DNA here is from genome assembly GCF_005503365.1 of Hydrogenophaga sp. 2FB. Classification (GTDB taxonomy): domain Bacteria; phylum Pseudomonadota; class Gammaproteobacteria; order Burkholderiales; family Burkholderiaceae_C; genus Hydrogenophaga. The sequence goes on from NZ_SCML01000082.1 coordinate 6,281, forward strand.
CTGTTGGCCGGCGTGCTGGTGCTGGGTCACATCGTGGGCAGCTACGACCTCGACGTGGTGCTCAAGGCCGGCGATGTGGTGCGCGCGCACCCGCTCTACAGCACGGCACTCATCCTTGTCTTGCTCGGCGCGTTCACCAAGAGCGCGCAGTTCCCGTTCCAGTTCTGGTTGCCGCATGCCATGGCCGCGCCCACCCCGGTGTCGGCGTACCTGCACTCGGCGACCATGGTGAAGGCCGGTGTGTTCCTGATGGCGCGGCTGTGGCCGGTGCTCGCGGGCACCGACGAGTGGTTCTGGATCGTCACCTGCTCCGGGTTGATCACGCTGCTCATCGGCGGCTTCGCGGCGATCTTCCAGAACGACCTCAAGGGCCTGCTCGCGTACTCGACGATCTCGCACCTGGGCCTGATCACCACGCTGCTGGGCATGAACAGCCCGCTGGCCGCGGTGGCCGCCGTGTTCCACATCATCAACCACGCCACCTTCAAGGCCTCGCTGTTCATGGCGGTGGGCATCATCGACCACGAGGCCGGCACGCGCGACATCCGCCGCCTCTCCGGCCTGTGGCGCTACATGCCGGTGACGGCCACGCTCACCCTGGTGGCGGGCGCGGCGATGGCCGGCGTGCCGCTGCTCAACGGGTTCATCTCCAAGGAGATGTTCTTCACCGAAGCCGTGTTCGTGAGCGCCGCGCCCTGGTTCCAGCGCGTGCTGCCGATCGCGGCGGTGGTGGCGGGCATGTTCAGCGTGGCCTATTCGCTGCGCTTCACCTCGCGCGTTTTCTTCGGCCCCGACACCTGCGCCAACCTGCCGCGCCTGCCGCACGAACCGCCGCACTGGATGCGCGTGCCGATCGAGATCCTGGTGCTGGCCTGTCTGGTGGTGGGCATCGCGCCGCAGTGGTCGATCCAGCACGTGCTGGGCACCGCGGCCGCGCCCGTGGTCGGCGGTGCGCTGCCCGCGTTCGACCTGGCCGTGTGGCACGGCTTCAACCTGCCGTTGTGGATGAGCTTCCTGGCCCTGGCCGGCGGCATCGTGCTCTATCTGTTGCTGCGCAGACGCCTGCAGAGCGGCCGCATCCGGCGCGCGCCGGTGGTGGGCCTGTTCAACGGCAAGCGCGCCTACCACCACGTGATGGCGCGCCTCACCGCCGCGAGCCGCAGCGCGCTGCGCCTGCTGGGCACGCGGCGGCTGCAACCCCAGCTGTTCCTGCTGGTGCTGGTGACGGTGGTCGGCGCGGTGGCGGCGTTCCGCCTGGCCGTGCCCAACCCGGTGCTCGCGCCCGGCAGCCGCGACACATTGACCTTCTCGCCCATGTTCGCGCTGCTCTGGGTGGTGGGCATTGGCGCGGCCGTGGGCGCGGTCTGGCAGGCCAAGTACCACCGGCTCACCGCGCTGGCGCTCATGAGCGTGTCCGGCCTCACCACCGTGATCACCTTCGCCTGGTTCTCCGCGCCCGACCTCGCGCTCACGCAACTCTCGGTGGAGGCCGTGACCACCGTGCTCATCCTGCTCGGCCTGCGCTGGTTGCCCAAGCGGCTGGAGGAGATCGAACAGAGCGAGACGCTGTGGGAGCGCGTCAAGGCCAAGGGCCGGCGTTCGCGCGACCTGGTGTTGGCCCTGGCCGCGGGCGCGGGCATGGCCGGCCTGTCCTACGCGGTGATGACGCGCGACTTTCCGCAAAGCATCTCGCCCTTCTTCCTGGAGCGCGCCTTGCCCGAAGGCGGCGGCACCAACGTGGTCAACGTGATGCTGGTCGACTTCCGCGGCTTCGACACCCTGGGCGAGATCACCGTGCTCGGCATCGTTGCGCTCACCGTCTACGCGCTGCTGCGCCGCTTCCGGCCCGCGCCGGAAAGCGCCGAACTCACGGCCCAGCAACAGGCGCTGCCGCCCGACCTGGACACCGATCTCGTCAACCCCGGGATGGCCGAAGACACCGCGCAGGGGTACCTCATGGTGCCGGCCGTGCTGGTGCGCCTGCTGCTGCCGATCGCGGCGGTGATCGCGGTCTACCTCTTCATGCGCGGCCACAACGAACCGGGTGGCGGCTTCGTGGCCGGCCTGGTGCTCTCCACCGCCTTCATCCTGCAGTACATCGTCTCGGGCACGCAGTGGGTCGAGGCGCACATGCAGCTCTATCCCCAGCGCTGGATCGGCGCCGGCCTGCTCATCGCCACCGCCACCGGCCTGGGCTCGTTCTGGTTCGGCTACCCGTTCCTCACCACCCACACGGCGCACCTGAACCTGCCGCTGCTCGGCGAGATCCACGTGGCCAGCGCGCTGTTCTACGACATCGGCGTCTTCACCCTGGTGGTGGGCGCGACCCTGCTCATCCTCACCGCGCTGGGCCACCAGTCCGTGCGCGGCCACCGACTCCCGTCGCGCCTGAAGGCCGGGGACCCGACCACCGCACCCGAAGAAGGAGTCCACTGATGGAACTCGTCATGGCCCTGGCCATTGGGGCTCTCACCACCTGCGGCGTCTGGCTGATGCTGCGCCCGCGCACCTACCAGGTCATCATGGGCCTGTGCCTGCTGAGCTACGGCGTGAACCTGTTCATCTTCGGCATGGGCCGGTTGTCGGTGGACAGCGAGCCGGTGCTCACGCCCGGCCTGCCCGCCACGCTGCTGCAGTACGACGACCCGATGCCGCAGGCGCTGGTGCTCACCGCCATCGTGATCGGCTTCGCCATGACCGCGCTGTTCCTCGTCGTGCTGCTGGCGCAGCGCGGCTTCGTCGGCAACGACCATGTGGATGGCCAGGGGGACGCCGAGTGAGTGGAGGCTTGTTCCAGACGGTCACCGCGGCGCTCATGCCGCACCTGATGATCGCGCCCATCCTGCTGCCGCTGGTCACGGCCTGCGTGCTGCTGTTCCTGCGCGAAGGCCAGCACCGCACCAAGGCCACCATCAGCCTGGGCGCCACCGCGCTCAACCTGGTGGTGGCCGTGGCGCTGCTGGTCTGGAGCAAGCAGGGCGACGGGCCCAGCGCGTTCGGTGTCTACCTGCCGTCGAACTGGGACGTGCCCTACGGCATCGTGCTCGTGCTCGACCGCCTCTCGGGCCTGATGCTGTTGCTGGCGGGCATGGTCGCGCTGATGGCGCTGCTGTTCGCGCTGGCGCGCTGGCACAAGGCCGGCGCGCATTTCCACCCGCTGTTCCAGATCCAGATCATGGGCCTGAACGGCGCGTTTCTCACCGGCGACCTGTTCAACCTGTTCGTGTTCTTCGAGGTCATGCTGGCCGCGTCCTACGGCCTGCTGCTGCACGGCTCGGGGCCGTCGCGCGTGCGGGCCGGCCTGCAGTACATCTCGATCAACCTGGCGGCTTCGTCGCTGTTCCTGGTGGGCGCGTCCATGATCTACGGCGTCACCGGCACGCTCAACATGGCCGACCTCGCCGCGCGCATTCCGCAGGTGGCGCTGGAGGACCGCGCGCTGCTGCACACCGCCTGCGCGATCCTGGCCGTGGCCTTCCTGGCCAAGGCCGCGATGTGGCCGCTCAACTTCTGGCTGGTGCCGGCGTACTCCAGCGCCAGCGCGCCGTCGGCGGCGATGTTCGCGCTGCTCACCAAGGTCGGCATCTACGTGCTGCTGCGGTTGTCCACCTTGCTGTTCTCGCCCGAGGCCGGCCAGTCCGCCGGCTTTGGCAGCCAGTGGCTGGTCTGGGGCGGCATGGCCACGCTGGCGTTTGGCGCCATTGGCATGCTGGCCTCGCAGCGGCCCGCGCGGCTGGCCGGGTTTGCGGTCATCGTGTCCTCGGGAACCTTGCTCGCGGTGATCGGTTTCGCGCGGCCCGAGCTCACCGCCGGCGCGCTCTATTACCTGCCGAGTTCCACCCTCGCGGTGGCCGCCTTCTTCCTGCTGGCCGAGCTGATGGACCGCTCGCGCACCGACCCGAACGCCCAGCGCGCGCCCGAAGACGAAGAAGACCACCTGCCGTTCGCGCTGGCCGACCTGGAAATCGCCCGCACCGCCAACCTCGACGAAGACGAAGAGGTGCTGATCGGCCGCGCCATTCCCGCGTCCACCGCGTTGCTGGGCCTGGCCTTCATCTGCTGCACGGTGCTGGTGGCGGGGCTGCCGCCGCTCTCGGGCTTCATCGGCAAATTCGCCATGCTCTCGGCCTTGCTCCTGCTGCCGGCCGGCGCGTCCGATGTCAGCACGGCCAGCTGGACGCTGCTGGCGCTGGTGATCGTCTCCGGCCTGTTCGCGCTGGTCGCGCTCTCGCGCACCGGCATCCGTTTCTTCTGGGCGCCGCTGGAGCGTGGCGCCCACCTGCTGCGCGTGGCCGAGTACCTGCCGATCGCCGTGCTGATCACCGTGTGCGTGCTCTTCACCGTGCGCGGTGAAGCGGTGATGCGCTACGCCCAGGCCACCGCGAGTTCGCTGTACCAGCCGCGCGGCTACATCGACGCCGTGTTCTCGGTCAAGCCCGTGCCCACGCCCACCAACGCCGACCGCCTGGGCGTGCCCATGCCGGCGCCGGGGCAGGAGAAACGGCCATGATGCGGCGCCTGTTTCCCGCCCCCTTGCTGTCGCTCGCGCTGGTCGCGCTGTGGTTGATCCTCACCAACCCCTACAGCGTGGGCAACTGGCTCATGGCGGTGGTGGTCGGTGTCGCGGTGCCGCTGCTCACGCAGTCGCTGCGCCCCACGCCCGTGCGCTTCAGCCACCCCTGGGTGGCCTTCAAGCTTTTCATGCGCGTGGGCCGCGACGTGATCGAGTGGAACTGGCGCGTGCTGCGCGGCACCCTCGCGCGTGGTGAGCGCATGCCCCGTGGCGCCTTCATCACCGTGCCGCTGGACCTGCGCGACCCCAATGGCCTGGCGGTGCTGGCCGCCATCATGTGCGTGATCCCCGGCACCATCTGGTCGGAGATCGCGCTGGACCGCAGCGCCTTGCTCGTGCACATCTTCGACCTCGACAACGCAGAACACGAGATCGAGCTGATCAAGTCGCGCTACGAGCGCCCTTTGATGGAGATCTTCGAATGAGTGCCTTTCTGTTTGGCGCGATCGTCTTCACGCTCGCCTGTTACGTGCTCGGCATGGCGCTGGCGCTGCTGCGCCTGTACCGCGGCCCGTCCGCGCAGGACCGCGTGCTGGCCATGGACCTGATCTACACCATCGGCATGCTGGTGCTGATGGTGCTGGCCATCCGCTACCGCAGCGCGATGTACTTCGAGGCCGCGCTGCTGATCTCCGTGTTCGGTTTCGTCAGCTCGGCGGCCATGGCCAAGTTCCTGTTGCGTGGTGAGGTGATCGAATGATGATGCCCGCCGGTGTCTCGCTCTGGGCCGAAATCCCGGTGGCGCTGCTGCTGATCCTCAGCGGCCTGTTCACGCTTACCGCCGCCATCGGCGTGGTGCGCTTCAAGACCTTCTTCCAGCGCATGCACCCGCCCGCGCTGGCGTTCAGCTTCTCGGCCTGGTGCGTCACGCTGGCCAGCATCATCTACTTCTCGGCGCAGGACGAGCGGCTCTCGCTGCACGCGTGGCTGATCATCATCTTCCTGTCGATCACGGTGCCGGTGACCACCATCCTGCTCGCGCGCACCGAGCTGTTCCGCCGCCGCAATGGCTATGGGGGAAAGGACGACATTCCGCCGTCGCTGAGCGCGGCGCCGCCCCAACCACCCCAACCACCGCAGGCCGATGGGGATGAACGCGCCGCCGCGGACCCGGTAAACCGCTGAGCCCCGCGCGGAACTTCGTGCCCGCACGCCGCGTCCCACCGTTTTCACTCACACCCTGAGGGCGCGGCATGAAGACACCCACCGCCAACGCGTCCCGTCTTCCCTCACCCGGCCGGCGACGCGGTCTGGGTGGCGCACTCGGCGCCGCCGCACTGGCCACGGTCTGGCCGCTCGGCGCGAAGGCGCAAGCCGGCGGCGGCGTGATCACACGCCGCATCCCGTCCAGCGGCGAGGCCCTGCCCGTGGTCGGCCTGGGCAGCTGGATCACCTTCAACGTGGGGAACGACCCGACGGCGCGCGACGCCTGTGCCGAGGTGGTGCGCGCCTTCTTCGAGACCGGCGGTCGCCTGATCGACAGCTCGCCCATGTACGGCTCCTCGCAGCCCACCATCGGCCATGCGCTCGCCCGGCTCCAGCACCCCGCCACGCTGTTCTCGGCCGAGAAGGTGTGGGTGGATGGCGCGGCGCGCGGGGTCGCGCAGATGGAAGCCTCGCGCGCCTTCTGGGGCGTGCCACGCTTTGACGTGATGCAGGTGCACAACCTGCTCGCCTGGGAAGCGCACCTGCCGCGACTGTTCGAGATGAAGGCGCGGGGCCAGCTGCGTTACGTGGGCATCAGCACCTCCGAGGGCCGGCGCCACGCCGAGCTCGAACGCATCATGCGCACCCAGCGCATCGACTTCGTGCAGCTCACCTACAACCTGCTGGACCGCGAAGCCGAACAGCGCCTGCTGCCCCTCGCGCGGGAACGCGGCATCGCCGTGTTGGTGAACCGGCCCTTCCGCCAGGGTGCGCTGCTCGACCAGCTGAGCCGGCACAAGCTGCCCGGCTGGGCCGCCGACATCGGCTGCGACGGCTGGGCCCAGGTGGCGCTGAAGTTCGCGGTGTCGCACCCGGGTGTGACCTGTGCCATTCCCGCCACCAGCCAGGTCGCGCACCTGCGGCAGAACATGGGCGCCGCGCGCGGCCCGCTGCCCGACGCGGCGCTGCGTGCGCGCATGGCGCGCGACGTGGCCGCTTTGTAGACCCGCCCATGAGCGAGTGGTGGACCTATCGGCCGTCGGACCTTCTGATGTTCGCGCCGCGCACCTGGTGGCGGTTGTTCGAGTTGCAGAACGCGGCGTGGTGGCCCGCGCAGGCGGTCTTCGTGCTGCTCGCGCTGGCGCTGGTGGTCGGCCTGTGGTGCCGCCATGCGCCGAGCTTGCGCGCCGGTGTGTTCGGCTGCGCCCTGGCCGTCGCGTTCGTGGCGCACACCTTTCTCTGGCAACGCTACGCGCCCATCAACTGGACCGCGAGTGGTTTCGCCTGGGCATTCGGCCTGCACGCGTTGGGCCTGCTGGCGCTCGCGGTGCGGCACACGGTGCGCACCACGACCGCCACTCTTCGATGGCGCGCCGGCCTGGGGCTGCTGCTGTGGGCCGCGCTCGCGCACCCCTTGCTGCCGCTGGCGGCCGGTCGACCGTGGTTCCAGGCCGAGGTGATCGGCCTGGCGCCCGACCCGACCGCCATCGCCGCCCTGGGTCTGTTGATCGGCATCGACGCGGGTGCGCGCGCGCTCCTGTGGGTGTTGCGTGCCGGCGCCATGGCCTGGCTCCTCGTGAGCGCGGCCACGCTGGCCACCATGGGGTCGGTACAGGCGGTCGTGCCGCTGGCCGCCGTGCTGCTGGCGTGCACGGCGCTGTGGCGCGGACGCTGAACTATCATGCGACACCGAACCCGAGCCCCCCATGCCGAACAAGAGCACCTCCACCCAGGACCTCGCGCCCGCACCGAAAACCAAAGCCCCCGTTCGCGTGCGGCCGGTGCCCGCGGTCAGCCGCTCCATCGCCATCCTTCGGCTGCTGGGTGAGGCCAAACAAGGCCTGGGCGTGAAGGCCATTGCCGACGCACTGGAACTCGTGCCCAGCACCTGCCTGCACATCCTGCGCGTGCTGGTCAGCGAAGACCTGGTGCGGGTCGACCCCGCCACCAAGCGCTACACGCTTGCGGGCGGCATGATCAGCCTGGCGCGCAGCGTGCTCGCGGGCGGCGGCTTCGCGCAACTGGTCCAGCCGGCGCTGGACCGCCTGGCGTCCGCGCACAGCGTGACCGCCATGGGCGTGGAAATCACGGCACGACAAGGCGTGCTGGTGCTCGCGCTCTCGAAGTCCAACCAGCCCTTTCGCCTGCACACCGATGTGGGCAGCCAGTTCAACGAACTCGCCAGCGCGACCGGTCGCCTGATCGCAGCGTACAGCGGCGAGAACTGGACCGGCTTGCGCAAGAAGTTCAACGCCATCGCCTGGGACAAGGCGCCCACCTTCGACACCTGGAAGAAAGAGGTCGAACTCAGCCGCGCGCGCGGATGGGCCGTGGACCGCGACAACTTCATCAGCGGCTTGACGGTGGTCGCCGTGCCGATCTTCGACACGGCGGGGCGCATGACGAACACGCTGGTGGTGGCGGGTTTGTCCAGCCACCTCAACGTGGCCACCAGCACGCAGATTGCCGCGACCATGCAGCAAGAGGCCCGGGCCATATCCGACCTGATGCAGGCCCGGGGCTGAACGTTCCTAGTCCAGCTTGATGCCGCTGTCCTTGATCACGCGGCCCTTGTGCTTGAAATCCTGCGCCACGAAGGCCGCGAATTCGCGCGGCGTGCTGCCCACGCGCTGGTAACCCTTGCTGCTGAGCTGCGCGGCGTCAAAGGCGGGGTCGGCCATGGTGCTGGCGATGTCCCGGCTGATCCGGTCAAGCACGGCCTGCGGCGTGCCACGCGGCGCGAAGATGCCGAACCACGCGCGCGGCCCGATATCGGGAAAGCCCGCTTCCGCCAGCGTGGGCACATCGGGGTGCACCGCGCTGCGCTTGGGCGCCGAGATGGCCAGTGGCTTCATCTTGCCGGCGGCGAAGTACTGGCCGGTGGTTGCCGCGCCCCCGAGCGTCATCTGAACTTCGTTGGAGAGCGTGGCCTGGATCGCGGGCGCGATGCCCTTGTAGGGAATGTGCTCCAGCCGGATGCCGGTTTCCAGCTTCAGGGCCTCGAACAGCAGGTTGGGCTGACTGCCCGAGCCGTACGAGGCGTAGTTCATCGGCTGCGGCAGCGACTTGGCCAGCGCGACGAATTCCTTCATGGTGTTCGCCTTGACTGAGGGATGCACCACGACCATCTGGTAGAGGTCGATCAGCTGCGTGACCGGCACCAGGTCCTTCATCGGGTCGAAGGGCATCTGCGCATACAGGTGCGGATTGCTGGTCACGGTGGAGTCGCTGGTGAACAGCAGCGTGAGGCCATCCGGCTTCGCCTTGGCGACCAAATCGCTGCCGATGATGGTCGCGGCGCCGGCCTTGTTGTCGACGATCACGGGCTTGCCCCAGAGGGCGGTGAGCTTGTCGGCGAGGGGCCGCGCCAGGCCGTCAACGCCACCGCCGGGCGGGTAGGGCACGACCAGGCGGACGTTGCCGCCGGGGTAGTCCTGCGCGAAGGCGTGTGGAAGGTTGGCGGCCAGCAGCGGGATCAGCAGCGCGGCGCGTGCCAGGGACGTTTTGAGCTTCATCTTCATGGTGCGTTTCTCCTATCGGGATGCGGGTTCATGTTTCGAAGACGACCGCGATGCCGCTGGCCTCTTCCGCGGGCACAACGAGGCGACCGCCGGCCTCGTTGAAAGGGATGCGCTGCTCGCGCAGGCGCTGTGCCTGCCGCGCCAGATCCGGGCAGCGAAAGCCCACGGCCGCGATGCCGGGCAGGGGCGGGTACAGCGTGCCGGGCAGTTGCCGCTGCGCGGTGGCCCGGTCCATCAGCACCAGGCGCGAACACAGCGAAAACCGGAACGTGGCCTCGCCGCCATCGGCCTGCGCCTGCGCGCCGGTGTACGTCGCGTAGCGGTCGAGAAAAGCCGGGAGGTCTTCCACCACGACGGTGGTGCTGGACAGCTCCGTGCAACCATTGGCATGGGCGGTGTAACGCGGTTGGTAGACGAACGCTGGCGTGAGGTGCCTGGCGGCCTGGATGTAGCCCTCGGGCGACTGGTCGGGGGCGAACTGCACGCGCTCGAATTTCGCGGTGCGCACGCCATCGGGTGTGTCGACGTCGCGCTGCAAAGGCAGCACGCCCGAGGTCTTCAGCCCGCTGGCGAGCAGGCGCCGCTCCACGGAAGGCAGGTCTTCCGAGTTGAAGCAGATGATGTGGCCCCCCTGGTGGTGCTTCAGGTAGCCCTCGAGGCGTGCGCTGGGCACCGCGGGGTCTTCGTTGGCCAGGATCTCGAGGTAGTTGTGGCCGAACATCACGCAGCGGTTGCCCGAGCCCAGCCGCGTCACGGGGTCGCCTGGCTTCCACGCGCCCATGTGGGGCGAAAACGGTGTCAGCGTGAAGCCCATGGCTTCGTAGCGCGTGGTGGTCACGCCGAGGTCGCGCACGACGATGCCGACGTGGTTGATGCTGTCGATGTCTGCTGGGGTCATGAAAACTCCACGGTTCGGATCAGGAGAAAACGGTTTGCGCCGGCCACACGGACCAGCCCGGGTCGCCATGGCGGATGAAGGCGATCCACGCCTGCTGCAGGGCGTGGACCAGGCGCGTGGCGTCGTCCGGTTTCACACCCCGCACCATCGGCGCGTCCGCGAAGGCCGCCATCGAATCGAAGACGAAGGGCAGTTCGATGCAGTGGCAGGCACGCAAGTTGTCTGTCGGCGAAAAATCAAACCGATAGGCCCAGGCCTTGCGGCCCTGGGCGGTGGCATCGGCGGCCCATTGCCGCGCCGGGGCACCGAAGACCTCGTCGCCCCAGGTCGCGGCGGTGGGTGCCGTGCCGGCACCGGGAAAGGCCGCCATCTCGTCCTTGGTATAGCCGATGAGGGTGTCGACCTTGGCGCTGGCGGCCGCGAGTGCGTCGGGCGCGTGCACGGGGAGCACGTCGCCATCGGCCACCGGGCCGAACAGGGCGCGGTTCGCGCCTTCCGCCGCCAGCCAGTCGACCACGGGCGCGGCCTGCTGGGCTTTCAGCAATGCATTCACCGGGAGGCGGCGCGCGGCCTCGATGCTGTCGACGCCTGCGGCCTGCAGAAACAGGCCCGCGATCTCGCCGGCCTGCTCGGCACCGCGAAAGCCCCGGCCGATGGACGCGCTTTGCAGGATCGCGCGCTGGAACAGCGGCTGCTCGCGCATCAACATGCAGGCGATCGACATGCCGCCGGCGGACTGGCCCATCACGGTCACCTGCGCCGGGTCGCCGCCGAACGCATCGATGTGCTGCGCCACCCAGGCCAGCGCGGCCTCCTGGTCCAGCAGCCCGACGTTCGCGGTCTCGCCTGCCACGGCGAGCCAGCCGAGCGATCCGAGACGGTAGTTCGGCGCCACGACGACGAGATCGCCACGCGCCGCGAGCCGAGCGCCCGCGTACCAGTCCAGCGCGCCCGCGCCGCTTTGCCAGGCACCGCCGTGCAGCCACACCACCACGGGGCGCCGGCGGTTGTCCGCGGCGGGTGTCCATACCGTCAGGTGCAGGCAGTCTTCCGACTGCGGCGCGTTGAAGTCGCCCATCGCGCCGCGCAGCCGCGACGGCAACTGCGGTGCCACGGGGCCCGGGCGCGTCGCATCGAGGGGGCCGCGCCACACGGCCGGCACCGGCGGGCGGAAACGCAATTCGCCCACCGGCGCCTGCGCATAGGGGATCGCGCTGAAGCGGCAGGCCTCCCCATCGCGGACGCCCGTGACGGTACCCTGTGGCATCACTGCATGGACTGCGCCTGTCATCGTTCCCGAACCCTTGTCCTTGTTGCTGGAACGAGAATCGTAGGAGCGATGCCGGCCGCCGAGGCATGCGGCGTTCGATCGCATCCTTGCGCAACCCGCATACCCTCAGTTCTTTTCACCACCTCCTGCCTGCAGTCCCGCCGCGGCAACCACCGACGTCAGCGCGGCGGTGAACTCGCGCAGCTGGCGGGTGCTGGAGCGTTCGCGGCGCCAGATCGCCGCCAGTGGCGGCGTGTCGAGGGCGAGTTCCACCGGCAGTACGTGCAACAGGCCCCGTGCCTCCAGCGTGCGCCCGACGCTGGCGGCGAGCATGCACAGGTACTCGCCGTCCGCGATCATCTCCGTCGCAAATTCGAGCGACAGCGCGCCCACCATCTGCGGCACGGTCGTCCCGGTGGCGCGCAGGTGCGCCTCGAGTTCCATGCGCACGCGGTTCTTCGGAGGCGCGGCGATCCAGGGCCAGGCCACGCAATTGGCGAGCGTGACGGTGTCCTGCCCTGCGAGCGGGTGTGTGGCCGCGCAGGCGAGCACCACCGAGTCCTCCATCAGGTCAACCGAGCGGTAGATCTCCGGATTCAAGGTCGGCAGACGCCGGCTGAGCAGCAGGTCGAGCTTGCCCGAGTCCAGGTCCTCGATCAGCCGCTCGTGCATGCCCACGTGGATCGCGAGCGCGACGCGCGGGTGGCCAGTGCGGAACACGCGCACCGCTTCGGCCAGGGGCCAGCCGCTGAACATGGAAAAGCAGCCCACCGACAGGCTGCCGAGGTCCCCGTTGGCGACCGCCCGCAGATCGGTTTCGGCGGTGTCGAGGTCGCCCAGCAACACCTGCGCGTGGCGGCACATGGCTTCGCCCAGTGGTGTGGACACCATGCCCTTGCCGGTGCGCTCGAAGAGACGACCACCCACGGCCTCCTCGACCTCGGTGATCGCGCGCGACAGGCCCGATTGCGTCATGTGCAATTGCACAGCCGCTTTGGAGAGGCTGCCGAAATCGGCGATTGCCAGCACGACCTCCAGGTGGCGAATGCGCAACTTGCGCTGGAACGGTGTCATGGAGACGGAGTCTAGGACAACGCTCGTTCGAGGCGTCGGCTGGATTGAACTGTTCGGTGAAGTCCAGACGCGACGTCCCAATGACCGGTCGCTGGGTTGCTACGCACCTTGCGGTGGCTGAAGTCCTTCAGGGCCGCTTTTCCGCTGCTCGAACAATTCACCTCGATGGGCCGATTTCGCTACGATGTCGCAGATCGGCCGAGGCTGTGTGAAAACGCTTCCCCGTGTGCCGTTCAAAAAATAAAATCAGGCCATCCGTTGTAAGCGAGGTGGCCCATGAAGAGATTCATCGAAGGCGAGTCCCGCCAG
>NZ_SCML01000083.1 GCF_005503365.1 Hydrogenophaga sp. 2FB
ACCCACCGACGCAGCCACGCCGCTGCCCCTGAACCACCCCCACTCCAAGACCGACCTCTTCCTCTCCTTCACCTGGCTGGCGCTGCAAGGCTTTGGCGGCGTGTTGGCGGTGGTGCAGCGCGAGCTGGTGGAGAAAAAGCGCTGGATGACGCGCGAGCAGTTCATCGAAGACTGGGCGGTCGCGCAAATCATGCCCGGCCCCAACGTGGTCAACCTCTCGATGATGATTGGCGGGCGCTACTTCGGCCTGCCAGGTGCATTCGCCGCGCTGCTGGGCATGCTGGCCGCGCCCCTGGTGATCGTGCTGCTGCTCGCCGTGCTCTACGGCAGCGTTGCCGACAGCCCAACCGCACAGAACGCGCTGCGCGGCATGGGCGCGGTGGCCGCGGGCCTCATCACCGCCACCGGCATCAAACTCATCGGCGCGCTCGACAAGAACGCCATGGGCAAAAGCGTGTGCATCGCCCTGGCGGCGCTCACCTTCGTCGCCATCGCGCTGCTGCGATGGCCGCTGCTGTGGGTGTTGCTGGCGGTTGGCGGCGGTGCCTGTGTGTGGGCCTACCGGGTGTTGTCCGACGTTGACGCCGATCGCAAGAAAGCGGGTGAGGCATGAGCACGGCGCCGGGCCGCCCCAAGCAAGCTCGCACCGCAGCCCGCAGGGCGAAGGTACTCCAGTGAGCACGGCCGTGTCCACCGCCCACTACTGGCTCGACATCTTCACCCACTTCGCCTCGCTCTCGCTGCTGGGCGTGGGCGGCGCCATCACCACCGCGCCCGACATGCACCGCTACCTGGTCTACGAACACGGCTGGCTGAGCGACGCGCAGTTCAACTCGTCCATCGCGCTGTCGCAAGCCGCGCCGGGCCCCAACGTGTTGTTCGTCGCCCTGCTGGGCTGGAACCTCGGCCTCAACGCGGGCGGTGGTCCTTCGGCGGGATGGATGGCGTGGGCGCTGGCGCTGTTCGGCGTGCTGGTCACCATGTTCGGCATCATGCTGCCCTCGTCCGTGCTCACCTACAGCGCCACGCGCTGGGCGCACAAGAACCGCGAACTGCGCGCGGTGCGCGCCTTCAAGACCGGCATGGCGCCGATCGTGATCGCGCTGCTGATCGCCACGGGCTGGGTGCTCACGGGTTCGCACGACCACCCCGCGCGCGATTGGCCGCTCTGGGCCCTGACGATCGCGGCCACGCTGCTGGTGTGGCGCACCAGGCTCCACCTGTTGTGGCTGATCGGAGCCGGTGGTTTGTTGGGGGCGCTGGGGCTGGTATGAGCGGCAAGGCGAAGCCGGGTTAGCCGCCCTGGTCCAGCAACCGCATCGCCCCACCCAACGACACCGCCGCCTTGTCGTACCCATCCCACGGCGCATTGCCCTGGCGCAGTCGCTCGTCCACGCTGCGCACGGTCCAGTGCGCCCCGCTCTTGAGCTGGTCCAGCTCCGACCACGCCACCGGCACCGAAATGCCCATGCCCGGCCGCGCACGCGCCGACCAGGCACAGGCCGTGGTCGCGCCGCGCCCGTTGCGCAGGTAGTCCACAAAGATCTTGCCCACGCGGTTGCGTGGCCCGCTCTTGGCCACGAAACGCGCCGGGATGTGCGCCGCCAGGTGCTGCACCACCGCTTGCGAAAACCCCTTGGCCTCGTCCCAGCCGTGCAGGCGCTTGATCGGCACGACCACGTGCAAGCCTTTGCCGCCGCTGGTCTTGAGGAAGGCGGGCAAACCCAGCCCGTCCAGCAGCGCGTGCACCAGCTGCGCCGCCTCCTGCACCTGCGCCCAGGCCACGCCTTCGCCGGGATCAAGATCGAAGGTGATGCGATCCGGGCGCTCGATGCGGTCCTTGCGCGCGTTCCAGGTGTGGTACTCGACCACGTTCATCTGCGACGCCGACAGCAAACCCTCGGGGCGCGCCACCTCGATCAGCGGCTCGTGCCCCTCGTCCAGCGCAGGGTCGAGCAGCAGCACCCCTTTCATTTCGGTCTTGTCCAGGTGCTTCTGAAAAAACTTTTCGCCGTCCACGCCGTCGGGTGCGCGCACCAGCGCCACCGGGCGGCCCTTGAGGTGCTCCATCATCAGCGGCGCCACGGTGTCGTAGTAGCGGGCCAGGTCGAGCTTGGTGATACCGCTCTCGGCGTCGATCACACGATCGGGGTTGGAAAGGTTCATGGTGGCCACTCTTTTGGGGGTTTCAATGACGATGTCGGCGGCGGGCTTGTCGCTGCGCAATCCATGGAACACCGCGTGCCGCAAGCGGCCTTCGTGCGTCCAGCCGGCGAACGACACTTCGGCCAACAGGCGCGGCTTCACCCAGTGCGCGCGGCGCGCGATGCGGCTCGCCTGGGCAAACGGCGCGCTCGCCACCACCAGGGGGGACAGCTCGTGCCGCAGTGTCTTGAGCGTGCGCTCGCTGAAGCCCGAGCCCACATTGCCCACGTAACGCAGCGCGCCACCGTCGTCGTGCACGCCGAGCAGCAGCGAGCCGATGCCGGTGCGCGAACCCTGCGGGTCGGTGAAGCCGCCAATGACAAACTCCTGGCGCAACTGGCACTTGAGCTTGATCCAGTCCGCGTTGCGGCGCGACACGTAAGGCGCGTCCTTGCGTTTGCCGATCAGCCCTTCGAAACCGATCTGGCAGGCCGAGACCATCAGGTCGGCCGGCGGCGCGTCGAAGTCGGCGCTGAAGCGCACCGGGCCGTCGGTGGCATCGCCGAGCACACGGTACAAGCGCGCGCGCCGCTCCACCAGCGGTTGGTGGCGCAGGTCTTCGCCATCGGCATACGGCAGGTCGAACGCGTAGAACACCAGGCCCTTCGCCGAGGTGGCACTGTCGAAGGCGTTTTGCAGCGCCTGGAAATTCGGCACGCCTTGTTCGTCGAGCGCCAGCACCTCGCCGTCGATCCAGCCCGACTTCAAGGGCAAGTCGCGAATGGCCGCCACCAGCTCGGGCATGCGCGCCGTCCAGTCGTGCCCGTTGCGCGTGAACAGGCGCACCGCGCCGCGCTGCACGCGCGCGAGCAAGCGGTAGCCGTCGAACTTGAGCTCCCACAGCCAGTTGCTGGTCTCGACGGGCGGTGCGTCGACGAGGGTGGCGAGCTGGGGCGACAAGGCTTGCGGCAGCGCGGCTTTGCGCGCGGGCGCCGCTTTCACGGCCCCCTTTTTCCTGGCCGTCGCCTGATCGGGGTCGGGCAAGCGGCCCACGCTGTCGGGCAGCGCCTTCACCACGTCGAACGCGCTCGCGGCGCGTTCGTGCGCGTCGTGTTCCTTGATGAGCAGCCAGGGTGGCGACTTGTCGTCGGACCCCTTGCCGCCGCGCATGCGCACCAGCGTCCAGCGCCCATGCAGCTTGTGGCCATGCAACTCGAACTTGAGCTTGCCCTGCCGGTAACCCTTGGCCGCGTCACCCTCGGGCGACCAGTGCCCCTTGTCCCACACGATCACCTTGCCCGCGCCGTACTGCCCGGGTGGAATCTGGCCCTCGAAGCTGTTGTAGGCGATGGGGTGGTCTTCCACCTGCACCGCCATGCGCTTGTCGGCGGGGTCCAGGCTCGGGCCTTTGGGCACGGCCCAGCTCTTCATCGCGCCGTCGATTTCGAGCCGCAGGTCGTAGTGCAGGTGGCTCGCCCAGTGTTTCTGGATCACGTAGCGCAGTGCGCCGCTGGACGCCTCACCACCGGTGGCCGGTTCGGGTGTGACGGCGAAGTTGCGCTTCTTGCGGTAGCGCTCCAGGGTGTCGGCCATGGCGGCGGGCTCCACGCGCCATCAGGCGGCGCGCCGTGAGGTCTTGCGCGCCGGTGTTTTCGACGCAGCCTTCCTGGCTGGGGCCTTCTTCGCGGCCGGTGCTTTTTTCGCCGTCGGCAAGGCGGTCACGGTCGCGGGTTCCGCCTTCTTCGCGCCGCGCTTCTCGCCCAGGCTGCGCTTGAGCAAGGCGGTGAGGTCGAGCACGTTGGACGCACCGCTGCCCTTGCCCTCTTCCGCTTCGTCGACCTTCTCCACGCGCGTCACCTTGCCGGCGGTGGCCTTGGTCTCCACCAGCTTGTGGATTTCGTCCGCGAAGGAGTTGCGGAAGTGGTCCGCGTCCCAGGGCTCCGTCATGTCGTCGATCAACTGCCTGGCCATCTTGAGTTCCGTCTCCTTGATGCCCGCGGCCTTGGCGCCCAGCGGCGGCAGGTCCAGTTGCTCGAACGAGCGGATCTCGCCGCCCCAGCGCAGCAGGTTGAGCACCAGCGCGCGCCCGCAGGGGATGAGCACGGCCAGGTGCTGCTTGGTCTGGATCACCACCTTGGCCACGCCCACCTTGTGGCTCTGCTGCAGCGACTCGCGCAACAACGCGTAGACCTTCTCGCCGCGCTTGAGCGGCGCGGTGTAGTACGGGCGCTCCAGGTAGACGAAGGGAATTTCGTCGGCGTCGACGAAGGTTTCGATCTCGATGGTCTGCGTCGTCTTCGGGTAGGCCGTGGCGATCTCTTCTTGCGTGAGCACCACGTAGTGCCCCTCTTCGACCTCCACGCCCTTGACGATGTCGGTCATGGCGACCTCCTTGCCGGTCACCTTGTTCACGCGCTTGTAGCCCACGGGCTCCATCGAGCGGCGGTCCAGCCAGTCGAAGTCCACGCCCGTGCTGGCGGTGGCGGAAAACAGGCCGACCGGAATGTGCACCAGCCCGAAGCTGATGGCGCCTTTCCACAGGGTGCGGGTGGACGTGGGCGCCTGGGCGTCCTCCGACTTCGAACGCGCAGGTGCGCGGGCTGGGGTGGACTTGGCGGTCTTGCGTGTGGCCATGGCAGGCTCCCGTTGCGGGCAACAAGGTCAAGGTAGCACCCCACCCGCGGCGTTGCTGTAGGACGGCGCCGCGACAGCCCCAGGCGCGCGCCGCCCATGACCGATACAACGGCTCGCGCTACTCGGGGTAAGCCATGTAGCGAACGATCTTCCACGCGCCATCGGCCTGCCGGGCGAAGACATCAAGCCCTTGTTCATCCTCGGTCCGGGGCTTGCCATCGGTCCCCTTCACCGTCGCGGTCCAGGTCAGCCGCACCACCGCCATGGAACCCGAGACGATGATCTCCTTGATGCGCAACCCCAGCGTCATGGTCTCGCCCGGGTCGGCCAGTGCCCTGCGCAGCCGCTCGCACAACATGGGGTGGTTCTGTTCCGGCAACCCCCGGAAATCGGCACGCATCGGGTGCGAAGAGATCGCAGATGCGCTCGTCTCGGCGCGCGTTGAAGTCCTGCCGCCATTGTTCGAGCGTGGCGCGGATGGCCGTGGCGTCGGACCCGGTGTCGGCGTGCGCGGGCGCGGCGGCGAGCCAGGCCAGGGCGGTCAAAGCGGCGGCGGCAAATGGCTTGAACCCTGTCGGCATTCGGCACTCCTGAGGCATCGGAGTGCCGACTATAGACGCGGCCGCCGCGCTCTCAAGCTTCCTGGCTGAGCCCTCAGGCGTAGTCCAGCGGCAGCGCCGTCGTGTACTTGATCTGCTCCATCGCGAAGCTCGAGCTCACGTCGAAAAGCTCGATCTCGCGGATCATGCGCTGGTACACCGCGTCGTAGGCCTTGATGTCGGGCACCACGACGCGCAGCAGGTAGTCGTTGTCGCCGCTCATGCGGTAGAACTCGACGATCTGCGGAATCGTGGAGACCACGTCGGCGAACTTCTGGAACCACTTGTCGTTGTGCTGGTTGGTCTTGATGGCCACGAACACGGTGACGCCCACGTTGAGTTTCTCGGGGTCGAGCAAGG
The DNA here is from genome assembly GCF_005503365.1 of Hydrogenophaga sp. 2FB. Classification (GTDB taxonomy): domain Bacteria; phylum Pseudomonadota; class Gammaproteobacteria; order Burkholderiales; family Burkholderiaceae_C; genus Hydrogenophaga. The sequence goes on from NZ_SCML01000083.1 coordinate 5,739, forward strand.
CCACGCGGCGCTGGATGTAGCCCTCGCGTTCCAGCCGCTGGATGCGCCGCCAGCACGGCGTGGAAGACAGGTTGACCTGTTCGCCGATCTCGTTCACCGAGAGCGTCGCGTCTTTCTGCAGCAAGGCCAGGATGGCGCGGTCGGTGTTGTCCAGCGTGTTGACCATGTCTTCCTTTTTTGCGTTCAGGCTTCAACCGCCGCGCGCAACGCGTCGAGGTTGGCGCTGGTGGTCGTCGCCACCTGGATCGAGCAGCCCGGACCGAGCAGCAAGGACTTGCCTTGCATCTCGTCGATGGCCGAACGCGCCATGGCCCTGACGTCGTCGGGCGTGCCGGCGCGCAGGGTTTTCGCGTCCACGCCACCACCCACGGCCTTGCCCAGTTCGGCGTGGCCCGCTGCCAGGGTCGGGTTGTGCCCGGCGCTGCGATCCCAGTGGAAGACGTGCACCGGGTAGTCGGCCATCGCGTCGAGGCGGATCGCGTCCTCGCACAGGTGGAGCATGTTGCACCACATCGGCCTGGCCGCTTCCAGCACCTGCAGATCGAACGGGCGCACGAAGCGGGCGTACTGCTCGGCCGTCAGGCGCCCGTCGTTGGCCCACTTGGTGGAGAAGTAGATGCCGTCCACACCCTCGCTCACCAGCTGCGCCACGAAGCGGGCGAAGGTGTCGCCGATGGCGGCCATCGCGCTCTCCACCGCTTGCGGGTTTTCTTCGATGTGCGCGCGCAGCAGCGCGCCGTCGCGGTCGACCAGCTTGTCGGCTACATCCAGCGGCGAGAACACCGTCATGATCAACGGCACCGTGTGACCCACGCGCGCGCGGATGTGGCGGATGGCTTCGATCTGCTCGTGCAGCGCGGGCGTGTCGAGCGCCAGCGGCTTCAGTTGGCCCCAGTCGGCGCTGGACCGGATGGGCATCGCGGTGCACTTGTGCAGTTGCGCCGGGTCGGTGGAGGCCTCGTACTCGAAGCCCCAACCTTCCACGTGGTAGCTGGCGCGCGCATGCACCTTGAGGTAGTCCCAATCATGGCGCTCGAAGAAGTTCACCATGGTGTCGGCCAGCGAGCGGGCTGAAATTTCCTGCGGATAGAAGTGCCCCCAGGCGCTGACGGGCACGCGGTCGGGCGTGCCGCCCTGCACCGCGGCCTCGACGCGTTCGCGCCGAGCGTCGCGTACCTGCACTTGTTTGGCGGCTTGCGTCATTCGATTTTCATGCCGGTGTCTTTGACCACCTTCGACCAGCGCTGCAGGTCGGCCTTGATCAGGTCGGCGAATTGCTGCGGGGTGTTGGTCATGATCACCGCGCCTTCGGACGCCAGCGCCTTGCGGCTCTGCTCCGTGCCCATCACTTTCACGATGTCGGCATTGATCTTGGCGACCAGCTCGGGCGGCGTGCCGGCGGGCGCGAGGATGCCGAACCACGGCGAGGGGTCGAAGTTGTTCAGGCCGGCTTCGCTCATCGTCGGCGCATCGGGCAGCACCTCAAGCCGCTTGGGGCTGGCCACGGCCAGCACCTTCACACGACCCGACTGGATGTGCGGCAACACCGTGGCCGCGCCCACCATGACCAGCGACACCTGGTTGCTCAGCAGATCGGTCACGGCTGGCGCAGTGCCTTTGTAGGGCACGTGAACGATGTTGGTCTTCGTCAGCAACTTGAAGTACTCCATCGCGAGATGGTTGGCGCTGCCGTTGCCGGCCGAACCGTAGTTCATCTTGCCGGGATTGGCCTGGGCGTAGGAGATGACTTCGGACACCGTCTTCGGCGGGATCGTGGCGTTGGCGGCAAACACCAGTGGCAACAGCGTCACCAGCGAAACGGGCGCGAAGCTCTTGGCCGGGTCGTACGGCAGGTTCGGGTAGATCAAGGGGTTGACCGACATCGTGCCGGTGTGGCCCAGCAGCAGCGTGTAGCCATCGGCCGGCGCCTTGGCGACGAAGTCGGCGCCGATGCTGCCACCCGCGCCCGGGCGGTTGTCCACCACCATCTGCTTGCCCCACAGATCGGACAGCTGCTGCGCCAGGGCGCGGCCGATGATGTCGGTCGAGCCACCCGCCGGGAATGGAATCACCAGTTTGACGGGGCGGTTGGGAAAGTTGGACTGCGCCTGAGCGGGCAACGAACCGAGGGCCGCCAAAGACAGCAGCGAGAGCAAAAAGGCGCGGGACTTCATGAAAAAAACTCCTGAAAAAAGAAAGGAGACGAGGCTGGATGCACTGCGAACGAGTCTACCAACGGCCTCCGGGAAAAATATTGCGATGATTTCCGGATGCGCGCCGTATGGAGCAAATTATTCTCCTGCCGCGCCAATATGGGGTTGATTTAGCAAGCAAATGCCGCGGCCATCGCCATAAGCTTCTTGCATGAACAACGCGATCCCTTTCCACCTTCTCGAGCGCACGAATGGCGCCGACACCCACCTCGTCCACACTGGGCGCACGCCTTCCGTGCATGGCGGTCTGGTCAACACGCCGGTCTGCCGCGGCTCCACCATCCTGTCCTCGACGCTGGAAGAGTGGGAGTCGCGCAAGACGCCGGAAAACCCGATGGCCAGCTACGGCCGCTTCGGCAACGCAACCACCCGGGCTTTCGAAACGGCGATCGCCGAGATGGAAGGCGGTTATGCGTCCATCGTCTTCCCCTCGGGCCTGGCGGCCTGCACACACACGCTGCTGGCGCTGGTCAAGCCGGGCGATCACGTCCTGATCACCGACAGCGCCTATGGCCCCACCCGCACGTTCGCCCGCAACGTGCTCCAGCGCCTGGGCATCGAGGTGGAATTTTTCGACCCGCTGATCGGTGGTGGCATCGCGGCGCTGATGCGGCCCGCCACCCGCGTGGTGTTCGTCGAATCGCCCGGCTCGATGACCTTCGAGGTGCAGGACATCCCGGCCATCGCCGAACAGGCGAAGCGCCATGGCGCGCTGGTGGTGATGGACAACACGTGGGCATCGCCGATCTATTTCAAGCCGTTCGAGCACGGCGTGGACATCTCGATCCAGGCCGCCACCAAGTACATCGTCGGCCACTCCGATGCCTTGCTCGGCGTGGCCACCGCCACCCGCGAGGCCTGGGAACTGCTGCGCGCCGGTGCCCACGATTTCGGCCAGACCGCGGGGCCGGACGACCTGTTCCTGGCGTTGCGCGGCATCCGCAGCCTGTCGGTGCGCCTGCGCCAGCACCAGGCCAACGGCATCGTGCTGGCCGAGCACATCGCCGCGCACCGGGCTGTGCACCGCGTGCTGCACCCGGCGCTGCCAGGGTCCGATGGCCATGCGCTGTGGCGGCGCGACTTCCTGGGCGCCAGTGGCCTCTTCGGTGTGGTGTTGAAGCCGATGCCGCGCCCACAACTCTCGCGCTTCTTCGCGCGGCTCGAACTCTTCGGCATTGGCTTGTCCTGGGGCGGCTTCGAAAGCCTGGTGCTGCCGGTGGACACGCCGCAGCGCGCCACCCGCGCGCCCGACCTGCCCGGCCCCCTGTTGCGCGTGCACGCGGGTCTGGAGAACGCCAGCGATCTGGTGCGCGATTTCTGCGGCGCGCTGGACGCGGCAGCCGCATAGTCGACGATTCCGCACTGTAGAGCAGCTTGTTCGAAGCAGCGCCGAAGCCTGGCGCCCGCCGGCCACTGAATCCACGGACGGATGCGAACGCATGGGTCCGCGTTTCAATATGATGGTCGTAATATCGAACATGCTCAAAAAATGACTCGCAACCATTGAACGGCATGAACTATCCGCGAATGGGCCACCCACAAGAAAGAGAACCATGAAAGCCTTTGTTCTGGATCGCTATGGGAAAAAAAGGCAGTTGCGGTCTGCCACCGTGCCGGTCCCCACGCTGCGGGATGACGAGGTCTTGATTCAGGTTCATGCCGCTGGCGTCAATCAACTGGATTCCAAGATTCGGGATGGCGCGTTCAAACTCATCCTGCCGTACGCCATGCCACTCATCCTCGGCCATGATGTGGCTGGCGAGGTGGTCAAGGTCGGGCCGCGCGTGCAGCATTTCAAAACGGGCGACGAAGTCTATGCGCGACTGGACGATTTCCGGATTGGCGCGTTCGCGGAATTCGTGCCGGTCAAGGAGACATCGCTGGCGCTCAAGCCGAAGAACGTGACGATGGTGGAGGCGGCCTCCATTCCCTTGGTGGGCCTGACGGCATGGCAGGCGATGGTCGAGAAAGCCCGACTGGAGAAGGGACAGAAGGTTTTCATTCAGGCCGGTTCAGGCGGCGTCGGAACGTTCGCCATCCAGCTGGCCAAGCATCTGGGCGCCACCGTCGCCACGACGACCAGTTCGGCCAATGTCGCGCTCGTGAAGAGCCTGCGCGCGGACGTCGTTGTCGACTACAAAACGCAGGACTTCGAAGAAGTCTTGAGCGACTACGACCTTGTCCTGAACAGCCAGGACGGCAAGACGCTCGAAAAATCACTGCGGGTGCTCAAGCGTGGGGGGAAACTCATTTCCATTTCCGGCCCGCCGGATCCCGCATTCGGCAAAGACATCGCCGCGTCTGGCTTCATGAAGATGGTTTTGCGGTTGCTGAGTTCAAGCGTCAGGCGAAAAGCGAAAGGCCGAGGCGTTGACTACGCGTTCCTCTTCATGAGGGCCGACGGGAGCCAGCTGGGCGAGATCACCCGTCTCATCGAAGCCGGCGCCATCCGCCCCACGGTCGACAAGGTCTTTCCGTTGGAGTCCATCAACGAGGCCATGGCCTACGTCGACTCGGGTCGCGCAAAGGGCAAGGTCATCGTCCAGATCAAGTGAACCAGGTCGTGCGCGTGGATGCATGCCACGGGCATTGCTCGGCTCAGATGTTTAAGTAATAAACAACCAAAAAACCATTCGTTCCTTATCCGAGCTGTTGACGGGATCATCCGGCATCCCCCTCAACGCATCCCGATAAGGAACGACATGACCACCCGCCGCCAACTCATCCAGGCCCTCGCCGCCACGGCCTTCACCGCCAGCGCCTTCACGGCCGTGGCGCAGACCGCGCCGGTCACCCTGCTCAACGTGTCGTACGACCCGACGCGCGAGCTCTACGTCGAATACAACGCCGCCTTTGCCAAGGCCTGGAAAGCCAAGACCGGGCAGGACGTGACCATCAAGCAAAGCCACGGCGGCTCGGGCAAGCAGGCGCGCTCCATCATCGACGGCCTGGACGCCGACGTGGCCACCCTGGCCCTGGCCGGTGACACCGATGCCCTGCACGACAACGGCGGCTGGATCCCGAAAGACTGGCAAAAGCGCCTGCCGCTCAACAGCTCGCCCTACACCTCCACCATCGTGCTGGTGACGCGCGCGGGCAACCCCAAGAACATCAAGGACTGGGACGACCTGATCCGCCCCGACGTGAAGGTCATCACGCCCAACCCCAAGACCTCCGGCGGCGCGCGCTGGAACTACCTGGCGGCCTGGGAATTCGCCAAGCGCAAGTACGGCAGCGACGCCAAGGCCAAGGAATTCGTGGGCAAGCTGTACGCCAACGTGCCCGTGCTCGACACCGGCGCGCGCGGCTCGTCGATCACCTTCGCGCAGCGCAACCAGGGCGACGTGTTCATCTCCTGGGAAAACGAGGCCTACCTGCTGGAGAAGGAGTTTGGCAACAAGGTCGACTTCGTCTACCCCTCGCTCTCCATCCTGGCCGAGCCCGCCGTGACCGTCGTCGACAAGAACGTCGACAAGAAGGGCACGCGCGCCGTGGCCCAGGCCTATCTGGAGTTCCTCTACACCGAAGAAGCGCAGGACATCATCGGCAAGCACTTCTACCGCCCCACCTCCGCCAAGGCCCAGGCCAAGTACGCCAAGCAGTTGCCCAAGCTGAACCTGTTCAAGATCCAGGACGCGTTCGGCGGCTGGGAACAGGCGGCCAAGGTCCACTTCGCGGATGGCGGCAGCTTCGACCAGATCTACACGAAGAAATAGGCCTTCGCGCTGCCACACGCCAGAACGAACAAACGAACAAACGACGTTTCAGGGAACCGCACCGTGTCCATTCTTCTGATCGCTGGCAGCCCGTCCGAGCATTCGCGCTCGGCCGCGCTGCTCGACGCGGTGAACCAGCGCCTGGGCCTGCGCCACGCGCTCATCGAGCGCCTGCACATCCGGGACCTTTCTCCCCAGGCCTTGCTGCTGGCCGACGTGGGCCACAAGTCGATCCGCGCGGCCATTTCCCAGGTGGAGACGGCGCGCGCCATCGTGGTGGCCACCCCCGTCTACAAGGCGGCCTACAGCGGCGTGCTCAAGGTCTTCCTGGACCTGCTGCCGCAGTCGGCCCTCAAGGGCAAGGTGGTGCTGCCGCTGGCCACGGGCGGCAGCCCACACCACATGCTCGCGCTCGACTACGCGCTGCGCCCCGTGCTGCAGTCGCTCGCGGCGCGGCACATTCTTCCCGGGGTCTACGCCACCGACGCGCAGATTCCCAAGGACACCGAAGGCCAGTACCAGGTGGGCCGCGACATCGGCGAACGCCTGGACGACGCCGTGAACACCCTTTTGCACGAAGGTCTGCGAATGCCGGTCACGGCCGGGTTTGCGCCCGTGCCGTTTGCCCAGGTGCGATGTAGCGTCTGACCCGCTGCGAGCCGGGACCACCCGGCCGATCCCACCCGCATCCCCATTCGCATTTTTCTAGCCACCGCGCAGGTGGCCTGGACGGCTGTTGCCTGCGCTTCGTCACAAGGAATCCACCATGAGTGAACTGTTCAAGAACCACCCCGAGATCGACCCGCCCGAAGCGCCGTCGCGGTACGCGACCATCAAGCGTTGGGTGCTGGGCCTGGCCGTCTTCGCCGCCGCGGCCGTCGGCTTCGCGCTGCTGCTTCTGCCGGCACCACACGCCAATGCCCAGGGCAAAGGCGAGCTTCGCATCGGCTACCAGAAATCGGCCAGCCTGTTCGTGCTGCAGAAGTCGCAAGGCTCGTTGGAGAAGAAGCTCGCGCCGGTGGGCTTTGGCGTGAAGTGGGTCGAGTTTCCCACCGGCCCGCAATTGCTTGAAGGCCTGAACGTCGGCGCCGTCGACGTGGGCTACGTGGGCGAAGCGCCGCCGATCTTCGGCCAGGCCGCGGGTGCGCAGTTCGTCTACTTCGGCTACGACCCGGCCGCGCCGCGCGCCGAAGCCATCCTCGTCACCAGGGACTCGCCGATCCAGTCGGTGGCCGATCTCAAGGGCAAGAAAGTGGCGCTCAACAAGGGCAGCAACGTGCACTACCTGCTGGTGAAGCAGCTGGAAAAACACGGCCTGAAGTTCACCGATATCACGCCGGTGTACCTGGCACCGGCCGACGGCCGCGCGGCCTTCGAAAGCAAGAACGTCGACGCCTGGGTGATCTGGGATCCGTTCCAGGCCGCCGCCGAAAAAGCCACCCGCGCCCGCGTGCTGGCCGACGGCACCGGCGGTGTCGTCAACAACTACCAGTTCTACCTCGGTGCGCGCAACTTCGTGACGAAGAACCCCAAGGTGATCGATGTCCTCTTCGCCGATTCGGTGGAACAAGGCATCTGGCTCAAGAAGAACCTGCGCCAGGCCGCCGAACTGATCGCGCCGCTGCAAGGCCTGCCGGTCGACGTGGTCGAGCTCGCGCTGCAGCGCTACGAGTTCAACGTGAAGCCGATCACCGCCACCGTGGCCGCCGACCAGCAAAAGATCGCCGACACCTTCTTCGATCTGAAGCTGATCCCCAAGGCGATCAAGGTACACGAGGCGGTCGTGGTCGCGCAGCCCTGATCCGTTTCACGACAGGGAGCGTGCCATGTCCAAGCCCTTCGGTGCGGCCGACCTGCGCCGCCACATCGCCCAGTTGCTGGCCGTCACCGCGGCCTCCTGGAGCATCGCTGCCGCCAAGGCGCGCAGCGTTCTTTCACACACACAGAACACCACCACCATGACCTTCGATGTCTCCAACCGCCGCCGCTTCGTGCTCTCGGGCGTGGGCGTGGGCGCCGCCGCCCTCTCCCTCTCCGGTCTGCCGGCTCGGGCCCAACCCGGTTCACGCGTGCTGCGCGTCGGCCACCAGAAAGGTTTTCTCAGCCTGCTCAAGGGCCGGGGCACGCTGGAACAGCGCCTCGCGCCCCTGGGTGTGAAGCTGAGCTGGACCGAGTTCACCGCCGGCCCGGTGCAGCTCGAAGCGCTCAACGTCGGCTCGATCGACTTCGGCGACGTGGGCGAAGCGCCGCCGATCTTCGCGCAGGCCGCGGGCGCGCCACTGGCCTACGTGGCCGCCACCGTGCCGCGCCCCGCCACCGAGGCCGTGCTCGTGCCCCAGGGCTCGGCCATCAAGACCGTGGCCGATCTCAAGGGCAAGAAGGTGGCCTACAACAAGGGCTCCAACGTGCACTACTTCCTGGTCAAGCTGCTGGAGAAGAATGGCCTGAAGTACGAGGACGTGCAGTCCGTCTTCCTGCCGCCGGCCGATGCGCGCGCCGCCTTCGAGAAGGGTGCGGTCGATGCCTGGGTGATCTGGGACCCGTTCCTGGCCGCCGCCGAGGTGGGCCTGAACGGCCGCATCCTGGCCGATGCCAAGGGCGTGGTGAACAACCGCGCGTACTACTTCTCCACGCTCGACTACGCCGCGAAGAACGCCGACGTGGTGAAGATCGTGATCGAAGAGATCAACAAGCTCGACCAGTGGGGCAGCGCCCACCGCGATGCGCTCGCCGCCGAGTTCGCACCCTTGTGGGGTCTGCCCAAGCCGGTGGTGGACCGCTCCGTGGCCCGCGCGGTCTACGGCACCGGCCCGATCACCAAGGCCATCCTGCACGAGCAGCAGGTCATCGCCGACACCTTCTTCAACCTCAAGCTGATCCCGAAAAAGATCAACGTGCTTGAAGCCGCCGTGAACGCAGCTTGAGGAGAATTGCCATGGGTCTCAACATCTTCTGGTTCATCCCCACCCACGGCGACAGCCGCTACCTCGGCACCGCCGAAGGTGCTCGGCAGCTCAGCCACGACTACCTGAAGCAAGTGGCGCAAGCCGCGGACAGCCTGGGCTACGAAGGCGTGCTGATCCCCACCGGCCGCTCCTGCGAAGACCCGTGGGTCGTGGCGGCCAGTCTGCTGCCGGTGACGCAGCGCCTGAAGTTCCTCGTGGCCGTGCGCCCCGGCCTGCACCAGCCGGCACTGGCCGCGCGCATGGCCGCGAGCTTCGACCGCCTCTCGGGCGGACGCCTGCTGATCAACCTCGTCACCGGTGGCGACCGCGCCGAACTCGAAGGCGATGGCGTGTTCCTCGACCACGCGCAGCGCTACGAACAATCGGCCGAGTTCATCCGCATCTGGCGCGAGATCCTGGCGCGCAGCCACGAAGGCGAGAGCTTCGATTTCGATGGTGAACACCTGCAGGTGAAAGGCGCGAAGCTGTTCTTCCCGCCGCTGCAGCAACCCTATCCACCGGTGTACTTCGGTGGGTCTTCGGAGGCCGCGCACGAGCTCGCCGCCGAACAGGTCGACACCTACCTCACCTGGGGCGAACCGCCCGCGGAAGTGGCGAAGAAGGTGGCCGACGTGCGCGAGCGCGCGGCCAGGCTCGGGCGCACGGTGAAGTTCGGCATCCGCCTGCACGTGATCGTGCGCGAGACCGACGCCGAAGCCTGGGCCGCCGCCGACGCGCTCATCAGCAAACTCGACGACGACACCGTGGTCCGCGCGCAGGCCGCGTTCTCGAAGATGGATTCCGAAGGCCAACGCCGCATGGCCGCGCTGCATGCCGGTGGCAAGAAGCGCACGCGCGCCGACCTTGAAATCAGCCCCAACCTGTGGGCCGGCGTGGGCCTGGTGCGCGGCGGTGCCGGCACCGCGCTGGTGGGCGATCCGCAGACCGTGGCCGCGCGCATCCAGGAATACGCCGAACTGGGCCTGGAGAACTTCATCTTCTCCGGCTACCCGCACCTGGAAGAGGCCTACCGTTTTGCCGAACTCGTGTTCCCGCTGCTGCCGCGCAAGCTGCGCGAAAAACTGCCCGGCCCCGCGCTCACCGGCCCGTTCGGCGAGACCGTGGCAAATCTGGCTCCCCCCCGCGGCGCTGCGCGCCACCCCCTGCAGGGGGCAACACCTGGGCCCGGCAAAGCCGGTTCCGCGGTGTTTCCGGAAGAGAGCCCAGCCGCCGTGGCGGAGGCGCCATGAGCATCCACTCCATCCACCACATCCAGCTGGGCTTTCCCGCCGGCCAGCAGGCGCTGGTGCGCCACTTCTACGGCGAGCTGCTCGGCCTGAAGGAATTCCGCATCGGTGGGGGCAACACCTTGCGCTTCTACGCGGCGTCGCAGCGCGTGGACCTGGTGCCGGTGCCGAACTGGACCGCACCGTCCTCGCCTTCGCACCTCGCGTTCGAGGTGGAGAACCTGCCGGGCTTTCGCGCCCGTTTGCTGGACGCGGGTTTCGAACTCGACGAATCGCAACCGCTGCCCGGCCACCTGCGCTTTCGCGTCAACGACCCCGCAGGCAACCCGATCGAATTTCTAGAACCCGATCCTTCACAAGGCAGCACCGTATGACACAGGCCCAGGCACAGACCTTTCGCGAGGCACCGGTGACCCCCGTGCCCGACACCATCGACGCGCCCGGCTGGGCCTTGCTCCCGGGCGCCCACAGCGCGCCCTGGATCGGCCAGGTGCTGCGCGCGGCGTGGCAGCGTTTCCTGCCGTGGCTGGTGCCGGTATTGCTCGTGATGGTGTGGCAACTCTCATCGTCGCAGGGTTGGCTCTCCACCCGCGTATTGCCCGCGCCGGTGGACGTGGTCACCGCGTTCTGGACGCTGGCCGTCTCCGGCGAGTTGTGGACGCACGTGAAGGTGAGCGCCGGCCGCGCGCTGATCGGCCTGGCCATCGGCGGCGGCCTGGGCCTGCTGCTGGGCCTGCTCACCGGTTCGGTGCGTTTCTTTGAAACGCTGCTCGATTCCAGCGTGCAGATGGTGCGCAACATCCCGGCGCTGGCGCTGATCCCGCTGGTGATCCTGTGGTTCGGCATCGACGAAGCGGCCAAGCTGTTCCTGATCGCGGTGGCCGTGTTCTTCCCGATCTACCTGAATACCTTCCACGGCATCCGCAACGTCGACCCGGGCCTCATCGAGATGGGCCGCACGTATGGACTCACACGCTGGGGCCTGTACACGCAGATCATCCTGCCCGGCGCGATGTCGTCCATCCTGGTCGGCCTGCGGTTTTCGCTCGGCCTGATGTGGGTGATCCTCATCGTGGCCGAAACCATCTCGGCGCAGGCCGGCATCGGCTACCTGACGATGAACGCGCGCGAATTCCTGCAGACCGACATCGTGCTCGTGGGCATCCTGCTCTACGCAGCGCTGGGCAAGTTGGCCGACGTCTTCGCACGCGGCCTCGAACGCTACTGGCTCCGCTGGCACCCCGGCTATCAGTGACCCCTGAACCCCACCAGACCACCACCATGACGCATCCCTCCTTTTCCGCTCTCAACCGCCGCGCCGCACTGGGCGTGCTCGGCTCGCTCGCAGGCGGTGCGGCGTTCGCGCAAGGCAACGCAGCACGCACCGTGCGCCTGGGCTACCAGAAGTCGTCTACGCTGATCGCCGTGCTGCGCCTGCAGGGCACGCTGGAACAACGCCTCGCACCCCTGGGCGTGACGCTGAGCTGGCACGAGTTCACCAGCGGCCTGCCGCTGCTCGAAGCCCTCAACCTGGACAACCTCGATTTCAGCGCCGACGTGGCCGACACCGTGCCGGTGTTCGCGCAGGCCGCTGGCGCGCAACTCACCTTCGTGGCGCAGGAAGCGCCTTCGCCCACCGCGCAGGCGATCCTGGTGCGCAGCGACTCGCCGTTGAAAAGCGTGAGCGAGCTCAAGGGCAAGCGCGTGGGTTTCGCCAAGGCCGCCGGCGCACACTACCTGCTGATCGCGGCGCTGGAGAAAGCCGGCCTGGCCTTCAGCGACATCGAGCCCGCTTACCTCACACCGGCCGATGGCCGAGCCGCGTTCGAACGCGGCTCGCTCGATGCCTGGGTGGTGTGGGACCCGTTCCTCTCCGCCGCGCAGAAGCAGGCCAACGCCCGCGTGCTGGCCGACGGCACCGGCCTCGCGTCCTACCAGCGCTACTACCTGGCCAGCACGCGCTTCGCGCAGGCGCGGCCCGATGTGCTCGGCGTGATCTACGCCGAGCTGGAGAAGACCGGCCGTTGGGTCAAGCAGCAACCGAAGGACGCGGCCGCGCTGCTCGCGCCGTTCTGGGGGCTGGACGCCGGCATCGTCGAGCAGGCCAACAGCCGGCGCAGCTACGCGGTGCGCCCCGTCACGCCGCAGAACATCGGCGAGCAACAGAAGATCGCCGACGCCTTCCTGGCCGAGAAGCTGCTGCCGCGCCGCATCAACGCGACCGACGTGGCGCTGTTCAAACCGCAGGGCTGAACGCATGACCGACACGAACACCACCCCGGGCGTGCGCGTCCAGTTGCGGCATCTGAGCAAACGCTACGGCGCGCGCGAGGTGCTGCGCGACAACCGGCTCACCATCGAGCCTGGCGAGTTCGTCTCCATCGTGGGCCGCAGCGGCTGCGGCAAGAGCACGCTGCTGCGTCTGGTCGCGGGCCTGGAAGCGGCCAGCGGCGGCGAGCTGTTGCTCGACGGCAAGAACGTCGATGGCCTGCACGACGACACCCGCATCATGTTCCAGGACGCGCGACTGCTGCCCTGGAAACGCGTGGTCGACAACGTCGCACTCGGCTTGCCCAAAGAAAACCGCAAGGACGCCGAAGCCGTGCTCGGCCAGGTCGGCCTGGGCGATCGCCTGAACGACTGGCCGGCCAAGCTCTCCGGCGGCCAGCGCCAGCGCGTCTCGCTCGCGCGAGCCCTGGTGCACCGCCCGCAACTGCTGCTGCTCGACGAGCCGCTGGGCGCGCTGGACGCGCTCACCCGCATCGAGATGCACGAACTCATCGAAGGCCTGTGGAAGCGCCACGGCTTCACCGCGCTGCTGGTCACGCACGACGTGCAGGAAGCGGTGGCGCTGGCCGACCGCGTGATCCTGATCGAAGACGGCGCGATCGCGCTGGACGAGCGCGTGCCGCTGGCGCGTCCGCGTTCGCGGGGCGATGCCACGTTCGCCTCGATCGAGAAACGCATCCTCGACCGTGTGCTGCAAGTGCCCGACAGCGCACCGCTCTCGAACGAACCGGTCTGGCC
>NZ_SCML01000084.1 GCF_005503365.1 Hydrogenophaga sp. 2FB
CCGTTGTGGTGACGGAAGTCGGCGATGGTCTTGAAGTCGGGTGCCAGGCGGCCGGTGAGCCACATGAGCTCGACGTTGCGCTGCGCTTCGCGCTCAAGCCGTCGGCTGGACTGAATGCGGTTCAAGTAGCCGTAGATGTAGAGCTTGAGGAGGACAGCCGGGTGGTACGACGGGCGGCCTGTGGACGCCGGGTCCGCGCCCTTGAACCCCAGTGAGAGCAGATCCAGCTCTTCGACGAATGCATCGACGATGCGCACCGGGTTGTCCTCTCCGATATAGTCATCAAGACATTCGGGCAGCAAGGTCACTTGCCGGCGGGACTCGCCTTCGATGAATCTCTTCATGGGCCACCTCGCTTACAACGGATGGTCTGATTTTATTTTTTGAACGGCACACGGGGAAGCGTTTTCACACAGCCTCGGCCAGAAGCGGGCATTCAACCCGCGACGTTCAACATGTTTCGATAGGCACCATGCAATCCGAATTTGAGTTTCCGGGTGAACTCACAATCGACGGCCGGGTGGAGGCAAGTCCAGTGTGTTTGCATTGGTCGAGCCAATTTCTTCGCCTCACTGGCAGGTCCAAGGTCGGTCCGCATCGCGATCTGCTGCTGCATCCATGTCAGCGGAGCATGTTTTCGTGCGATTACGTGGAGCACATTCATAGAGACGTGCGGACGGTGTTTTCTGGCGAAAACGTAGGATCCGTTCTCGACATTCCGCAGCATCGAGAAGGCGGTGGTATCTATCGCATCAAGACGTGGTCATTGACCTTGAGGTACCAAATCAACGCATCGCCACTCGCAGTCCGGATCGAGGGCGCAACCAATCCGGATGTTTTCTTCTTGCAGCCGAGTGGCGAGTACCGCGGAGGAAGGGAGTTGAACTTCATCGCGGCTTTCAACGTGCCGGACTACGCTGGCCTCCAATTGATGCTCGGCATGCCGGATCTTCGCTTTAAGTACTTTCGAGAGCACATCGAGTCTCGACTTCAGCCTCAGTGATGTGGACTCGCGGTCGTTCCTCTCGACACACAGTCGCCGAAGGTCGGCTCAGGGCCCGAAGTAGACGGCCGTCCCGATTTTTTGCGTTGATATGCATTTAGTCAACATCAAGTTCGATCGAGTTTTTGACATCGTGCAAGACGCGAGCCGAAACGACGTCCATGTGACTCTGTTTAGTTTCGAATCCGACGGCAAGCGGCTCTTCTCTATCTCCATCGAAGGCCAGCCGCGTATCGAAAACGGGATGGAAGTAGTCGCAGCCCTCGTGCACAGCGATGACTGGAAGTCGCTCTTGGGTTGGAAAGATCTGCATACCGGAAAAATCCATCTTCCGAAGCTCTCCGGCTATGTGGCAATTACCATTGCGGCTTCGCTGTTGTTGCTGTCATGTGCAGTAGGGTTTTACAGTACTGGCAGCTATTGGTTCCTTCTTGGCGCTGTCACGCTTGCGGGCTTTTCATTTGATTGGTTCAACAAAATGAGGAAAATCTGGCACGCAAGACGCGCTCTGGAAAATGTCTAAGAAATTTGCGTATTTCAGTCCCCTGTAGCTACCTGATTCTGCTGGGGGAGCTAGCGGCCGATATGGGCCCGTTTCGGGCCTCGGCTACGATGGCTCCATCGGCCACGTTGGCCGGGGCAACTATGAGTTCCGATACGTGTGCTATACCGCGCGTTTAGATCGCTGAAGTAGCAGGTACACGCCAAATATTGTGGAGATAAGAGCCACTATCGAGACCAACAGCAGCACTGGCAGAAAGACCCAGCAACCCGGTCGATACATGAAGATGCACAAGCCAGATACGAAGAGGGCAGGTCCACCAAATCCCAAACCTGCTATCAACAGCAATAGGGTGAAGAGTTTGCGGCTGACAGAAAGCCCGCTTGCACTTTCTTCTTCAGCCAGGGCCGGCTTGTCATTGACGTAGTAGACGATGCCAAGAAATTTACGTTCCCTTGATCCCATTTCTACTCCACGACTATTTTCTTGTGTGCTCACTGCTGCTCAGCCGAGCACTCATTTGGGCCAATCAAATCGTGGCGTTATCGCATACGCGAGCCAAATGAGAAGCACGCAGAAAATAAGGTTGAGGCCAATGCCCTCTGCAGGAGCCGACGTGATGGGCCTCACAAACAATCCTGCGATTCCGAGACCTACGACAGAGAAGATGATTGCCGGTAAGTCATTCTCTACATGCGCTGCCGCAGAGTAAGAAAGAAGCCAAGGCCAGCCGCAAAATGCTGCACCTATCACGAAGATGACGATGGTCTGAACCGGTGAAGCGGAGAACTCACCACGGAATCCTGGGGTCGAAAGTAGCGCTCCGCCTACCGCCGAAATCGCGACGAGAAACAGAAAAAGTACTATCAATTGAGCCTTGCGCACTCGTGCCTCCAAAAATTGACTGCATACAGATTGCCTGTGTACGTATTGCGAGTCAACTACATCATGGAAATGACTTGTCAACCATCTGTTTTCAAAGCGGATGTTCAAAGTTCCGCTGCGGACCCAGTCCGTCCTGAGCTAGCATGGTGGTCATCGGCCAGCAGCGGACATTGGAGCCACAAGTGACACTCGAATGGAAACACTCCACCGATGGAATCGACTGGGAAGAACTTTCTGCTTTGTATCGGGCAGCCCCATTGGGCGAGAAGGAGCCACTTTATCTGCAGAAAGTCTTCTCAAACAGCATGTTTAGGTGTTTCGTTTACGAGAATACGAAGCTCGTGGCGGTGGGGCGTGCGCTCGCTGATGGTGGAGACTGCTCGTACATCTGCGACATTGCGGTATTGCCGAGTCATCAAGGCACAGGCCTTGGCAAACAGGTTGTCAGTAGCCTAGTGGAAATGTCATGCGATCACAAGAAAATCATCTTGTATGCGGTCCCTGGCAAAGAGCCCTTCTACAGGAAGTTCGGCTTCATGCGAATGAAGACTGCTATGGCCATCTTTAAGAATCAGCAGCAGCAGGTGGAGGGGGGCTACCTCAGTGACGCCGAACCCTCGATCGAGAGGATAGACACCGACAAGCCGGTGTCTGCCTCATAGACGTCTGCTTCTGGGGAAGCCAAAGGTCTACAACGGGCCCGAAGCAGCCGAAGGTGCTATTTAGAAATGACGTCGATCGAATCGATATTCGGCAACAAAGTGTCTCGCGAAATCTACCCATGTTGAAAACTGACGCACTCATGCGTTCAGTTCCCAAACTCTGATCACACTCAGGCCCACCCGATATAGCAATCCCAGCACACAAAGAGCAGCGACTACAAGGACCATTGGCCGCATCTCTGAGTCTCTTTTTGCAGATCCAGAGCCGGGTCCGAAGCTCACATACTCCAATTCTTGGGTGTACGCCCACGTATAGTAGGCTGCAAAAATGCCCATAAGGAAAACCGACCCAAAGTCTTCCCACTCCCCCCAAGAAAAAGCAAGACCAACAAGGGAAATCATCGCAATTCCCAACATCAGCCTGAGCGAGTTCGGTCGACTCATACAAGTTCCATGATTGAAGGGCAGAAGTGCATTCTTGAACAATACAAAGTCTGCTTCTGGCCGATGCCCGTCATGGTAGCTGGAGTGGTGAGGGACCCAAGCTGGTATTGCTCCGGAGGGCGCTGGCGTCACTAGCACTAGTGATTTCTCTTCACGAGTCATTTTGTCTCGCGAGAAAGCCTTGGGTACGTTATAGCGAATGCTGCAGCGACGATGAGTTCAGTTAAAAACTGAACTGGCACTTCAAAGTGACCGTCACCGCCCCAAGCAGGCGCCTGAGTTCCAGGCAACGAGCCGAAATACCATGCGGTCAACATAAACACCAGCATCGCGGACGCGGCTTCAACCGCGTGTCGAGCGGTCATAACTTTGTTGGCGACTACCGCGAGGCAAATTAGCTGTGGCACACCAAAGAAGAATGCATGAAGTGCTGCCGCCAAAGCGCTTTCCATGAGGTCACCGCCGGCGCTTTGGCTCCAAACTACGATTGCCTTGCCTGCCACCAGCGCGAGAAAAAAGAGCACAAATGTTGCTTTCACCTTCTTCCTCCAAAAATGTTGGCCAGAGTCGGCTACTGGCCGAAAGCACCATGCTAGCTCAGGCTGGACAGGGCCCAATGCGGTCTTCCGAGGCCCGCAAGCACGATTGCCGCAACCAGACTACTTTCTGCAGTAAAGGCGCTTTCTCTTCTCAGCGGCTGCAAGCGCTTGACTCGATGCTGGACCTCGCACAAGACAGTATGGTGGGTCATCGCTTGCGGTGCTTCTTGGAGTGAAGTAATCCCTCTTGGTCCGAAGCACTTCTAGATTGTGTTCGGCTCGCTTGCAATCGAACGACAAGGCCCAGACTATCCATTCCTGTGACGGATTTTTGTATGTGCAATCGAGGTTCTTAGTCCAGAAAGAGCCGGATATCTTCTTTGGATCTCGCGTGTCGATCATGCGTTCGATGTCGGCGAGAGGGGGCACTGCGGTCGGTGCGGAAAACGCAAGTTTCCATACGAAGAATGCGGCAATCGGCACTACGTCCATTCCAGCCCACACTATTGCTTTTCGCATGCGTCCTCCCCGT
Organism: Hydrogenophaga sp. 2FB; assembly: GCF_005503365.1. Taxonomy (GTDB): domain Bacteria; phylum Pseudomonadota; class Gammaproteobacteria; order Burkholderiales; family Burkholderiaceae_C; genus Hydrogenophaga. The sequence goes on from NZ_SCML01000084.1 coordinate 4,568, forward strand.
AAAGTTTGTGGATGGCTTAAGCCCCTAATTCGCAGCAAGTTGCGAATGGCACTGGAGCCTGAAGATTTCCAATGACCGCTTCTGGCGGCGATTGCCGACATCGTAGCCGAGAGGTGCGGCTTGCTGAGGGCCATCCACTTGGGGCCACAGTCGCAACAACTTCGCCCACCCAAAAGGCCAGTCGCATCAACTCTGGCGAAAGGAGGCCCAGACCCTTCGACGCGAGGTTCTGCAAGTCCTTGATTTTGCGGATGTGCCAGAGCACTGAGCCGGGCAGCCTACGACCGGGCGGTGGCATGAACTGCCAAGTGCACGGCGTGGAATGTCAAGCAGGCTGTGGCGCACAGGCAGATGATTCATCCATCAAATTGCCCACGCTCAACCTGGAGACCCAGCATGAACTTCCTCGACGGCCACCTGTACCCCGAAAACCAGCAGCCCCTGATCATCACCGCCGCGCCCTATGCGCCCGGCTGGATTCCCTCGGACTTCCCGGAAGACATCCCGGTCACGATGGAAGACCAGATCCAGAAGGCGGTGGATTGTTACGAGGCCGGCGCCACCGTGCTGCACCTGCACGTGCGTGAAGAAGATGGCAAGGGCAGCAAGCGCCTGTCCAAGTTCAACGAGTTGATCGCCGGTGTGCGTGCCCGCGTGCCCGAAATGGTCATTCAGGTCGGCGGCTCGATCAGCTTCGCACCCGAGGACGACGGCTCCGCGGCCAAATGGCTCTCCGACGACACGCGCCACATGCTGGCCGAACTCACGCCCACGCCCGACCAGGTCACCGTCACCGTCAACACGACGCAGATGAACGTGACGGAGCATGCGGGCGAAGACGACTTCCGTGGTGTGTCGCGCGGCTTCCCGCACCTCTACGCCACCTACAAGGACATGATCGTGCCCTCGAACCCGAGCTGGGTCGAGGAACACATCCGCCGCCTGACCGCCGCCGGCATCCAGAGCGAATTCCAGTGCTACAACATCAACAGCTTCGAGACGATCGAGCGGATGATTCGCCGCGGCGTCTACAAGGGCCCGCTGGTGATGAACTGGGTCGCCATCAGCGGCGGCATGGACCAGGCGAACATCTACAACCTGGCCAACTTCCTGCGCGCCGCACCCGACAACGCCGTGATCACGGTGGAGAGCTCGGTGCTCAACGTGCTGCCCGTGAACATGATCGGCATTGCGCTCGGCCTGCACGTGCGCTGCGGCATCGAGGACGTGCTCTGGAACCAGACCCGCACCGGCAAGATGAGCTCGGTCGAGCAGATCAAGCAACTGGTGCGCATCGCCGGCGAATTCGGCCGCCCCATCGCGACCGCGCAACAAGCGCGCGAGATCATGAAGATCGGCGTGTTCTACGAAACGGCGGACGAGACGCTGCGTGAAAACGGCTTCGCGCCCAACCGCAACGGCGGCAACCAGGGCTTCCTGAAAAAGCCCGTCTGACGCCCGGGAGGGTTCGCCCTCCATCCCTTTGAAACGCAGGAGGCAACATGGCCAAAGTCGTCAGGTTTCACGAAACGGGCGGGCCCGAAGTCCTGCGTCTCGAGAACGTTGAAGTGGGTGACCCAGGGCCAGGCGAGGTTCGCCTGCGCCACGTGGCGGTGGGGCTGAATTTTGCGGACACCTACTTTCGCAGCGGCCTCTACCCGGTGCCGTTGCCCAGCGGCATCGGCAACGAGGCCGCCGGGGTGGTGGAAGCGGTTGGCGCGGGCGTGAGCGACCTGGTGGTGGGTGACCGTGTGAGCTACACGGGCTTCACCAACACGCTGGGGGCCTACAGCACACAGCGCCTGATCGCCGCCGCGCCCCTGATCAAGCTGCCGCAGGCCGTCAGCTGCGAGACCGCGGCAGCCATGACCATGCGCGGCCTCACCGCCGCCTACCTGTGCTGCAAGATCTACCCGTTCCAGCGCGGTGACACCGTGTTGCTGCATGCCGCCGCCGGGGGCGTGGGCCTGATCGTGTCCCAGTGGGCCAAGCTGTTGGGCCTGCAGGTGATCGGCACCGTCTCCAGCGAGGCCAAGGCCGAAGTGGCCCGCATCCATGGTTGCGACCACACCATCAACTACAGCCACGAAGATGTCGCCCAACGCGTGCGCGAGATCACCAACGGCGTGGGCGTCTCCGTGGTGTTCGACAGCGTGGGCAAGGACACCTTCATGTCCTCGCTCGACTCGCTCAAGCGCCGTGGCCTGCTGGTGTGCGTGGGAACCTCTTCCGGAAAAATCCCCCCGTTCGATCCGGCGATCCTGGCCCGCAAGGGCTCCGCGTACATCACCCGTCCCGGCTTGGCCGACTACATCGCCGACCCCACCGAAAAGGCGGAACTGGTGGAGGCGTTGTTCGGCCACGTGGCGGCCGGCCGCATCCGCATCGAGGTCAACCAGCGCTATGCGCTCGAGGACGTGGTGCAGGCGCACCGGGATCTTGAAGGCCGAAGAACCACCGGTTCTTCCATCTTCGCCATCTGAAGACGTCCGGCTTTTGAAGGCGTCCGCCCTTGCAGGCGGACGCCCTTCATCCTCACTCGGGCTTGATGTTGCCCTTCTCCACGATCTGGCGCCAGACCGCGAGATCGCTTTCCAGGAGCTTCGTGAACGCCTGGCGCGAGGCCACGGTCGGCGGTTCCACGTTGACCTTGCGGATGGCGTCCCGCAGTTCGGGCGTGCTCAGTTCCTTGTTGATCGCCGCATGCAGGCGGTCCAGGATCTGCACCGGCGTGCCCTTGGGCGCAAACACGCCTTGCCAGCCGGTCGCGGGGAACGCAAAGCCTTGTTCGGACATGAGCTTGATGTCGGGCAGCCTGGGGCTGCGCACCTCGCCATTGAGGGCAATGCCGCGCAGCTTGCCTTGTTCGATGAAGCCCACCGGGGACACCAGGTCGACCCAGCCGATGGGGATCACGCCGGCCACGATGTCGGTCACCAGCGCGGGAATCGTCTTGTACGGCACGTGGTTGAAGGTGGGCAGCCCCGCCTTCTGCTTGATCCATTCCATCGTGAGGTGGCCATTCGAACCCACGCCCCAACTGCCATAGGTCTGGTACTTGGGGTCGCGCCGAATCAACTCCACCAGCTCGGGCAGCGTCTTGGCGGGGACCGAGGAATGCACCACCAGAAGGACCCCGCCCGTTGCGGTCAACGCGACGGGGGCGAGATCGCGCAAGGTCTTGACGGGCAGGTCCGGGTTGAGGGCTTCGTTCATCACGCTGGCGGATGCCGAGGTGTGCAGGATGGTGTAGCCGTCTGCGGGCGCGTTCTTGACCGCCGTCAAGCCGAGCAAGCCGTTCGCGCCGGGCCGGTTGTCGATGACAAAGGGCTGGCCGAAGACCTTCTGCAGCCGGTCGTACAACTGGCGGGCCAGCACGTCGACCACGCCACCCGCGCCGCTGGGCACGATGACCTTGACGGGGCGGTTGGGCCAATCCGAACCCGCCTGGGCCCAGGACGCGACGGGCAGAAGAGAAGCAGCGCCACCCAACATGAGGTGCCTGCGTGTGAGCGATGCTGTCATGAATACATTCCTTGATCAGATGGAGGCGCTCCCCTCATGCCGTGTCTCCAGCCGGGAAGCAAGGCTATTGTATTTAATGTCGACATGATTGCAAAGTAAAAAAAGGCCGATGCTGACCAGCGGTCAGTCGGCCATCCGTGGCGCCGCGAGAGGGAACCTCCTCTCGCCAGCGCCACAGTCCCTCGTTCTGCTTTCAGTTGTCGAGCGTGATCCCGGCGTCCGTCACGATCTTCTTCCAGACGGTCGTGTCCTCCACGACCAGGGACCGGAACTGCTCCGGCGACTTGGTGGGCGGAATGGCAATGTTCAAGGACTTCACCCGCGTGCTCACCTCCGGCTGCAGCTGGATCTTCATGATCTCGTCGTTCAACCGTTGCACGACGGCCTTGGGCGTTCCCGTTGGCGCGAAGACGCCGAACCAGCCCACCGTGTCGAACGCATGCCCCTGCTCGCCCATGGTCGGCACGTTCGGCGTGCGCGACAGGCGCGTCTTGCCGGTGACCGCGATCGGGCGCATCTTGCCGGACTCGATGAAGGGAATCGGCGCGGCCGGGTCGCTCCATGCGATCTTGATGTTGCCCGCCATCAGGTCGGTCAACAGCTGGGGGGTGGCCTTGTACCCCACATGGGTGATGTCCATGCCGGTTTGCTTCTTGAGCCACTCCATCGTCAGGTGGCCCGACGAGCCGATGGCCCAGCTGCCATAGGTGTATTTGCCCGGATTGGCCTTCACCACCTCGATCAGTTCCTTGAGGTTCTTCGCCGGAAAGTCGTTGTTCACGAGCAGCATGACGCCGCCCTCGGCGGTCTGCGCCACCGGCACGAGATCGCGGATGACGTCATAGGGCAGGTTCTTGACCAGCGCCGGCGCCATCACGGCCATCGACCCGTTGCTGTACAGCAGCGTGTAGCCGTCGGCCGGCGCCCGCACCACGGCCTGAAGGCCCAGCACGCCACTGGCACCGGGCTTGTTGTCCACGACGACAGATTGCTTGAGCACCGCGCTGAGCCGCGTGGCCAGGTCCCGGGCCATCGTGTCGGTGCCGGAGCCTGCCGCCGCCGGCACCACCATGGTGATCACGCGGCTGGGCCAGGCGTCCGTGTGTTGGGCGGATGCCGTGCCGAAGGCGACCAGCGCCGCCAGGCCCGCTGCTGTCTGCTGGATTGCTTTGCGTCTGTTCACGATGAATGCTCCGTGCTGGATGGGATCAGAAGGCATGGCGGATGCCGATGTCGATGCCGGACGACGTGCCGCCGCGGATCGGGATGGGGCCGGCGTCGGCGCCCGAGTTCACGGGCAACTGGAGGCTGCCGTTGTTCTTGATGCGGGCGTACGTGGTGTACACCGCCGTGCGCTTGGACAGGTTGTGCACATAACCCACGGCGATCTTGCTGGCGCTGCTGCCCAGGGCGTCGTTGCGCGTCACGCGGGTGAAGGCCACCGGGATGTAACCCAGCCCGACCGGGATCCACGCGCTGACCTGCCAGAACGGTGCCTTGTTGCCGCCGCCGAGGGCCGCGACGGGCAGGCCCGTCTTGTGCTGGCCCCACAGCAGCATCACCTTGGCCACGTCGAAGTTGTAGGAGCCACCGATGCTGGTTTGCGTGAAGTCATCGGCTGCCACGTTTTTCGTCACGCCGTGCGAGACGGCGACATCCCATTTTCCGCCGCCATAGCCCACGCGTCCACCGACATAGCGCCCGTCGTCGGAGTTCGCGGCGCCAGGGGCGTTTTCGCCCAGGGCATACGCGACCTGGCCAAAGAAGCCCGGGCACACGAAGGAAGAGCAACCCGGCGTGAAGTAGCCGATGCTGTTGGACGCGCGGAACACCGTCGAGGTGCTGCCCTGCGTCGTGATCCCGCCCAGGCCCACGCCGGTGCGGAACGCGTCGTACGCGAACAGGTTCCAGAAGCCCGGTGTGTAGTCGCGGCCCAGGCGCAGCTCACCCAGGCTCTTGCTGCCCAGGGACACGAACGACTTTCGGGCGAAGCTGAAGCCACCGGCGAACGTACCCGAAGGCTGGTTGTTGGTGTTGGTGGCCAGGGTGGTGCCGGTGTCGTTGAACAACCCGGCCTCCAGTTCGAAGCCGGCGTACGCGCCGTTGCCCAGGTCTTCACGACCGCGGAAACCCAGGCGGCTGCTCTGGTTGCCGCCAGCGAGCACTTGCGTGCGGCTTTGAGCGCCCGTGGCGCGGTAGCTGCTGACCGCGGCGTCGACCACGCCGTAGAGCGTGACCGAGGATTGCGCGCTCGCGGCGCCGGCCGCGGCGAGCGCCGCCAGGAAGAGGATGGAATGTCTCATGGGCAACCTTCTGGATGGATGAACGGAGGGATGTGGGCCGCGCCCGAAGGACAAACCCTCTGGACGACGCTGTGATTATTGGATAACATAATTTTTGTCGACATTAGGACAACTACCAATCCCACCCACCGTTCGTCAGAGGAACCGCCATGCAGATTTCGCTCTTGCTCGACCGTTTTCATGTGCAGTCCGCGGCCCGTGCGCAACTGCATCCGCTCGACGACTTCAGTGCCTGGATCGAAACCACCCATGCCGCGGCCCTGACGGCGGCCGGGGCCATCCAGGCGCTGGATGCGGTGGACGGGTTTGCACAGCCATTGCCCGTGCAGCGGTCGATGGCCGCGCTGGAGTCGCTGCGCGCCACCTGCACCCGGCGCGACCTGCTGCCGCACCTCGCCGTCAGGGACTGCGAAGAGGCTTTCTCGGACATGTGCGAGCTGTTGCGCGCGAGCTGCGACCACGGCTTGCTGTAGGCCCGGCAAGCCGTGGTGTGACGAGCGGGTCAGCCGCCGACGACGCAGCTGACGCCGCCGTCCACGGCCAGCACCTGGCCCGTGATGTGACGCCCCGCCGCCGAGGCGAACAACAGGGTCGCGCCCTTGAGGTCCTCGTCGTTGCCCAGACGGCCGAGTGGCGCGGCCTTGGTGACGTTCTCCACACCCCATTCCGCCAGCAGGCCCACGGTCATCTTGGTCGGGAAGAAGCCCGGCGCGAGCGCGTTCACGTTGATGCCGAACTTGCCCCATTCCGCGGCCAGTGCGCGCGTGAAGTTGATGGCCGCCGCCTTGCTCGTGTTGTAGGCGATGGTGGTCATCTCCACCGGGTTGCCGCCGAGGCCGGCGACCGAGGCCACGTTGATGATGCGGCCGCTGCGGTTGGGGATCATGCTGGCGCGCGCCGCCGCCTGGCTGAAGGTGAACAGGCTGCGGGCGTTGAGGTTCATCACCTTGTCCCACGCTTCCAGCGGGTGGCTTTCGGCCGGCGCACCCCAGGTGGCGCCCGCGTTGTTGACCAGGATGTCGATGCGCTTGAAGTGCTGCATCGTCGCGTCCACCACGGTCTGTGCCGCGCTGTCCTCGCTCGCATCGGCGGCAATGAACTGCGCCTCGATGCCACGCGAGCGCAATTCGCCCGCCGCTTCCTCCAGGTCAGCGGCCTTGCGGGAGGTGAGCATGATCTTCGCGCCGGCCTCGCCGAGCGCGATCGCCATCTGCAGCCCGAGGCCGCGCGAGCCGCCCGTGATGAGCGCCACCTGGCCGTCGAGGTTGAAGAGCTTGGAGACGGAATCTGTGTTCATGAGGGTCCTCGTTGGGGTGGTCTGGGGGAATCAGAAGCAATCGGCGGGCACGTGCAGGCAGGTGAGGTCGTTCGACACCACCACGGCCAACCAGGCGTCGACCTTGGGCAGCTCGTGCGCGAAGAAATAGCGCATGGCGAATTGCTTGCCCCGGGCGAGCGCATCGCTGCGGCCTTCCAGCCGCACGGCGATGTCGAGCCACAGCCAGGCCAGCACCACATGGCCGAAGCCCTGCAGGTACGGCACGGCGTTGGCCAGCGACGCTTCCGGTGGCGCGCCGGCCTGGCACGCCTGTGTGGCCTGCTCCAGCCGTGCCACGGCCGCCGCGAGGCGGGTCGCGGGATCGCGCAACGTGTCTTGCGCGGTGGCCCGCGCGATGGTGTCCTGGATGCGGGCGAGCAACAGGCGCAGCGCGGCGCCACCCTCCATCGATACCTTGCGGCCCAGCAGGTCCAGCGCCTGCACGCCGTGCGTGCCTTCGTGGATCATGTTCAGGCGGTTGTCGCGCCAGTACTGCTCCACCGCGAAGTCGCGCGTGTACCCGTAACCACCGTGCACCTGGATCGCCAGGCTGTTCGCTTCCAGGCACCACTCGCTGGGCCAGCTCTTGGCAATCGGCGTCAGCAGTTCCAGCAGGCGCTCCGCGTCCTTCGCGGCAGCGGCGTCGCCGGTGTGCTGCTCGTCGACCAGCCGCGCGCTGTACAGCGCCAGCGCCAGCGCGCCTTCGCCATAGGCCTTCTGCGCCAGCAGCATGCGGCGCACGTCCGCGTGGCCGATGATGGCGACCGGTGGCGCGCCGGCATCCTTGCCGCTCGTGCCCATGCGGCGTCCCTGGGTGCGCGTGTTGGCGTAGTCGACGCTCGCCTCGTAGCCCGCCATGCCCAGCGCCGTGGCGCCCAGGCCGATGCGGATGCGCGCCTCGTTCATCATGTGGAACATGCAACGCAGCCCTTCGCCGGGCGCGCCCACACGGTAGCCGATGGCGCCGCCGTGCTCGCCAAAGTTCAGCAGGCAGTTGGTGGTGCCGCGGTTGCCCAGCTTGTGGTTCAGCCCCGCGAGCGAGACGTCGTTGCGCTCGCCCGTCAATGCACCTTCGGCATCCACGCGCATCTTCGGCACGATGAAAAGCGAGATGCCGCGCGTGCCGGGCACCAGCTTGCCGTCGGGCCCCGGGATCTTCGCCAGCACGAGGTGCACGATGTTCTCGGTGATCTCATGGTCGCCGCCCGAGATCCACATCTTGTTGCCCGTGAGGCGGTAGCGCGCGCCGAGTGCGTCGTCCTCGAAACCTTCGCCGTCGGGCACCGCGCGCGTGGCGATGTCGGACAGCGACGAGCCCGCCTGTGGCTCCGACAGGCACATGGTGCCGAACCAGCGGCCCGACAACTGGTTCGCCGCAAACACCTGCTTCTGCAACGCGGTGCCGTGCACCATCAGCAGGTTCGCATTCGCGGTGGTCAGCACGGCGTAGCTCGAGATGCCGATGCTCGCCTTGTAGAAGAACGCACTGGCCGCCATCTCGACCACGAAGGGCAGCTGCATGCCGCCCATGTCTTCGTCCTGCGTCGCGGCCAGCATGCCGGACTCGGCGTACTTCGCCAGCGCACCGTGCGTCTCGCGCGGCAGAACCACGCGCTCGCCGTCGAAATGCGGCTCCTGCGTGTCCACCAGGCGGTTCAGCGGGGCGAACTCGGTGGCCGCCAGCCGTTCGCTCATGTCGAGCACGGAAGCAAAGGTCCCCGCAGAGTGCTCGGCGAAACGGGGGCGCTCGGTGAGCGCGTCCACGTCCAGCCACTCGTTGAGCAGGAAGTCCAGCGTCGCTCTCATCACTGCACCTTGTTCTTCTTCGCGGAGGCCGACGCCGGGAACACCTCGAAGACGCCGGCCGCGCCCATGCCGCCACCCACGCACATGGTGACGCACACATACTTCACGCCGCGCCGGCGGCCTTCGATCAGCGCGTGCCCAGTCAGCCGCTGGCCGCTCACGCCATAGGGGTGGCCGACCGCGATCGCGCCGCCGTTGACGTTGAGGCGGTCCATCGGAATGCCCAGGCGGTCTACGCAATAGAGCACCTGCACCGCGAAGGCCTCGTTGAGTTCCCACAGGCCGATGTCGTCGACCTTGAGGCCCAGGCGCTTGAGCAGCTTGGGGATGGCGAACACCGGGCCGATGCCCATTTCGTCGGGCTCGCAGCCTGCCACCGAGAAGCCGAGAAAACGGCCCAGCGGCTCCAGGTTCTTCTGTTGCGCGTAGCTGTCGCTCGTGACCACACAAGCGCCCGCGCCGTCGCTGAACTGGCTCGCATTGCCTGCCGTGATGACACCGCCGGGCAGCGCGGAGCGCAGGCCCTTGATGCCGTCGTAGGTGGTGCCGGCGCGCGGACCTTCGTCGGCGCTCACGGTCACTTCGCGGGTGCGGATGCCCAGCACCGGGTCGGTACAGGCCATGGTCGTGGTGACGCTGATCATCTCGTCGTCGAACAGCCCGGCGGCCTGGGCGGCGCAGGCCTTCTGCTGGCTCGCCGCGCCGTATTCGTCCATGCGCTCGCGCGAGATCCCATAGCGGCTGGCCACCATCTCCGCCGTCTTGAGCATGGGCCAGTAGATCTCCGGCTTGTTTTCATTGAGCCAGCCGTCGGTGAACATGTGCATGTTCATTTCGTTCTGCACGCACGAGATGCTCTCGACCCCGCCCGCCACGAAGACATCGGCCTCGCCGGTCATCACGCGCTGCGAGGCCAGGGCAATCGTCTGCAGGCCGCTCGAACAGAAGCGGTTGACGGTGGTGCCGGCCACGCTGACCGGCAGGCCGGCGCGCAGGCCGATCTGCCGCGCCACGTTCCAGCCGGTCGCGCCTTCGGGATTCGAGCAGCCCATGAGCACGTCGTCGACCGCGCCGGGCTCGACGCCGGCGCGCTCCACTGCAGCTTTGACGGCCAGCCCGCCGAGCGTGGCGCCATGGGTCATGTTGAAGGCGCCCTTCCAGCTCTTCGTGAGCGGTGTGCGGGCGGTGGAGACGATCACGGCATCGGTCATGGGATTCTTCCTCTGGAGGGGTGTGAAGTGCGGTTCAGCCGAAGGACCGGCCTTCAGCGGCCAGGCGCGCGAGCAGCGGCGCGGGCTGCCAGAACGCCATGTCGTCGTTCGGGTTGCGGGCGAAGCGGTTCATCGTCTGCACGACGTTGAACAAGCCCTGGGATGCGGCGTAGTGCATCGGGCCGCCGCGCAGCGCGGGGAAGCCGTAGCCGCTGAGGTAGACCATGTCGACATCGCTGGCGCGGCTGGCGATGCCTTCGTCCACGATCTTCGCGCCCTCGTTCACCAGCGCGTACACGAGGCGCTGCACGATCTCTTCGTCGCCGACGCGGCGCTTCTCGATGCCCAGCGTCTGGCGGTGCGCATCGATCATCGTGTTCACGGCCGCGCTCGGGATGGCATCGCGTTTGCCGCTCGCGTAGTCGTACCAGCCCGCGCCGGTCTTCTGGCCGAAGCGGCCCTGCTCGCACAGCAGGTCCGCGGTCTTGCTGTAGCGCATGTCGGGTTGTTCGACGTAACGGCGCTTGCGGATCGCCCAGCCGATGTCGTTGCCCGCGAGGTCGCTCATGCGAAACGGGCCCATCGCGAAACCGAAGCGCTCGACCGCCTTGTCCACCTGCTCCGGCGTGCAGCCTTCTTCCAGCAGAAAGCCGGCCTGGCGGAAGTACTGCTCCACCATGCGGTTGCCGATGAAGCCATCGCACACGCCGGACACCACCGCCGTCTTGCGGATCTTCTTGGCCAGTGCCATCACGGTGGCGAGCACGTCGGCCGAGGTCTTCGCGCCGCGCACCACTTCCAGCAGCTTCATCACGTTGGCGGGGCTGAAGAAGTGCATGCCCACCACGTCTTGCGGGCGCTGCGTGAACGAGGCGATCTGGTCGAGGTTCAGCGTCGAGGTGTTCGACGCGAGGATCGCGCCTTTCTTCATCACCTGGTCGAGCCGGCCGAACACCTGCTGCTTCACACCGGTGTCCTCGAACACCGCCTCGATCACGAGGTCGGCGTTGCCGATGTCGTCGTAGGACAGGGTGGAGCCGAGCAAGGCCATGCGCTGCTCGAACTTGTCCCTGCTGAGCTTGCCCTTCTTTACCTGCGCTTCGTAGTTCTTGCGGATCGTGGCGAGGCCGCGGTCCAGCGCGTCCTGCTTCGCCTCGAGCAGCGTCACCGGCATGCCGACGTTCAGGAAGTTCATCGCGATGCCGCCGCCCATCGTGCCGGCGCCGATCACGGCCACCTTGTCGATGCGGCGCGTTGGCGTGTCCGCCGGCACATCGGGGATGCGGGCCGCCGCGCGTTCGGCGAAGAAGGCGTGGCGCAGGGCCCCAGCCTCGGGTGTCGCCAGCAGCTGCATGAACACGTCGTGCTCGCGCGCCAGGCCGTCGTCGAAGCGGGACTTCGCCGCGGCTTCGAGGGCGTCGATGCACTTCAACGGCGCTGGCTGGCCTTTGGCCGCGGCCTTGACCGCCGTGCGCGCGAACGCGAGGTAACCGTCGGGGTTGGCGTGTGTGACCGCGAGATCGCGCAAACGCGGCAAGGGCCGCTGGCCGGCGCCCTTCTGCGCGAACGCCACGGCCTTTGCCACCAGGTCGCCTTCGGTCAGCAGGTCAATGAGTTTCTGCCCCGGCAATGCCGCAAGCACCTCGCTGGCCACGGGCGTTCCGCTGACAACCATGTTCAATGCCGCTTCCAGGCCGATGGCGCGCGGCAGGCGCTGCGTGCCACCCGCACCGGGCAACAGGCCGATCTTCACCTCGGGCAGGCCCATGCTCGCCCCAGCGGCGGCGACGCGGTAGTGGCAGCCCAGGGCGAGCTCCAGACCGCCGCCCAGGCACACGCCGTGGACCGCGGCGATGACGGGTTTGGACGCGTTCTCCAGCGTACGGATCAGCGTGAGCAGGTTGGGCTCGGCCAGGTCGTCGGGCGAGCCGAACTCGCGGATGTCGGCGCCGCCGGAGAAGCCCTTGCCTTCGCCGGTCAACACGATGGCGGTGACGGTCGGATCGGCCAGGGCCTGGTCAAACGCCTGGGCCAGATCGCGCCGCGCCTGCAGGCCGAGGCTGTTGACGGGTGGGTTCTTCAAGGTCAGCACAGCGGTGCTGCTGCGCGTGTCGATGTGCACGGTCATGGGAGTTCGCTTGATGAAGTGAATGAAGGGAGTTACTCGATGGCCTTGGTCATGTCCTCGACGACCTTCTTGGCATCGCCGAAGACCATCATGGTTTTGTCCATGTAGAACAGCTCGTTGTCCAGGCCGGCGTAACCCGCCGCCATGGAGCGCTTGTTCACGATCACGGTCTTGGCCTTGTAAGCCTCCAGGATCGGCATGCCGTAGATCGTGCTGCCCTTTTGCAAGGCGGCGGGGTTCACCACGTCGTTGGCGCCCAGGATGATCGCCACGTCGGCCTGGCCGAACTCGCCGTTGATGTCTTCCATCTCGAACACCTGGTCGTACGGCACCTCGGCCTCGGCCAGCAGCACGTTCATGTGCCCCGGCATGCGCCCGGCCACCGGGTGGATCGCGTACTTCACGGTGATGCCCTTCTCGGTCAGCTTGTGGGCCAGCTCCTTCACCGCGTGCTGCGCACGGGCGACCGCCAGGCCGTAGCCGGGCACGATCACCACGGTCTCGGCGTTGCCCAGCACGAAGGCCGCGTCGTCGGCGCTGCCGCTCTTGACCGGCCGTGCTTCGGCCTTGGCGCCACCGGCGGTCGCGGTCTCACCGCCGAAGCCGCCCAGGATCACGTTGAAGAACGAGCGGTTCATGGCCTTGCACATGATGTAGCTCAGGATCGCGCCCGATGAACCCACCAGCGAGCCGGCAATGATCAGCATCGAGTTGTTGAGCGAGAAGCCGATGCCGGCCGCCGCCCAGCCCGAGTAGCTGTTGAGCATGGAGACCACCACCGGCATGTCCGCGCCGCCGATCGGGATGATGATCAGCACGCCCATCACGAAGGACAGCGCGAGCATGGCGTAGAACGCGGACAGGTTGCCCGTGACCATGTAGGTCAGTCCGAGCCCGACGGTGATCAGGCCCAGCACCAGATTCAGCTTGTGCTGACCGACGAACTGCACCGGCGCGCCCTGGAACAGGCGGAACTTGTAGGTGCCCGAGAGCTTGCCGAAGGCGATGACCGAACCCGAGAAGGTGATGGCACCGATGGCCGCGCCCAGGAACAGCTCCAGCCGGTTGCCCGCGGGAATCGCATCGCCGGCTTGCGCGACGATCTGGAACGCCAGGGGCTCGTTCACGGCGGCAACCGCGATGAACACCGCGGCCAGGCCGATCATGCTGTGGAAGAAGGCCACCAGCTCGGGCATCTTGGTCATCTCGACGGTCCTGGCGCGCCAGGCGCCATAACCGCCACCGACCACCACGCCCAGCAGCACCCAGCCCAGGCCGGTGAGGTTGCCGGCCGCGAGCTTGACGATCAGCGCGGCCGTGGTCAGCGCGGCGATCGCCATGCCGCCCATGCCGAACAGGTTGCCGCGGATCGAGGTGGTCGGGTGGCTCAGACCCTTGAGGGCCTGGATAAAGAAGACGCTGGCAACCAGGTACAGCAGCGTGACGAGGTTCATGCTCATTTCGCAGCCCCTTCAGCGGCGACGAGCACCCCTTCGACCTTGCTCGGGACAGGCTTGCGCTCTTTCTTCCTGAACATCTCCAGCATGCGCCGGGTGACGAGGAAGCCACCGAAGACGTTGACCGCGGCCAGGGCCACGGCCAACACGCCCATGGTCTTGCCCAGGTTCGTTTCGGTCAGCGCGGCGGCCAGCATGGCACCGACGATCACGATGGCGGAGATGGCGTTGGTCACAGCCATCAGCGGTGTGTGCAGCGCGGGCGTGACGTTCCACACCACGTGGTAACCCACGTAGATCGCCAGCACGAAGATGATGAGGTTGAGGATGGTGGGGGATACGGCTTCCATGTCATTTCCTTTTGAATTCGCCGCCTTGCGTCATGAGACAGGCGACGACGATGTCGTCGTCCATCGGAACCTGCACCGCCGTCGCGTCTTTGGGCAGCACCAGCTTGAGGAAGTCCAGCACGTTGCGCGCGTACAGCGCGGACGCATCGGCGCCCACCATGGCCGCCAGGTTGGTTTCACCCACGATGGTCACGCC
>NZ_SCML01000085.1 GCF_005503365.1 Hydrogenophaga sp. 2FB
GGTTGGAGGTCCGTGGACATGGACGGACCTCAGAACCGCTGGTCCGCGCACCAAGAGGTGCGGCGGCGAATACAAAGGACTGCGAAGCGCCCCCAGACGAACAAGGGAGGGAGGGAGGAGGAAGAGAAGCGCCTCGGGATTGCAGCCGGATCACGGAGACCCGGAAGGCTTCGCAGTGCAAAAACAGATTCGGTGGCCGGCGCGCTTGCTGGCCTGCTTTCTACGACGCCAGCGCGGCGCGAAAAGTTCCGGATACGGGGAGGATGCATGGCTGAAAACATCAAAAATCGGGCTGTGGGTGGCGACGGTGATTTCACGATGGGGTCGACAGGAGCTTTTCGATGTCCTTCACGAAGCCAGGGTTTTTGGGCTCGACGCCGCTGGGGTAGCTGTGCACGGTCTGGCCGTCGCGTCCGATCAGGTATTTGTGGAAGTTCCAGCGAGGCCGCTCGCCCGTGCGTTCGGCGAGCTGTTTGAACAGCGGGTTGGCATCCCGTCCGACCACCACCGACTTGGTGAACATCGGAAATTTCACGCCGAAGGTGTTCTCGCAAAACTCGGCGATCGCCTGGTTGCTGCCGGTTTCCTGGCTGAAGTCGTTGCTTGGGAAACCCAGCACCACCAGACCCCGCGACTGGTATTTGGCGTGCAGCGCCTCCAGGCCTTCGTACTGTTTGGTGAAGCCGCAGAAGCTCGCGGTGTTCACCACCAGCACCACCTTGCCGCTGTACTGGCACAGGGACTGGGGCTTCTCGTCCTGCAGGCGGTCGAAGCGCTGCTGCAGCAGTGCGGGGCAGGCTGCATTGGCGGGCGTCGGTGGGGTCTGGGCATGCGCTTGCAGCGTGGCGATGGCCAGCCAGCTCGCCAGGGCCAGATGGAAGACGGGACGGTGTTTCATGTTGCCAGCTCCAAGGGGAAGAAAATCATTCCATCATGCGCGCGCCGCGAACTCAAGGCCTTCTTGCAAAGCCATACGTTGTCGGCGCTCAAGTGGATTCACCGCGCGGACGGAACTTCTCAAAAGGGCCAGCCCCGAACGCTGGGACGGGCTGTCATGTGCCTGGAAGGGCCGCCGAATAGAATGTCCGCGTTAAGAAAGACCACCATGCTCTACCCTGAACTCTTCAAACAACTCGAATCCGTGCGTTGGGACATGGACAAGGACATCCCCTGGGACAAGTTCGACGCCAGCGCGTTGACCGATGAACAGGCCCAGACCATCAAGATGAATGCCATCACCGAGTGGGCGGCGCTGCCGGCCACCGAGATGTTCCTGCGCGACAACCGCGACGACTCCGATTTCTCGGCCTTCATGTCGATCTGGTTCTTTGAAGAGCAGAAGCACTCGCTGGTGCTGATGGAATACCTGCGCCGCTTCCGCCCCGAGCTGGTGCCGACCGAGCAGGAGCTGCACGACATCCGTTTCGAATTCGACCCGGCCCCACCGCTGGAGACGCTGATGCTGCATTTCTGCGGCGAGATCCGCCTGAACCACTGGTACCGCCGCGCCAGCGAATGGCACACCGAGCCGGTGATCAAGCAGATCTACAGCACCCTCAGCCAGGACGAAGCCCGTCATGGCGGCGCCTACCTGCGCTACATGAAGCGCGCCATCGGCAAGTTCGGCGACGAAGCGCGTTCGGCGTTTGCCAAGGTCGGCGTGCTCATGGCCAGCGCGCGGCGCACCGCGCAGGCGCTGCACCCGACCAACCTGCACGTCAACAAGGACCTGTTCCCCAAGGACACGATCCAGAGCCGCCTGCCCGACCCGGCGTGGCTGGAGCATTGGCTGGACAAGCAGATCAACTTCGACGCGGTGTGGGAAACGCGCGTGGTCGATCGCATCCTGCACAACCTGAGCCTGCTCATGGAGCAAAGCTTCAAGACCGTGCAGGAGCTCAACCGCTTCCGCAAGTCGATCACGCCCGCGGCCCCGGCACCGACGGTGGCCTGAGTTTCAAGGTGTGATCAGAGGCCCGCTTCGGCGGGCTTTTTTGTGCCCGCGCGTTGCCACACGGCCACGCCCAGTCCTAGCAGCACACCCCAGAACGCGCCCGTGAGGTGGGCCGCCTGCACCACCTGAATGCCGGTGTCGGCCTGCCACACCAGGGGCTGCGACCAGCCGCGTTCGAGCACCACTTTGGTCAGCGCGCCCGCCATCAGCAGCACGCCCCAGAGGCGCGCGCCGTGCACCGGCGCGGTTCCCAGCGCGAGTTGCACGGCCAGCAGCAACGTGCCCGCGTGCAGCAGTCCCGAAAGGCCGGCGGCGTGGTGCACGGGCGGCCACAGCAGCAGCGAGACCTGGGTGAGCGGCCAGGCCAGCAGCCAGGCCATGGTGCAGCGCGCGTCGGGGCGCAGCACCCAGCCAGCGGCGGCCACACCACCCAGGGCGAGCAGGTTGCCGATGAGGTGCGGTGTGCTCAGGTGCACCCAGGCGCTGGTCCACAGCGTCCAGGGTTGTCGGGTCCAGTCGTTCGCGTGCCACACGAAGCCGCTGCTGGCGTTCTGGCCGCCCCACCACATCAGCAGGCTCGCGGCGCCATGCAAGGCGCACAGCCACCACCAGCCGCGCGAAGGCGCCTGGGCGTTCACGCCGGCGACGTGGCGCGCCCCAGCACGTGCTGCCACAGCGCAAGCACGGCGCGGGAGGCTTCTTGCACCTGCTCGGCGTCGACTTGCGTGGGCGCCTCGTCCAGCCGCGCGCGGTGCTGGATCTGGCGCAGCTCGCGGTAGGCCCGTCCTGCCGCCTCGCCCATCCCGGGTTCGAGCAGGCCCGCGTCTTCGGCGCGGCGCAGCAGGTTGATGTTGCCGGTGTTGGCGCGCAGCTCGGGGTGGGCGCGCGAGTGCAGCAGCACCAGGTACTGCACGGCGAACTCCACGTCGACCATGCCGCCGGGGCTGTGCTTGACGTCGAACTGCGTGCCGCGCACCGGGTGCGCCGCGCGCACCTTGGCGCGCATGGCGACGATTTCTGCCGCCAGCGAGGTGGGGTCGCGTTCGGCGGTGATCACGTTTTCGCGCACGGCGTCGAACTTGTCCGACAGCGCCGCCTCGCCCAACACGAAGCGCGCGCGCGTCATGGCCTGGTGCTCCCAGGTCCATGCCGTGTTGCTGCCGCGCTGCTGCTGGTAGTTGGCATACGCGGTGAAGCTGGTGACGAGCAAGCCCGAGTTGCCGTTGGGCCGCAGCGCGGTGTCGATCTCGAACAGATCGCCCTCGCCGGTTTTCACCGTGAGCCAGTTGATCATCTTGCGCACGAAGGCGGCGTACACCTCGGAGGCGTTCTCGTGTTCGTCCTCGTAGACGAACACGATGTCGAGGTCGCTGCCGTAGCCGAGTTCCTTGCCGCCGAGCTTGCCGTAGCCAATGATGGCGAAGCTCGGTTCGTCGCGGTGGCGGTTCTTCAGGCGCACCCAGCACCAGCGCGCGGTGGTGCGCAACACCGCGTCGGCCAGGGCGGAGAGGTCGTCGGCCACCTGTTCGACGGTGAGCACTTTCTCCAGGTCGCGCGCCAGCGTGCGGAACACCTCGGCGTGGTGCGCGCGGCGCAACAGGTTGAGCAGCGCTTCTTCGTCGTCCTCGCCGGTGGATTGCAGCGCGGCGCGCCGTGCCTCGAGCTCGCCTTCGAACTGCGCGGCATCGAAACGGTCGGTGAGCAGTTGCTGGCTGGCGAGCTCATCGATCACGCCGGGGTGCTTGATGAGGTAGCGCGCGGGCCACTTGGCCGCGCCGAGCAGGCGCAGCAGGCGCTCGTGCACCGAAGGCCGTTCCTGCAGCAGCGCGAGGTAGCTTTCGCGGCGCAGCAGCGGCTCGACCCAGTCGGCCATGCGCAGCGCCGCTTCTTCGCTCACGCGGCCTTCGTCGAGCCAGGCGCCGGTGCGCTGCACCAGCCGCACCAGGCGCGCGCGCGTGTCTTCGCGCAGCGCGAGCACGCGCGGGTGTTCGCGCCACTGGCCCACCCGCGCCGCGAAGGCCTCGGGCAACTGGTCCAGCACGCTCTCCAGTTCATCGGCCGCGCTGCGCCCGTTCGCACCCTTCTTGCCGTTGCAACCCTTGCCATTGCAGCCGCCATTCGTGGAACCGCCGAGCAGGATGTCGAACTCCTGCGCCACGAGTTCGCGGTGCGTGTCCAGCGCACACAGGAACGCGCACACGTCGGGGTAGTCCAGCGTGGCGGCGAGCCAGGCCAGGTCGTCGTCGCGCGTGGGCAGCACGTGGGTCTGCTGGTCGTCCAGGTACTGGATGCGGTGCTCGACCCGGCGCAGGAAGGTGTAGGCCTCTGCCAGCGCGGCAGCCGTGGCGGGCGGCATCAGGCCGGCCTTGCACAGGCGCTGCAGCGCGTCCAGCGTGGGCCGGGTGCGCAGCTCGGGGAACTGGCCGCCGCGCACCACCTGCAGCAACTGCACGGTGAATTCGATTTCGCGGATGCCGCCGCGCGAGAGCTTCACGTCGTTCGAGCGGCCGGGGTTGCCCGCCGCGCGTTTGGACGCGTGCTCGCGAATCTGCCGGTGCAGCGTGCGCAAGGCGTCGAACACGCTGTAGTCGAGGTAGCGGCGGAACACAAAGGGCAGTACCGTGCCGCGCAGCGCGCTGGCGCTGCGGTCCTGGATGCAGGCGGCGGGCGCGATCACGCGGCTCTTGAGCCAGGCGAAACGCTCCCACTCGCGGCCCTGCACCAGGAAGTATTCCTCGAGCGCGCCGAGCGACACCGCGCTCGGGCCGGAGTTGCCGTTGGGCCGCAGCGCCAGGTCCACGCGGAACACATTGCCGTGCTCGGTGGTCTCGCCCACCGTGTTGTAGATGTGCTTGACGGCCTTGCCGAAGTACTCGTGGTTGCTGATGCGGTTGCGGCCTTGCGCGTTGCCGGCGGTCTCGCCGTCCTGGTCGTAGACGTAGATCAGGTCGATGTCGCTCGACACATTGAGCTCGCGCGCACCCAGCTTGCCCATGCCGATCACCCACAGCTGCGCGCGCTGTTTCTCGCCTTGGGGCGTGTCGAATTGCGGCGCGCCGTGCAGGTCGTCCAGGTCGGCGCGGGCCAGTGCGCAGGCTTCGTCCAGCGCCAGTTCGGCCAGCTCGGTGACCGCGCGCGTGACCGCGGCCAGCGACGCGCCCTGCTCGCCGTCGAGAACCACCAGGCGTTCGAGCACCAGCTGGCGCAGCACGCGCAGCGCGGCCGGCACGGGCAGGCCGCGCTCGCGCAAGGTGGCCAGGCAGGCCCGCATGCTGGCGAGCACCGGTTCACCGGCGGGGAGACAAGGGAATTCAGCGCTGTAGCGGCGCCGCACGCGTTGCACGAAGCGCGAGTGATCGGCCTGGCGATCCTTCGCCGACAGGGTGGCACAGGGGGTCACATTTGATGACAAAACGGGTTCTTCCGCTGTGGAACCTGTGAAGTGGCTGGCCGTCATAATTTGCGGTGGACATGAATCAAAGCCCGGCTCCCATCGCCCCTGCCACGCGAACCCTCAAGACACTTTCGGTGGCAGCCCGACTTTGCTTGTGGCTCGTGTTCCTGGCTTGGGGCCTCTTCGTGCTGACCTGGGGCGCGTTGAATTGGTGGATTGTGCCGCGAATCGGTGAATGGCGTCCGGAGCTGGAAAGGTGGGCCAGCCAGGCTGTAGGGACACCGGTTCGGGTGGGTGACATCCGCGCCAGCAACACCGACGATGGGCGGCGTTGGCTGCCCGCTCTCATGCCTTCCTTCGAGTTGCGCGACGTGCGGCTGTTCGACCCGCAAGGCCGCGTGGCGCTGCACCTGCCGCTGGTGCGCACGGCGGTGTCGGTGCGTTCGCTCTGGCACCGCAACTTCGAGCAGGTCGTGGTTCACCAGCCGGTGCTCGACGTGCGGCGCACCGCGCAGGGCCGCATTGAAGTGGCCGGGCTTGATATCGCGGGGCCGGGCGATGGCGACGGTGGCGCCGCCGACTGGTTTTTCTCCTTGCGCGAATTCGTCATCACCGACGGCACCGTGCGCTGGACGGACGAGCAACGCGCCCAGCCCGTACTGGCGCTGCACGACCTGGCGTTTGTGGTGCGCAACACCGCGCGCACGCACCAGTTCCGGCTCGACGCCACGCCGCCGCCCGAGTGGGGCGAGCGCGCGAGTCTGCGGGGGCGCCTGCGCGAACCCCTGATCGAACTCGGCCAACGTGCCCCCCACCAGCAGCCCTGGCACAACTGGGACGGCGAGCTCTACGCCGATTTCACCCGTGTGGACGTGGCGCGCCTGCGCGCCCACGCCGACCTGTCGACCTGGGGCGTGGACGTGCGCGCCGGCCAGGGCGCGGTGCGTGCCTGGGCCGACGTGGCCGACGGCGCGGTCGCCGGCGTCACGGCCGATCTGGCGCTGAGCGATGTGGACACGCAACTCGGGCGCGATCTGCCGGCCCTGGCGATCGATGAATTGCAAGGCCGCCTGGCCGCGCAATGGTCCGACGCCGGCTTCACCGCCTCCACCGAAGACCTGCGCTTTCGCACCCGCGAAGGCGTGGACTGGCCCAGCAGCCAGCTGCGGGTGCAACACATCGCGGCCACACGGGCGCGGGGGGCCAGCACCGAACTCAGCGCCGCACAGCTGGAGCTGGGCGCGCTCGCGGCCATCGCCAGCCGCCTGCCGCTGCCGCCCGAGGTCCACCGGCGGCTGGCGCAACTGCAGCCCGTGGGCCGGGTCGACGGTTTCTCGGCGCGCTGGCAGAACAAGGCCGACGGCGCGCCGTCGGCCGACTGGAACTTGCAGACCTACCAGGCCAAGGGCCGCGCCAGCGGGCTTTCGCTGGCCGGCGAGCCCAGCGGCCGCATGTCCATCAGCGGGCGCTTTCCCCTGCCCGGGCGCCCCGGCATCTCCAACGCCACGGTGGATTTCGACGTCAACCAGGACGGAGGCAAGGCGCATATCCGCGTGGCCAAGGGCACGGTGGAACTGCCCGACATCTTCGAAGACCCGAGCGTGTCCGTCGACAGCCTGGAGGCCGACGCCGTCTGGCGCGTGAAGGGCGAGCGCATCGAAGCCGAGTTGAACAACGTGCGCCTGAGCAACGCCGACGCCCAGGGCACCGCCCAGGTGCGCTGGCACACCAGCGACCTGCCCGCCGGCGCCCAGGCATCGCGCTTTCCCGGTGTGCTCGACCTCACGGCCACGCTCACCCGCGCCGACGCCACGCGCGTGCACCGCTACCTGCCGCTGAGCATCCACGCGGATGCGCGGCGCTACGTGCGCGAGGCGGTGCGCGGCGGCAGCTCCAACCAGGTCGGCTTCCGGGTGCAGGGCGAGCTGGACCACGTGCCCTTCGACCGGCCGGGCGACAAGGGCGAATTCCGCATCACCGCGCCCTTGCGCAACGTCGACTTCGACTACCTGCCGACCTACCTGCAGCACGCCGGCGAGGCCAGTTGGCCCGGGCTGCGCGGCATCAACGGCCAGCTCGTGCTCGAGAGCGCCTCGCTCAAGCTCAGCCAGCTCGAAGGCGGCGTGGCCAACGCGCCCGGCGTG
The DNA here is from genome assembly GCF_005503365.1 of Hydrogenophaga sp. 2FB. Taxonomy (GTDB): domain Bacteria; phylum Pseudomonadota; class Gammaproteobacteria; order Burkholderiales; family Burkholderiaceae_C; genus Hydrogenophaga. Next base: position 7,493 of record NZ_SCML01000085.1, read on the forward strand.
CGCCTGACCCAGGGGCGGGTGAACGTGGACCACCTCGGGCACGAGGCCGTGTTGGGCGTGGACGCGCGCGCGCAGGGCCCGGCCAATGAAGTGCTGGGTTTCGTGCAGCGCTCTCCGCTCAACGCTCTCACCGGCGAGGCGCTGGCGCGCGCGCGCATCGGCGGCAACACGCAGGTCGCCTTTGGCATGCAGATGCCGCTGTCCAACACCCATGCCACGAAGGTCCAGGGCAGCGTGCAGCTCGACGGCAACGACCTGCAGGTCACCCCCGACTCGCCCCTGCTCGCGCGCGCCACCGGCACGCTGGCCTTCGGCGACACCGGGTTTTCGGTCAAGGCCGCGCAAGCGCGCCTCTACGGCGGCGACCTGCGCTTCGAAGGTGGCCTGGCGCGCGATGCGCAAGGCGTGGCGCGCACGCAGTTCCGCGGCCAGGGAAGCGCCACGGCCGAAGGCCTGCGCGACGCCGGCCTGGGCTTCGTCTCGCGCCTGTTCCAGAACGCCAGCGGCAGCGCGGCCTACACCGCGCAGCTGGGTTTTCGCGCCGGCGTGCCCGAGCTGCAGGTGGTGAGCAACCTGCAGGGCATGGCCTTGAACCTGCCCGCGCCGCTCAACAAGCCGGCCGAGACCAGCCTGCCGCTGCGCGTCGAGAACACGGTGCTCACCGTGGCCGATGAGCGCGCGCGCACCGACCGGCTCGCGGTCCAGATCGGCTCGTCCCTGGCGCCGGTGGCATCCTTGCACTACGAGCGCGACCTCGGCGCCGCCGAGCCGCGCGTGCTGCGCGGCGCCATCACCGCGGGCGTGAGCGGCGGTGACAGCACGCCGCTGCCCGCCACGGGCGTGGCGGCCCACGTGCAGCTCGGTCAACTCGATGTCGATGCCTGGGAGCGCGCCCTGGAGAACGCCACCGGGGTGGACGCGGGCGCCGCGGCCCTGCCGCGCGCCGGCCCCGTGGCCGCGGACCTCAACACCGCCCTGGCCTACCTGCCCACCGCCATCGCGCTGCGCGCGGACCGCGTCACCGTCGGCGGGCGCAGTTTCCACCGCGTGGTGCTGGGCGGCTCGCGCGAGGGTGCGCAGTGGCGCGCCAACATCGATGCCGACGAACTCAATGGGTATGTCGAGGTGCGCCAGGCCGGTGCGGGCACGGCCGGCCATGTGCACGCGCGCCTGGCCCGCTTGCGCCTGGAGCGCTCGGCCGCCTCGGACGTGGAGCAGTTGCTCGAGCAGCCCACGAGCGTGCCGTCGCTCGACATCGCGGTGGACGAGCTGGTGCTGGCCGGGCGCAACCTGGGCCGCGTCGAAGTCGAGGCGGCCAACCAGGGCGCGCCGCTGCGGGGCAGCGAATGGCGCCTGACCAAGCTGCGCGTGGGCGTGCCCGAGGCCCGCCTCAGTGCCACCGGCAACTGGGCCGCGCAGGGGTCGGGCGCGCGCCGCACCGCGTTGAACTTCCGCCTGGACATCGACGACTCCGGGCAACTGCTCACCCGCTTCGGGCGCGGCGGCCTGGTGCGTGGCGGCAAGGGCCGGCTGGAAGGCCAGATCGGCTGGGCGGGCTCGCCCCTGGCGCTGGACTACGCCAGCCTCGGCGGCCAGATCCACGCCGACCTCGAGCGCGGCCAGTTCCTCAAGGCCGACCCCGGCGCCGGCCGCCTGCTCGGCGTGCTCAGCCTGCAGGCCCTGCCACGGCGGCTGGTGCTCGATTTCCGCGACGTGTTCTCCGAAGGTTTTGCCTTTGACTTCGTGCGCGGCGATGCGCGCATCGAGCAGGGCGTGCTGCACACCAACAACCTGCAGATGAAGGGCGTGAACGCGGCCGTGTTGATGGAAGGCAGCGCCGACATCGCGCGCGAGCGGCAGGACCTGAAAGTGGTGGTGGTGCCCGAGATCAACGCCGGCACCGCCTCGCTGATCGCCTCCGCCATCAACCCCGCCATCGGCCTGGGCACCTTCCTGGCCCAATACCTGCTGCGCCAGCCCTTGCAGTCGGCCGCGACGCAGCAGTTCCGCATCACCGGCAGCTGGGCCGACCCGCAGGTCGACAAGATCGAGCGGGTCACGCCGACGCCGGTCTCCGCCGCGCCGCGCGACCCCGCGCCCGTGCTGCAGTAAGCTGACACCCCTTACACCGCCGCATCGAACACAAGGACCCGCCATGAAAGTCGCCGCCATCCAGATGGTCTCCGGCATCAGTCTGGATGCCAACCTCAGCGAGGCCCTGCGCCTGCTGCGCCAGGCCGCCGCCAGCGGGGCCGAGCTCGCGGTGCTGCCCGAGTACTTCTGCTTCATGGGCGCGCGCGACGAAGACAAGCTGGTGCTCGCCGAAACGCCCGGCCTGGGCATGGTGCAGGACTTCCTCTCCGACGCCGCGCGCGACCTCAAGATGTGGGTGGTCGGCGGCACCCTGCCCATGGCCACCGACGACCCCACCCACGCGGCCAATGCCTCGGTGGTCTACAACCCGCGCGGCGAAAGCGCCAGCCGCTACGACAAGATCCACCTGTTCCGCTACGACAACGGCACCGAGCACTACGACGAGGCCAGCGTGCTGGTGGCCGGCGACACGCCCACCGTGTTCGAATGCCGCGACCGCAGCGGGCACGACTGGCGCATCGGCCAGAGCGTCTGCTACGACCTGCGCTTTGGCGAGCTCTACCGCATGCTCGCGGCCGACATCCTGCTCGTGCCCTCGGCCTTCACGTACACCACCGGCCGCTCGCACTGGGAAGTGCTGTTGCGCGCCCGCGCCATCGAGAACCAGGCCTTCGTGATCGCCAGCGCCCAGGGCGGCGTGCACGAGAACGGCCGCCGCACCTGGGGCCACACCATGGTGATCGATCCCTGGGGCGAGGTGATGGCGCTGCAGGCCGAAGGCCCCGGCGTGGTGCTGGCCGACCTCGACGTCGAGCGCCTGCTGCGCGTGCGCGAACAACTGCCTTCGTTGCAGCACCGCCGCCTCTGAGGTATGGAAGGCTCGCCCGTGCGCAGCGCGTGGCGCCAGCGTTTGCGTTCCAGCCGATGGCGCCTGTGGGCCATGCTGATCCTGCTCGTGGTGGTGATGCTGGTGGTGCTCGTGTTTCTGGCGTCCGAGTACGAAGAAACGCGCGATCAAGCCGCGCTGGAACAGGACGCCGAAACCGTCGCCAACGACATCCGCAGCAACCTGTTGCACAACGTGCAAACGCTGCAATCGCTGCACAGCGTGGCGCCATCGGTGGACGCCTGGAGCGCCCCGGCGGCCGAGTTTCTGGCCCAGCGCCGCGAAATCGTGCGCCTGGAGTGGCGCGACAACGCGCGGCGCCTGATCGCCCACCGCGACAGCCTCTACATCCCCGACCTGATGAGCTACTTTGACCGCTCGCAGGCGCTGCCCGAGATGAAGATCGCCTGCGACAACGCGCTGCGCCAGTCCGGGCCGGCCTACTCCAGCAGCTACTTCTGGCCGCTGAGCAGTGGCCGCGGCATTGAAATGATCGAGATGTGCCTGCCGGTCGCCAGCGAGGGCAAGCCCGCCGGTTTTCTGGTGGCCACCTACTCCCTGCCCGGCATGCTGGCCGAGCTGGTCAACAAGGAAATGCTGCGCGGCCGCGGCCTGGGGTTCAGCGACGCCGATGGCACGCGCCTGGCGATGCTCAGCACCTTGTCCGGATCGCGTCGCAACGTCACCGCGCGCGCGGTGCTCGACTTGCCGGGCTATACCTTGATGCTGCAGTTGCAGAGCCTGCGGCAGGTGCGCGGCCTCTTTCCCAACGTGCTCACCGCGATGGTGGGGGCGCTCTCGCTGGCGCTGCTGTCGGTGCTGTACCTGCTGGGGCGCGACATCCGCCGCCGTCAGCGCGCCGAACTCGAGGTGGGCCGGGCGCTGGCCTTTCGCAAGGCCATGGAAGACTCGCTGGTCACCGGCTTGCGCGCGCGCGACATGGACGGCCGCATCACCTATGTGAACCCGGCCTTCTGCGAGATGGTGGGCCTGAGCGTCGAGCAACTCGTGGGCACCGGCCTGCCCGCGCCGTGGTGGCCACCCGAACTGGTCGACGAATACCAGCATCGGCAACAGGTGCGCCTGGCCGGCAAGACCATGCCGCGCGAAGGCCACGAGTCGGTGTTCACCCGCCCCGACGGCACACGCTTCCCGGTGCTCATCATCGAAGCCCCGCTGATCGACGCGCAAGGCCAGCAGACCGGCTTCATGGGCGCCATCATCGACCTGACCGAACAGCGCCGCGTGGAAGAACTCAACCGCGCATCGCGCGAACGCCTGCAGGCCACGGCCCGCCTCACCACCGTGGGCGAGATGGCCTCGCTGCTGAGCCATGAACTCAACCAGCCCCTGGCCGCGATCGCCAGCTACGCCAGCGGCACCCTCAACCTGCTGGAACAACCCACGCCCAGCGACCCCCTGCATGCCGAACTGGCGCAGGCCATGCGGCGCATTGCCGAGCAGGCCGAGCGCGCCGGTCGCGTGATCAAGAGCGTGGCCGACTTCGTGCGGCGGCGCGAGCGGGTGCGCGAGGCGGTCACGCCGCAAAGCCTGGTCGACGCCATCCAGCCCCTGCTCAGCCTGCTGTTGAACAAGCACGGCATCCGCCTGCAGATCCACATCGAACCCGGCTGCCCGCCGGTGCTGTGCGACCGCACCATGGTCGAGCAGGTCTTGCTGAACCTCGCGCGCAACGGCGTGCAGGCCATGCCGCAGGGCGACCCGCCCGCCCACTCCGGCATGCGCCTGCTGCGCATCGAAGTGGGGCAGCTGCGCCTGCATTCGGGCGAAACCTCCGGCGGACGGGCGCGCAAGATCTGGGTGTCCTTCGCCATCACCGACCATGGCCAGGGCCTGAGCCCCGAGGTGGCGGAGAAACTCTTCACGCCCTTCTTCACCACCCGCCCCGAAGGCATGGGCCTGGGCCTGAGCCTGTGCCGCAGCGTCATCGAACAACACGGTGGCGCGCTCACGCACGAGCCGGCCTGCCCGCGCGGCACGGTGTTCCGCTTCACGCTGCCGGGCGCCGACCCCTCCACTATCATCCGTTCATGACCCAGTACCCGGACGCCAAGGTCTACCTGATCGACGACGACGCGGGCGTGCGCGAGGCGCTGGCCTGGCTGTTGCGCACGCGGCGCTTGCTCAGCGAAGGCTATGCCAGCGCCGAGGCTTTCGAGTCCCAGGCGGTGGTGTGGGCCGAAGCGCCCGAAGCGCCCTGCTGTGTTCTGCTGGACGTGCGCATGCCCGAGATGAGCGGGCTGGCCCTGTTCGAGCGGCTGCTCGCGCTGCCCTGGCAGGCCGCGATGCCGGTGATCTTCCTCTCCGGCCATGCCGATGTGGCCACCGCGGTCGATGCGGTGAAGCGCGGCGCCTTCGATTTTTGCGAGAAGCCTTTTTCCGACAACGCGCTGGTCGATCGCGTCGAGCAGGCGCTGGACCGTTCCGCGCAGGTGCAGGCCCAGCAGCGCGCGCGGCGCGAACTGCAGCAGCGGCTCAACGGCCTGACCGATCGCGAGCGCGACGTGATGGACCTCGTGGTCGCCGGCCTGCCCAACAAGCTGGTGGCCGACCAGCTCAACATCAGCGTACGCACGGTGGAAGTGCACCGCTCGCGCGTGTTCGACAAGATGGGCGTGAAGTCCGCGGTGGAACTGGCCAACGTGTTGCGCGCGCCATGACGGTGGCGCGCCTGTGGCCTCAGTCGCGCTTGGGCGGCGACGCGCTGTCGCCGTCCTTCTCGCTGGGTGCCGCGTCGGGCAACTCGCCCTTCTTGCGCCCCGAAAACATGGTCCACCACACGATGAACACCAACAACACCAGCGCGCCGAGCGCTTCAAGCAACAAGAGAGTCATGGACAGGAACGAGGGTTCGATGGTGAGGGGTGAGGGCCGTGGCCTGGCGGGTGCGCTGCGCTGGGTGGCCAGCGCCCTGATTGTAGGAAGCCTCGCCGCGTGCTCGGTCGCGCCGCGGTCCTACCCGCCCGGCCCCTCCGCCACAATGCCGAGCACGCCCCCGGTGCTGAGCACACCCGACGATGCCGGGCCTCTGCCGCCGGTCATCGCGCGCGGCAAAAGCCTGTGGATGCCGGCGCGCTGGAGCGAGCTGCCCGGTTGGGGCCAGGACAGCCTGCACGAGGTGTGGAACGCCTGGGTGCGCGGCTGCGAACGGCCGGTGGCCGGGCATGCGGGCTTGTGCGCCGAGGTGCGGCAGCTGTCCATTGCGACGCCCGCCGAACAGCAGACCTGGGTGATGCGCCGCTTCCAGCCCTACCGCGTGACCGAGCCCGACGGCAACCCGCCGCCCGGGTTGCTGACCGGCTACTACGAACCCATCATGGCCGCCAGCCGCGTGCCCAACGCCACCTACCGCGTGCCGCTGTTCGCGCCGCCTACCGGCCTGCGCGCGGGCCAGACCTGGTACAGCCGCCAGGAGATCGACACCCTGCCCGCCGCGCAGGCCGCGCTGCAGGGCCGCGCCATCGCCTGGCTGGCCGACCCGATCGACGCGCTGATCCTGCAGATCCAGGGCTCGGGCCGCCTCAACATCGTCGAGGCCGACGGGCGCGCGCGCCAGGTGCGTGTGGCGTACGCGGCGCACAACGGCCATCCGTACCAGAGCGTGGGCCGTTGGTTGCTCGACCAGCGCGCCATCAACGAAGCCTCCTGGTCGGCCATCAAGGCCTGGGCCATCCAGAACCCGCAACGCCTCAACGACATGCTGTGGAGCAACCCGCGCACGGTGTTTTTCCGCGAAGAGGCCTTGTCCGAACTCGATGCACGCTTTGGCCCGCGCGGGGCGCAGAACGTGCCCCTCACGCCGGGGCGTTCGATCGCGGTCGATCCACAAAGCATTCCCTATGGCACGCCGGTCTGGCTGGCCTCACAGGGCCCGACGCTGAACACCCAGCGCCTCGTGATGGCACAGGACACCGGCGGCGCCATCGTCGGCGCGGTGCGCGCCGACCTGTTCACGGGTTGGGGCGCGTGGACCGACGAGGCCTACACCACGGCCGCCGCGCTCAAGCAGCCGCTGCAGCTGTGGGTGTTGTGGCCGCGTTGAGGCCGCGTTGAGGCGTGCCGCAGTTGGCGGTCAAAGTCGTTGCGCCTGATGGTTCCATGGGCGTTCCTCGGCCAGAATCCGCCCTCTGCATTGAGGAGGATGAAGTGCGAAGAAGCTCGTTGGTTGAGACCCTGTGGGACGCAACATGGATACTCTTCTTTGTCAGCGGCACCGCCATCGCATTCGGACTGCACTTCGGCTGGGCCGCAGGAGTTGCAGCCTTCGCCGCCGGTCTTGGAATTTTCTGGCTGATAGACCGAGCCGTGAAATCGGTGCATCGCAAGTCAATGAGAACTGCAGTTCCGCAGCGTCGGTTTCCGCCGAAACAATAGCGATTACGCTCGGCCAGAAGCGGGCATTGCTAAAAGGCCATTGCTCGGGTTGCTCCGGCGCGACCTGCGGGGTCAAGTGGTCTATGCTGAGGGCGCAGCGGCGGCCGACCCAGCCATGTCGATTTGTCTTCCTGTCGTTCGTCGATGGCATATGAGGCGCCCACAGGCTGGCGCGCTGACCGGTCAACCAACAGGAGTGCAGACATGTCATACATCGATGGTTTTGTGATCGCGGTCCCCACCGCCAACAAGCAGAAGTTCGTTGAGCACGCGCGCCAGTTCGACCCCATGTTCATCGAGCTGGGCGCCCTCCGTGTGATCGAGGGTTGGGGCGACGACGTCCCCGACGGCAAAGTCACCGATTTCCGCCGCGCCGTGCAGGCGACGGCCGAGGAGACGGTGGCCTTTTCGTGGGTCGAATGGCCGGACAAGGCCACACGCGACGCGGCCATGAAAAAGATGATGGAAGACCCCCGCATGGATCCGGCCACACCCGGCAACCTGCCCATGCCTTTCGACGGCAAACGCATGATCTTCGGCGGCTTCGAACAGGTGGTCGAAGTGAAGGCTTGAGGATGCCGCCCTTGGACGTGCCACTCATCATGGCGGGCGTCTCGCGCAAGTATGGCTTCACACAGCCTCGGCCCGCAGCAGTCGTTTGAACTTCTCAAAAGCAGTCGCTCCAGGACCTCAAGAAAAGGTGACTCGCTGTCTCAAGGTCAAGGCGGTGAACGCCGTTTCGAAAGCCATCGGCTGATCATCGAAGGTCGCCCCACTTCCTTGTGGGTCAGCTCGAAGCCTTGCGGTGGCAGGTTGTGCAACACCGCCGTCGGCCGTTCGACCACCAGACGGCTGGCCTCTCCCTCGCCCACCAGGCGGCGCGCCACTTCAAGCCCCTCGGTCAGCCGCGGCAGGCGCCGGCCGGTGGAGTGCGCGTCGGTGGCCAACAGGTGGGTGTGGCCGTCGCCAATGAAACGCTCGCCCCAGTAGCGGGCGCGTTTGCCGAAGACGCCTGTCAGTGCCGCCGCCGTCACCTGCATCCAGGCGCCTTGCGCGATCAGCCGCAGGAACACCGGGTAGTGGTCCTCCACCCAGGTCAACCGCTCCGGGTGCGTGATGATGGGCGTGTAGCCCGCGGCGATGAGGTGAAAGACCGAAGCCTCCAGGCGCGGCGGCGGCGTGGTGTGCGAAGGCTCCAGCAGGAAGTAGCGCGAGCCGTTCAGCGTGGGCACGCGCCCGCTCTGGAGCCCAGCGACCAGGCCCGGCACCAGGTGCACGTCCGCGCCCACCACCAGCTGCAACGCAATGCCATGGCGGTCGAGTTCCGCCTGCAGGCGATCGCGCGCCTGTGCGATGCCGGGGCCGTCGTTCATGTACATGCCGGGGTAGATGTGCGGCGTGCAGGCCAGGGTGTGGATGCCGTCGTCCACGGCGATGCGCGCCATCGCCAGCGCATCGTCCAGCGTCTTCGCCCCGTCGTCGATGCCCGGCAGGATGTGGCAGTGAAGATCGATCATGGTTCGTGCACCTCTTCCTTCAGCGGAACGCCAGGCGGCGCCCGCGGGCTCAATGCGGGCGTGCCGCGCGGCGGCGGCGCGACGAGGTCTTGCGCGGGCGGCACAGGGCGAACGTCCAGGAAACCGTCCGTGCTTCTCGCGCCGCTGAGCAGGAGCACGCCGGCCATCAGCGCGACACCCATGCCGATCCATGCCAGCTTGGTGCGCACGGACCAGCCGCCCGCGCGCGCCGTGTCGTCGTGCGCCCCGGTGGCGGGCTTGGGCAGCAAGGGCCGCGGGCGCATCGGCGCGCTGGCCATGGCCACGGGCGCTGCATCCACCGATGCCCGCGGCGCGGCGGTGTGGCCCGTTGGCTTCCGTGGCGCCGAGAGCAGGTCCTTGGCCAGGTTGATCCGCGTGGCGGCGTCCGCGGGCCAGCGCTCCCCCTGGGCGACAAAGTCCGGGTGCGTCAGGCGGATCATCAAGCGGTAGTGCTCGCGCAATTGCTCGGGCTCGAAACCGGGGCTCAGGCCCAGCAGGGTGAGCGGGTCGGCGCCGGGGCGCAGCATCACCGTGCGCACAAAGAAGCGCGCCGCACGGTTCAGCTCGTGTTCGTTGGCCGGTGCCACGCGCAAGCCTTCCACGGGTCGCCCGGCGGCGATCAACATCACGCTGTCGATGTGATCGAACAGCGGACGCGGCTCGCGCAGGGCCACGGGGTAGCGGCCGGGCGAGCGCTCGAAATCGAGCAGTTTGAGCAGCAGATTGCGCCCATGCGGCGCCCTGGTCGTCATGCGGAGGATGGGTCCAGCGTGGGCTCGATGCGCGGGTTGCCGGGCAGCGACACCGGAGTGTTGGTGGGGTTGGGCGATGCCGGGTGCTGTTGCGAGGGGTGCGGCGTGTGCCGGTCGGCGTAGCCGTCACCGTAGTAGTCCGCGTAGGCGTAGTCGCTGGTGTGCTCGTTGCGTGCGTGCGTGAGCACCACGCCGATGGGCGACAGGCCGGCGTTGCGCAGGCGGCGCAGCGCGTCCTTGATGCCGTCCTTGCGCGTGGCGCCGGCCTTGATGGCGAACACGATGTTCTGCACCTGGTTGCCCAGCACGAGGGCATCGGCAATGCCGAGCAGCGGCGGGCCGTCGATCACCACCTGCTGGTAGCCCATGCCTTGCGCCTTCTCGAGCAGCTCGCCGAGCTTGGGGCCCATGAGCAGTTCCACCGGGTCGGGCGGGATGGGGCCGGCGGTGAGCACGGCCAGGTGGGGG
>NZ_SCML01000086.1 GCF_005503365.1 Hydrogenophaga sp. 2FB
CCGCACTATGACCACCAATCCGCCCACCCCCAACGCCCGACCCAAGGTCGCCCTCATCACCGGCATCACCGGGCAGGACGGTTCCTACCTCGCCGAATTGCTGCTCGACAAGGGCTACATCGTGCACGGCATCAAGCGCCGCAGCAGCCAGTTCAACACCCAGCGCGTGGACCACATCTACCAGGACCCGCACATCGACAACGCGCGCTTCCACCTGCACTACGGTGACCTGAGCGACACCAGCAACCTGATCCGCATCGTGCAGGAAACGCAGCCCGACGAGATCTACAACCTCGGTGCGCAAAGCCATGTGGCGGTGAGCTTCGAGAGCCCCGAGTACACCGCCGATGTGGACGGCATGGGCACGCTGCGCCTGCTCGAAGCCATCCGCATCCTCGGGCTGGAGAAGAAGACCCGCTTCTACCAGGCCAGCACCTCCGAGCTGTATGGCCTGGTGCAGGAGATTCCGCAGAAGGAAAGCACACCGTTCTACCCGCGCAGCCCCTACGCCGTGGCCAAGCTCTATGCGTACTGGATCGTGGTGAACTACCGCGAGGCCTACGGCATGTACGCCTGCAACGGCATCCTGTTCAACCACGAATCGCCGCGCCGTGGCGAAACCTTCGTCACCCGCAAGATCACGCGCGGCCTGTCCAACATCGCGCAGGGGCTGGAGAACTGCCTCTACATGGGCAACCTGGATTCGCTGCGCGACTGGGGCCACGCCAAGGACTATGTGCGCATGCAATGGATGATGCTGCAGCAGGCGCAACCCGAAGACTTCGTCATCGCCACCGGCGTGCAGTACAGCGTGCGCCAGTTCATCGAGATGAGCGCTAAGGAGCTGGGCATCACGCTGCGCTTTGAAGGCGAGGGCGTGAACGAACGCGCCATCGTTCAAGCCGTCGAGGGCGACAAGGCCCCCGCGCTCAAGCCGGGCCAGGTGGTCGTGAAGGTGGACCCGCGCTACTTCCGCCCCACCGAAGTGGAAACCCTGCTGGGCGACCCCGCCAAAGCCAAGGCCAGGCTGGGCTGGGTGCCGCAGATCGCGCTGCAGGATATGGTGAGCGAGATGGTGGTCTCCGACCTGGCCGACGCGCAGCGCCACGCCCTGCTCAAGCACCACGGTTACGACATCGCGGTGACCAGCGAACACTGAATACCGCCCTGACTGCCATGTCCGTCTCACACCCCTTGCCCACGCCCGCCCCCGGTCGCTCGTCCGTCGCCCGGCGCATCGCTTCGGGCGCGGGCGCCTACGGCTATGCGCAGGCGGTCAGCATCGGCACGCAACTGGTGTCGCTGCCGCTGTTCCTGTACCACTGGGACATGGTCACGTACGGTTATTGGCTCGCGCTGACGGCGCTGCCGTTCTACCTGTCGCTGGCCGACGCCGGCATCTCCACCGCATCGAGCAACCAGATGATCGGCCTGATCGCGCAGGGCCAGAAGCAACGTGCCGCCGAGGTGTTCCAGAGCGCCGTGGCATTTCTGTCGTGCGTCTCGCTGCTGGTGCTGTGCGTGGTCGGCGTCACCTTGTGGCTGCTGCCCACCACCGCGCTGCAAGCCCCGCACTGGAAAGCGGTGCTCATGCTGCTGTCCATCAGCGTGGTGCTCGGGCTGTTCTGCAGCCTGGCCGAAGTGGTTTACAAGGCCACCGGCGGCTACGCAGCCGGCACCTACCTGGTCACCACCGGCCGCCTGGTCGAATGGGCCGGCGGCCTGACGGGTCTGGTGCTCACGAAAACCTTCATCGGTGTCGCCACCTCGGCGCTGCTGGCGCGCCTGGGCTACACGCTGCTGAGCATCTGGCTGAGCCAGCGGCGCACCGACTTCTTGCGCTGGGGCGTGAGGAGCGCGAGCATGGCCGACGTCCAGCACGCGGCCAAACCCGGCATGCTGTTCCTCTCGCTCTCGCTGACCAACGCGCTGAGCCTGCAAGGCTTCACCTTGCTGGTAGCGGCCACGCTGGGGCCCGCCGCCACCGCCGTGTTCAACACCTACCGCACCGTCGCGCGCATCGTGGTGCAGATCACCAACGCCCTGAGCAATCCGCTCTGGCCGGAGCTCACCGCGCTCAAGGGACAGCAGGACGACAGCGCCTTCTGGAAGCTGTACCGCAGGGCCAACCGCCTGGGCCTGCTCATCGCCACCGCGGGCGCGCTGCTGGTGTACCTGGTGGCGCCCTACCTGCTGGACGTCTGGACCCACGGCCACATTCCCTTCACCGCCACCAGCATGGCGCTGTTCCTTCTGTATGCCGCCGTGTGTTCGGCCACCCAGGTCCCACGCGTCGTGCTCATGTCCATCAACCGCCACGCCGGTCTGGCCTGGCAGAGCCTGGTGGCCGCCGTGGTCGCGCTCGGCGTAGCCTGGCTGGCCTGGCGCATTGCCGGCATGGCGGGCGTGGTCGGTGCCATGTTGCTGGGCGAGGCATTGGTCTGGCTCACCGCCACGCGCGCCGTGCGCCGTCTGCACAGCACGAGGGCCGTCGCATGATCATCGACCTGAACCACACCGCGCCACCGGACACGGTGCACGACGTCGTCATCGTCGGTGGTGGCACCGTGGCCCTGTTGCTGGCCGTGCTGCTGGAGCGCCAGGGCCAGCGCGTGCTGGTGCTGGAAAGCGGCGGCGGCAGTTTCGAAACGCCGGCACAGGAACTCAACGACGCCACCGTCATCGGCCGTGCCCACACCGGCATTTCCATTGCCCGGGGGCGCGCCCTGGGCGGCACGTCCAACCTCTGGGGGGGCCAGCTCACGCTGTTCGTGCCCTCCGACTTCGAAGCCCGCGCGGGCGTGTCGGACGCGCCCTGGCCCATCACCTTTGAGGAGCTGCTGCCCTGGTACGAGGCCGTGGCGCAGGAACTGCGCCTGGCCGATGCGCTCGACGAGCACACGCCCCAGGCGCGCAAACTCTTCGGCGACACGTACCCCGACATTCCCGGGTTCACCCTGTTCCTCACGCGCTGGCTCAAGGAGCCGGCCATGGCGCGGTACTTCAACGAACGCCTGCAGAACGCAGCGAACCTCACCGTGTTGCTGCATGCGCACGTGACGGGCCTGGACCTGTCGGCCGATGGCGAACACGTCACCGCGGTGCGCGTGGCACGGCCCGACGGCACGCCGGTCGCCCTGCGCGGCGAGCGCTTCGTGCTCGCCAACGGGACGATCGAAATCGCGCGCCTGCTGCTCGCCAGCGCGGCCGAACAACCCCAAGCCCCCTGGGCGGGCAACCCGTGGGTGGGCGCGGGCTTCCAGGACCACCTCGAAATGCGCGGTGGCCGCGTGCACCTGCTGGACAAGCCCCGCTTCCTGCGCACCTTCCAGAACATCGTGCTGGCGGGCCACAAGTACCAACCCAAACTGCGGTTGAACATGGACAGCGGCGGCAGCGCCACGCTGGCCCACCCGGCGCTCAACGTCACCGGCTACTTCGCATTCGAGTCCAGCATCACCGAACACCTGCAGCACCTGAAGGTGATGGCCAAGTCGCTGCTGCGCGGCGGGCTGCCACGGCAGGGTCTGGGCGACATGCTGCGCCACGTCCGCGGCATGGGCAGCGCCTGGCTGCCAATGATCGTCCAGTACCTGCGGCACCACCGCATCTACAACCCGGCCGACCGCGGCGTCTGGCTGGTCATGCACACCGAGCAGGTGCCGCGCGACGACAGCCGCATCACCCTCGACCCGCACCGCACAGACCGCTTCGGCATGCCGTTGGCCGTGCTCGACTGGCGCATTGGCGGGAAGCCCGAGCTGCACGCGATGGCGGCCTTCGTGCGCCGCGTCGGCGACAGCCTGCAAGCCGCCGGCCTCGCGCGCGTGGAGATCGACGCGCTGCTCGACGGCGAAGACGCTCAGGCGCTGGAGCAGGCCACCGACACCTACCACCAGTGCGGCGGCGCGCGCATGGGCCACCACGCGGGCGACGGCGTGGTCGACCGCGACCTGCGCGTGTTCGGCACCCGCAACCTGTACGTGGCCGGCGCCGCGGTGTTTCGCACGTCGAGCTACGCCAACCCGACGTTCACCGCGATGGCGCTCACCGCCCGGCTGGCCGAGCGCTTGCGCCAGGAGGCCACGACATGAACACCTTCACCATGGACATGCCCACCCCCGATCTGCTCACGCAGCGTCTCGGTTTTGGCTGCGGCCGCCTCAAGGGTGGTGGTGACAAGGCCACCTCGCTGCGCCTCATCCACGCCGCGCTGGACTTGGGGCTCCGTTACTTCGACACAGCGCCGCCGTATGGCCTCGGCTCGTCCGAATCCGTGCTGGGCGATGCGCTCAAAGGCCGGCAGGAGAATGTGCTGGTCGCCACCAAGGTCGGCATCGCACGCCCCGCTTCGCCCGGCCTGCTGCAGAAAGCAAGGGCCGTGGTCAAACCGTTGGCGAGCTGGGTGCCCGGCTTGCGCCAGGCGGTGCTCAAGGGCATGGCGCGGCGCGCGCCGCCCGGCAACTTCGACGCCGAATTCGTCGCCCAGTCGTTCGAGAGCAGCCTGCAGCAACTGCAACGCGATCGCGTGGACCTCCTGCTGCTGCACGAAGCCCGCAGCCAGGACCAGCTCGCGCCCCTGCAGGCGCTGTTCGAGCGCTACGTCGCCAAGGGCCAACTCGGCGCCTATGGCAGTTCCACCGGCGAACCCCTGTACCAGCTCGTGCGTTTCGGCTCGGTGTTGCAGTACCGCTGTCCGCCACCGGACGCCATGTGGACCACGGTCGACCCGTCCGATGTCTTGCACGGCGCCTTGCGCTTCACGGCGCCCGCCGTCCAGCAGGCGATGGCGCGCGACCGCCGCCTCACCGACCAGCTGGCCAGCCTGCTGCCACGCGGCACAGCGCCGGCCACCGCGAGTGGCTCGCTGGCGCTGGCCTATGCGCTGGCCCGGTTCAACAGCCGCCTGCTCCTGTCGACCAACGAGCCGCGCCGTCTGGTCACCACGGTCGAGCAGCTGCAGCACATCACGGCCTCGCCCGACTGGCGGCCCGCGATGCAGAACCTCCACACGGCCTTCGCTCCTGCGGGTGTCCCATGCGCACACTGAACACGCAGCTGTCGCGCTGGCTGCTCGGCGCGTCGATCTACCTGACGGGCTGGTACTACGAAGGCCCGGCGCTGCAGGCCGCTCAGATGGGCGCCATCAGCCTGTTGCTGATGGCCGCCTTCTTCTCCCTGCTCTCCGGCGACACCCTGCGCATCCGCCCCAGCCTCGTCGAGTGGATCTTCGGCACCGCCTTCCTGTTCGCCATGCTGGTGGCCTGGTTCACCGGCAATGTGCTTTCCACCATGTACGGCGCCATGCTGCTGCTGGTGCTGGTGGGCATGTCACTCCTGGTGCGGCACCGCACGGCGAGCGAGCTCATCGTCGTGTTCCGTTGGGCCTATGTGGCGCTCGTGGCCTCGGTGGCCCTGCTCGAACACCAGGACCTGCTCGCCTCGCTCACGGGCAGCGTGGAGTATGGCCTCGGGCTGGTGCGCTACCAGCCCCTGGGCATGCACCCCAACCTGAGCGGTCTCGTGTACGGCGGTGGCGCACTGCTGTTCTTCCAGCGCTTCCTGGCCGCGCCCCGCAACCACCAGAAGGCCTTTGCGCTGGCCATGGTGGGGCTGTGCCTGTGCGTGCTGCTGGCCGCTTCGGCGCGCGCGGGCATGCTGGCGCTGGCCGTCTCTGGCGGCACCGGCTTCATCCTGATCGCCTTGCGCGGCTCGGCCCGCTCGCGCATCAGCCTGGTGCTGGCGGTGATCGCCGCGCTGGCGTTTGTGCTCTTCAAGTGGGCGAACATCAAGGAGTACCTGACGCTCATCCTCGACCTGGAGTCGCCCACGCGCGGCGTGGATTCCGGCGCAACCGGGCGCACCGACATCTGGCGCGCGGGCATCGAACTCATCTTCGCCGACGGCGTTCGGATGCTCACCGGCACCGGCATCCGTTCGGCGCTGCCCGAACTCATCGGCTTCCCGGTGGAGAGTTCCTACATCAACACCGCCCTGGAGCACGGGCTGGTGTTCGGCTCGCTGATCGTGCTGGCCTTCGCGGCAACCGCCTGCCGCGCACTCAAGCACGGCCTGCGCCCGGGCCATCCGCACTACCAGTTGTTCCTGGCCGGGCTGATGGTGGTCTTCATCCTCGCACAGTCCATCTTCAACCGCTACCTGATCGGTGTGGGCAATCCGTATTCGCTCTGGATCTTCGTGCTGGTGCTGCAGCTCAACCTGCGCCCCATCGCCGTCCACCGGACCGCACAGACCCAGCGCCCCGCGTTCCGTCAACGAACCCCAGGTCCGTTGTCGTCCGGTCGCGAGACCTTTTCCCACTGACGCCACCCCGTCAGGCCACCAGGATCGGATCTTGAAATGACACACAAACAAACCGACACCACGCTGATGTTGTTCATGGCCACGTGCCTGATCACCTTGTCGCACCTGGACGCCTTCGTGCCGGACCCGCGCATCGCCACCGGCGGTGCCATCGGCAACGCGCTGTTCTTCTTTCTCTCCGGCTTCGGGCTGAGCATGAGCCTGAACGCCGGCGAGTCGGGCGGCTCCGCGCCGTCGCTGCTGGCGTATCTGCGCAAACGCGTGCTGCGCCTGTACCCGGCGGCCATCCTGGTGGCTTGCGTGATGCTCGCCGTCGGCATGATCGGCATCACCAGCCCAACCGACCTGGTGAAGACCTTCGTCTGGCCCACACCGTTCTGGTTCATCTCGGCGGTGATGGCGTTCTACGTGCCGATCTTCTATCTGGCCCGCCTGCAGCCCCGCGGCATCGCCATGGCCATGGGCTTGCTGCTGATCCCCTACGTCTTCTTCTACAGCCAGCTCGACCTGAGCCGCTTCGTCGTCGAAGGCGACGACTACTTCAAGTGGATCAACTACTTCGGCATCACCCTCATGGGCTGCCTGGTCGCGCGCCTGCGGCTCACGCCCCGGGTGAGTCTGGCGGCCATCGCGGGCCTGATGCTGTCGCTCCTGGCGTTCCTGGTCGCCAAGCTCACCGTGTTCCGCCTCGACATGGGCCACCTGCAGTTCGTCTTCCACGTCCTGCTCTACCCCATCATCTTCTTCAGCTACCAGGTGATGGCGGCCGAAGCGGTGGTCCGGCCCCTGCGCGCCACGCCCTTCTTCCCCGCCATCGCGCTGCTGGCCGGGCTGACGCTGGAGATCTATCTCACGCAGACCGCGTGGATCCACTGGCTGGAAGCGCAGAACTACCCCTACGGCTACGCCGTTCTTCTGCCACTGGCCCTGCTGCCGCTGGTGGTGTTTTCCGTCTTCACGCAATGGCTCTCCAACCGCATGGTCAACGGCGTCTCGCGCCTGCTGCCACCCGTGCCGGTCTGATGCCTGCCCAACCGGACCACTGACATGACCTACGTCTTCTGGCACTCCTACCTGATGTTCCACCAGGCCCCGTATATCCGCGCCCTGGCCGAGGTGCCCGGCCACACCGTGCACTGGTGCGTGAGCGAGGCCCTGCCCGCGTACTACCGCGAACGCGGCTACCCCGTGCCCGACACCGGCCCGGTGCAGGTGCACGTCGCGCCCACGGCCGCCGAGGCCGCCGAGCTGGCCACGCTGCCTGGTTCGGTACAGGTGTTCTTCGGCCTGCGCGGTTTCGCCTTGCCGCTGGCCGCCTTCCAGGCCAGCCTGGGCGCGCCGGTGCACCGCTTCCTGATGACGGAGAACCGCTACGAGCCGGGCGCGCGCCTGCTGCCGCGCTGGCTCGCCTACACCTGGGACGCGCTGCGCTACCGGCAGCACCTGAGCGGTGTGTTCTGCATCGGCCATTCCGGCCGCTACGGCGGCGCGCGCTTCTTCTCGGCCTGCGGCTACCCCTCGCGGCGCATCGCGCCCTTCCTGCACGTGGTGGACCCCGCGCCAGAACCACGCAAGCCCACGCAACGCGATCACCCGCAGATCCTCTACGTCGGCCAGTTGATCCCGCGCAAGCGCGTCGATCTGCTGCTGACGGCATTCAGCCAGTTCGGCCAGCCCACGGCCCGCCTGCGCATCATCGGCAAGGGCGAAGAAGAGCAGAACCTGCGGCAGCTCGCCCAGCAGCTCGGCGTCGCCGATCGGGTGCGCTTCTCGCCCGGCATGCCCAATGCCGAGACCGTCGCGGCCATGGCCGATGCCGACGTGCTGGTGCTGCCGAGCCGCTTCGACGGCTGGGGCGCGGTGGTCAACGAGGCGCTGATGGTCGGCACACCCGTGATCTGCAGCGACCGCTGCGGCGCCAGCGACCTGATCGAGGACGGGCGCAACGGCTACGTGTTCGAGGCCGGCAGCGCCAACGCCTTGCGCGCCTGCCTGCAGAGCTTCTTCCAATACGTCAGCACCGACCGCACGGCGCTGGCGGCCACGGAATCCGCCCGCCTGAACGGCGCCGCGGTGGCCGCGCGCTTCCAGCACAACGTCACGCGGTTGCTGGCACCCCGTGAGGTCGCCCGCCAGCCCCACCCACCCACCACGGACGCAGGGATGTCCCCTCCATGAACGTCGGCATTCTCACCTTCCATTTCAGCGACAACTACGGTGCCGCGCTGCAGGCCTATGCCTTGCGCCGCTGGCTCACCGAGCAAGGCCACCGCGCCGGCTTCATCGACTACCGGCCCGCGCACATCGAACACGGCGGCCAGCTCAGCCTGCCCACCTCGCCGGCCAAGCTCAAGGCCAACCTGAAGGTCGTGTACCTGGCGGTGTCTTCGTTCCTCCATGAGCACTTCGGCCATCGCGGCCAGAAGGACAAGTTCGTGCGCTTTCGCGAGCATTTCCTGGGCGTGCAGCGCGATGCCACCACCACCAGCAACGGCGCCTCGCTCGCCGCCGCGCAGGCCTTCGACCTGATCGTCGCGGGCAGCGACCAGATCTGGAGCCCGTCCCAGCACCACGGTTTTGATGCGAACTACTTCCTGGCTTTCGCCCAGCCGTTCAAGGCTCGAAAGATCTCGTATGCCGCCAGCTTCGGCCGAGACCAGGTGTCGCCGTCGCATGCCGCGCAGCTGCCCCAATTGCTGTACCACTTCGACGCGATCTCGGTGCGCGAGGCCTCGGGTGTCGCACTGGTCGAGAAGGCCATCGGGCACAAGCCGGCCAACGTGCCCGACCCGACGCTGCTGCTCAGCGACTACGCCGAACTGACCAGCCGCGCGCCGTCCGAGCATCGCGAGCCCTACGTCTTCTGCTATGGGCTGCGCTCGCCCGACAACATCCGCCAGACCGCCGATCTCGTGTCGACGCAACTGGACTGCCCGATCCTCTCGCCGCACAACCCGCACCGGCGCTGGCTCGAGATCGGCCAGACGGTGTATCCCGATCCCGGCGAATGGGTGGCTCTGGTGAAGGACGCCAGCTTCGTCGTGACCAACTCCTTCCACGGCACCGTGTTCGCGCTGCTGTTCAAAAAGCCCTTCATCGTGGCCGGGCTGACCGGCGACAAAGCGAGCGCCAACGCGCGCGCCCTCAACCTGCTGCGCGCGGTCGGTCTGGAGCACCGTTTCGCACCGTCCTTCTCGGCACCGCACACGCAGGCGCTGATGGCCCAGGCCATCGACTGGGCTGCCGTGGACCAGCGACTGCTCGAACTGCGAGAGGCCGGCGGCGCGTTTCTGCGCACGCAACTCCAGGCGGTCATCAAATGAGCGATTTCATGTCCGACTCCATGCGCGATTCGCTGAGCGATCCCATCAGCGATTTCCGTTCGCTGAAGTACCGCAACCGGTTCAGCAACGTGGCCAAGCTGCGGCGGTTCGTGTGGGAGGTGGTCTGGCTATTGGCCTTCCGGCCTACCCCGCGCTGGGCGCTGCACGGCTGGCGGCGCCTGTTGCTGCGCGCGTTCGGGGCCCGCATCGGCGCGGGCTGCCGCATTGCGCCATCGTGCCGCATCTGGGCGCCGTGGAACCTCGTCATGGGCGAGTATTCGGCGCTGGGCGACAACGTGGACTGCTACAGCATGGACCGCATCACCATCGGTTCCAAGGTCGCCGTCAGCCAGCGCTCGTTCCTGTGTGCCGGTTCGCACGACGTGCGTTCCCTGTCGCGACCCTTGGTCACCGGCCCCATCGTGATCGAAGACCACGTGTGGATCGCGGCCGAGAGCATGGTCCATCCGAACGTAGTGATCCACGAAGGCACCGTGGTGGGCGCGCGCTCCATGGTGCTCAAGGACTTGCCGGCCTGGTCCGTTTGCGTGGGGAATCCGTGCCGAAAGATCCGGGACCGCGAGCTGAGGAACGGCCATGTTTAGCAAACTGAGCAAAGTGGTCGGCATCTTCAGCGAGGCGCTGCGCGACGCCCTGCTGTTCCTGCGCTTCAACTCGTACTCGCCGTTCGTGGACAAGTCCAAGCGCGCGTTTTACAAGATCATCATCGAGGCGCACACGATCGAGAAGGGCCTGTCCCTACCCGCACCGAAGCTGCTGTTCGGCCGGGACAAGATCCGTTTCGTCATGAACGCGCTGTCGCGCTACGACATCGCGCACTCGCCGGTGCCGGCCCACATGTCCCTGGGCGCGCTGGAGGCCTATGTGGCCTTCCACGCCCAGGCGGGCACGTCCGACCCCTTGCTCGACGAGATCGCGACCTACCTGAAAACCTGGGAAGCCAAGCTGCCCAAGCCCTGGATGGGTGGCACGCGGGACTACACGTTCGACACCCAGCCCCCGGGCACGCTGCAACAACTCATCGCCAGCCGATCGAGCATCCGCGCGCTGCGGCCCACGCCTATCCCCGGCGAGCAAATCGTCGAAGCGATCGCGCTCGCCCAGCAAGCGCCTTCCCAATGCAACCGGCAATCGTCCCGCGTGCACGTCTATCAGGACCCGGCGCGCATCCAGGAATTGCTGGCGCTGCAGGGCGGCTCGCGTGGCTTTGCGCCATCGGTGGGCAACCTGTTCGTGGTGAGTTCCGAGATCTGCGCCTGGGGTGGCCCAGGGCAACGCAACCAGGCCTATGTCGACGGCGCGCTGTTCGCGATGTGCCTGATGTTCGCCTGCCGCTCCATGGGCTGGGGCGCGTGCCCGCTCAACCTCGCCATCGACCACAAGACCGAAACCGCGATCCGCCGTGCGGGAGGCATCCCCGCGGGCGAGCGGCTGATCATGATGATCGCCTTTGGCGAACCCATCGCACCCCAGACCCGCGTGGCCTTCTCACCGAGAAGACCGGCCGCCGAGATCGCCACGCTGCACGCATGAGGAGAGTGCCATGAGCATCACCGCCATCATCCTGACCTACAACGAAGCCATCCACATCGAGCGCGCGATCCGCTCCATCCAGCCGTTCGCCGACCAGATCTGCGTGGTCGACTCCGGCTCCACCGACGACACCCGCGACATTGCCCGACAACTCGGGGCCGAGGTCCACACACACGCCTTCATCAACCAGGCCAGGCAGTTCCAGTGGGCGCTCGACACGCTCGACATCCGCGGCCCCTGGGTGCTGCGCCTGGACGCCGACGAAATCATCGAGCCCGATCTGGCCCACCGTATCGCCACCGAGCTGCCCGGGCTGCCCGCCGACGTGGTCGGCATCAACTTCAAGCGCAAACACATCTTCATGGACCGCTGGGTGCGCCACGGCGGGCGTTACCCGCTCGTGATGCTGCGCCTCTGGCGCCATGGACATGGTCGCATCGAGGACCGCTGGATGGACGAACACATGGTGGTCTGGGGCGGGCGCACCGTCACCTTCGAAGGGGGGTTCGCCGACCACAACCTGCACGACCTGGGCTACTTCACCGACAAGCACAACAAGTACGCCACGCGCGAAGCCATCGAGGTGCTCAACCAGCGCCTGCACCTGTTCGCGCGCGACGAGGCGCTCAACGCGCACAGCGCATCGGCCCAGGCCGCGTTCAAGCGCTGGGTGAAGGAACGCGTCTACAACCGCATTCCGTTCACGCTCAGCGCCGCCCTGTATTTCCTGTGGCGCTACATCTTCCAGCTCGGCTTTCTGGACGGCAGGAGCGGCCTGGTCTACCACTTCCTTCAGGGCTACTGGTACCGCTTTCTGGTCGGCGCCAAGGTTATGGAACTGGAGCGCGCCGTGGCCCACCTGGACGACAAAAACCTCATCTGCACCGAACTGAGCCGGTTGACCGGCCACCGGCTGGTGGCGCAGCCGGAAGCGGCGCCGGTCCCGAACGTCCAACCGCCCCCCCTGGCCACCCGCCTCTGAAGAGCGAAAGGAACCTCATGCGCACCACCACCTTCCTCCCCGTCTGGCTGCTGGCCAGCCTGTTCGTGTCGGCGCAAGCATCGGCGCAGAGCGACGGCGCATTGATCTGCCAAGACGCCTCGATACCGCCAGGCGCCAGCCAAGTGGGTGCGCTGCAGCCGCTGTTCCGCGATTGCCCGCGCGTCGAAGACGTCGACTTCACCGGCCGCGCCGATGCGCGCAAGTACTACGCCGGCTTCTATTCCCTCGGCGTGAAGAACCGCAGCATGTACGACACGGCCGAAGACGGCGTGGTGATCAAGCGCGGCGCTTTGCTGACCACCGTGAAGACCGACTCGACGCCGGGCGGCTTCCCCTTGCTCGCCGGCAACCGGCCGTTCTACATCGAAGCCCAGACCTCGATTTCGTCCATGCACCCGGACAACTTCCCGGCCATCTGGCTCATGCCGATCGAACACAACCTGCGCATGGAAGACGTGTACGAGGGCGACCCCAAGAGCTTCGAACGCTGGTTCGAACTCGACATCGACGAAGGCGGCTTCGGCCCCGGCGGCCACCACACCGCCATCTCGTGGTCCGGCATCTACCCCCAATACAAGAAGATCCAGAACCCCAACCCGACCTCGAAGGTGGCGCTGGACCGCACGCGGCCCAATGTGTTCGGCGTGTCCTACGACCCCGCCACGCTCACCGTGCGCTGGTGGGTCAATGGCCAGCAGGTGCTCGAAGCGACGCAACCCTACGTGCCCGAGATCGCGCGCCGGCAGAACTTCTACCTGATCGTCTCGGCGCAGAGCCGCAAGAACGTCAACGACTACCAGATGAAGTTCATGGGTGTGCGCGCCTTCGCGGGCGAGGCCACCGTGCAGAGAACCGGCAGAGGCCCGGCCGAGCCTGCCGCCAGGGCCAACGCCAACTCAAAGGCCCATGCAAAGGGGAAGCCGTGAAGATCCTCGTCTACGGCATCAACTTCGCGCCCGAACTCACCGGCATCGGCAAGTACACCGGTGAGATGGCGCGCTGGCTGGCCGAAGCGGGCCACGAGGTGCGCGCCATCACCGCACCGCCCTACTACCCGGCCTGGCAGGTGGGCGAGGGCCACAGCGCCCGCCGCTACCGGCGCGAGACCTGGCACGGTGTGCGCGTGTTCCGCACGCCGCTGTGGGTGCCGCACCAGCCGGGCGGCCTCAAGCGCCTGCTGCACCTGGGCAGCTTTGCGCTCAGCAGCCTGCCGGTGCTGATCGCCCAGTGGCGCTGGAAGCCCGATGTGGTGTGGGTGGTGGAGCCGCCCCTGATGTGCGCGCCCGCCGCCGTGGCCTTCGCAACGCTGCGCGGCGCGAAAAGCTGGCTCCACATCCAGGACTACGAGGTGGACGCCGCGTTCGACCTCGGCCTGATCCAGGGCAACACACTGCGCCGTTGGGTGGAGCGCGCCGAGCGCTGGCTGATGCGCCGCTTCGACCGCGTCTCCACCATCTCGGGCCGCATGGTGGAGCGCGCGCGCGGCAAGGGCGTGGAGGCCCAGCGTGTCGTGCACTTTCCCAACTGGGTCGACATCGGTGGCATCGCGCCGCTGGCCGCGCCCAGCCCCTACCGCGCCGAACTCGGGCTGGCGCCCGACGCCGTCGTGGCGCTGTACGCCGGCAACATGGGCAACAAGCAAGGCCTCGAAATCCTCGCCGACGTGGCCCGCCTGGTGCAGGACGACCCGCGCATCCAGCTCGTGCTGGGCGGCAACGGTTCCGGCAAGGCCGATCTGCAGGCGCGCTGCGCGGGCCTCTCCAACGTGCGCTTCCTCGACCTGCAACCGCTGGAGCGCCTGAGCGACTGGCTCGGTCTGGCCGACGTGCACCTGCTGCCGCAGCGCGCCGATGCGGCCGACCTGGTGATGCCTTCCAAGCTCACCGGCATGCTGGCCAGCGGCCGCGCGGTGCTGGCCACCGCGCGGCCGGACACCGAGCTGTGCCGCGTGGTCGAGCACGACGCGGCCTGCGGCGTGGTGGTGCCGCCCGAGAACCCCACCGCCATGGCCGAGGCCTTGCGCGCCTTGGCCGCCGACCCGGCGCGCCGCGCCACGCTGGGCGCCCACGGCCGGCGTTACGCCGAAGCCGAACTGAGCCAGGACGCGATCCTGCGCCGCTTCGAAGCACAACTGCAAGCCCTGGTGCCGGGCGACAGCGTGCTCCACGATCCACCGGCACCACAACAGCAAGGAGTGACACGATGAACCCCACACGCGCCAAGACACACCAGGATGGGATGCGGGCCGCGATCGGCGGCATCGGTGCCACCTGCGGCATCGGCCTGCTGGCCCTGGCAACGGCCCTGCCGCTGCAGGCGCAGACCCCCGACGCACAGCCCGGCGCCGTTGCACAGCCCGTCGTGGCACGCAGCGCGTCGAGTGCCGAGAGCATGGGAGCGCCGCTGACCGCACCGAACACCGCGAGCGCCGACTACAAGATCACCGCCAACGACCTGATGGAGTTCGACGTGTTCGGCGTGCCCGACATGAAACGCGACGTGCGCGTGAACGCCTCGGGTGAGATCGCGTTGCCCCTCATCGGCCAGGTGCCGGTGGCCGGGCTCACCGCCCAGGCGGCGGAAGACCGCATTGCCGCTAAATACAAGGAGAAGTACCTGCAGGACCCGCAGGTCTCGCTCTTCATCAAGGAATTCACCACGCAGCGCGTGGCCATCGAAGGCGCGGTGATTCGGCCCGGCATCTATCCGATGTCGGGGCAGCTCACGCTGCTGCGCGCGCTGGCCCTCTCCGGCGGCTTCGCGCCGTATGCCGACCTGCAGCAGATCGTGGTCTACCGCAACAACGCCGGCGGCGTGCGCGAGCAGACCACCTACGACCTCGACAAGGTCCGCGCGGGCACCGTGCCCGACCCTTCCATCCGATCCGACGACGTGATCGTCGTGCAGCGCAACGCCAAGCGCACGGCCCTGCGCGATTCGCTCTTCCGCGACGTGCTGGACACGCTCAACCCCTTCAAGTAACGAGGGAGCAACACCATGGCCTACAACCCATCACACCCCATGCCCGCAGCGCCCGGCCCGCGCGGCGGCCTGGCGCTGCAGCGCGACGGCGCCCTCTCCAATCAGATGCTGGTGCGCGACGAAGCCGTCATGCCCAGCGAAGACCGCATCGACCTCAAAGCCGTCTGGCGCGTCATCGCCAAATACAAATGGACTCTCGTTGGCGTCACCGCGCTGTGCACCGTCGGCGCGCTGGTGTACACCCTGCGCATCACGCCGCAATACCGCAGCAGCGTGATGCTGCAGATCGACCGCAACGCGCAGAAGGTGGTGGGCTTCAACACCGAAGTCGAGGTGGACGAAGGCCCGCTGGCCGATCAGCTGCAACTGCGCACGCAGATCGAACTGCTCAAGAGCCGCAGCCTGGCCGAGCGCGTGATCAAGGACATGGGCCTCTACAAGCCCGAAGCGTCCCCCACACCGGCCACCGACACGAACGCGGCGGCAGAGCAGGGCAGCGCCGACCCGGTGAAACAGATCTCGGGTTTCTTCGGCGCCCTGCTGGGCAACCTGCGCACGCTGTTCGGCCCCGCCCAGTCCGACCCCGCCACGCTCAGCCGCACCGGCACCGTGGCGCAGTTTTCCAAGTCGCTCAGCGTGGAGCCCGTTCGCAACTCGCGCCTGGTGCAGGTCAGCGTGCTCAACCCCGACCCCGAGCTCGCCGCGAACATCGCCAACAACGTGGCCAAGACCTTCATGGCCAGCAACATCGAGCGCAAACTCGAATCGTCCCTCTACGCGCGCCAGTTCCTGGAAGAGCAGATCCGCCAGACCAAGGCCAAACTGGAAGAGAGCGAGCGCGTGATCAACCAGTACGCGAAGAAGAACGAGATCCTGAACCTGGGCGACAAAGGCAGCGCCGCCACCCAGACCTTCGTGGACTTCTCCGCCGCGCTGGGCAAGGCGCAGCAAGACCGCATCCGCGCCGAGACGCTCTACAACCAGGTCAAGCTCAACCCCGAGAGCGCGCCGCAGGCGGTGACCAACGAAGCCATCCGTGCCTACAAGGAACAGCGCGCCAAGCTGGAAGCCGAGTACGCGAAGAACCAGGCCGTGTTCAAGCCCGACTACCCCGCCATGGTGCAGGCGCGCGCGCAGATCGCCGACCTGGAAGCGCGCATCAAGACCGAGGTGAACAACATCCTGAGCAGCATCCAGGCCCAGTACCTGGCCGCCAAGAAGACCGAAGACCAGATCCAGAGCAAGGTCGCCAGCAGCCGCAGCGAAGTGCTCACGGTGCAAGACCGCAGCGTCGACATGAACCTGCTCTCCCGCGAGCTCGACACCAACCGGCAGGTGTACGACAGCCTGCTGCAACGCCTGAAGGAAGTGAGCGTGACGGCCGGCATCACCGCCAACAACGTGAGCATCGTGGACCAGGCTTCGGTGCCGCTGTTCCCTGCTTCGCCCAACGTGAAGGCGAACCTCGGCCTGGGCGTGTTGCTCGGCATGTTCCTGGGCATGCTGGTCGCCCTGCTGCGCGAGCAGTTCGACGACTCGGTGAAGAGCGCCAGCGAAATCGAGAACCAGTACCAGCTGCCCTTGCTCGGCCTCATCCCGTTCACCAAACCCGAGAAACACCACAACGAACCCGTGGCCCTGCTCGCGCACCGCGAGCCGCGCGGCACCTTCGCCGAGTCCTACCGCTCCGCGCGCACCGCGCTGCAGTTCAGCACGGCCGATGGCGGACCCCAGCACTTCATGGTCACGAGCTGCGGCAAGAGCGAAGGCAAGACCACCACCGCGCTCGCCCTGGCGATCAACTTCGCCCAGCTCGGCCAGAAGGTGCTGCTGATCGACGCCGACATGCGCAAGGGCTGGATGCACAAAATGCTCAACCTGTCCAATGAACGTGGCCTGTCCACCGTGCTGAGCGGCCGCAGCGACCTGCGCGCGATCCAGGAAACCATCATCCCCCACCTGGCCGTGCTC
>NZ_SCML01000087.1 GCF_005503365.1 Hydrogenophaga sp. 2FB
GCTGCCTGGGCAGACAGTGCTCGATGGTGGCGAATTGTTCGGGCGTGATTTCCATACCCGAGAGTGTCTGTCGCCGGCTTAGTAATTGCTATTAGTGTTAACACGCCCTAGCTCTTGCTGCATAGACCTTTGCAGGTCCGCAGTGACAGTCTTCTCGTAGAGCTCACTGTGCTTTTTGGTGAGGAACCCCGTGTGGCACAACTTTATTGCGTCGCCCATACGCGAATCCCACTCGTCAGCCGCGATGGCGAGGAGTGCCACGTCGATAAGAGGCTGGAGCTTTAGACGAGCCTCAAGCTCGAGAACTCGCTTTGCCTTCTCCGCTTGCTGTTCAGGCGTCAGTTTTTCCTCTAGCTGCGCAATTTTTAAACGCAGCTGCTCGAGAATTTCGTCAAGGTCTGCTGATGGGTCTAAAGGTATGGGGGGAAGCTCGCCTATGACGCGAGTAGGCGCCATCTGGATGATTCGCTGCTGGCGCTCTCGGAGCGCGCCCACGTAGCCAGCCACGCGTGCTGGCATCTCCGGATACTTCTCGGCAAGCTCTTCTACGAAAACCTTGTCCGCCGCGAAGTTTGATGTTGGCGCGCTAGCAACAGGCTGGTACCAATCCTCATTCACCTCTTTTCGGCACTTTGCAAGACGAGCCTGCGAGTCGTCGTTGAGGAACTTCAGAAACGACTTCAAGCGGCTGTGTGCCTCAGCAGACAGCGGCTGTTGACAAAGCACGCAGCTGGCACCATCTGGCCCAGGGAACTGGTCGTCACCATAGGGTATCTGTGCAAAATTGATTGCACTCTTGAGCAGCTGCTCCCATGGCTCGGTCCCTGTGCCCGGCAGGAATCCTTCCGAGAATGCATTCGCCGCAAGCTGGCTTGCGATGTGAAGCGCATGAAGCTCTTTGAACTTCTCGCGCATCTTGTGCATCGCGTCATCGCCCAATAGAGACGACAGGTTCTTTAGCTCTCGGTTGAACGACTCCAAGCGGGTGGCAAACAGCCGAAGCTGCTTGGCCTGCTTCAGCGCAACATCGTTTTGAAGTAAATCACGGAGGTGATTGAGTTCATCATTTTCAGCTTCGCTTAGCGTCGCCAGTTTGCGGACAAGTTCGGGCTTGGTCTTTCGATTCAGCGTGCTTATCAGCCGTCCGACTTCAGTGTTACCTGCCAGTGGCTCGAGTTGAGACCTATCAAACTTGGCTTGTCTTCGCTCCGCCTCTAGGCGTTGTTGAATCTTGACGAGCGCAGACGTCATCTGCGTCAGCATGTCCATTCCGTAAGGAATGAAGGCAATCTCGGCTTGCTCATCGACGAAGACGCGCGCGCAGTGTGAATCGAACACCGCTATTTGCGAGAGTGCTGACGGTGCGGATGTACCGTCCACCCAGACCCCTCTCTGCTCCATACCTGAATCAACCCATTCAAACATGGCACTAGCAGGCCCTGGTGGAGCAATCGTCTCCACGAAAATGTTTGGGTAGATGTCCTCGACTTCGCGAGCGCTACACGCCCTCTTTAAAGCGCGGGCATACCCCGACTTTCCCGAGCCGTTGTACCCGTAAACGACATTCAAACCTACAGGTTCAAATGTGACACTCTCGCTCTCGCCGATTGCGTTAAGGTTTTTCGGTTCACGAATCGCAGCGAGACTCACGACACTTCCAGCCACACCAGCCGACGGGATGGCACCTGCGTTGACGCGAACTGGTTGACGGCCACTTGGGTCGTCGAGTTTGGCCGCCAACTTGATGAGCGCATGCAAGTCATCAACATCCGACTCGCTCAGCGATTGCTGCTGCACCAAGCGCCTTGCACCGTCTGACATCCAAGCCGAATGGGCATCAGCCCATTTCGCAATCTCTCCAATTAGTGACATCTTGCCCCCTCAAATAAATAGCTCTTGGGGCACTATGCATGTTCAATGGCCGCTCTGCCTCTCAAGAATTTCCCCGACCCTACACCCAAAATGCTGAGCACGAGCACGTCCGGGCTCGTAAGGAAATCACTTGTTGCGATAAATCAGAAGCATTTCACGAATGTAAGCGGGACGGCCCCCGATTGAGTAGTCGCTCAGTACAAACGTCGTAAAGTCTCGCGACGTCAAAAGCACCAATGAGGAGAAGAGATGCACGCACGCATCGAGCCATTGATTCAGTCTGCGGGGCAACTGGGGGCGCTATGGGACAGTGTCTACTTGGCGCTTCGCGAGGGAGGCGTTTCGCTAAAGGTTGCCAACGCCAGGCTGCTTGGAGCAACGCTGGAGGAATTCGACAGGCGTGTCGCAACGACTCTCGATGCTGTTGCGGCGCTCTCGAAACTTGATGAGGCATCGCAGCTCATGTTCTTGCCTAGGGTGGAGCCAGTGAACACTCATCTTGGCACCATCACTCGGCACCTCAATCAGTTGCTGTCGGAGCTGTCTCCGCAGCCAGGCGCTACTTTCCAAGACCCGAATGGCAATCTGGAGCCGTTGCAGCGCTTTATGAGCGGTGCCCATACGGCCAATATCAATGCCGTTCAGCTACTGGAGTCGGTTCAAGCCCCACTAGCAGCCGTGTTTGACCTTACGACATCGGGTGTGAGGTTGGGCCGTGGCCAGTCAACCAGCTTGTATTTCCGCTACGGGGAACAACTGCGCAATCACATGATTGAGGCTCGTTCCTCGGCGCAAGATGCCAAGAAGAAGAGCGAGGCCGCCGCCATTTCGGCCGGGCTTTTGGCAACGAAGGTGGAAGAAGCTCAGAAGCTTGTCACCGCTCTCGAGGAAGCAGTAGGCGAGGCTCAAAAGGACCGCTCATTGGTCGCGGCCGCGCTCGATGAGGCTAAAGCAAAGCTTGCAGGTGTTCGAGAGGCCGCGGTGGGGGCTGCGTCGCTTCAGAAGCAAGTCACGACGTACGCCGCAGAATTCGACAGTTTGCAAAAGGTCCCTGACCACGATTTTGGAACAACACAACTCGTTCATTGAAGAGATGAACGAGTCGCGGGAGAGAAATGAATCTAGAGAAGATGAAATCGACCGATTGACAGCAAAGGCTGAGTCGATGATTCAAGGAGCGACAACGGCAGGTCTAGGCGACAGCCTAGAGAAAACTCGTGAGCTGTATGAGAAGCGCATGAGGGACGCGAACAACGGCTTCCTTTTCTCCGTGGGACTTTTGCTCGTATGCGCACTTCCTCTGCTCGCTCAGCTCTTTCCCGGGCTCTTCGCCAGCTGGCTGCCAGCGCTCCAACCGTCGCAAGCGGCGAGTGCATCGGACGCGTTCATCGCGCTCGTCGGGAAGCTGATGCTGCTGTTCCCGGCGACTTGGCTCACCTCGTTCTACTCAAAGTCCTACTCGGAGTTCTTTCACCTGGAGCGTGAGTACGCCCATAAGGCGGCACTAGCTAGGTCAGTTGAAGGCTTCAAGAAGCAAGCACCCAAGTACGAGGAAGAGATAACCACTGCAGTCTTCTTCGAGATTCAGTCAAACCCGTCCAAGCAAGCCGCGCCTGATGCCGCCGAGCACCCGATTGCCGGACCGCTCATGAAGCGATTCATTGACGCTTTGCCTCTAGGGAAGGACGAGGCCAAGTCGAAAGTCAAAGCTGAGACTTGAGAACCGGCGCTTGCGCATCAACCGAGGTCAAGCTCTCCGACATCACCTTCGTCGGGCGCCTTCTTTTTGCGCTTGCCACGTTCAGGCTCCGCGGTTGCCATCAAGAGATGAGCAGGGACCTGCCGCATGAAGTCCATCGACGCGGAAGCCGGCGCTTCTAGCCATTGGTCTTCATGCAGTATGACGAACATTCTTTTCTCTTCCTCCACATAGTGGAAGTGCTTGAGCAGCTCATGTTCGGCGGCATTGATGGTCACATCGTGAAGCTTAAAAACTTCCTGACCCGTACCCACCAGAAAATCTGACGGGGTGCTTCGCAACCGCAACCTCCTGTGCCTGATGCTTTGCAACGTCATCGTTGTTGGGTCTGAAAAGCAAGAGCTCGGGGGTCTGTCCGCCGACTCTCAGCCAAGCACGTGTCGGCAATACCCCGAGCGCGCGGGAGCCGACTTGTTTTCTCAGTGGCTGGGCTGCCTAGGGTCTGGGAATCCGGCCGCAGTGGGGGCCTGAGACCACTTGAAGCCTGTTGGCAGGCCCAATTTGCAATCGTTGGCAGCGTTAGGCTGCGACGTTGGCAAGGCAAACTAGTTTCCACAATCGGTGAAAGTGCTGCGCGCAAGGCCGCCGGCAGTAACTTAACATAAGGTAAATCGTGGACTATCAAAAAATCGAAATTCGCAAGCCACCGGGGCTGGCTGGTTCATGCGATTTGAAGCACTTTCAGAAGGCAATCCCAGCAACGCTGCCGCCAATCCACGCCAGTGGCTACGGCGCCGCTTGTGCGAGCACGCAAATTCCACACGCCCCTTCCAGAAACCGCCACTGATCGATCGTTGGCGGCTTGCGGCAGCTACCTCCAGTTTGACAAGCTTCGCCACCTCATCGTTTGTTGATCAGGCGCCGGCATTTTGCGAGGCTACGCTGAACGATCTCGAGGTGATACGGCGCGGTCTCACGCGTGATGACCGTCAACGCGGCCTCGTACGCCCGCACCGCCTGGTGCAGCCGCTCGGGGTCGTTTTCGCGCTCGCCAAGGGTGGTGAGGGCATCGCCCAGATTGTTCTGCGTCATTGCCCAGTGCATCGGTGCGCGCTCACGCGTGTATTCCTGTAGCGCGGCCAGGTACGTCTGCACCGCCTGCTGGAGCCGTTCGATGCCACCTTCGCGCTCACCAAGGGACTTGAGCGCATTGCCCAAGTTGTTCTGCGTCATCGCCCACGCGAGCGGAGCGCGCTCCCGCGTGCGCTCCCGCAGCGCCGCCTCGCACGCTTGCACCGCCTGCTCAAGGCGCTCGGTTCCATTTTCGCGCTCGCCGAGGGTTGTGAGCACACTGCCCAGATTGTTCTGCGTCATCGCCCACTCCAGCGGTACGCGCTCGCGCGTGTACTCCTGTAGCGCGGCCAGATACGCCTGTACTGCCTGCTGCAGCCGTACGATACCGCCTTCGCGCTCACCAAGGGACTTGAGCGCATTGCCCAGGCTCATCTGCGTCATCGCCCAGTGCATCGGTACGCGCTCGCGGGTGCGCTCCTGCAGCGCAGCCTGATACGCCTGCACCGCCTGTTGCAGCCGTTCGGTGCCGCCATCGCGCTCACCAAGCGTCTTTAGCGCGGTACCGAGGTTGTGCTGCGTCATCGCCCACTCCAGCGGCACGCACTCGCGAGTGCGTTCCTGTAGCGCTGCCTGGTACGCTTGCACCGCCTGCTGCAGCCGTTCGGTGCCGACATCGCGCTCACCGAGGGTCTTGAGCGCGGTACCCAGGTTATTTTGCGTCATCGCCCAGTCCCGTGGCGCTCGCTCGCGAGTGCACTCCTGCAATGCGGCCAAATACGCCTGCACCGCCTCCTCGAGTCGCTCGGTACCGCTTTCGCGCCGACCAAGGTCACTCAGCACGTTGGCAAGGTTGTTCTGCGTCGTCGCCCACTCCAGCGGCACACGCTCGCGCATGCACTCCTGCGACGCGGCCCGAAACGCTTGCGCCGCCTGCAGCAGCCGTTCAGTGCCGGGCTCTCGCTTTCCTAAGACCGCCAACGCAGTGCCAAGCCAGACCAACGCCTCACCGCGCTCCTCGCGACTCCCGGCCACCGCTAGGCGCCTGCGTGCCAACGCTTCCGCCACCTCCAGGGGCAAGCGCAGGCCGCGCTCCTCGCCTTCTGCGCAGTACGCTCTGAGCCTATTTTTGAAGAGCTCACTCGCCGCGGCGCACACCGGATGATGGATTCCAACCAGCCTCTCCACCGCATCGGCCACGCGCTGCGGCTGGCGCAGTAGCATCGCCTGGCTCACGGATGCCTCGAGCAACTGCACACGTCGGCGCCGCGCAGCTTCACGCTCGCCCGCCTCGCGCCGGTCCAGTTCCGCAAGAGCCTGGTCGATCGACTGTGCACCTTGCTCGAGCTGACCTTCCTCGATCGACTGGCGAACACGGACGAGCACTTCGTCAACGAACAGATCCTGGTAGTACGACGAGTGCCCTTTCGCGATAAGCTCCAGAGCGACGCTCACCGCGGCATCTAGCTCTTGCACCGCGCGATCAAACTCGATCAGGTCATCTGGGCGCAAGCGCTTGGCCAGGGAAAGCACAGTGTTGTGAGCGAGTTGGCCTGGCCCGCTACCAATCTGCCCTTTGGCTTCAATGGCAGCCACCAGTTGGGCCAGTTGCTCTTGCATCCGGTCGAGCATGCCTGTCTGGAGATCGATCTTCGCGTCAACAACCGAGACCTGATCACTCAGGACTTGCCAGCGCGCAGTCCACTCAGCATCGACGCGCCCAAGCCAAGCAGCGAGCCCACCTTCGATTGAGGTGCCGCCTAGCGAATCGAGCAAGCGGTCGAGCCGCGCATCTTGGCCACGCAGCAGCTCAAGGCACTGCTGTCCAAGCTCTACCCCGAAGCCCCCGATGGCGATCACAAAGGCTTGGCTCGCCTCTGGATAGCGATCTGGACTCTTAATCGTCTCGGCAAAAACGGCATACACCAAGTCGCCGAAGGTGCGCCGACTGCTGGCCCCTGGCACAGGAAGGCCCTGGCGGGCGATCTGCTCGTGCAGGCTCGGCACCTCGTGTATCGGCCAACCGGATACCGCCGCTACATTCTCGCGAAATGACTCTGTCATAGCTTCACCAGCGGCCGCACGGTTCCCCGTCATCGTCGCGGGCAAGTCGACGACGAGTTCCCGCAGGTGCCGGTCCATGGGAGCATGTCCCGGGTGAACATCGCGGTCGAAGGCCTCAGCACGCAGCGCACGCAGACCAGTGATCAAAACGGTCGAGAAGCGCTGAATGTCTCGACTTTGCGAGGCCCATTCGGGCGTTGCGCAGGTTTGCACCACCGAACAGTCGATCTGCAGCGCCGCCTCAATCCAAGCCAGGCGCAGTGCGCGCAGCAGGTCTTCGTTGGCCGCGATTGACGCAAAAGGGTTGACGTCGTTTAAGCGTGCGATGGCACGCTGCCGAAAGCGGCGAGGAACCAGTTTGTTGACGGCCGGCAAACCGCCCAGGACCGTGCCGAATATCTCCTCGCCCCATCCCGACGCCATAGCTTCCTCCTGAGGAACGCCCCCCGCGCACTTATGGACACGGTGTTGCGCGGCTGTGCGTCAAGGTCCTTGTAGGGCGTCCTCAAGGGGCTACTTGACGCAGACGACTTCCTGTTACGGTTGCCGTTGAAGGCGCGCCAGGCCAACAACAAATACTTCAAAGCTGACCAGCTTCACTCAGTCTTGAGGAAATAGTCAGTTGCGCAAGCGTGTCCGAGTGGATCATGTTAGCTACTACCCCGAAGGCCAGCAACGGGCCGAGGCTGTTTGAAAACGCCTGAATCAAGTAGAAAGTCGACCTTTCAGATCGCGTCAGCATCCACGATCGAGACCATGGGAAATGGTTTTGCCGCCCGTGAAAACGGTGTGCGCACACGTTTTCACCCAGTATCGGCCGATAGCCGTCATGCCAGCTCAGTCGAAAGCGGGTCGAGGCTACACGCATATTGCATTCACATTCTGTGGCTGCGGTTGGTAGGGAATTCCATGCACGTCGCTGTGTGGACGCTATGCTTGCCTCTCGAAGGACAGCGATGCTTTTGCCATCGCAAAGACAGAAGCCCTCGATAGATCATAGGGTTACGGGACAGTCGACTTGGCTAAATTTTCCGGATCCAGTCACCGGATCCAGTCACCGGATCCAGTCACGAACGCGACGGCGCTATTCGTTGCTCCGAAGAGCTTCGAGTGCTTCGTCCAGTGTTTCGACGGCCTCCAAATGGAGAGCAATAGCGTTCGCATCGAGCTCAATCCCGGAGGGCATGTGCGGCAGTGCGCTGCGGTAGCTCAAGTGCGTAAAGAGATTTACCTTCGCGCGCGAGTCCGACCAATCCTCATTTTGAACGCAGCGACGACTCGCGATAACTATATCTTATCGTTGGTAATTTACAGCGCGGAGCAGGGCGATGCCAAATGAAAAGTTCGAGCGTCACCGGAGAAGACTCTTGAGAAAACCGACCCAGACCGGCGAGCAATGAATCTCTGCTTCCACCGTGGCTTGCTCGAACGTGGGAATGGTCGTGTGCCCCTTAGGTTTAGAAGGCCGCTTGCGCACTGGCCTTGAACCGTTGCCTCGAGCATATCGCCAGCCGATCCAAGGAATGCCTGCAATCCCCCGCAACTTCGGTATCAGCAGCGGCGACTACCCTCTATTGGAATCGTCCACGCGCGCGAATCCACCAGTCGCTGCCGAACCAACACTTCGACCTGTGCCGTAGCCAAGCGCGTCGAAAGGTTTCTTCGCGCTCGCGAAACGCTTGCCGCGCCTGAATCCAACAGCCCTCCGTCAGCCAGATTACATGTTCGTCACATTCCCGATCGGCAAGTTTCGCGTGCCAAACTGCCGGCCCTGGAGACAGTCGCGCATGAAGATTCTTATCGTGGAAGACGAGGCCCAAACGGGCGAATACCTGAAGCAGGGTCTTAGAGAGGCAGGCTACTACACCGAGTTGACACGTGATGGCGTCGACGGTTTGCATGAAGCTACAGAAGGTGACTATGACCTCGTATTGCTTGATGTGAACTTGCCCGGCATTGACGGATGGTCTGTGCTTCGTTCGTTGAGGCGAAAGAAGCCGCAGCTACCTGTGCTGTATCTAACAGCAAGAGACAGCGTTGAAGACCGTGTGAAAGGCCTAGAGTTGGGCGCGGACGACTACCTCATCAAGCCATTCTCTTTTTCCGAACTACTGGCGCGAATCAAGACCATTCTCCGACGAGGTAGCCAAACGCAAGAAGCGACCATGCTCGAAGTGGCCGACTTGCAGTTGGATCTCGTACGCAGAAGGGCGTCGAGGGCAGGCCGTCGGCTGGACCTTACGGCGAAGGAGTTTGGTCTCCTTGAGCTCTTCATGCGACGTCGTGGCGAAGTGTTACCTCGGACGCTGATTGCCTCACTTATGTGGGACATCAATTTCGACAGCGAAAGCAACGTGATCGTCGTGGCTGTTGGGCGTCTGAGGTCCAAGATAGACGACGCATTCGATGTGAAGCTTTTGAGAACGGTGCGCGGCATGGGGTACGTACTTGACGAACCCGAGCCTTGAGTCTGCACCAAACATGTCCCTAACCGTTCGACTGACGATTCTGTTCGCTTGCGTGCTGATGCTTGTTCTTGCAGGCTTTTCCTGGCTAGTTTTCAGAGAAACCAGTAACCGCTTCCATGAACTGGATGAGTCCCTTTTGAAGGGAAAGATCCAGCTCGTGACGGAAGCCGCGCGAGAAAGCCGGACAGAAGAGCAATTGCAAGGGTGGCTACAGACAAGTATGCGTGGTCACGCAGGGCTATATATCAAAATAGTCAACGAAGCTGGTGATCTATTTGAGCATGGCGGCTTAAAGTTGCCCGAAAGCCTTTTGGCAGACATCAGTGGCACGAACATCGACAAGGAATGGCGTCAAACCGAACATAGCCTATATGCGACGCGCTTTGATGTTCTTCTTGGCGGGGACGGTAAACGGAAGCTTTCGGTGATTGCCGCCGTGGATACCCGTCAGCACACTGAATTTCTTGAGAGGCTGGCAGCCAAGACTTTGGGGTATGCCTCCTTCGCCGTTGTGATCGGTTCGATGCTGGGCTGGCTGGCGAGCCGAGGTGGATTGAAACCACTCACTACCATGAAAGCAAGAGCGGAGCGACTGAATGCGAACAGACTCACGGAGAGAATTCCAGCCCAAAGTTGGCCGAAGGAGATGGTCGAACTTGCCAATTCATTGAATGGTCTGCTCGACCGATTGCAGAGAGACTTTGATCGCCTCAGTGCGTTCTCCTCGAACCTAGCGCATGAAATGCGAACGCCAGTCAACAGCTTGATGACAGTTGCCCAAGTCACACTGGCTCAACCCCGCACCAGTGACGAGTATCGTGACACTCTTGAGACGATCGCCGAGGAATTGCAAGATCAGGCACGCACGATTGCAGACATGCTCTTTCTGGCAAAAACGGAGAACATGCATGCCCTTCCCTCAATACAACGCGTTGATCTCGAAATTGAATCGCAATCTCTTTTTGATTTCTACGATGCGACAGCCAGTGTAAAAAATCTGAACTTCACAACGGCCGGTACTGGACATGTTTTCGGCGACCGCCTTATGATTCGCCGCGCCATCAGCAATCTGCTATCGAATGCAGTCAGGCATGCCGACCCTGAATCCACCATTGCCATTTCCATCGACTCGCATGAAGATGCGATCACACTTGCAGTCTCGAACTATGGAACGGAAATACCCGTCGATTTGCAAGCGTCCCTTTTCGATCGCTTCGTACGACTTTCTTCAACGAAGTCGAGAGCCGGAGAAGATGGCCTTGGCCTTGGCCTGGCCATCACTAAAGCGATCATGCGGGCTCACCACGGGCAGGTGACACTGAAATCTGGGGCTGGGGTCAACACCTTCGTCTTGGAGTTCGACAAGGCGATGCCCCCTCAGTAGATCTTGAACGTCAGTTTCCGCTGTGGCCCTTGGTGAGGAGAAAGTCCATTCGAGCCGTCTCATTGCTAGTAACTGGAATGGAGCGGCCATCAGAAGTCACCAACACTTCCCCCTCTTTCAGATAGACCGTGGTACCCACACGGCTTTCTTTGCCCATTTTTCCATCTTGGAAAATGTAGAGATTTCCGCCGTCTTTCAGTGGAATGATCTGCTTGGCTTCCTCCCGGGCTGCGTGATCCGCAAAAGCAGAGGTGGTGACGAGAGCAAGTGCTGCAATGACGATGTTCAACTTCATATGATCCCTATGTCTATTTTCCGAAAACAGGATTGCTTCGGAGTACCTGCGTACCCTCGTAAGCTATCCAAGTAGCCATGACGGGACTGCTGCTCATGCGTTACTTTTTTGTCAGAAAAACGAGATCAAATGGCAATAGCCGTGTGGAGGGTTTGTCGTACTCCATGCGCCCAACTCGACCCTTGTCGAAGAGACGCGAGAGTGGCTGTCTGAACTTGCGCAAAGAACATCGACTCGTTGACATCGCTGCGATCGAGCCGGTAGTTGAGCTTCTTAACCCTCTGTCGGCGGTCAACGTTGGAATGCACAGCGCCTTCGCCCGCGAGCCGGAAGAACTCGGCGGATTCGCGCAAATTCTCTAGAAATCGATTCTGGAGCGCCGGAATAGCGCGGCAAAACCGTGATCGCAGGCGATGATCCGCCGCATCACTTGATACCACCAATCCCCAAGAGCGAACGCCGGACACCACGTCCACGCAGGTAGCCTCAGTCTTGGTCAAACCAAAATGTCTCGAAATGCGCAAGCGGTGAGCAGCCCAAGGGTCGACGCGCACGAGACTATCAATGACCCGCTGGGCATCTTCGTCGCTTCCCTGAACCGGAAGAACGAAGGACTGGAGCAAGCTCATGGCAATGGAGTCGCCTTGCCCTGCTGCCTGGCTCATCCAATGTAGGCCGAGTTCGAACTCTGCGATGTCGATGGCGGACTTGAGAATCATCGCGCCAAGTTGGCGTTGGGCGTTAGCATTCCCGCTGGCCGCAGCCTTTTCAAGAAAGAAGATAGCCGCCTGTGGATTTGCCACTGAGCCCTGCCCATCTGCGTGCACGCGATACAACAGCAGCCATGCCTCGCCCAGTCCAGCATCCGCTGCGCGGAGCAAGAGCGCCGTCCCGCCTCGAAGGTTGCGTTTGGGCACAAGACTTGAAGATTGTGCGAATGCTGTGTCAATGCCACAGTACGCACGACCTAGAAGCAGTGCGGCTTCCGCGTTCCTCCGCCTCACACAATCTTCAAGCATCGAGTGAAGCCGCACGCTGTCCAATGCAGGCAAAGAAACGCGATTGCGCTGCAAAAAAGCCAAGGACTCACACACAACCTCGCAAAGTTGAGCTGTGCGCTCCAAAGACAATGTCACAGCAAAATCCAGGAGGTGGACAACCAAGGCAACATCTTCCGCTCGCGTAGCAAGGGACAAGGCGTACGCGACAGTGTTTCCCGCCGCTACATCCGCCCGACCCACAAGAGTCGAAAGGGCGGCCATGAGCCGCCTCTCATCGCTGCCCTCAAAGGCACTCAGCGCAAACGAGGCGGCCTCACAGCCGTAGCTAGCAGCTTGCCTCCAGAGCTCAAGGGCCTGTTCCTCGTCGTGTTGCGTCAAACTGCGCCACACACCCAACTTGAGACAGGCCGGAGCCGATCCCGCGTTCGCAGCCGACGCCAGGACGATCAACATGTCGCGTCGTACAAGTTCACCCAAAGGCAACGCTTCCGCAACTATCACGGCGCTGCGCTCGGAAGTAACGAGCGATGGGTGGGTTAGATACTTGAGCCCGAGGTCGGTGTATTGCGAAAAGCCTTGATGTCCCAATAGGTAGCGTTTTCCGACCTCGCAAAGCGCATCGTGATCACCTTGTCTTGCAAGGGCCAGCAGTTGTACATCCTGACGTCGCATCATCCCCAGAATTTCGATTGAAAGATCTGGAGCAATCTACCGAAACGCTGGTTTCCAAGAGCTTTCGCTGTGGTGACGATAAAGTCATCAGATTGTTACTTTCCAATACGGACGCTCTGTGGCGGGCTTGCTGTCGCGCATCCCTAGGGAAGTGCCTCGGTGACATTCCTGCGCGTCCCCTGGGATCCGTACACATCGTCCCGCGCATGCCTGCTCGACATATGAAATCTCGCGAATTAGGACAGCGGTTGACCCAAACGCCCAGAAAGAAAAATAACAGTTTCATAACTTTTATGTAACCTACACGTCACCACAAGGAAAGCTCGCTAGAGATAAATTCTGTTGCGCGAGCAGGCCAACTCATTCATCGTGGTGCAAGAACCTGCATGGGCTCATGCTTACTTGCACCAGAACGATGCGACGGAAAGACGTACAACTGCTAGCACTTGCTAAACGGGGCGATCGAGATTCCCTCTGCGAGGTTGGGCAACGCTATCTGACAGGTTCCGAGGGATTTCCGAGGTACATTGATCTAGGCTTGAAGTATCTTTCGCACCAATCGCTGGAGAACTTTCCCCCGTCAGCCAAAATCATCGCGGAAGCCTTGCCACTCGGGGAGCTGGTGCGTCGGAACTTGCTTGTTGCCCTGACAACTGCAGCCCACTGCGGCTCAGCTTCGGCTAGCTTAAAGCTGGGCTTTTGGCTTGCGTTGACGCGAAATGATGAAGCCTCAGCACTTCGACTCCTGAGTCAGGCGAGCCAAAATGGGAGCGCCGACGCTTCTGCGGCCCTGACCGCGCTTGCACAAGACCAGAAGAACCCGTTGAGGGCAGCCCTCTCCTATTTAGCGGTTCTGCCGGAAATCGATGCCAGCGGCGCACTGGCACAGATGCTGTCATCCACCATCAAGACCGGTGATTTCCAAACTGTCGTTCGCGTCCTAGAATTCGTCACCTTGATACCCGTGGAGCGGTCTCCAGAGCTCTGTGATGCGGTGTGTGATGCCTTGGTTGCAACTCACGATAGCCGCATCTCGATGCCGGAGATGAACAGCGACTGCTTGCAGTCAATTCTTGAGGATTGCGTGAGACGTGGAAACTCTGCAGCCGCCTTGATCTTGGGCCGCGCCCTTTGTGGCATCGATGTAGTATTCGCCTGGTCTTCGAGCTTGGCCCTAAAGCGCAATGTCAAGGAAGGCAGGGCGCTGTTGTTGCGGGCGGCTGAAGCCGGGTTGAACGAGGCGTGGTTTCCACTTTATCAAGTTCATACAGAGTTTCAGGGCTCTGACGAGAATTCGCGACCATCAGGGTTCTTTCTGCAGAAGGCAGCGGCAAGCGGAAATCCAAGCGCAAAACGTCAACTTGGGATGTCTATCCTAAAGTCCGCTGTTGCGATCGAAGAGTTCGAATCCGGGATGCAGTGGATGACTCAAGCTGCCCACCAAGGGGATGTCATCGCAAGAAACCTCCTGCGCACCTTGGTGCTACCCACTCGGGGAGAGGATCAGGAAGCCTATCAGGCAATAGTTGAAATCACACGACACGACCCCGGCGTTGCCCATCGGCTTCTGATCGCAAGGGACTTTGGCTTAACAAAGGAGGAAACGATATGTGCAGACTTTTCCTTAGGCATTCGGCCTTGGGGACTAGTGATATCAAATTCCATGGGTGACGGAAAATTTCGGCAACCCTTTAGCCGAGCAATCCCCGCTCTTGAGGCCTCATTTCTAGATCATCTCAACGTGGCAGCCAACTACTTCCAGCAGGGCAAAAGTGGCACCTCAAAAGACACCGACAACCGTCAAGCATGGCACATGCTCGAACACGTCCTCAACCTCTGTAGGTGCGACGAGTCGCTTTTTTTTGCACAGGTCCCCGATGCCACGTTAGCCTCACCTCGACAAGGAACAAGCTGGGCACATAGCGTTGAGAAGTTATGGAGTTGACCCATTTCATTTAAGGATCGCTGGCCCAATTTTCATTCCGTTTGGATTGAACCCTTGAGTGCACTTCGCATCTAAGCCCCACCACCAAATGTGATTGCTTGATATCTTTCAGCTCGCTCTTGGATGTTCATTGAGGTTATGAGACGCATGAAGTTGTTGGTGATTGAAGATGAAGTAAAACTCGCTGAGTATCTTCGAAAGGGGCTACAGGAAGCCGGCTTTGTGGTGGATCTCGCGCACAACGGGATAGACGGTTTGCATCTAGCGATGGAGTGTGATTACGACCTGATTGTGCTCGACGGAATGTTGCCCGGTCTCGATGGACTTGGCCTGTTGGCGGCGCTCCGGCAAAGCAAGCGAACACGAGTACTGATGTTGACTGCCAGGGTGAAAGTGGAAGATCGGGTGCGAGGCCTGAACAGCGGCGCAGATGACTACTTGGTGAAACCGTTTGCGTTCTCTGAACTCGTCGCACGGGTCCAAGCCCTGCTTCGACGTGAGCAGACCGCAGCCGTGACTGAGCAATGCCCAACGCTCAAAGTTGCCGATCTTGAAGTTGATCTACTTGCCCGCAAGGCATCGCGCCGTGGCCAAAAGCTTCTGCTGACGGTTCAGGAGTTCGGTCTTCTTTCCTTGCTGCTCCGCAGCGAGGGCCAAGTGCTGTCCAGAACCGAGATCGCTGCACAGGTCTGGGACATGAATTTTGACAGCAACACCAACGTGGTGGACACCGCAGTTAAGCGGTTGCGCAGCAAGGTGGATGCCCCCTTTGACCGGCCGTTGATCCATACCGTGCGGGGCATGGGCTACGTGCTGGAAGCTCGCGAGAAATAATGCGAACGC
Organism: Hydrogenophaga sp. 2FB; assembly: GCF_005503365.1. GTDB lineage: Bacteria > Pseudomonadota > Gammaproteobacteria > Burkholderiales > Burkholderiaceae_C > Hydrogenophaga. The sequence goes on from NZ_SCML01000087.1 coordinate 15,315, forward strand.
GCGTCAATTCGCTAGGGCGACGGATTTCGTACTGGCTTGCTTGGCAGAGTCTCGGCGGCCTGCTGATTGTGTGTGCCACGGTGTATGCGGCCACCCACCACGCCTTCAAGGAACGTCAGCTCCAAGACTTAAACCAGAAACAAGACCTCCTGATACATCTGGCATCAGAGGCCGCGCGCAGCGGCGACTCGACAATGCTCAAACACAAGCTTGCAGATTTCATGGTTAGCCATTCTGAATTTGGCTTGTCTTTGAAGCAGGCTGATGGCCAACTCTTTTATGAGCAACTGCTGGTTGTGGAGGACGGAGCCCGACGGGTCGTTCGGTTCGATCTCGAGTCCCCCCTACCGGGTGACCGGGCATTCCGTGCAGAACTGTCATTGGACGTCAGAAACGACGTGATGGTTATGCAGCGGATTGGCGTAATTCTAGGAGGCGCTGCTGTCGGCGGCACTTTGCTGATCTCTCTCGGAGGATTCCTGCTGGTTTGGCTGGGGCTCAGACCCTTACGGGACTTGTCGGATCAAGTGAAGATTCTTACTGCGGACACGCTTCATCACCGGCTAGATGGGTCTCGTCAGCCCGACGAGTTGATTCCCTTGATTGCGCAGTTCAACGACCTGCTTGCCCGGCTGGACCGATCGTACGAGCAGTTGGAAGGGTTCAACGCCGACGTAGCTCATGAGCTTCTCACGCCGTTGACTACGCTGATGAGCGGTGCAGAACTTGCGCTGAGTTCCGCACAGAGTGAGGACGAAGTACGCGAGTTGCTGGGATCCAACCTGGAAGAGTTGCAGCGGGTCGCAGGCATTGTGCAAGACATGTTGTTCCTCTCGCAGGCTGACCGAGGCGCAACTGCCCGGCGAATGCCCATACCAAGTCTTGCAGAAATCGTGCAGCAGGTTGCGAACTACCACGACGCCACGTTGGCAGACGCCGGTTTGATGCTGGAGGTAGCAGGCGATGCAGAGGGTGAATTCGATCTCCCGTTGTTGCAGAGGGCGTTGTCAAATCTAGTCAGCAATGCCACACGCTATGCTAGCCAAGGTTCAACGGTGCGCGTGAGGATTGACGCGTTGTCGTCGAACGAGGTTTCGATTCAGGTCGAGAATCGTGGCGCAGCAGTAGATCATCAAACCCTCTCAAGAATGTTCGACCGGTTCTTTCGAGGCGATCCTTCCAGAACCAACGCCGACAAGAACCACGGGCTCGGCTTATCGATCGTCGCAGCCATTGCCCGCATGCACGGCGGCAAGCCCACAGCCTCGTCTTCCGATGGGATCACCTCCATTGGCATGATCGTCAAGCGCTCCGTCAAATAGGCCCCTCCTCTCCGACGCTGGCTGGACATGCGAGCGCACCGAAACGGTATTGGCCCGTGTGGTGGCGGTGTTCGGCGCAGCGCGCCCGCACCACGCCTACTTGTTTGCCAATCGGCGCGCCAACCGCATGAAGGTCTTGGTGCACGACGGCAGCGGCGTGATGCAGGCCGCACGGCGCCTGAACCGCGGCAAGTTCGTCTGGCCGCGCGATGCCGCGACCATAGCCACGCTCAACTGCCCGGGGACAGCAACTGGATCGCGAGCCAGATCTGGCCGATTGCCATTGACCGAAATAAGGCGAACTCCACTTTTATGCGAAGTCGGCACGACGCTGTGGAATCGGCACCCTGGGCAGGATCGCCGCAGGGCACCGACACTGCTTCGCATAATCACAGCG
>NZ_SCML01000088.1 GCF_005503365.1 Hydrogenophaga sp. 2FB
CATCGACTTAAGTGCACCAGGCTACTGTTGCGTTTCCTTTGAGAAGGAAGTCGTTGACTGGTGTTGCGATTAACAGAGTAGGGCTGTTGCGTTTCATTGGCAGTGGCGACCATTGCCCGGAAGCCAAGTGGGCACCCGGGTGAGTATTTTGGAGCAAACCCACTAGGCGTTCGCACAACAAGTCCTCCACCGATTTCCATCCCAAACTCATCAACGATTTGCATTCAATTCGGCCACCTATTGCTGCCGTTCAACCTCCAGGACTCTATGACTGCTACGCAGCGAGGCTGTGTGATAACTCGCGGGGAGCCCGCGCGATTCAGGCGCACCTCGCCGTTTTGTCTGTTTGTGCGAACTGACCCCGTCTGAGACCCCCTAGGCGATGCTGGAGCCGGTTTGGGGCTGTCGATGGGGCCTGCAGCGGCCGCAAAGGGCGCCTATGCCCCCAACAACTGCATCGCCTTCCTGGTCCGCTCGAAGCCCAGGATGCTGAGGACTCGTTTGAAGTTGTATGCCAACACGCTCAGGCTCATCTCGGTGGCCACGTTCTCGATGCCTCGGGTCAGGAAGTGCGTCCAGCCCATCCAGTGTTTGAGAGTGCCGAAGACATGCTCGATGGTGCTCTTGCGCACCGTCATGGCGGTGGACATCTGGTCCAGCCTTTGCTGGACCAAGTCCATGACTTCCTCGTGCTCCCATCGCCTGATGCGTCGGTACTCGCCTGTTGTGCATTGCGCCTTCATCGAGCAGCCAGGGCAGGCACTGGACCAATAGATGCTGATCTGCAGTCCGGCCTCTTCGCGGCTGAAGCGGCGGATCGCTCTCTGCCCCGCCGGGCATTGGTACTCGTCGTCGCGGGCGATGTAGATGAAGTCCGTCTTGTCGAATCTGCCTTCAGCCCTGGCATTGGATGTCATGGGTTTGGGAACAACCGCCGCAATCCCTGCATCCTCGCAAGCCTTGAGTCCCAGACCACTGTAGTACCCACGGTCGGCGATGGCTTTCAGCCGCTCTGTGCCCATCGCATCGCGCGCTGCCATGGCCATTGGGCTGAGTTGTGCACGGTCGCTGCCGTTGTTCGTGACCTGGTGGGCAACGATCAGGTGGTTCTTGGTATCTACCGCAGCTTGCACGTTGTAGCCCACCATGGCTGTTCCCTTGGCGCTGTAGGTGGTCATGGCGCGTGCATCAGGGTCCGTCTGGGAGAGCTGTCGATCCGGCAGGGTTTCCAATTGCGCCTTGATCGCCTGCAGGCCTTGCATGCGCTGGCGCATCTTCTGGATCTTTCCTTGCAGGCGGTCGGTCTTGGCCTGCATCTCCGCAGGCTGTGTCCGATCAGCCGTCTCCAGAGCGTCGAGGTAGCGCTGGATGCTTTCCTCCAGCTCCCGTTCGCGTCGCTCAATCTTGCCCGGCGTGTAGTTGCGCTCCCGGTTGTTGACTGCCTTGAACTTGCTGCCGTCGATCGCCACCACGGCTTCGGTGAACAGCTTCAACTCGCGGCACAGCATCACGAAGCGACGGCAGACATTGCGAATTCCTTTGCCGTTGTCGCGCCGGAAGTCCGAAATGGTCTTGAAGTCAGGGGTGAGTCGACCGGTCAGCCACATCAGTTCCACATTGCGCTGGCATTCGCGCTCCAGCCTGCGACTGGACTGGATACGGTTGAGGTAGCCGTAGAGGTACAGCTTCAACAGCACCGAGGGGTGATACGAGGGTCGGCCCGTTGCCGCCGGCGTCGCGCCTTCGAAACCCAATCCGACCAAGTCCAATTCATTGATGAAGACGTCCACGATCCGAACGGTGTTGTCTTCCGCAATGAAGTCATCCAGGCACTCCGGCAGCAGCGTGACCTGCTGCCTGTCTTGACCTTCAATGTATCTCGACATATTGACCCCCGTGTTCAATATGCCTGTGAACTCTACCGAGCTCGGCCTCGGGCAGGGAGAGGGTTTTCACACAGCCTCCAGCGGTTGCTGTCGGTCGCGGCCGTGACCTGAGTTCACGGTGCCTGGCACAAAGCTGTCATTGGCTCACCCAGCAGCGCGGCAGCATCGATGACCGGTATCGAGGGAGCTGCAGTCATGGTCTAGCACACGTCTCCCCATGAACGGGCACGACCCTACGCCTACCTGCGCGATGTCATGGCACGCCTGCCCATGCAGCCCGCCACCCAGATCGGCGAGCTGCTGCCATACCGCTGGCAGTCAGCCTGACAGCGCATATTCAGACCTGATTAGAAACGTGCCTCAGCATGCGACCTGACCGTCTTTTCCTTGATGGGCTTTGCTCTCACGACGTCGACGATGAGACTTGCGACCAGACCACGCAGATCGAAGCGGCGGTTGAACCTGTAGGCGAAGCCAGCAAGGTAGTGCTCGGCGTACTTGCGGTAGTTCAGGGCATGGAAGGCTCCGGCCAACGTGGTCTTGAGATTGCCCAGCACGGTGTTGACCCACTTGAAGCTGGGCAGGTCGCGCGGCTTGAGGGAGCCGACCACCATCGGGAGGTGAAGGCAACCGGCATCGGCCACCGCACTGAAGCAGGCCAAACCATCGCTGTGCACGCTGGTGCCCGGTGCCAGATTGGACTTGGCCCACTTGCTGATCGCTTCAGAGGTGAACCCTCTGACCACATTGAGCTTGATGAACATCGGATGCCCGTGATCATTGACCGAGACAGCCGCGACAAAGGGGACCTTGTTCTCGGAGCCCCGACCGACTTTGCCGCCTGTGCGCTCGCCTCCGAGGTAAGCGTCATCGAGTTGCACCGTGCCGCTGAGTTGGTGGGTGGCGTCTTGCGTGGCCATGGCCCGGTTGATCTTCTGATGCAACAGCCAGGCCGTGGGGTAACTCACACCAAGCTGACGTTTGAGCGCCAGGGCCGACAGGCCGGTTTTGGCCTGACTGATGAGGTAGATGGCCAAGAACCAGGTCGTCAGGGGCAGTTTGGTGTGTGCCATGAGACTGCCTGCGGTCAGGGAGGTCTGATGCCGACAGCCATTGCACTGGAAGAGCTTACGGGCACCGTGGCCGACCACATAGTGATCACTGCTGGCACAGCGCGGACAGCGAAATCCCTCAGGCCAGCGCGCGGCCTTGATCGCTTCGGCGCACTGCGCCTCGGTGCCAAAGCTACGAAGGAATTCCGGAATCGACATGCCGTGCTGGAACTGAATCTGGTTGAAGGCCATGGTGCTCACCCCACTGTAAGAAGACTCCAGATTAGTGAGTCACAAGCTCATGGGGTGAGCCTCGCTGAGGCACGTTTCTAATCAGGTATTCAGATACACGACCGCGCCCCGCAGTCAAGATGGGATCGCCGCGCGATTACGGGCGTCCTACAACCCTTAACTTAAGTCGGCCTACAGGCGAACAGTTGCCCCTCGGTCCCATGCCCCACGGCTGCATGGAATCCAAGTTCCATACCTAGGCAATTTTCTGACTTACGCTATGCGCCAAACCCAGGAAGGTCGAGATCAGAGGAGCTTGATGCCGCTCCTTTCTACAGATGAAGTGCACCTGTGTCGCCATGCTGGTGTCTGAAATAGTTAACTTAACAAGGCGAGGATCTGGCCTGTAGGCTGTTTCCGCCACGACGCCTAGGCCCAGCCCCTCCGCCACCGCCTCTCGAACGGACTCGCGGCTGCCCATCTCCAGAGCCACCTGCACCTCGACGCCTCGCTCCTTTAGTTCTTGTTCAAACACGCGTCTGGTCGTCGATCCTTCCTCTCGGATGACGAACCTCTGACCCTGCAGATCACGCAGTTTGAGAGTGGCCCGTTGCGCGAGTGGGTGTTGGGTGTTGCCGAATATCACCAATCGCTGGGTACGGTAAGCCGCGCCAAATAGATCTGGGTGAGCGACGTGATTGAGCACCATGCCCACGTCTCCCTGGTAGTCAAGAATCTTTTCAGTGATGGTTCGCGAGTCGCCTACGCCAACAGCCACGTTGACCTGGGGGAACTGTTTCATGAACAGCTTCAACACGGGCAGCACGTTGTGCGGCCCGATGGCATGGATGACCAGTCGCCCTACGTATTGATCTTTCGCAGCAGCGAGCAGTGCGTGCGCATCTTCCTCGCCACTGAAGGTACGCCGGGTGTAGTCCAACAGAGTGCGTCCAAAGGACGTGAGTTCAAGCCGCCGCCCGCGCCGATGAAAAAGCTCCACGCCGAAGTCGACCTCCAGGCGCTGTATGTGTGAAGAAACAGTCGGTTGTTGAATAGCGAGCACTCTCGCGGCAGCGGTCATGCTGCCGGCTCGGGCCGTTGCGTCAAAGGCCTTCAAGGCTGCGAGGAGGCTGAGTCCAGACATTGATGTGATCTATGGGTGCCCTCATTTTTAGGGATGAAAGTTTCATATTCATGACACCTTGGTCACCCAGACTTGAGCTGTGCTTCCACTGAAGCTGTTTCTTCCAGAACCTCCTCTTTCCCGAGAGATACCTCTGACCACTTGAGTCCTGGTGTGCGTCTAGCGCACCACAACAAATGAAACCGAGCTATGAAAACTGCAATTCGCGAGAGCCATCTGAGCTTGCGGGGTATCACGGTGACCTATGCCGATGGTCACACAGCGCTTGCGCCCACCTCGCTGGAGGTACAGCATGGCGGGTTCCTTGTGCTGCTGGGCGCGTCGGGCGCGGGAAAGTCAACGCTGCTGCGCAGCATCAATGGCTTGGTTAGCCCCACAGACGGAGAGGTGTCGGTGGCCGATCTGCCGGGCGGCACCGTCTCAAAACGCAACCTTCTTGAGCATCGGCGCCACTGCGGCATGGTGTTCCAGCAGCACCACCTGATCGGGCGGCAAAGCGTGCTGGCCAATGTGTTGATGGGCAAGCTCGCCACCCGCGGATCTCTGGCGTCGTTGTGGCCTTGGAGCAAGGCTGACAAGCTGGAGGCGCTGGCGGCCATTGACCGCGTAGGCCTGCTTGAGAAAGCCCTAGCACGGGCAGACACCTTGTCTGGTGGGCAACAACAACGCATTGGCATTGCGCGTGCCTTGGTGCAGAAGCCCCGCCTGCTGCTGGCCGATGAGCCGGTGGCCAGCCTCGACCCGGCGACCGCGCAGAGTGTGTTGACCCTGCTTCACGACATCTGCAAGAAAGACCGACTCACGGCCATCGTGAGTCTGCATCAAGTCAACCTCGCGCGCATGTTCGCCGACCGCATTGTGGGCCTTCGCCAGGGCCAGGTGGTGTTCGACGGGACAGCAGCGCAGTTGACGGAAGAAGCCCAGTCTGCCCTGTACGCGAAGTCGTCACCTGTCGAACCGTCCCGTTCTTCCTCACCTGCCAACATGGGCAGTCAATTTGATTCCCCCTCTCAATCCAAGGAGTTTTTACCGTGCTGAATCGCCGCCGTTTCCAATTTATCGCTGCCGCCACTTTGGCCGCCCTGTTGCCACTTGGCGCCCATGCCGAGGGCAAAAATCCTTCCAAGCTTCGCGTTGCACTGTTGCCGGACGAAAACGCCGCCACCATCATTCAGAACGCACAGCCTCTGAAGCGGTACCTGGAACAGACCCTGAAGAAGGAAATAGAGATTACGGTGACTACGGACTACTCGTCGATGATTGAAGCCATGCGCTTTGGCCGCATCGAGGTGGCCTACTTTGGACCGTTCTCTTACGTGCTGGCCAAGTCCAAGGCGCCCAACATTGAGCCTTTTGCCGTTGGCGTGGAGCGCGGCTCTCCGACCTACCAGTCGGTTCTCATTGCCACGGCGGGCGGCCCGGTGAAGACGCTGGCTGACGTTCGAGGAAAGCCGTTTGGCTTTGGCGATCAGGCTTCGACGTCCAGTCACCTTGCACCGCGCGCGCACTTGCTTAAAAACCACCAACTGAACGGCGAGACTGACTACCGCCCCGTTCACCTGGGCACGCACGATGCCGTGGCCCGAGCTGTTCAGGCAGGGCAGGTTCCCGCCGGCGCTCTGTCAAAACCCATTCTGGACAACCTCATCGCAAAGGGCATGGTGGATGCCAACAAGATTGTGCAACTTGAACTGTCGGCACCCATTCCGAACTATCCCATTGCGATGCAAGGTAATCTCACGCCGGATCTCAAGGAAGCCATCCGAGCCGCCTTTCTTCAGATGAAGGACGCCGAGATTCTCAAATCATTCCGTATCGAGGCCTTTGCCGCTACCGATGACAAGGCCTACGACATTCTTCGCGACACAGCACAGATTCTCAAGCTTGATCTGGGACGCATGAAATGACATCGGTAGCCTTGGAATCCATCATTGCCATTGACGGACAGCGGCGACTCAGACGGCTGGGCGCCGCCTGTGTCGTTCTGTTCGTCTGTGTGGTGGCTTTGCATGTCACCGGTTTCTTTGACGCGCAGCGTTTCATCGAAGGGGCTCCTGCCATTCAGCAGTTGGCCTCTGAGATGGTGCCGCCCAACTTCGCTCGCTGGGAGCAATGGGTCATTCCACTGCGCGACACCTTGGCCATGTCGATCGCAGGCACGGCGCTGACCGTTCTGGCGTCGTTGCCGCTGGCCCTGGTGGCGGCGCCCAACACCGCGCCGAATGCGGTGGTTGGGCGAATCGTCAGAACCATCTTGGCTGCATTTCGGTCTGTGCCTGAAATCATCCTGGGCATTCTGTTCGTCGCGGCCGTGGGCTTTGGGGCATTGCCTGGTGTGCTGGCGTTGGCCCTGCATTCCACGGGCATGGTGGCCAAGTTCTACGCCGAAGCCATAGAGCACGTGGACCCGAAACCTCTGGAGGCCGCTAAGGCCGCGGGCGCAAGCCGGTTTCAGGTCATCACCCATGCTGTGTTACCGCAGGTTTTGCCCCAGTTGGCGGACATCACCATCTACCGATGGGAATATCACTTTCGCGCATCGGCAGTGATGGGCATCGTGGGTGCGGGCGGCATTGGCTTTGAACTCATGGCGGCTCTGCGCCTGATCAAGTACGACGAAGTCTCCGCCATTTTGCTGTCCATCCTCATATGCGTGCTCGTGGTCGACGGCATTGGGTCGGCGCTTCGCAAACATCTGAAATAGAAAGAGAGAGGAAGGTAATGATGCCGAAAATTGTGGTGACGCAGCCCATCCATGAAGCAGTTCTGGCGCGTCTTCGATCCGCCGGTGATGTAGTGATGAATCAAGGGCCTGAGCCTTGGAGCGAGGAAGAGCTTTACCTCCACCTGAAGGACGCCGACGCCATGATGGCGTTCATGCCTGACCGGGTAGACATGCGAACTTTGTTGAACGCTCCACGGCTCAAGACCATCGCTTGCGCATTGAAAGGGTATGACAATTTTGACCTGATGGCCTGTGAACAAGCGGGGGTCAGCGTGAGCTTTGTGCCAGACCTTCTGACAGAGCCCACGGCAGAGCTGGCCATCGGTCTGGCCATTGCCGCTGCGCGTCACGTGCTCGCTGGCGACACCCGTGTTCGCAGGGGCTACGCCGGCTGGCGTCCTCAGCTGTATGGAATAGGTCTGCACGGCTCGGTCGTGTCGGTCGTTGGCCTGGGCGCCGTGGGACGGGCCATCGTTGACCGCCTCTGCGGATTTGGTTGCGCTCAACTGCTGGGCGTGGACCCGCATGGTGATGACGAACGCCTGACCATGGTGAGCCTGGGTGAGGCCCTGTCGCAATCCGACTATGTCATTCTGGCCGTTCCGCTGCTGGACGTAACGCGTCACCTCGTCAATGACACCATGCTTGAAGGTGTTCGGCGGGGGCAGATCCTGGTCAACATTGGGCGAGGCTCGGTTGTGGACGAGGCTGCCGTGGCACGGGCGCTCAAGGACGAGCGCCTGGGTGCCTACGCCGCCGATGTGTACGAGATGGAAGACTGGCTGCTGGCAGACCGTCCACGCCAGATTCATCCGGAACTCTTGCAACACCCCTCCACGGTTTTCACACCCCACATTGGTTCGGCGGTGAAGAAGGTTCGCCGAGCCATCGAGTTGCAGGCTGCTGAAAATTTGCTCGTTGCGTTAAATGGTAATGAGCCGCTTGCACACTACGAGGCATCGCACCGAGCGGCTCATGTGGCAGCTTCGCACTGCTCGGTGCAGCCATGAGGTCACCACACCAGAGAATGCTTTTGGACGTTCTATGGTTCTGGCCGATCTAATTCTTTGAGAAGACCTTGGCTACGTGTTTCGGACCCGCGGGCCAACTGCGGGGCCCCTCGTCGTTTCGTGTGGAAACCAACGGCGACAATCGGTGGTGGTCGTAGCGCCGTGTGGGCATGTGGGCAAGTCGCAGAGCGGCTTGTCCACATGCCCATGCGGCCTTGTAGTGCATGAACTGGAGGCTGTCTCGTGAGCGTTGGAGTTGAAACGCTGTTTACCAGCGCGTTGGGTTTGGTTGCGCCGTGGGAGGTGGCCAAGGTGGATCTGGACACAGCCAAGCGGCGCATCGACTTTGAGGTGCGCTGCAACGCCAAGTTGCTCAGTTGCCCGCACTGCAACACCCCGGCGCAAGGCATCCATGACCGCCTTCGCCGCTCGTGGCGACACCTTGATTTTTTCCAGTTCGAAGCCTGGCTGCACGCCGATGTGCCGCGGGTGGCCTGCACTGGCTGCGGCAAGACCACGCAGGTGGGTGTGCCCTGGGCTCGCGAAGGCTCTGGCTTTACGGCGCTGTTTGAAGCCTTGGCGTTGTCGCTGTGCCGTGAGCTGCCGGTGCGGCAAGCCGCTGCACTGCTGCGTTGTGCCGACAAGCCCCTGTGGCGGCGCATTGAGTACTATGTTCAACAGGCCCGCGCAATCGACGACATGAGCGAGGTACGTACCGTGGGCATCGACGAGACAAGCCTGCGGCGTGGGCAGCACTACATCACTGTCGTGCACGATCTGGCTGCCAAGCGCCTGCTGTTTGCCACCGAAGGGCGCAGCCACCACTCCGTGTTGGACTTTGCCCAAGACCTCAAGGCCCATGGCGGCGATCCGGCTGTCGTGCATCACGTCTGTCAGGACATGAGTGCTGCCTACACCAAGGGGGTGGGCTTGGCGCTGCCGGCAGCTGCCATCAGCTACGACCGCTTCCATGTCGTCAAGATGGCCATCGAGGCCATGGACGAAGTGCGACGAACCGAATGGCGCGATCAGCCCCATGCCGTGCACGCGGCCTTGGGCGGCACGGACCGCAAAGTGCTCAAGGGCCTGATGTGGGGCATGCGCAAGAACCCACCTGCCTGGAGCGGCCAACAGATCAGCGCCATGCACTGGCTGCAGCACTCCACGCTGAAATCTGCGCGGGCGTGGCGCCTGAAGATGGCCCTGCGCGAGGTCTATGGCGCAGCGCTCAAGCACAACGACCCCAGGCAGGCTCAGGCAGATCTGAGCGCCTGGTTGAGCTGGGCCACACGCTCGCGGCTGGAGCCCTTCAAGAAACTGGCCAAGACCTTGAAGACCCACTTCGCTGGCGTGATCAGCGGCATGCTGGACAACCGATCCAATGCCTTCGTCGAAGCCATGAACGGCCTGTTGCAGCAGGCCAAACGCGCCGCACGAGGCTTCCGAACGGCAGGCAACTTCATCGCCGTCGCATACCTTCGCATGTCCAAGCTGGCCCATCTGCCTGATCACCCCTTCAACCCGGCATCAGCGAAATGAGGCAGGGGCGTTCCACACAAAACGGCATAGAGCCAACTGCGGATGCTCTTCGCAATGGTTCCGATAAGCCGTGCCGCCAAGTATCCGGGGTGGGATTCCCCCGGTTTCTCGGACGGTTTTCTGGGATCGTTGCCTACATCAACACCGACCGCAGCGGGTCGGGAGAACCAATTCATCCTTGGTGTGATCAGTTGCTCCTGCTACCTTGCCCGGCTCGCATCAATAGAGTGACCGGTCTGAGCAACAAAGCGGTCGCTTGAGACCCTGCTCGGCCAATGACCAGTTGCGCAACACGCGAACTTTCAGGCGTTAGGTTCGAGTGTCGGAGATCAGCCTGATGCACTTCTTGGGGAAAAATAGGTCAAGGACTGCACTTGGCCGATAGGAACACCAACACAGTTGCGCTGGCGCTAGCTTTCTTCGGCTACATCAGCGCTCATTGCTGTTGCCACTGCGCGATTAGGTGGTGGATTGGCGACGCGAATCAGTGGAGGTTTTGTTGTGCGAACGCATTGTGGATTTGCTGCAAAAACTCAACCCAGGCAGGTCGGCTCCGACCTGTCAATCTGCCGTTCCGTCTGACATCTTGACGACGCGCAAGGGCAGATGCGTTACTGGACGCTCGGCGTTGGCTGCTGAAAGGCTGTGTACCGCGTCGCCCACCGCCTTGTAGTCTCGCCAGAACCGCTCAAGTGCAGGCCCGCCTCCGGCCATTTGAACCGCGCGGATGAGGCCGGCGTGGGCTGCCACCATATGCGTGAGCTGGGCTTCCAGCCGCTTGATGTCCTGCCGGTAGCCTGCGGCCTGGTCTTGCAGACTGCCGGCGCCCCCACCTCCTGCGACGATTTTGCGTACTCCTTGCTGCTGTGCCTGGGCCGCAGCGATGAGCGCGCTTCTAGCCTCATTGCGCGTGAACGCTGAAGGGTTCTTCAACGTGCTGTGGCGCCGTGCCACCTCCCGCGCCGTGATGTCGATGTTGTCGGTGAGTAGCGTGTTGAGGATGTCGGCCAGCTCCTCGTTCTTGGGGTCTAAGAGCAGCCTCATTTGAAGATGTCCTCTTTCAGGGTGGAATGGTCGATGCCGTCTGCGAAGACGGATTGGTTCGGTTGGGCGTGAAGCGCAGCCGACACACCAGCAATCAGCCGCTCGGCATGGGCAATCTGGTTCTTGCGCCCCACGGTGGTGGCCGGCTTGCAACGAGCCGCGTCCCGCATCGCCACGAGCTTCGAGCGAAGGTCTTCAAGAGTCACCCGGTGCTCAGCGACCCCGCTGGCCGTAAAGTGCTTGCACTGGTCGAAGCACTTGAGGTGTCGAGTGCAGGGATTGACAGAGAAGCTGTTGGTGCAGAAACCGTACGGCGTGACGTGGAAGCCATCTGCGTTGGCCGCCAAGTAGATGAAGGCTGCTTCATCACCGCTCTCGTGCTGGATGCGCTTAAACGATTGCCCCAAATGGCTTTGCAGCGCCATACCACTGACGACCATCTTGCCCACCAATTCCTTGGCGCTTCCTGCGGGAAGGACCTTGGACGCTGCAGGCGGCAGTTTGACGAAGCTCAACTTCTCTGCGAGGTTGCGATGGTCATACTCGTAGCTCTGAGCGACGGTCCGTCGACCGAACTGGTGCGTAATGATGGTGTCAGGCACATTCTTACGGAACATCTCTGTGTTCATGAGATGCCGAAGACTGTGCGGCTTGATTGACATCAACTTCGACTCAGGCGACCGTCCGTACACACTGAACATCGACCGGCCTGCATGACGTCCTAGCGCGATGAGCATTCCCGGGTACAGCATCGGCTTGATTTCTGTGTCCTCTTGAAGGGGAAGCTGGAGCGGGTAAGTTCGTCCTGCCGTACTCCGCCCCAGGCTCAGAAATAGGCGGTCGCTGGTCCAAACTGGCCGCCCGGAGGAGGTACGAAAAATCCGGCAATCCGAGTCAGGAAATCGGCTGGGGTTCTGCTGTTGCAGGCGCAGCAGCTCTCGGACGGGGCCGACAATCTCTACCATCTCAGTGACCGTTGAGACCACAACATCTTCGAACATCGCGGGCACATGCTGGTGTGCCTCAACAAGCAGATTTGGGGCGCCGTCGATGTGCTTCTCGGCGTAATAGTGCAGTCGCAAGGAGCGTGAGACGCCGCCCACCGTTCCGGCCGGGCGGCCGGTGACTATGTCGAGGTGTTCATCCCAAACCAAGCAGTCGGCGGGTATCGTCAGCACCTCCTCGATTCGCAGTCCCGTGAACAGAGCCAGTTTCACGACACCGAAGCGAACTGCGTCCATGTAGGTCTGGGGCGTCTCCTGGAAGACGATTCGCGTCAGTTCAAGTAGCGCGGAAAGGTCCGGTAGCTTCTCGGCGTGCTGGCGTTCCTGCAGCGAGCCGAGCAACGCTGACGACTCCTTCCTTTTTAGTTCCGGGCGGACTGGGCAATGAACGGAGATGAGGTTCTCGTCGATGTACCTCGCGACCGTTGAGAAGTCGCGCGCCGGCTTGTCGGACCAGGCCTTAAGGCCCAAGACGGCGTCAAAGTTTTCACGTGAAAGCTCCCACGGCGGGCATCGAACCAGAGAGAAGAGGCGACGAGCAGCTCTGGCTATTTGTTGTGTGTCGCCGGTCGAGCGGCCGCTGCTGCAGTGCTCGACGATTAGGGCTTTGATGAAGTCCTGCACGTCTTCACCGAGCACCGCGCCTTCCGGCAATTGGCTGGGGTGCCATCCAGTTGAGGCCGCCATCGCGGTCAGGTCGCGCGACACCGCAAAGCCACAACTTCCAGGGACGTGGAGGTCATGGCTTTTGTTCAACTTGCGTAAGTCCCAGTCCGTGTTAGACGTGGCGGCGCCGTTGCTGTCGAGTTCGATGTGCCAGTCAAGTCCGTGCGATGAAGCGACACGACGCATCCGGTCGATGAAGCTCAGATAGGCCTGCGGCGGTGGCGTCAGTTGAGGCGAGAGGATGTGGATGGTCATCCGTGGTTCTTGGGTCGGTCATCAATCAGGGTTAACGCCTGCTGCGCCCCCGCCAGCGCGCGCGTGAGTTGCCGGTAGGCCGGCGTCTCATCGGAGATTCCCTGCTTTAGGTACAGGCGGACTTGGTCGCGCATCCCTTCGATAGCTTCGACGTGGGACTCCCGGTCTAGGGATGGCATGAACTTCGGACAGCCATAGCAAGACGTCACCGGGTTGTAGGCGCAGCTGCTCTGACCCGCTTTGCACAGTCCCACGCCAGCAACCAGCCGATACCCCACCACAGCGCCAATCTGCTGGTCCTCAGGAGCCAGCTGTATCTCGTCGGCTGAGACGAAACTGCCGGTCGATATGTCCAAGAGGCTGTTGTAGAGTTTCGACGCACCGAGCGCCGTGTTGATGAGCTCGGCTTGCTTGAAGCTTGCCCGGATGTAGTGCGACGCGGCCTCTGCGCTCTTGTGGCCGAGGAACGCTTGGATGCTAGCCCTATCATGCCCCGCATCGGCGAGCGTTTGCGCCCCGGTGTGACGGAGCGAGCGCGCCGTGCTGTCCAGTTGCACGGAGAACCGCTTACAGAGAACCACTGCCCTGTCCCAGAAGGTAATTGGTCCGGTTGCGTTGAATAGCCGCTGCCGCCCGTGAGCGAGCGCCGTCGCGTGCAGCCTCGCGACGAGCGGAACCCACTCCGGTTTGACTTGGCGTAGCAACTCGAATTCGTTGCCTGGTGTTTGCTTTGCAGCATGGAACGAGAGCACGCAAGCAAGGTCGTCGCTTGCATCACGGAAGAAGCGGACATGCGTCACGTCGAGGCACAGCGCCTGAACTGGTCGCATACCGTGTTGGTAGGTGATAAGCAGTGCGACAGCGCCCTCCACCTGTCTGTCGGTCAAGTCGTCCTCGCTCGCCGCCGCATCCAGAACTCGAACAATAGCTGCCTGGGCGTCAACGGAAGCCACACGCTCTCTCTTGCCGATGCTTCGCTTGTTCTGCCGTAAGCCTTCCTTCACGAAGGTGTCCAAGCTCTTCACGAGAGGCATGTGAACTGCTCGCCAGTGGCCGGCGCCAGCCTTGCAAGCTAGCTTCAACACGGCCTTCGCGACGTTCGTCTCCAGCGGGTGGCTCAGCACAGTGGTCCAGGTCTCTCGCAGCTTTTCCGCAGGGGTAGCGAGCAGTTCCAAGATGGCTGGCCATTTGGCTATGAGGACGTTGGCGAAGGTCCGGAATGGTGCTGGGGAGGACGCCCGTCGTGTCAGCAGAACAAGCGCTCGCTGTAATTCGCCAACTTGACCCTCGGCGAACTCCAGCCGTACCGTGCTGCCAGCTGCAAAGACCTCCCAGTGACGGTCCGCCAACCTCACCACCGACTCCCGTCCGGAATACTTGTCGAAAAGGGTCATCAACGCGGGGGCAGCGGGCCACTTCCAGTCCAAGGGAGATTTCCCACCATGCTCGGACTGAGGTTGCGGGAGGGCGATTTCAATGGCGTGGTTCACGCAGAAATCCCCCGCATAAGACTAGTCTTTTCAGCAAACAGTGTGTTCCATGCTTGCATCAAGTCGTCCTGAATCGCCGCACGTGCGTAGTGCTCAGGCATGGCTGACCTCGCTGACCATCCGAAGAACGCCCGCATCCGTTGGATTGCCAACTCGCGGTCGGGGTTCAGCTCCATAAACATCGTGTATCTGGCCGTGGCGCAGGTGTGTCGCAGGTCGTGAGGCGAAATGTTCGTCTTGCCGCCAGATCTATCGAAGAGGCTTTGGATTGCCTCGGGTGCCAGGGCATCCGTCAGTTTCCTGAAGACCTTACTTAGTGCCTCGGCAGAGAGCGGGGCCCCCGCCTTGGTGGTCAGTAGGAAACCATGTCCGGCATCGGTAGGTCGATGCTCGGCGGCGAAGTGCTGGTAGAGCAGAGCTAAGTCCTCTGACACCGGAATTTGCCTGTGGGATTCCAGAGTTTTGATGCGTGGCGTGGTCGACCTCGGATCGTTCTCGAACACCGTGGTGATGTCAAGCCAACGAACCACCTCTCCTGACTCCGGGTCCACGTCTTCCTTCAAGGAGTCACAGGCCAACAGCAGTGCTTCGCCACGACGGAGCCCAGCCAGCAGCATTAGGTTGACGATGAGCCAGTTCCGCACGCGCGTTTGATACCCCTTGAAAGGATTTCGAGGCGAGCTGGGATGCGCTACCTCAAGGAGGTCCAGCAGCGTTGTTTTCGGCAGCGCACGAATGAAGCGGAAGCCACCGAGACGGGGGGCGCGCATCCTGCCCATGGCTGCCAGCATAGAAGCAGCTGCGGCCCACTCTGGGTTACTAGGCGCTAAGCGTTTGGCCAGCGATTGCACGAATGCTCTGACTACGCCCCACCGCTGAACATCAGTCGTGTTGTAGGCCGGGTCTGAGGTTGTCGTTAGATAGAACGACTCCACCATGAGCATCACGCCCTCAGCGTCCCGAGTGCTCATACCCTCGTCGAAGGCGTCGGCACCGAAGCGTTCGTCACAGTACCGATAAAAGCTGTCCAGATGCTGGAGGTACAGCTTTCGCGTGCTGGTCGCCTGAGAACTACTCGTGAGGCCTAGGGACCACGCCGTGGACCATAGTCTTGGCATGTGTCTCACGGGGTCAACGATGACATGTTCAGGAACTGCTTGAGTACGGACGAGCACTGGAGATAACGGTTGGGGATACCTCTACGTACAGAGCTTTCCCTCTAATTGAAATGCAACACTGGCCATGGTACCTCTTAATCGA
>NZ_SCML01000089.1 GCF_005503365.1 Hydrogenophaga sp. 2FB
TTCGCAGCGTCATGTAGCGCGCCAGTTCATGCCAAAGCCAACTGCCTGCGGTGGCTGTCGTCAGCCAGCGCGGCAGTGGTGAAGAAAGATTCTTGCCGGCGTTGATAGCCCTTCCTCTGAGCGCACACCGATCAGCAGCGATCGCCGCGCCCATGGTTCCGCCAGCGGTACGATTTCGATGGGCATGGACTTCTCGTGGGTCTCCACAACCAGCCGAGGTGCGATGCCAATGCCCAGGTTAGCTGCCACCATGCGACACAGGCCGTCGGTGCTGCGGACGTTGATGCGCAGCCTCAGGTGCGCGCCGCCCTCTGTCGCCACGATCTGGCCAATGGAGCTTTGCGGCTCTAACCCAATGAAATCGAAGGCCGTGATGTCCGAGAACTGCGCCGATGGCTGGCCGGCGAGTGCGTGGCCCGTCGGAACGACTACGCATAGCTCGTCCTCGTGGTAGGCAAAGGTGACCAGGTCCGCACGGGGATTGGGGCCGATGAAAATGCCCATGTCGACTCGACCCTCCATGACCGCATCCACGATCCTCTGGCTGGTCTGTTCGGTAAGGTCGATGACGATATTGGGATGCAGGTCGCCGAAGGTCTTGAGCTCATCTGGTAAAAATTCGGAGACGGCCGAGCTGGTCGCCGCGACGCGCACGTGCCCCTTGATGCCCTTGGAGTAGCCGCTCAAGTCGTTGTGCATCCGGTCGACGCTGAAGATGATCTCTCGCGCATGCTGCAGCAACTCGCGGCCGGCGGGCGTGAGGTTCATGCCGCGCGCATGGCGGTAGAAGAACTGGCTGCCGGTCGCGCGCTCCATGTCGGTGATGCGCTTGCTGATCGCCGCGACGGCGATATTGTTTCGCTCCGCCGCATCCGAGATGCTGCCGGTTTCGGCGACCGCCACGAACAATTTGAGGGTAAGAAACTCGAGTTGCTTCATGGCGGCATCTTCGCCTACTCGGCCCCGGTTCAGGTCGGAGGCTTCAGTCCGATGGTCTTGGCCAGCTTCCCGACCCGATCGAAGTCCTTCGCAAACCAGTCGGTGGCCTGGGCGATCGAGCCGCCAACGATGCGGTGGCCGTCCTCCGCGATCGCGCGCGCGACGTCCGGCATCTTCAACACAGTGTTCATGGCGTTGTTGAGACGCTGCATCACATCGTCCGGGGTGCCCTTGGCAACCACCATCGCCTGCCAGCCTTCCATGCTGTAGTCGGCGAAGCCCGATTCGGCAATGGTCGGTACCTGGGGCAGCAGATCGGAACGCGTCGGCGTTGTGACGGCGAGCGCTCGCAGCTTGCCCGCCTTGAGGAATGGCACGGCCACGTTGGGCGTGAGGAAGCCGCAGTCCAGCTGGCCGCCCAGGAGGTCGGTGGTGAAGGTGTTGTTGCCTTTGTAGGGCACGTGTAGCAAAGATGCGTTCGCCACGACGCTGAGCAGTTCACCGCTGAGGTGGAAAGAACTCCCCACGCCGGGGCTGCCGAATGTCAGGCTCTTGCCGGCAGACCGGGACTTGGCCAGCGCCACGAACTCCGCGAGGGTTCTGGCGGGCACGCTGGGATTGACCACCAGCACGAACGGGCCGCCGACCGTCACCGCCACGGGCACGAAGTCGGCGCGTGGGTCGAACGACAGGTTGTACAGACTGGGGAGCACCGTGTAGTTGCTGGACACGATGCCGACGGTGTAGCCGTCCTTGGGGGCGCGCAGGATCTGCTGTAGGCCGATCACGCCGCCGGACCCGGCCATGTTTTCGACCACGACGGGCTGGCCGAGGATTGATGACAACGGTACCGCCAAGGCCCGCGAAACTTTGTCGACCGACGAGCCGGGCGAGTTCGGCAGGATCAGCTTGATGGGACGGCTCGGGTAGGCCTGGGCTCGCACGACTGGCGCCGCCAGAGCCGCGGCCGCGCCAACCAGCAGCATGCGTCGGAGGGGATTGATGGTGTATGTCTTCATTGTTGTGTCTCCAGTTGTTCTTGCAGCAAATAGGCCCATTGCGCGCCATGCATGTCGCGGTCGGCCAAGGCACCTTGCACCACGGGCCGGGGGAGGCTGATCTTGATGACGTCGAGCGCGTCGATGTGGAAGACTTTGACGCTGTCGGCGTCGGCTCTGAGGAGGGGCCCGATGGCCTCGGGGCGCAGCCGTGGCTCGTCGCACAGACGCTGGAATGTGGGCTTGTCGTCGCAGAAAATGTCGATCGTCAGCCAGAAGGGACCGGCATTCTTGCTCCGAACGGCGTAGGTCGGCGCAGCGGCGGTGTTCGACGGTCTCATTGCAGACCTCCGAAGGTCGTCGAGACAAAACGGAAAGGCGCGAGCGGATCGGTCACCACCATCACGTGGTTCAGCACAAACTCGTAGACGACGCCCCGGTCCATGGAAGAAGGCGACAGCGGGAAGGCATGTGTCGCCGTGACCGGGTCGTCCGGCAGCGGAAAGTGCAGCATCGGTGGGCTGAGCAACTTGATGATTTCCCTAGTGCGGGCGGCCTCTGGCGTGGTGACCACCGCCATCACGCCGATCTCCACCGGCTGGCCCTTGCGGCTCTCCAGGTCGCCCAGTACGGCGTCGCGGCCGATGGCGCGGAACTGTAGGTCGTAGGATTCGGGCGCCAGCTTGAGCTGGGCCTCGATGTTGCCGCGCACCTTGGCCTCGAGCAACGTGAGCCATTCGTCGAAACGCGCGATGTAGTCGGGCGATCGGATGATGCACATGCTCACGCCCTGGAAGCCGGCCGGCGCCGCACCTTCGAGCTTGACGGTGTAGACCTCGTTGGGCGTCCAGGTCGAACCCTCCACCCGCACGTTGCGCTCGTCGATCGCGGCGTAACGCGCGGTTTCGACGTTCAATGCGCCGCCAGGTTCGGTGAGCACATAGGGGTTCGCGTTCTCGTAAAGCATGTGGGCCAACACGGTGCGCGGCGTGGCCTGAGCGCCGCTGGCCAGAGCGTGGATGGTGAAGCCGGTGTCGTCAATGGTCGCCATGACAGCGCCGCTGGCAGGCTTGGTGGTGCAGAAGGCGCCGCACTCCAGGATCTTGCCCGCGTGCCAGGCTGCACCCGCATGAGCTCCGCGCATGATGGGCACGGCCGCCATGAGTGCGGTGTCGGTGGCGCGCCCGGCTAGCACGATGTCCGCGCCTTCGCGCAGGGCGTGGATGATGGGTTCCACACCCATGGCGGCGACGATGTGGGAACAACGGTCGATCAGCGCATCGTCGATCGCCATCCGGGGTGCCAGGTGCGCGATGCGTCCCTCTGCCAGGGCGGTCTTCACGGTCGCTGCAGACTGTTCGCTGTAGATGCACGTCACGCGCACGGTGTGGCCCAGTTCCTCGGCCAGCTCGCGGCAGATGTCGCGCATCAGGTCCACGCCCATGTCGGAGCCGCAGGTGCCGCAGCTGCCCACGATCAGCGGCACGCCCAGCTCGTGGCGCGCCACCATCAGTTGTTCAAGCTCGGCGCGCAGGCTGCCGACGGAACACTTGGCGGTTCCAGATCCGAGGTAGTGTGGCCCCGAGTCGGTAGAGCCGGCATCCACGGCGATCACGTCGGGCTTGAGGCTCACGCCGTGGTCGAAGGGCTGCTGCGGCCGGGCGCCGGTGCCGATGGAGCCAGAAGGCACCAATACTTTGACAGCGTTGCTCATGTCTCTCCTTTGTTGTGCTGATTGGGAAGGGTTCGGCCGTCGGCAACGACGCGCGCGGTGGCGGGTGTGGCGCCACTCAGAACGTCTACGATCGACTGAGCGGCGATGAGGTTGGTGCGATCCAGTCCCTCGACGGTGGACGCACCGGAATGCGGTGTCGCCACCACCTGAGGCAGTGCAATCAATGCGCTCGATACATCGCGGTAGTAGGGGTCGGATTCGCTGACGAATACATCAAGGCCAACGCCTCGCAGGCGGCCCAACTCAAGCGCGGCGAGCAGGGCGCGGTCGTCTACCAGGCCGCCCCGGGCCGTGTTGATGACGATGGCGGAGGGTTTCATTTTTTCGATCGCCGCCGCATTGATGATGAAGCGGGTCTCGGGCGTCAGCGGGGCATGCAGGCTGACGATGTCCGATTCGTGCAGCAAGGTGTCCAGGTCTGTGTAGCGAATTCCATTCGCGCGACCATAGGCTTCGTCGGGCGTGGGGGTGCATACCAGGATGTGCGCCTCGAAACCGCGCAGCCGCTGGACCACGCCACGTCCGATGCGCCCCAGGCCCACGATGCCGACTGTTTTTCGATAGAGGTCCGTGCCCATCGGTATCGACCAGTCGCCGGCACCCAGCCGGGCCTGTCCCTCCCGCAGGCGATGCGCCACGGCCAGCATCAGCGCCAGGGCATGGTCGGCCACGCAGGCGTCGTTGCCGCCGACGGCGATGGTCGCCACCTTGCCGTGTCGGCGCACAGCCTCCACGTCCACGCGTTCGTAGCCCACACCGCGCCGCGCGATCACCTGCAGGCGCGGCAAGACGCGCAGCAGCGAATCCGTCACGTGGGCGTGACCGACGATCCAGCCGTCGGCATCGGCCAGCAGGTCTTGCAGCGCCGTCTCGGGCAGGTCACCGTCGCCCTTGCCCGGAGGCAGTTCGGCAATGATGGTTTCGCAGTGGTGCGCGGCCAGGAATTCGCAGGTCGCCGTGTCGAAGAAGCGCTGGGTCACGACCACCTTGCGCGTGCGTGTCGAGCCGCTCATGCGGAGACCAGTGCCGTGGTTGCCGACGGTACGACCTCCTCGGCGTCGGGGTAGTGGATGTCGACGATCAGGTGGAAGTGTTCGTCCACCGTGAAGCTGCAGTCGGGTCCGAAACTGCAGCTGGACTCCCGCTCCTCGACCACCGCCGGGCCGCGCAGCTGCGTGCCGGGTTTGAGCGCGTAGCGGTCGTACACAGAAGCCATGACGTCGCCGAAGCCGGCGAAGTACACCTTTCGCTCGCCGCGCCTGGCCGGCGTCTCGACGGGCCTGCGGGCGAGGCTGATGCGGGGCTCGGGCAGGCGGGCCGTCAGCCGCCAGTTGATGGCTTCGATGCCGACGTCCTTCACCACGCGGTCGAAGCGCTCGGCATAGGTCTGCATGAAGGCCTGGCGTATGACGCCCAGGTGTTCCGGCCCGAGCGGACCTTGGGGAATGACCACGGTGACCTCAAAGCCCTGGCCCAGGTAGCGCATGTCGACCCCCCAGTGCATGGTGACGTCGGCGGACTTGCCGCCGGTGCCCAGCAGCACGGCCTTGGCAGCGGACGCCATTTCGGCGTACATCGCGTTGACGTGCGCCCAGTCGGCATCCTGTAGCTCGGTCACGTAGCCGCGCACCTCGTCTGCGGCGGGGGCCGCCACCAGGAAGCCAAAGGCGGAGATCACGCCCGCGCCCATGGGCACGATCAAGCGCTTGACCTTGAGCAGCTTGGCCAGACCGTAGGCGTGCACGGGCCCGGCGCCGCCGAAGGCATAGAGGCTGTAATCGCGGGGGTCCTTGCCCTTCTCGGCCAGATGCATGCGGGTGGCGGCAGCCATGCTGTCGTTGACGATCTCCTGAATGCCGCGCGCGGCCGTCGTCTGGTCCACTCCTAGAGGGCCGGCCAGCCGCTCGTCCACCGCGTTGCGCACCTTGTCCAACGACAGTGCCATTTCGCCGCCAAGGAAGAAGGCCGGATCCAGATAGCCCAGAAGCAGGTCCGCATCCGTCACGGTCGGCTCGGTGCCGCCGCGGTTGTAGCAGACAGGTCCGGGTACCGAACTCGCGCTGCGCGGGCCGACCTTCATCAGTCCGATGCCGTCGATGGCGGCGATGGAGCCGCCTCCGGAGCCGATCTCGATCATGTCGATGACCGTCACCTTCAGCGGCAGGCCAGAGCCCTGTTTGAATTTCTGCAGGCGGCCCGCCTCGAAGTCGTGCTTGACGTGCGGCCGGCCTTTTTCGATCAGGCACATCTTGGCCGTCGTGCCGCCGACGTCGAAAGAGATCAACCGGTCCTCGCCCATCTGCCGGGCCGTGAAGGCGGCGGCCATGGCGCCCGCAGCGGGACCGGACTCGATCAGTCGCACGGGGAAGCGCTTGGCGTCTTCGATGGTTGTGATGCCTCCGCTCGACAGCATGATGAACAGGTCGCCGTCGAAGCCAAGGGCGGCCAGGTCCTCCTTCAGGCGATCCAGGTAGCCATGCACCCGGGGCTGCACGTAGGCGTTGACGCAGGCCGTGGTGGTGCGCTCGTACTCGCGAATTTCCGGCGCCACCTCGGCCGACAGACTCACCAGCAGATCGGGATACAGGCCGTGCACGATCGCGCGCGCGCGTTGCTCATGGGCGGGATTCCGGTAGGCATGGAAGAAGGCGATGGCCAGGGCTTCGATCTTGTCGTGCTCGACGAGTCGGGTGACGGCGCGCGCAACCGCGGCCTCGTCGAGCGGCTCGTGCTCGGTGCCGTCCGCCTTGATCCGCCCTCCGATGCCGTGGCGCAGCGGACGCGGCACGATCACGGGCACCTGCTGCAGGAACAGGTCGTTGGTGTCGTAGCGGCTCTCGCGGCCCATCTCCAGCACGTCGCGGAAACCGTCGGTGGACAGCAGGCCGACGCGGGCGCCGGAGCGCTCCAGCACGGTGTTGGTGATCAGCGTGGTGCCGTGCACGATGCTGGCGATCTGGCCGGCCTGCGTGTTCGTTTCGGCCAGCAACCGCTGAACCCCTTCCACGATGGCGCGGCTGGGCGCTTCGGGGGTGGTCAGGCGTTTGCCGGTCTGGATGATGCCGCGGACCTGGTCGTGCAGGACGAAATCGGTGAAGGTGCCGCCGATGTCGACGCCGATGCGGGTGGTCTTCTTCATTGCGCGGCTCCGGTTGCAGCCGCTGCGCCTTCCAGCTGGGGATAGTGATCGAGGGCCGCGTCGCGCGAGATGTAGCCATAGGCGATGTCGCGCTGGATGTCGCCCAGCACTCGTTCCGTTGCGTGCCCGTAGCCGCCACCGCCAGCGAAAGCCAGCGTGACGCTGTCGCCGGGTGCCAGGTCGATGCGGGACTTGAGGTCGAGCGCCTTGCCGTTGGCCAGCGTCACGGCCGTCGGCGCGCCCGGCATTCCCCCCATGATGCCCAGCGCCGGGTGGCGCTGGCGGTCGGCGGATATGGCGACCTGGATCGGATCGGCAGTCACGTTCCGCACTTCGCAGAGCTGCCCCAGGCCACCGCGATGCCGGCCGGCACCGCCGGAGTCGACCCGAAATTCCTTGCGGCGCACCAGCAGGGGCGTGACCGCCTCCAGTGCCTCGATGCTGCCGGCGCCGGAGTTGGTCGGAAATGCGGTCGTGGACAGCCCGTCGGCGCGTGCCGACGCGCCCATGCCGCCGCTAGCGAACAGCGTCTGCGAGAAGCGTGCGTGTTGCTGGAGGCCGCCGCTGAAGCGCACCCGCATGGCCGGCGTGCCGCCGCTGTCCGCGATGACCTGCTCCGGGATCACCTGCGCCAGCGCCTGGTAGATGGCGCAGCACAGCAGATGCCCGGTGAGGTGGCGCGCACCCACCGCGGCCGGGTAGCGGGCATTCATGATGCTGCCTTCGGGCGCCTTCACCTCGATGGCGCGGTAGGAACCTTCGTTGCGGCGGGTCTGTGGATCCAGCACGCATTTGATGGGATACACCGAGTAGGCCTGGGTATAGTTCATCGTGCAGTTGGTGCCTCGGTTGACCTGCGCCGAGCTGCCCGCGTAGTCCACCGTCATCGAGTCGCCCGCGATGGTCACCGTGCAGCGGATGTGCGTCGGGTGGTGCGCGAATCCGTCGGCATCGATGGCCGCCACGTAGCTGCCGTCCGGAATCGCCGCGATGGCGGCGCGCATCGCCGCTTCGGTGCGGTCGTGCACCGTTCTGGACAGGAGGTCGAAGGAGGAGAGCCCGGTGTCGTCGAGGAAATCGATCGCGCGCTTGCGGCAGACCTCGTTGGCGGTGACCTGGGCTTCCAGGTCGCCCAGCACTTGCTCGGGGAGGCGCACGTTGTTGAGGAAGAGTTTGAGCATCGACTCGTTGCGCTTGCCCTCTTGATAGAGATGCATCGGCGGAATACAGATGCCTTCCTCGAACACCTGGTGGTTTCCGGCACCGTGGGTGCCGCCCACATCGGGTGAGTGGGCGGCGCAGCCAGCGAAGCCCACCAGTTCACCCTTGTGGAAGATCGGCGTGACCATCGCGATGTCTGGCAGGTGGCCCGTCGCCAGCCAGGGGTCGTTGGTGATCACACAGTCGCCCTCGCGCCAGCTCTCGGCGGGGAATTGCTGCAAAAAGGCCTTGGTGGTGCGGGGAATGATCCCGGCGAACGCGGGGATGCCGCCGGTACATTCGGCCATTGACTGGCCATGTCGGTTCATCAGCACGGTGGCGAAGTCGTTGGACTCGCGTACCACCGTGGAAAATGCGGTTCGCAGAAGCGTGGTCGCGGCTTCGTCCGCTATCGCCACCAGGCGGCTCCACCAGATCTCCAGCGTGATGGGATCTATCTCTCGTTGCGCTTCGGGCATGTCTCGTCCTTTTTGCTTCGGGCTGTCCACGCCTACGTTCGGTGGCGCGGTAGAAGCAAATGTAGAAAAGGCAGGCGGTGCGTGGTTTAGTTTCGGAAACGAGGAGATTTCGCGTTTCGCGAAAGCTGCTCGGCAATGAAGTTGTGGGCCGACGGATTCGCTCGGCCCTGCAATCGACTGCGCCGCACCTGTCGCCCGCAGCAAATGGAATGACGGCTCGCAGAAGTAGACCTGGATATCGGTGGCCATCGTGGATTTCTTGTGAGCATGCATCCCCGTACCTCTATCCCAGGTCAGTGACCTGTAGAGCTCTTGCGGCAGCTTGTGGGCGTTCTTGATGAGCGCGTTGACGACCGTCTGCGTGTCTTTGCCATCCAGCTTCACCAACATCACGTATCGCGTTTGGCGCTCGACCAACGTAGCGATCTGACTGTTGTCACTGCCAAGGACCAAGTCCCCTTCCTTGGTAGTTCACTTTCGTCTTCATGCTTGGGCCGTAAGTGATGCTAACGGCGACGGGCCCATTGTTTCTGCCGAGAGCTGTCATTCGCCTGCACACAGTTGACGTCTTGAATCAGTCGAGGCTATGTGAAAACGCTTGAATTGGCCGATGCGATCACTTAAGGTGCGGCAACGCGACTTTAGGCGGGCCATATGAAGCGATTCATCGAGGGCGAGGAGCGCAGCCAGGTCACGCTGCTGCCGGAATGCTTGGATGACTACATCGCAGACGACAACCCGGTGCGGGTCGTCGATGTCTTCGTCGATGAGCTGAAATTGCACCAGCTCGGCTTCGACGGTGTGAAGCCCGCAGCAACCGGCCGACCGTCATACCATCCCGCAGTGCTGCTGAAGATCTACATCTACGGCTACTTCAAACAGGTCCGGTCGAGCCGGTGCCTGGAACGCGAAGCTCAACGCAATGTCGAACTGATGTGGCTGACCGACCGCCTGACACCAGCGGCGAGTGATCAAGAACCTTGGCACCGAGACGCTGATCGCGGAGATGAGAGCGTAGGGCGAAACGCCCGCCGTGCCGCCGCGTTTGCGATTGCCACTTCGCTGCCGCCAAGCCGCTGCAATCGCTACCGCGTGTCTGGCCGAGCACCGAAGCTGTTTACACACAGCCTCAGTCTGAAGCAGCCTTCGGTCCGTCAACTACGCTCCATCAATGCACGGCCGCGTCGATTTCGTTGCGCCAGCACGTTGCGTTGAAGGTTTGAATCGTTCACTTGCGGAAGTGCATCAGCGTGTGCCGCCTGCACCTCATTGCCTACTGGCCTCAAAAATGGTGCAAGCATTGACGAATCGACTACTAGTGAGCATCTATGACCTGGTCTTATTTGTTCCTGTCCTTCGATCGTGAAGCTTTTATACGGTGGCCACCGGTGTGACTGGCGACCCCGCGGCACCCGGCAAACGCAGGGGCGGCGCTGTGAGCAGAAAACGATTGCGCCCGTGTTCACGCAACCAATGGTTCAACGGCGACAACAACCACTGTTCGCCCAGCGGGACCCCGAGCTTGAACAGACAGTGCTCGTGGATCGTCGTGCGGGCACCAGGCGTCGGTGGCAGGATCTCGACGGCGCGGTTGTCGGAAATCAGCGCGGCCACGCCAGAGTCGGTGATCCATTGCAGCAACCGCGTATCCGCTCCGTCCAGGCCGGCGCAGCTGTGGTGCAGGCGTTCCGCATCCGGCTTCCGGTTCATCTCCAGGAGGAGTTCGTCGAATCCTGTGCACAGGCACAGCATGTCGCCGCGCTCGACGACCACGCCGTCGGACTCGAAGATGCGCATCAACTGGTCGTAGCCGACACGGCGGTGGTCGCGGCCCACATGACGGAAGAGATCGACCATCACGCCCCTGCCTTGCACGCCGGTAGCCGCAATCGTGTCGATGCCCAGCGGGCCGGCATTCACGCCTTCATAACGTGCCCAGGGTTCGGCACCTTCGCGTGGCGGTGGAGTCACGATGTGTTCTCCGCCGCGCCAACCGTTGTAGTAGACGATCTCGGCCACGCCGTCGCCATCGGCGTCAAACTCTGCCCCTACATGTGCAAGGCTGTCCCACTGTGTTGAGTACTGGGTTGAGAGCAGCACAGCGTCGTCGCAGACCACCGAAGACCGGTCCGCCGTGTGGCGCGTGTGGTTGTGAAAGCAGGTATCGCCGAGCACGGCGCCGAACAGCCGCGGAGGATGCCGGCGTGGATTCGCGATGTTGCCGCCCGGATAGTCCAGGGGCAGGCTCAGGCAGAAGACCAGCCCTTCGCGCGCCTCGGCAAGGCCCTCGCGCACCTTGGCGGGCGTCAGCAGATTCAGCCGCCCGATCTGGTCCATTTCGCCGAACTCGCCCCAATTGGAACCTTCCGGTCGCCGGATCCACCGCTTGCCCATGCCGTCTCCTTGTGTCGTGCGTTCCCCCTGGTTTCCGGAAGCGGAACCAGGGGACGGACGCCAGCATAGGAGCTTCCCGCCTCTGAAGTCAATCTCGATTTATATCATCGATATATTGATTCAAACGGGTAATACTCCGGTGTAGTGGACGCGCCAGCGTGGCAACGGTCGGTCGTTCTGCTGCTCCCAGGCATGGGCAACCCAACCCACGATGCGTGCCAGGCGCACGAGGTTGGCTTGCGCATCGGCGCCGAGGCGTTGGTTCACATACGCCGCCAGGAAGGCGAAATCGGGAGGCTGGCCGGTGAGTTCGCCGGCCAGCGTGACGGCGCGTTCGAAGCGCTCGAAGCGACGGTCGGCCGCCAGCACGGTGCTCAGGGACGACCACAGCGCCACCGCGCGTGGATCTGGCACATCGAAGGGCGAGAAGCCGAAGCCGGGGATGGACTCGCTCTCACGCGCGCGCCTACGCACGGGCTCGGTGGGGTCGTCGGCCTTGTCGATTTCGGTGATGAAGCGCGCGAAGGCGCCTGCGCGCACGGCGGGCAGCCGCTTGCCCGTGGTTGCGGCCAGGCCGCTGACGACGCAGCGGTAGGGCGTGGCGCCGGTGCTGGCGGTGGCACGCACCGCATAGGTGGCGGACTGGAACGCCTGGTCGGCCGCGAGGACGAGGACTCGCCGGACCATGTCCTCCAGTTGTGGACCGCATTGCGTCACCTTGCCGATGTACTGATGCAACGGGCCCTGGGCGGGCTGCGTCTGGCGCAGCATCAAGGCGGCGAACCATCGCAGCACCTCGACACCCGAACGCAGGAAGCCGGGCTTGGACAGGTCGTGTGCACGCGGGTTGGCAGTCTCGGCCGCCGGCAGAAACATCATGGAGCGGTCCAGCGCATTGAAACCGGCGCTAGCCTCCAGCAGTGCCTCGCCATGGGCGGGCATGGACGGTGGGGCTGCTGCGAAAGGGTCGACATCGTGCGCATCCCACAGCAGGCGAGCCACGTCCTCGAGCGAGGCGTGGTTCGCCAGATCCACGGCGCTGATGCCGCGGTAGAACGAGCCGGCTTCGGTCACCAGCGTGATGGAGGACGACGCCGCCAGCCCGGGCGCCGCGTCACGCGAGGCGTCGGTCGCCACGCCCGCCTTGAGCTGCTCCACATCCGAGCGCAGGTAGCGGCTGGTACGGCTGCCACGCGTCTTGTGCGCGCGGATGTTCTTGCGGCTCACGTAGGTGTAGAGCGTGGGCACGCTGACGTTGAGCGCACGCGCCGCCTCCTCTGCGGTCATGTAGATGCTGTCGCTAGACCCCAACTTGGGGGAAGGATGGTCTGCCATGTCTGACTCCTGATCATCTATATATCGACAATTATGATCGAGATTGACTAATATTTGATGTGGATCGACATTTCGTGCCGGGCGATGTGTTTGAACCATTTCAGGAGACCTTGATGCAGGAATGCAGATTTATTGCCGCGAGCGGAATGCTCGGTGTGGGCATCCATGAGGACAGCTTGCGGCAGGCCATGGAGGTGCGACCGCACTTTGTGGCTGCGGATGCCGGCAGCACGGACGCCGGGCCGTTTGCCCTCGGCATGGGTGTGTGTGCCTTTCCGCGCGAGGCGATCCTGCGGGACCTGGTCATCCTGCTGCGCCAGACCTTCCCGGCGAAAGTGCCGCTGCTAATCGGCTCGGTCGGCACTGGCGGGGCCGACGTTCACGTGGACTGGTTCATGGAGATCGTGCGCGAGGTCGCCCGCGCCGAGGGATTGCAACTAAAGGTGGCAGAAATCCGCTCCGAACAGTCCAGGGATTTCCTGGTCGATCAGCTCCGGCAGGGGCGCATCCGTGCGCTCGATCCAGCGCCGCATCTGGACGAAGCGACCCTTCAGCGTAGCGTGCGCATCGTCGGCATGATGGGCGTCGAACCGCTGCAGGCGGCGCTGGACGAAGGTGTAGACCTGATCGTCGCTGGGCGCTGCAGCGATCCCGCGCTTTATGCTGCCATGCCGATCCAGATGGGCCTGCCCGCCGGCCTGGCTTGGCATGTGGGCAAAGCCGTCGAATGCGGCGCCTCCGTCTGCGAGAAGCCAGGGCCCGGTGTGGTCATCGGCACCATTCGCCCGCACGAGGCCCTCATTCAGCCGCTGGGTCCAGGCTTGCGTTGCACCACGCAGTCGGTGGCAGCGCACAGCCTGTACGAAAACGGCGACCCCTTCCTGTTCACCGAGGCCTCCGGCGTGTTGGACATCCAGGAGGCGACCTACGAACAGGTGGATGCTTCCAGTGTGCGCATCCGCGGCAGCCGCTTTGTGCCAGCCGCACAACACACCATCAAGCTCGAAGGCGCGGAACTCGTGGGTCATCAGAGCATTCTGGTCGGTGGCGTGCGCGACCCCTTCATCCTTGCGGAATTCGATACCTGGCTCGGCAAGGTCACCGAGCGTGTGAACGGATCGGTAGAGCGGGTGTTCGGGAAGTCGCTGGAGGCACTAGGTGCACGCATTGACTACCACGTCTACGGCCGCAACGGCGTGATGGGCGCGCTGGAGCCGCGATGCGACACCGTGCCACACGAAGTGGGCATCGTCGTCGAGGCGACCGCACCCGACCAAGCCACCGCCACGGCACTGGCACAACTCACACGCCAGCCTTTGCTGCACCAGCCCACGAGCAAGTGGAAGGGGTCTATTACCGGCTTTGCGTGCCTGCACAACCCGGCCGTCATCGAACGCGGACCGGTCTACACCTTCAACCTCCACCACGTGGTACTGCCGGAAACGCCGCTGTCCATGTTTCGCACCACGATCACCATCTTGCAGGGAGCCGTACATGCGTCTGTCTGATTACGCCGCCATGGTCCGCAGCAAGAATGCCGGGCCGTTCGTGCTGACCTTCGACATCCTGTTCTCGGACGAGGCCAGCTACGAGCGCGTCAAGCGCTCGGGCGCGCTGAATGCCGACATGTTCGCGCGCCTCTACCAGACCGAGTCGGCGAAAGTGCGCTTCTTCGAATGCGATCGGGCACGCGCCTTCAAGTTCAGCATCCCGCATCCCACCACCCAAGGTGCGCTCGGGTGTGCCGACCTGCATGGCGGCCAGCAATTCATCCCGCTGCTGGATGTCGAGATTCCCTGACCGATATATCCGGTCCGTTCGACACCAGCCCTTCTTGCACGATCTTCTGGAGACATTTCATGCGTTGTAAACACCGCCTCGTCGTATCCCTCAGCGTGGCCAGCAGCATGCTGATGGCCGCTTCCCCGTCTTTTGCACAGCTACGCGCTGAAGATCCCGCGGTCTGGCCCACACGGCCGGTCAAGCTTGTGGTGCCAACAGCGCCCGGCCAGGCCTCGGACGCGTTGGCGCGTCTCCTGGCAGACTACTTTTCAAAGGCCTTCGGCAAGTCTTTCGTCGTCGACAACCGCCCAGGTGCCGGTGGCTCGATCGGGCTGGGTGCGGTCGCCGCCGCGGCGCCCGATGGCTACACGCTGGTGATCGGCTCCAGCGGCCCGCTGACGATGTCACCCGCCATCTACCCCAAACTGTCTTTCGATCCAATCAAGGACTTCGAGCCCATTGCCAATATCGCGCTGACGCCTCAGCTGATCGCGGTCTCCAGCAGCGGCCCGTACAAGACCCTGGCGGATCTGACGGCGGCCGCGAAGCAGCGGTATCTGCCTTTCGCTATCCCCTCGCTGGGGTCCACGGCCCATTTCGCTTATGCAGCCTTTACCCGCTCCGCCAAGGTGGAGTTCAACCTGATCCCCTTCAGGGGCAACGCCCAGGGCGCCTCGCAGGTCATGGCGGGGGACGTGGCCGCGATGTACGACACCGTCCCCGGTGCGCTCAGCCTCATCAAAGCCGGAAAACTCCGGGCCATTGCGGTTGCGGGGACCCAGCGGTCTCCATTCCTGCCAGACACGCCGACCTTCGCCGAGCAGGGCGTTGCCGGCGCTGACGTCATCGGCTGGATTGGCCTGGCGGCACCCGCCAAGACGCCATCCCTGATCCTCGACAAGCTGAACGCGCAGGTGCGGTTGTTCCTTGAATCCGCGGCGATTCAAGAGTCGCTGAAAAACATGGCCTTTGTACCGGTCGCGGACAGCAGTCGGTCTGCGTTCGCCAAGACCATCCAGTCTGAAACCTCACGCTGGGCCAAACTCGCGAAGGACGCGAACATTCGCGCAGAATGACCGCCATCGCCACCCATGG
>NZ_SCML01000008.1 GCF_005503365.1 Hydrogenophaga sp. 2FB
ATTAAAGTAATTCCATAGGTCATACTCCTATGTATGTTTATGTTGACTTGGAAAAAGAATGGGAATATTCTTGCGGCCACGAACGAGGGCAGCAGCCCTCGTGGACGGGAACATTTAGGAGACACCACATGAATGTGACGGATCACTTAGAAAAGATTGGCAAGCTGAAAGCTCTGCGAGAGCGACTCGATCCAGAGCAGGACTTCGAGCTATGGTTCTGGGCCGGCATGACTGCAGGCACGCACGCAGTGAATGCCGCCCTGCACGACGCAGGGGTCACCGCGGCTGAAGAAGCCTTTCCCACTCAGCCCGGCGTCTACTTGATGCCGCAGGCCGATGGATCGCTGCAGCCGGCTTTCCGGCCTTTGGGCGACGTGCTGCACGTGGGCCGTCCGAAAGTTGAGGCGCCGGTGCCAGAAGATGTTGCAACGATGATGCACCAGATGGAGATCATTGAGCACCACAGGGATCCCTGCTTGCGATACGGAGAGCCCGTGACGCCAGCCATCATCCGAGAATGCGACGAAGCTCTGCGTCATTGCCTCGAGCTCCTGTCCACCCGCGGAATAGGGGCATAACCATGCACATTGAACAGCACATCACCACGGCGCGGCGCATTGAGAACTCCCTGCAGAAGTGCGGCCCAGAGGACTATGAAATCAAGATCGAGGCGGCCATGCTCGCGGGGACTCACTGGCTGAATGTTGCGCTGCATCGCAGGGACGTCAACCCGGTGAGCAAGGACGTTTTCCATACCTACTTGCTGACGATCAATGAATTCCGCAGGTTGAGCGTCGCTGATGCCGAACTGGTGAATGCCCTTGCTGACATAGAAAACATTCGACCGCCCTTTGTCAGAGGTTCTTGGGCAGGCGGTGAGCAGGCCGCGGAGCGCGCACTGGCACTTCTCAGAAGCATTCGGAACAAGGCTTTGGCCGAAGGGTGAACCCGTCGAAGTGGGCAACACAAGGCGGTATGGTCGAGTGGCAGGAGGTCGCGATTCCTGCGGCAAAGGCTGACTACGGCGAGGTTGAGCGTGTGCTCAATCGCATCACACTCGAAGGCGACATCCCCCGCTGACCTTGCCGCAGGCGTCCTCGAGGTCCTCGATGCTGAACTGCGCAGATCTTGATGTGGACGAGCTCGTAGAAAAGCGCTGCACTGCACTTGCTTCGGGATGCGGTTCCCTCGGCGATCAAGAAGCTGCTTCAACACAGGATGGCCTGTCTCGCGTCGGCGATGCAGCCTTCACGCATTGCTTGGCCAGCGAGGCTTAAATCCTTCGATACCCCGGCTGGTGAATGCCGTAGTGAACCGCCAGCACCGCCTAGGGCATCGCACTGGTCAATGCCAAACGCATCTCCCGCGTCATGGCTGGGGCGGTAGGTACCGTGTCGGCACCAGTCCGCACGCACGCACGAGGGCCGCGTCGCCGTCACGCGCAGGGCCAGCTCGGAAGCTCCAAGCACACCTCGACTTCCTTGCGCCAGCGGCCACTTGGTCGCCAAAAACATGTCCGACCCCAGTCGCAAGAACTTTGGCAGCGACGTTGGCCAGTCGCATCAACTTTGGCACAGGCAGCCCCAACGCTGTGTCACGAGGCCCCGTAAGTCATTGAATTTGGTACGTGCCAAAGCAACTACTTTGGCGCCCTACGCGAAAACCTGGCTGGATGAACGCCGTGCTGCCAGCGGCAGGCCGTTCTTCTTCCCTTCGCCCCGCGTCCCCATC
Organism: Hydrogenophaga sp. 2FB; assembly: GCF_005503365.1. Lineage (GTDB taxonomy): Bacteria > Pseudomonadota > Gammaproteobacteria > Burkholderiales > Burkholderiaceae_C > Hydrogenophaga. The sequence goes on from NZ_SCML01000008.1 coordinate 1,732, forward strand.
AATGCTCAGTTGAGACAAGCCTGTTGGCGCGTCCTGGACATGATGCTCACGCCGCATAGCGATCTGAAGGAGCGGCTTGAAATCGAGGTGGAGTCATTGATCAGTACCGCCATCGATGCCACGATGGCACCCGTGAGTCAGCAAGGCTTGCCCACCCGGACACCGTTGCTCGATCACCGGCTGCGTGCGGCTATCGCGTACATGCGCGAGCACATGGCTGAGCCCATTTCGGTGGAGGATGTGGCCGGCAAGGTAGGCCTGTCCCGCGCCCACTTCTTCTCGCTGTTTCGCGATCAACTGAACACCAAACCCCAGGTGTTCTGGAGCGCCGTCCGCGTGGAGGAAGTGGTGCGTCGCCTCGTTCTCCGTGAAGAGCCCTTGACATCGGTCGCGCTGGAGCTGGGCTTCTCCTCGCCAGGCAACTTCTCGCGATTCTTCAAGGAGCATATGGGGGTGTCTCCCTCGCAGTTCCGCCGGGTCGCTTCAGGAGGAGATTCGCACCCAATCACGGGCGTTTCCTAAACCTGTTCGTGATCAAGTAGCGCTGAACTCTCCTAGTCCTCTTCGCGTACCCGATACTGGCCCATCAGCGTCTGCTGGACGGCCGGCGGCACGGCTTCGTAGTGTGACAACGCGATGGTGTATCGGCCCTGGCCGCTGGTCATCGCATGGAGCCGCGACTGGTAGTTGGCCAGTTCGACCTCGGGCACCTGCCCACCGATGGACACCGTGCCGCCGCCCTGGGCCGACGTACCGGTGACCAGGCCGCGCCGCGACGACAGGTCGCTCGTGATGTCGCCAACGGAATGCTCGGGCACGGTGATCTCGATCTGGACGATCGGCTCGAGCACGGCTGCCCGGGCCTCGCGGATCGCGGCCATGAAGGCTTTGCGACCGGCGGTCGCAAAGGCGATGTCCTTGCTGTCCACGCTGTGGTGCTTGCCGTCGTACACCACGACGCGCACGTCGACCACGGGGTAGCCGGCGATCGCGCCGTACGCCAACACTTCGCGCACGCCCTTCTCGACCGCGGGGATGAACTGGCCCGGGATCGCACCGCCCCTGACTTCGTCGGCGAATTCGAAACCCGCACCACGCGCCAGCGGCTCGATGCGCAGGAAGACTTCGGCGAACTGGCCGGCGCCGCCGGTCTGCTTCTTGTGGCGGTGGTGGCCCTCGGCCGGCGCGGTCACGGTCTCGCGGTAGGCGATGCGCGGCGGCCGCGTCTGGACCTCGAAGCGGTACACCTCGCGCAGGCGTTCGAGCACGATGCGCAGGTGCAGCTCGCCGAGCCCGTGGAGCACCGTCTCGTTGGTCGCGGCCACGTGATCGATGCGCAGGCACGGATCCTCGGCTGCGAGCTTGCCGAGAATCTCCCAGGCGCGCTGCTCGTCGCCATGGCGCTTGGGCTCCACGGCCAGGCCGTACACCGGTACGGGGAACGACAGCGGCGCAAGATGCACGTGGCTGTCTTCGGCCGCATCGTGCAGCACGGCATCGAAATGGATCTCCTCGACCTTGGCCACCGCCACGATGTCGCCGGGCAGCGCGCGCGACACCTCGACATGGTCCTTGCCCTGGAGCATGAACAGGTGCCCCACCTTGAAGGGCTTGCGGCCGTCGCCGATGTAGAGCTGGCTGTCGCGCGTGACTGTGCCCTGATGCACGCGGAAGACGCCCATCTTGCCGACATAGGGGTCGATGGTGACCTTGAACACGTGCGCCAGCACGTGCAGCGACGGATCGGGCAGGGCCTTCATGGGCTGGGCTTGCGCACCTTCGTCAACGATGAATTCCGGCGGGTTGCCCTCGGTTGGGTCGGGCAGGAGCTTGACGATCACATCCAGCAGCTCGGCCACGCCGGCGCCGCTGCGCGACGAGACGAAGCACACCGGGATCAGGTGGCCTTCGCGCAGCGCCTGCTCGAGCGGCGCGTGCAGCTCCGCCGAGTCCACGTCGCCTTCCTCGAGGTAGCGGTCGACGAAGGCCGCGTCGACCTCGACCACCTGCTCGACCAGTGCGCGGTGTGCCGCTTCGACGGGGCCGAAGTCGGAGCGCCCGAACCGGTTGAAGAAGCAGTCGATCACCTGCCTGCCGACGCCGTCGGGCAGGTTCAGCGGCAGGCATTCGCGGCCGAAGGTGGCCTGGATGTCGGCCAGCAGGCCCGCCAGCGAGACGCCTTGCGCGTCGATCTTGGTGACAATGATCATGCGGGCAAGGTGGCGCGAGGCCGCGTACTCCATCATGCGCACCGTCATCGGCTCGATGCCGGTGGCGGCATTGATGACCACCGCCGCCGTCTCGACCGCCTCCAGCGCTGGCAGGCTCTGGCCGAGGAAGTCGGGGCCGCCGGGCGTGTCGATGAAGTGGATGCGCGTGCCGGCATGCGTGAGGTGCATCACCGATGCGTTGAGCGAGTGCTGCATCCGGCGCTCCAGCGGGTCGTGGTCGCTGACGGTGCTGCCGCGCTCGATGCTGCCGCACGCTCCGATGGCCCCCGCCTTGTACAACAAAGCCTCGGCGAGGGAACTCTTGCCGGCGGCCGCGGCGCCCACAAGCGCCAGCGTTCGCACGGCTTTCATTTCGGCCGCGAGGCCGTTCGATCGGCTTGGCATGGTTGGGTCTCCTTTGCGCGTCCCCGGAAGGCCGGCCCGGCGGCCCGCAGGGGCTCGGGTGTTGCGCGTGGACGTCGGGCCAGCGTACGGGATTGACCGTACTGATGCAAGTTGATTGCGCCACCGGCGGCAATCGCTGGAGGCCGTGTGATAACTCCCTGGGAGCCTGAGCGAGTTACGCGCAGGTTGCAGATTTTTCGGTTTCTTCGAATTAACGCCGTCTGAGAGACGCCAAGGCGATGTTGGAGCCCTCTCGGGCCCGTATTTCGGGCCTGCAGCGACCGCAAAGGGCGCCTATGCACCCAACAACCGCATCGCTTTCTTGCTCCCCTCAAAGCCCAGGATGCTGAGGACGCGTTTGAAGTTGTAAGCCAGCACGTTCAGGCTCATCTCGGTTGCCACGTTCTGGATGCCTCGGGTCAGGAAGTGCGTCCAGCCCATCCAGTGCTTGAGGGTGCCGAACACATGTTCTACGGTGCTCTTGCGCACCGTCATGGCGTTGGGCATCTGGTCCAGCCGTTGCTGGGCCTTATCCATGACTTGCTCATGCTCCCATCGCCTGATGCGTCGGTAGTCGCCCGTTGTGCATTGCGCCTTCATGGCACAGCCAGGGCAGGCACTGGACCAATAGATGCTGATCTGCAGTCCAGCCTCTTCGCGGCTGAAGCGGCGAATCGCCCGCTGGCCCGCAGGGCATTGGTACTCGTCGTCGCGAGCGGTGTAGATGAAATCTGTCTTGTCGAACCGGCCCTCTGCCCGCGCATTGGATGTCATGGGCTTGGGCACAAGCGCTGCAATCCCGCTGTCGTCACATGTCTTGAGCTGCATGCTGTTGTAGTAGCCGCGGTCAGCGATGGCCATCAATCTGCGCTTGCCCATCGCATCGCGCGCGGCCAAAGCGATCGCACTGAGTTGTGAACGGTCACTGCCGTTGTTGGTGACCTCGTGGGCGACGATCAGATGGTTCTTCGTGTCCACCGCTGTCTGCACGTTGTAGCCCACCATGGCCGTGCCTTTGGCGCTGTGGGTGGTCATGGCTCGTGCGTCAGGGTCGGTCTGGGAGATCTGCCGATCAGGCACCCTCTCCAGTTGCGCCTTGACGACTTGAAGGTCTTGCAGTCGCTGGCGCATCTTTTGAATCTTGCCCTGCAGGCGCTCGGTCTTTACCTGCATCTCAACGGGCTGGGTTCGATCTGCAGTCTCCAAGGCATCAAGGTAGCGCTGGATGCTCTCCTCCAATTCCCGCTCGCGGCGCTCGATCTTGCCTGGCGTGTAGTTGCGCTCGCGATTGTTGACCGCCTTGAACTTGCTGCCGTCGATGGCCACAACGGCGTCGGTGAACAGCTTCAACTCGCGGCACAGCATCACGAAGCGACGGCAGACATTGCGGATGCCTTTACCGTTGTCGCGGCGGAAGTCCGCGATGGTCTTGAAGTCAGGGGCGAGCCGGCCCGTCAGCCACATCAGCTCCACGTTGCGCTGGCATTCGCGCTCCAGCCTGCGGCTTGACTGGATGCGGTTGAGGTAGCCGTAGAGGTACAGCTTCAACAGCACCGAGGGGTGATACGAAGGCCGGCCCGTTGCAGCCGGCTTTGCGCCATCGAAACCCAAACCGACCAGGTCCAACTCATTGATGAAGACGTCCACGATCCGGACCGTGTTGTCTTCTGCAATGAAGTCATCCAGGCACTCCGGCAACAACGTGACCTGCTGCCTGTCCTGACCTTCGATGTACCTCGACATATTGACCCCCGTGTCCAATATGCCTATGAACTCTACCGAGTTCAACTTCAGGCTGGGAGAGGGTTTTCACACAGCCTCGCTGCACAGCAGCTGTCCGGACCTTCTGGATGTCACGTCAAGATCCGGGTAGGTGTAGCTTCGTTGCGATGCCGTACAGCGCGAGCAACCCCAACACATGCCCGATGGCAACACCCGGCTCCCCTGCCTCGACTCGGGCGATCATCTGAACATGCACGCCCAAGCGAGCGGCAGCAACCGCTTGACCCTCGCCGGCGTTCGTCCGGGCCAGTCTGGCCGCGAGGCCCATGTCCTTGATGGCCTGGAGCGCGTCGCCATCGATGGAGACGTATTGCGAACCCCTGTCGCTGTGATGCACCAACATGAACCGCCCCGTGTCGTGGAGGCCGGTTGGTGTAAGTCAGGCAGCGGTCGCAGCCTGATTGTCGAGATGAACGGAAGAGGCTTCACGCCGGAAGTCCAGTGGCATGAACTTTGGCAGCGAAGTAGACCAGTCTCACCAACTCTGACCCGAACCGGGCCCGCCCTATGGCACGAGGTCTTGTAAGTCCTTGATTTCTAGGATGCGCCAGAGCAACTACTCTGGCGCCCTACGGTCCCGACGTCAAGCGCGTTCGCGATAGGTGCGTGGCGTGACGCCATGCTCTCGCCGGAACGCGCGCTGAAACGCATCGACTGAGCGGAAGCCGCTGCTGCTCGCGATCTTGTCCTGCGTCCAGTGCGTCTGTCGCAACAGTCGCGTTGCGGTCTTCACTCGGGCCTGCTCGACGAAGCGGGCTGGTGTGGTGCCGGCTTCGGCCGCAAACGCGCGGGCGAACTGCCGTTCGCTCATGTGCGCTCGCTCGGCAAGTGCGCCCACCGAAAGGTCCTCGCCCGGATGAAGGCCGATCCATGCAATGAGGTCGCGCAGGCGATGCCGCACTGCCGACTGCGCCTGCAACGTGTCGCTCAGTTGCGTCTGATCGCCTGCGCGAAGCAGTGGCAATGCCAGCGTGCGCGCGATGTCCATCGACACGTCGCGCCCGACGTCGTCTTCCACCAAGGCCAGCGCCAACTCGATGCCGGTCGTGACGCCCGCCGATGTCCACACCGGGCCATCGCGCACATACACGAGACCGCGCTCCACGCACGCCTGCGGCCGCATCGTCTGCAACTGGTCGCACACGCGCCAGTGCGTGGTTGCCCGGCGGCCGTCGAGCAACCCCGCCGCGGCGAGCGCGAAAGCGCCGCTGCACACGCTGGCCACACGCCGGACACCAGGGGCAACTTTCGACAGCCAGGCGCTTACTTCATGGTCGACGATGGCGGCGCGCACGCCCGCTTCTTCGCCGCCCGCAACGATGATCGTATCGATGCGGTTCGGCAACTCGTCAAGACGGCAGAAACCGCTGAGGCTCAGTCCGGCGTTCGTCACAACCGTGCCGCCGGTGGCTGACGCGGTGTGAAGGCGATACGTTCCGGGACGAAGGTGCTCGGCCTTGGTGAAGACGCTGGCCGGCCCGGCGACATCGATCGCTTCGGCACCATCGAAAGCGACAAGCACCACGTCGATGGCAGAATGCGCGGCCTTTTCGTCCTTGCACGCTGGAGTCAGACTACGTAAGGTCACGGCTTGATTCGGATTCTGGAGTGGCGATGTTCAGATCGATGGCGATGATCGTATCGTGTACTGCGGCGTTGTTGGTGGCCGGTTGCAGTGCGGGCATGGATATGCCGCCGGCACCCACGGACCCAGCCCTGCGCGAACAGCAAACGCAGGCCTTCGTGCGCGCCATGAAGCCCCGCCACGCGGGCCGACCCGTGGTGGCGATTGTTTCGCTCAACGAGGGCACCGAAACCACCGACTTTCTGCTGACGCACGCGGTGCTGCAGCGCGCCGACGTGGCCGACGTGAAGGCGGTGGCGTCGCGACGCGGACGGGTCGATCTGTTCCCCGCGCTTCAGGTGGAAGTGCCGCACGACTTCGAAGGTTTTGACCGCGTTCACCCCTCGGGGGCTGACTACGTGATCGTGCCGGCGATGAGCAACGATGCTGATCCCGCCGTCACGGCCTGGGTGCGACGCCAGGCCGAAAACGGCGCGCGCATCGTCGGTGTGTGCAACGGCACCTTGGTGGTCGGCAGCGCCGGGCTGCTCGACGGCCGCCGCTTCGCTGGCCACTGGTCTTCGCGCGGCAAGGTACTGGAGCGCCACCCTGGGTCGATCCATGTGCCGCACCAACGCTACCTGGTGGATCGAGACGTGGCCACCACGACCGGTATCACGGCATCCATTCCGGTCGCGCTGGCCCTGGTGGAGGCAATGGGTGGGCGCGAGAAGGCTGCGGCGGTCGCCGCCGAACTGGGCGCAATCTCCTGGAGTCCGGAGCACGACAGCGCACCCTTCGCGCTCACCGTGCGCCGAGGTGTGCGCTATCTGCTCAACAAGGCGCCGTTCTGGCCACATGAGCAGTGGGGTGTGGAAGTGCGCGATGGCATGGACGATATCGCTCTGGCACTGACAGCCGACGCCTGGTCCCGCACGGGGCGGGTGAGCGTGCACGCGGAATCGGCGTCGTCGGACGCCGTGGCGTTGCGCAGCGGGATCGTGCTCGTCGCAGAACGTCCCAGCCACGAAAGGCAACGCCTGCCCATCACGGCCACGATGAAGCCCTTGCAGCAAATGGATGCCACGCTGTGCCGGATTCAGAAACGCTTCGGCGTGTCGTACCGTGAGTGGGTCGTGCTTGAGATGGAGTACTCCGGTGCACCCATGTCTGTCGATTCGGGTGCCTGCCGATCGTCGTGATATTGAAGGCGGGCGAGTTGTCTGTCCATCCATCCACCCAAGCAAAGGAGCAACGCCATGACCAGTTCCATTCGTACCTGCCTCTGGTTCCGCGACGGGCGGGGCCGTGAGGCCGCTGATTTCTACTGTTCTCTGATCCCGGGAAGCCGGGTCGAGACGACCTTTTCAGGCGATGCGGGGCACGGCGCCTTCTCGGTGATCGATTTCTCGCTCGGCGGGGTGCCCTATCAGATTCTCGATGCCGGGCCGGTCTTCACGCTCACCGAGGCGGTGTCGATTTCGGTCGCGACGGATGACCAGGCCGAGACCGACCGGCTGTGGGCGGCGCTGACGGCGGACGGCGGCGAGGAGAGCGTCTGCGGCTGGCTCAAGGATCGCTACGGGGTGTCCTGGCAAGTCTTCCCGCGGCGGCTGACCGAGTTGACGACAAGTGCCGACAAGAAGGTGTCTGCCTCGGCGATGGCAGCGATGATGAATCAGCGGAAGATAGATATCGCCGCGATCGAAGCAGCGGTTCGTGAGGCGGTGTAAGCGGTTGGCCGCACCGTCGGGCACTGCTCAGCCGCACGGTGCGGAGTGCCGTTGGACGCTTCACGCCGCAGGTACAGATCAACTGGCGCCCTATGGCCGATTTTTACCTTGTCTGAAGCTCTGGGGCCCAGGAGCGCACGCACAGTTTTACTGAAATATTCGGGTCAAACCAAGGCACGGGTCCGCTGGGCGTCTGGATCGAAAGACCGAAGACATTGTCTGCTGGGCGGCTCTCGGCATTGAAAAAATGCGCGGCGGCTTCGGTTGAGACCAGCGCCGGTGACAACAGGAAGCCGGTCCGACCCGCCTCGCGCAGAAACCGGAAATCGCGACTCCCCATCGGCGTGGCGATCGTCATGCGAAGAACGGGGGGCCGGTCAACACGCCCAGGATCCGCCCGAACCAAGTGGTGCTGCCCGAAGCCGCAGACGGCGACCCGACCGCACTGGTGCGCGACGGCGACACCGTGGCCATCGACATCGCGCGACGCCAGGTGGATCTGTTGCTGGACGCCTCCGAATGGGAATCTCGCCGCGCGGAGCTGCCTGCGTTCGTACCGAGCGAGAAAAAGGGCTGGCTGAGCCTATATCAGCATCTCGTGCCGCCCTTGTCCAAGGGCGGCACACTGAAGGCGGGAGCCTGATCCGCTGTCGTTGAGCCAACGAATGCAAGAGTCCCTACTCGCTCCTCGTTTCACCGAGGCAATTGGGTAAAGTCTGGCACCGGTCGCGCTTTGACACGACCCGGGCCAGCCCTATGGCCCAAGGCACCCTACAGTACGCACATCCCGCCACCCTCGTTGCCCACCATCGAATCGCCATGGATCTCCAGCTCAAGAACCAACACGTTGTGATCACAGGAGGCAGCAAAGGCATCGGGCTCGCCTGTGCATTCGGGTTTCTCGCGGAAGGCGGCAAGGTGACCTTGGTGGCCAGGGGACGGCCTGCGCTGGAAGCCGCCAAAGCAAGCCTGTTGACCGCCTGGCCCGCATCGCGCGTCCACATCGTCAGCGCAGATCTTGCGGATGCGAAGAGCGCCGAAGTTGCCGTGAACGACGCGGAGAAAACGCAGGGCCCCATCGACATCCTCGTCAACTCGGCCGGTGCCGCGCGGCGCACCGTGCCTGCGGAACTCACGCCGCAGCAATGGCGTGACGCCATGGACGCGAAGTTCTTCACCTACGTCAACGTCATCGACCCGGTCATCAAACGCATGGCGGCACGGGGAACGGGATCGGTGCTCAACGTGGTCGGCATGGGCGGCAAGCTGGCTTCGCCCACGCACCTGCCGGGTGGGGCCGCCAATGCGGCGTTGATGTTGCTCAGCGCGGGCCTGGCAAACGCGTATGGACCGCTCGGCGTCCGGGTCAATGCGGTCAACCCCTCGATCACGCACACCGAGCGAATGGACGCGGGCCTTGCCGTCGACGCGAGCGCCAACAACATCACCCGAGACGAAGCGCTCGCGCGCATGACCGCTCGAATGCCGTTGGGTCGCGTCGCCACCTCGGAGGAGGTCGCCAACGCCGTGCTGTTCTTGTGTTCACCACGCGCCAGCTATATCTCGGGCTCGATTCTTTCGATCGATGGCGCTGTGACGCCGATGGTCGTCTAGGAACGCTTGCCCGAGGTGGCCGCCAACGCCGCCGTGCGCAACACCACGAAATCGCGCAGGCTGCGCATCAGTGGCGTGAGTTGACATCGGCTTGGCATCACGAGAAACAGCGACACGGCTTCGGTGGTCCAGTCGGTGCACAGCGCCTGCAGGCGGCCTTGCGCGAGGTCGTCGGCGACGTCGAAAAACGACTTGTAGGCAATGCCCCTGCCGAGCAAGGCCCAGCGCCGCACCACGTCGCCGTCGTTGGCCACGTTGACGCTCTTCACCCGCACCGTGATCTCCGGCGCGCCATCTTCGCGCGAGAAACGCCAACGGTCGTGCACCTCGTCGTGGAGCATGAAACACACGCAATCGTGTTGCACCAGTTCGTGCGGCGTGGCGGGCGCGCCGTGCCGCTGCAGGTAGGCCGGCGAGGCGCACAGCACGCGGCGGTGCGAAGCCGCCAGCGACAGGGCCACGAGGTTGGAGTCCGGCGGTTTGCCATAACGAAAGGCCGCGTCGACCGGCTCGCTGTAGACGTTGGCCCGGCTGTCCGACAGCAACAGGCGGATGTCCACCTGCGGGTGCGTGTCCTGGAACGCGTCGAGCCAGGGCAGCAGCACGTTTCGACCCAGATCCGATGGCGCGGCAAGTCGCAACGTGCCGCGCAAGCCGTGCTCGCCCGCGGCCAGTTGCTGGCTGGCCTGTTGCAGTGCCTCCAGCGCCGGGCGGCACTGCTCAAGGAAACGCTCGCCCTCTTGCGTGAGCCGCAGGCTGCGCGTGGAGCGCACGAACAGTGGCACGCCCAGCTCGGCCTCCAGGCGCTTGAGTGCGGCGCTGGTGGCCGCGGGTGTGAGATCGAGCAGGCGCGCGGTGGCCGACAGGCTGCCGCTGTCGACCGTGCGCACGAAGATGTCCAGGTCTTGCAGGGCTTTCATGGTCACCATATTCAAACATCCTTTGAAGCTGCCTTCATGGTTTCACCACTTTTTCAATCAAGGCACTCGGTTCAAGATCGCGCTTTTCACCTTGACCTTGAAAGCACGCCCATGAAAGCCGTTGGATACCAGAAGCCCCAAGCCATCAGCCTGCCCGACGCGCTGATCGACATCACGCTGCCCGAACCCGTGGCCACCGGCCGCGACCTGCTCGTGGACGTGAAGGCGGTCTCGGTGAACCCCGTGGACACCAAGGTGCGCGCCAACAGTGCACCGGCCGCGGACCAGGACTACAAGGTACTGGGCTGGGACGCGAGCGGCATCGTCCGTGCCGTGGGGCCGGAGGTCACGCTGTTCCAACCGGGTGATCGCGTCTGGTACGCCGGCTCGATCGCACGCCCCGGCACCAATAGCGAACGGCACCTGGTGGACGAGCGCATCGTCGGCCACATGCCGGCCTCACTCGACTTCGCGCAAGCCGCCGCGCTGCCGCTCACGGCCATCACCGCGTGGGAAATGCTGTTCGACCGCCTGGGCATCGCGCCGGGCAAGTCGCCCGACGCCCGAACCCTGCTCATCATCGGCGCCTCGGGCGGCGTGGGCTCCATCCTCACGCAACTGGCCACGCGATTGACCAGCCTCACCGTGATCGGCACCGCATCGCGGCCCGAAACGCAGGCCTGGGTGAAAGAACTCGGCGCGCACCACGTGATCGACCACGGCAAGCCGATTGCCGAAGAACTGCGGCGCGTCGGCTTCCCCACCGTGGACCACATCGTGAGCCTCACGCAGACCGACGCGCATTTCGCGCAGATCGTCGAAGCCATCGCGCCGCAGGGCAAGTTCGGGTTGATCGACGACCCCACGTCGCTGGACATCACGAAGTTCAAACGCAAGTCGGTCTCGGTGCACTGGGAGCTGATGTTTACCCGCGCGCTCTTCGGCACCGCCGACATGATCGGCCAGCACCGCCTGCTCAACGAAGTGGCCGCGCTGGTCGACGCCGGCCTGATCCGCACCACGCTGGCCGAGCACTTCGGCCCCATCAACGCCGCCAACCTCCAGCGCGCCCACGCGTTGATCGAATCGGGCAAGGCGCGCGGCAAGGTGGTGCTGGAGAACTGGGGCTGAGGCTTACTCCGGCACGATCCCCGCCTGCTTGATCGGCTTTTCGGCGTAGGCCTCCAAGGGCCATGGACCTTGCAGCGCGGTCGTCAAACCGCCGACCGTATGGCATCCCAGCTCAACCCGAACTTCAGCAGGAATTTGCGCAGCCGGTCTGCGTCGTTGACCACCGTGCGCTGCGTGCGCGACTGGTTCGAATACCCGGCCGGGAAACCGGCAATGGATATGTCTCGCCGCCCCTTGTCGCGTTCGCGCCCTACCAGACCAGAAACGCCTCTTTCTGCTGGCCTGCGTCCAGGTAGGCCTGCAGCCAGCGCGGCACACGGCCTTTGCCGCTCCAGGTGTTTTCCGTGTTCGCCGGGTCGCGGTACTTCACCACCCCGGCGTCTTTCTTGGGCAGGTACGGCTTCAGGGCATCGATGGCTTCCCGTATGGTGAAGCCTGCCGCGGTGGTCTTCTTGGCGTAGGCATCGGCCAGCACCTTGATCTCCTCAACCCGCTTCACAGCAATTTGCTGCTGGACGTCCTCGATCATCTTTTGAAGTTCGGCGTAGGAGAGCTTGGATACGTCTGCGGGGATTGCCATGGTGTGGTTCGCTGGATTGCAAGGAGATGCGTGAACTTGTGGGTCGCTCTGCGGTGATCTTGCCAGATGGCATGGATGCGCCATCTCAAGCCGAGGACGATTTTGCCAAAGTGGTTGTAGCGATCCAGCGCGCCCACCGCTCTGACCGCTTTCACAGGCCCATCAAGCGGAATCGTCGCAATACCAGCGGTCGTCGGCCAGCATGACCTCGTGGTGGCCACGGCCGGCGGGCATCATGGGGTAGCAGTTTTCCTGTGCGGCGACGCGCACGTCCAGAAAGAAGGGACCGTCGTGGGCCAGGCATTCGGCGAGCGCTTCGTCGAGTTCCCGTGGATGGTCGACACGCCGCGCGCCCCAGCCGAAGGCGCGCGCCAGCGCCACGAAATCGGGCAGGGCCGCGTTCCAGCTGTGGCTCAGGCGGTTGCCGTGGTTGAGCTGCTGCCACTGGCGCACCATGCCCATGTAGCCGTTGTTGCACAGCACCAGCTTGACCGGCGTGGCGTGCTGCACCGCGGTCGACAGCTCCTGGATGTTCATCAGCACCGAGGCGTCGCCGCTCACGCAGACCACGGTCTTGTCGGGGTGCGCGATCTGCGCGCCGATCGCCGCCGGCAGGCCGTAGCCCATGGTGCCAGCGCCGCCCGAGGTGAGCCAGCGCCGCGGCCGTTCGATGGCCAGGTGTTGCGCGGCCCACATCTGGTGTTGGCCCACGTCGGTGGAGACGATGGCGTCGCGCCCTTCGAGTTGTGTCCGCACCGCGCGCATCAACTGCTGCGGCAGGACGGTGGTGTCGCTGGGCGTGAAGGCCAGGCAGTCGGCCGAACGCCAGTGCCCGATGCGCGCCCACCACGGGTCCAGACGTTCGGCCGGCAGCGGTGCGGGCAACAGGGCGGTGAGCGCCTCCAGCACTGCGTCGCAGTCGCCCGCCAAGGCCACGTCGACCGGGATCACCTTGCCGATGTTGCCGGGGTGGATGTCGATGTGGATCTTGCGCGCGCGCGGCGCGAAGTCGCTCAGGCGGCCGGTGATGCGGTCGTCGAACCGCGCGCCGACGCAGACGATCAGGTCGGCGTGGTGCATGGCCAGGTTGGCCTCCACGGTGCCGTGCATGCCCAACATGCCGAGGAAGTTGGGGTCGGACGTGGGCATGGCGCCCAGGCCCATCAGCGTGAGCGTGGTGGGCAAGTGCCAGTCGCGCGCCAGTGCCGTGAAGCGCTCGCACGCCGTTTCGCCCGCGTTGATGAGGCCACCGCCGCCGTACAGCACGGGGCGTTGCGCCTGCGCGATGAGCATGGCGGCGGCGTGCAGAGATTCCTGCGGCGGTAGCGCGGGCGCAGGCGACACGACCGGCACTTCGGCCGGCGCCGCCGCATCGACGCGCTGCAGCTGCACGTCCTTCGGCAGGTCCAGCAGCACCGGCCCGGGCCGGCCCCCGAGCGCAATGCGCACCGCTTCGCGCACCGCCTCGGCGATATCGTTCGCGTCGCGCGGCTGGTGGTTCCACTTGGTCACCGGGCGCGAGATGCCCAGCGCGTCGCATTCCTGAAACGCCTGTGTGCCGATCACGCCCGAGGCGACCTGCCCACTGATGCACAGCACCGGCACCGAATCGCTGATGGCATCGAGCAGGCCCGAGATGGTGTTGCCCACGCCGGGCCCCGAGGTGACCAGCACCACACCCAGGCGGCCGGTGGTGCGCGCGTAACCCTCGGCCGCGTGCACGGCGGCCTGCTCGTGGCGCACCAGCACATGGCGGATCGCGGGCTGGCCGTGCAGCGCGTCGTACAGCGGCAGCGCCGCGCCGCCGGGGTAGCCGAAGATCGTGTCGACACCGCAGGCGACCAGTGTGTCGAGCAGGGTTTCGGCACCGTTGCGCGCGGTGCAGGCTTCGGCGGCCGAGGTCAGGGGGTTTTCGAGGGATTCGGTTTTCATGCGCAGATTTTTCTCAATCCCGGCCAAAATGTGCTTCTTTGTTCGGAGGCCAAACCATGGCAACGTCGAAAATCATTCGGAAAAATGCGGCTGAAGAAGAAAAACCACCGGTTCTGTTCGACAAGCACGACCTGGCCATCCTGCGCGAGCTGCTGGAAGACTCGCGCCGCACGCTGCAGGAGATCGGCGCGGCGGTGAAGCTTTCGCCCACCACCTGCTGGAGCCGCATCAAGCGACTGGAGGCCGAGGGGGTGATCCGGCAGTACCGCATCGAGCTGGACCGCACGCGCCTGGGCTACCGCGACACGGTGATCGTGCAGCTCACCCTGGAGAGCCACACCGACGAGACGCTGTTCCAGTTCGGCCGCGTGCTGGCCGAGATCCCCGAGGTGATGGACGCCTACCTGGTGTCGGGCGACTACGACTACTACATCCGCATCGCCGTGAAAGACACGCGCGACTACGAGCGCCTGTTGCGCGAAAAGCTCTACAAGATCCCGGGCATCCGACACAGCAAGTCCAGCTTCGTGTTGCGCGTGCTCAAGGATGGACAGGTGCCGGTGGGCTAGCACTCAGCCACTGCCGGAGGATCTGATTGCAAGCGCTGGCCGCCTCGTACTGAACCCAGTGCCCGGCGTCGGGCACCAGCGTCATGCCACGGAACCCGGGGCATGCGTCCAGAACAGCGCGCACGCTCGGCCATGCATCGCGGTAGAGCGTGTCCTGCGCGCCGAACACGGCGCTGGTGTCGCACCCAATGTGGGCCAACGCCCGGGCAAAGGCGTCCGTGGTGACCAGCCGGCGCCGGCGCATGCGGTCTCGCGCGGCATTGGCGGCCTGCAGGGCCACCGTGTGCGCGTCAATCGCGCACGGGTCGTGGAACATGATGGCCGCGAGATTGGCGCGGTGCACATCGGCCTGCTCGGCCGCACTGGACAGGTGCTGCCAGGGACGCAGTGCCACCCCCTTGCCACTGCGCAGCGGCAACACGGGTGGTCCCACCAGCAACAGCCGTCGCACGCGGTCGGGATGCGCGGCCGCCAGCAGGCTGGCGACGAGACTGCCGAAGGAGAACGCCACCATGTCGCGCGAAGCCCGACCCAACAACACCTCCATGCCCTGCAGCAAGGGTGCGACCACTGCGTCCGCGTCGGCCTGATCGCCCAGGCTCGCCGAGTCGCCGAAGTTGGGCAGGTCGGGAATCCACGCCGAACGCCCCGCGTCCACGATGGTGTCGATGTTGCGCAGCCAGTGGGTCCAGCTGCCGCTGCCGCCGTGCAGCAGCAGCACCGGCTCGCCCTCGCCCCAGCGCCGCCAGACCATGACGCCATCGCCACAGGGCGTCTCGTGGCGCGAGGTGTCTGACGGGAACGAAGGGGCGAGGGCGTGCACACCTTTGATGATGGACCACCTTCGCGTGGCCTGCAGTAAGGGCATGCGCAAGGGTTCAACATGTGAAACACCCGACAGCGCCTGGGCCACGCAGCCGCACGGCGCGCGTTACCGTCGTGCGCATGATGTTCACGTACACGTTCACGCTCAGGAATGACCGCATCCCGCCGCAGGGTGCGAGGGAGCGCCCGGTCCGAGGGGTCTGTGGTGTCTAGAGACCAGGTGCGTTCTCTCAAACGCAGCCTGCGTCGAGGGCGCTGCGACGCGGCAAGCCCATGCGACCAGAACGCTGCACGCGCGAGCGCGTTGGCGTTGCTGGCGCGCAGCCTGCGGATGGGGCACGTCCGTCTCGCCCTGCTGCGCTTGCTGGATGCCGCCCTGTGTGGCGCCCTCGTGACGCCAGAACAATGGCGCACCTGCCGGCAGATCGCCATGGCCAGCGCGGACCCGCGCTGCCTGGCGGCATTCGAGCAGGCGCGACGAATGTCGCAGGCCTGCCAGGGCGCGCTCAACCCGCCGACAGCGGCCTCAACACCTTCCCGGGGTTCATCAAGCCCAGCGGATCGAGCGCCTGCTTCAGCCCCTGCATGAGCGCGAGTTCCACGCCATCCTTGTAGCGCGCGTTCTCGTCGCGGCGCAATTGCCCCAGGCCGTGCTCCGCGCTGATCGAGCCGCTGTGCGCGTGCACCAGATCGTGCACCAGGCGGTTGACGTCACCTTGTCCGGCGCAGAAGGCCAGCGCATCGGTACCAACGGGCGCAAGCACATTGAAATGCAGGTTGCCATCGCCCAGGTGGCCAAACCACGCCATGCGCGCGCCCGGGAAACCGAGCTGCACGTGCTTCACGGCGGCATCGACGAAGGCCGCGACACGCGAGATGGGCACGGAAATGTCGTGCTTGATGTGCGGCCCTTCCTTGGCTTGCGCTTCCGAAAGGTGTTCGCGCAAGGCCCACAGCGCGCGGGACTGCGCCACCGATTCTCCGATCACGCCATCGGTGGCGATCTCGTCCTCGAGCGCCTGTTCCAGCACGAACGACAAGGTGTCGCGCGCATGTTGCTCGCTCTCGTGGTCGCTCATCTCGATCAGCGCCACCACGGGCACGAGCGTCTCGAAAGGCCAGCGCATCTCGGGGAAATGCCGCTGCAGCACCGGCACGCAGGCCGCCGAAATGACCTCGAACGCGGTGAGCGCGGGCCCCAGGTCCGCGCGCACGCGGTTGAGCAGTTGCACGGCGTTGTCGATCGAGGGCAGCGTCAGCATCGCGGTGCGTCGGGCCGCTGGTGGCGGAAACAGCTTGAGCACCGCCGCCGTGATGACCCCGAGCGTGCCTTCCGATCCGATGTAGAGCTGCTTGAGGTCGTACCCTGTGTTGTCCTTGCGCAGACCGCGCAGGCCGTTCCAGATGCGGCCGTCGGGCGTCACCACCTCCAGGCCAAGCGTCAGGTCGCGCGCATTGCCGTAGCGCAGCACGGCGGTGCCTCCGGCGTTGGTGGCCAGGTTGCCACCGATCGTGCAACTGCCTTGCGCCGCCAACGCCAGCGGGAACAGGCGCCCCACCTCGCTGGCGGCCACCTGCACCGCTTCCAGCACGGCGCCGGCCTCGACTTCGATGGTGTCGTTAAGCGCATCGGTCTGGCGAATGCGGTTCAGCCGCCGCGTGCTCAACACGATCTGCGTGCCCGTGCCGTCCGGTGTGGCACCACCGGACATGCCGGTATTGCCGCCCTGCGTGACCACAGGGATGCGATGCGCCGTCGCCAGTTGCAGCACCGCGGCGACCTCGGCCGTGCTGCCCGGGCTCACCACCGCCGCGGCCTGTCCCACGTACTTGCGGCGCCAGTCCACGGCGTAAGGGGCGATGTCTGTCGGTGCGGTGAGCACGTGGCGTTCGCCCACACAGGCCGCGAGGGACGCGAGGAGTTCAGATCTGTTCATGGGCACATGGTGTCGGACGCTGGTGACCGCGCGGCGCGTCCGCCACACCGGAAGTTCACAAGATGAAACAGCGCAGGTGGCACCGTCTTCCTCGACGCAGAAGGCCCGCGTAAGGTCCGCTGCATGTCATTCGCAAAGGAATTCCAGTGAGCAAGGTATGTATCGTCGGCGCCGGTGCGGTGGGTGGGTACGTGGGTGCGCATGCCACACGTTCGGGCATCGAAACGCTGCTGGTGGACGCCTGGCCCGAGCATGTGGAGGCCATGCGGCGGGACGGCCTGAAGGTGCAGGGCATGAACGGCGCGGGCTCGGTGCACACACCGGTGCGCGCGCTCCATGTGGGCGATGTGCCCCAGCTGTCGCGCGAAGCGCCCATCGATGTGGCCTTCATCTCGGTCAAGGCCTACGACACGGCCTGGGCCACCCAGCTGATCCTTCCGTACCTGGCGCCGTCGGGCTGCATCGTGTCGCTGCAGAACGGCATCAACGAAGACGTGATCGCGGGCATCGCCGGTTGGGGTCGTGTGCTGGGCTGCTCGGTGAGCGCGCTGGCCGCGGAGTTGATGGGGCCTGGATTCATCGTGCGCAACTCCCCGCTGGGCGACGAGAAGAAGCCGGGCATGCGCATCGGCGAGGCGCATGGCCAGATCACACCGCGCGCCGAGGCGATCGGACAACTGCTGGCGCACGGCGACTCGTGCAAGGTGACCACGAATCTGTGGGGCGAACGCTGGTCCAAGCTCACCATCAACGCGATGCGCAACGGCGTGTGCGCGCTCACCGGCATGACCGGCAAACAACGCGACACGGATGCCCGCGCGCGCGAGCTGAGCATCCGCCTGGGGAGTTCCTGCATCCGCGTGGGCCGCGCGCTCGGCCTGGCGCTGGAGCCCGCGGGCGGTCTCGACCTCGATCTGCTGGCGCGCGCCGAAGAGGACCGGGCAGCGCTGGACGCCATCACCCACATGATCATGGAAGTGGCGAACTCGCGCAGCGACGCGCAACGCCCTTCGATGGGCCAGGACATCCGCAAAGGCCGGCGCACCGAGATCGATGCCATCAACGGGCTGGTGGCACAGCGCGGCGACCAGCTGGGCATCGACGTCACGCTGCACAAGCGCGTGGGCGAAACCATTCGGCGCATCGAGCGCGGCGAAGCGGTGCCCAGTCCCGATCACCTGGCGGGCATCCTGGCATGAGCGGCGCCGCACGTTGGCCCGCGGGCAGTTGCGACTGCCACTTCCACGTCTTCGACGCGGCGCGCTACCCCTATGCCGAGGGTCGGCACTACACGCCCCCTGACGCACCGCTGGCGGCGTACCTGGCGATGTGCGAATCGGTGGGCATTCAGCGCGGCGTGCTGGTGCACCCCACGGTCTTCGGCGCGGACCACCGCAGCTTCGAGGACATCCTCGCAGCACACCCGAAGCGCCTGCGCGGCGTTGCCGTGGTGTCGCCGGACACCCCCGAAGCCGACATCGCCCGCTGGCATGCGCTGGGCGCGCGCGGCACGCGCGTGACCACCATCTTCCAGGGGCCGGACCTGGGTCGCATCCGCGAGATCGTGGCGCGCGTGAAACCCTTTGGCTGGCATCTGCAGATCCTGGTCGACGTGGTGGACCACCCCCACCTGGTGGCGCAGGTGCGCGACCTGGACGTGACCGTGGTGGTCGACCACATGGGCCACCACGGCGCGCAGGCGCTGCTCGCCAGCCGGGGCTTTGCCAACCTGCGCGCCCAACTGCTCGCCAGCGAGGTCTGGACCAAGCTGTCCGCGCCCTACCGCCTCTCGGCCGACAGCGGCCGCGACCCGCTGGTGGGCGAGGTGGCGCAAGCGCTGCTGCGCGCCAACGCCGGCCGCCTGGTCTGGGGCAGCGACTGGCCCCACCCCACCAGCCCCCACCCCGTGCCCAGCGACGAGCGCCTCGCGGCGCTCGCGCTCGAGTGGCTACCCGACGAGGCCACGCGCCAGGCCGTGCTCGTGCGCAACCCCCAACGCCTTTACTGGGGCGACGGGGCCGATTGATTCCTTCCACAAGACCGGAGACAACACCATGCAACGCAAGAACTTCATCGCCCTCGCCATCGCCGCGCTGGCCATCGCCACCGCGCCCGCTGCGCTCGCGCAACAGAAGGCCGTCATCAAGCTCGGCTGGGCCACGGCCGACAGCCCGCAGGACCCGTCCGCCGTGGGGGCCCACGCGTTCAAGAAAGCACTGGAGGCGGCCAGCAAAGGCAGCATCGATGTGCAACTGTTTCCCAACCGCCAGCTCGGTGACGAGAAGCCGATGATGGAAGGCATGCGCTTTGGCACCGTCGACGCGGCCATCATCACCAACGCCGTGGTCGCGCAGCTCGAGCCCGGCTTCCAGCTCAACGACCTGCCCTTCCTGTACGCCAACGAAGCGCAGGCGCGTAAGGTGCTCGACGGCAGCGTGGGGGCCGAACTCGGCAAGCGCCTGGAAGCCAAGGGCATCACGGTGCTGGGCTTCATGGAAGCGGGCTTTCGCAACATGATCAACAACAAGAAGCCCGTGCGCTCGCCCGCCGACGTGACCGGCGTGAAGTACCGCGTGATGCAGAACCCGGTCTTCATCGACATGTTCAATTCGCTCGGGGGTTCGGCCGTGCCCATGGCCTGGGGCGAGACCTTCACCGCCGTGCAGCAAGGCACCATCGACGGCCTCGAACTGCCGCTGGCATTCATCGATTCGCTCAAGGTCTACGAGGTCACCAAGTACCTCTCGCAGACCAACCACACCTACACCACGCTCGAGCTGCTGATCGGCAACCGCGCGCTCGCCAAGCTCTCGACCGAACAACGCTCGGCGGTGCAACAGGCCGCCAAGGTGGCCGTGGCCGAGCAGCGCAAGGTGAGCCTGGAGAACGCGCAGCAGATGGTCGCGGTGCTGCGCGGCAAGGGTATGCAGGTCAACACGGTCGACGATCCCGCGGCCTTCCGCAAGGCGGTTGCCCCGGTGTACGAGAAGTTCCGCGGCAGCATCGGCCCTGAGCTGCTGGCCGCCGCGCTCGACCAGGTGAAGTGATGGGCGCCCACACCGCCGCGGCCGCCACCGCCGCAGCCCCGCGCGGTGCGCGGGGCGCGCTGCACGCCGCCTGCGGCGCGCTCGCCACCGCCGTGCGCTGGCTGGTGATCGCGCTGGCCATCGCGATGCTGGTGGCGCTGGCCGGGCAGGTGCTCATGCGCTACGCCTTCGACCGCGCGCCCAGCTGGACCGAAGAGTTCGCCATCACCTGTTTCGGCTGGTCCATGTTGCTGGCCATCGCGCTCGGTGTGCGCGACGGCATCCACGTGCGCATGGACCTGCTGGTGGAGCTGCTGCCACCCGGCGCGCAGCTCGCGCTCGAGCGGCTCATGCTGCTGTTGATCGCGGGCTGTGGCGGCTTCCTGGTGTGGGCCGGCGTGCACTACGCGCAGGACACCGCGGGCGCGGTCTCGGCCGCCATGGGCTACCCCCTGACCTGGCTGTACGCGAGCGCGCCCGTGAGCGGCGCGCTGGTGTGCCTGTTCGCCCTGGAACGTATCGCGGGTTACCGCCCGCCCGAGAGCGAAGCGCTCTCGGCCACCTGAAGACCACCCATGTCCCTGACCACCTGGATCCTCACCGCCGGTTTTGCCGGCCTGGCCGTGCTCGGCATGCCGTTCGCGTTTGCCATCGGACTCTGCGTCATTGCCGTGGTGCTCAGCGTGGGCATCGAGCCCATGCTGTTCCCGCAGACCGTGGTCGCGGGCACGCAGAGTTTTGCCTTGCTGGCCATTCCCTTCTTCATGCTGGCGGGCGAACTCATGAGCGCGGGCGGCCTGTCACAGCGCCTGGTGCGCGTGGCCGAGGTCTTCGTGCGCC
Organism: Hydrogenophaga sp. 2FB; assembly: GCF_005503365.1. GTDB lineage: Bacteria > Pseudomonadota > Gammaproteobacteria > Burkholderiales > Burkholderiaceae_C > Hydrogenophaga. Next base: position 22,800 of record NZ_SCML01000008.1, read on the forward strand.
ACCTGCCCGGCGGCATGGACCTGGCCGTGGTGCTCGCGGCGCTGGTCTTCGCGGCGGTGAGCGGCTCAGCGCCGGCCACCACCGCGGCCATCGGCGCCATCATGATCCCGGCCATGGTGGCGCGTGGCTACGACAAGGCCTATGCCACCGCGCTGGTGGTGAGCGCGGGCGTGCTCGCACCGCTCATTCCCCCCTCGATCGCCTTCGTGATCTGGGGCGTGATCGCCGAGCAGTCCATCTCCAGACTGTTTCTCTCGGGCGTGTTGCCGGGCCTGCTGATGGCCCTGGGCATGGCCGTCATTGCGGTCACGCGCGCGTTGCGCTCGCCGATGCCGCGCGAGAAACGCGCTTCGCTGCGCGAGATCGCCACCGCCTTGCGCGAAGGCGTCTGGGCCTTGCTCGCGCCGGTGGTGGTGCTGGGTGGCATCTACGGCGGCGCCTTCACACCCACCGAGGCCGCCGTGGTGGCCTGCGTCTACGCGCTGTTCATCGGCCTGGTGGTGGAACGGCGGCTCACACTGGCGCAACTGCCCGGCATCATCGCGAAGGCCATGGCCATCAGCGCCATCGTGATGGCCATCGTCGCCGTCTCCAGTGGCTTCAGCTTCCTGATCGCGCAGGAGCAACTGGCGGGCAAGCTCGCGGCCTGGCTCGCCACGCACTTCCACGAGAAGTGGACCATGCTGCTGGCGCTCAACATCGGCTTCTTCCTGCTCGCGGCGGTGATGGACGAGGTGGCCATCATGGTCATCCTCGGCCCCATGTTGATCGGCATCGCGAACCAGTTCGGTGTCGATCCGATCCACTTCGGCGCCATGATCGTGACCAACGTGGCCATCGGCATGGCGGCGCCACCGATCGGCTACTGCCTCTTCGTGGGCATGGCCGTCAGCGGCCTGAAGCTGTGGCCCGTGGCGCGGGCGATCCTGCCGTTCGTGGCCATGATGCTGGTGGTGCTGGGGCTCGTGACCTACCTGCCCGCCTTCGCGCTCCTGCTGGTGCCCTAGCGCGCTCAGCGCGCCGACAGGAAATCGCCCACGTCCAGCAACACCAGCTCGTTGTCGTCGGCCTTGTTGGGCTCGCGGCTGCTGGAGAACGGCAGGTTGTTGTCGTTGCCGACCACGATGTGCCGCGCGTCGACCATGTCGACGTTCTCGATCGTGAAGAAGGGGAAGGTCAGCACGCCGTTGTTCAGCGGCTTGCGTGCAAGCTTGTTCGGGTCGGCGATGCTCATCAGGTCGATGTAGCCGATCTTGCGCACGGGGCCACCCACGTTGGCCTCGCTCAGCTCGACCTTGTAGACACGTTTGAACTTCGCCAGGTCGTGGAAGCAGTCGGCGCGTTTCGTGGCCTCCGGGCAGGCCTTGTCGGCCGTGCCTTCGCCGTTGTCGCGCTCGATGATCAGGCCCTCGGTCGGGCTGATCATGTTGAAGTCGCCGATGGCGTGGTGGTTGGCTTCGAGCACGTACTTCCAGTGGCGGCCGGTCCATTTTTCCGTGGCCACATCGAACTCCAGTACGCGCAGGTATTGCTTGCCGTCGATGGCTTCGGCGGCCTTGGCCGCTTCGTCGTGCAGCGCGCCTTCGAGCAAGGGGTAGAGCTTGCTGCCGTCCTTCGACGCGGCCATGCCCTCGTAGCCCTTGGAGCGGCGAACCTGGAACTTCACGTCACCGCCCGGTGCGCCGGGCGTGGTGACGGCGGGGTGGTCGGGCGAGCGCACGGCCTTGCCGTCCACCTGCGTCTCGAACACGGCCTGCACCTTGCCGTTCATGTCGGCCTTGATGAGGTAGGGGCCGAATTCTTCGCCGAACCAGATCGAGCCGCCGGCGAACTGGAAGCTTTCCAGGTCGAAGTCGGAACCGGTCAGGTAGCGCTGCTTCGTGCCTTCGTGCACGACGCGGAACGGCACCTTCTTGTCGGGGTCGTGCAGGAACACGGTCTTCAGGCGCGTGAACTGGCCGCTCTTGAAGTCGACCTTGTAGTGGTTGAGGTAGAGCGCGAAGTCGGGCGAGTTGGCCTTGGCGCCTGCGCCGTTGTCGGTGAGGATCCAGAACGTGCCGTCGGGCATTTTCTTGATGCCCGAGTGGCCCTGGATGGGTTGGCCCTGGAAGGGCAGCGACACGCCGGTGGGGCGGCCACCCGAGAGGCCTTCGACACTGCCGGTCTTCTCGACCAGCTTGCCGGTCGTGAACTTGCCGCTGACCCGCAGGTCGGCCGGCGCGTGCTTGGGCGCGGGGATGACGGTCTGGGCGGGCAGCAGGGCGTGACCGGCGAGGGTGGCAGGGTAGGCGGTCTGGGCCTGGGCGGCGAAGCCGAGGCTGGCGGCGGTCAGGGCGAGCAAGGTGGAGATGTGCAGCTTCATGAGGGGGTGCTTTCGTCGGATTCGATGGACGTGCGCCCAGCTTGCCGGCCCGCGTTGACAGCGGCGCGACACTTTGATGACGAAGCGTTGACGGCCCGGCCGCCGCGGCTACCGCGTCGATTGCCGGATGATGAAGCTGCAGGTCGCCAGCAGGAGCTGGGCGCATTCCAGCAGGTTGTGCTCCATGCGGTGGCGCGGCCCGGCGATGGCGATGGCCAGGGTTTCGCTGTGCACGTTCAGGAACGCCGACACCGCCCACACATCGGCCACGTTTTCGCCCCGGCTCACGAAGTAGCCACGCTTGCGGCTGGCGGCGATGTCATCACCCAGGCTCTCCGGGCTGATCAGCGTGGCGCCCGTGATCGCGGGCAGGTGCCGGTGCGCGATCTGCGCGCGCATTTCCGGCTCCTTCAGGCTGCCCAGCAAGGCCTTGCCGATGGCGCTGGAGTGCAGGGGCTTGAACTCGCCCGGCCGGGCGGAGTAGCGGATGGAGTGCGTGCTCTCCACCACCTGCAGGTAGATCACCGCATCGCCCTGGCGCTTGCCCAGGATCACGGTTTCGCGCGACGTGTCCCGAAGGCGTTCGAGCAGCGGCACCACGCGTTCCATGAACGGGTCGCTGTCCTGGATCTCGCTGGCGATGTCGAAAAGCCGGCGCGTGGGGTACAGCGCGCGCGGGCGGCTCAGCGAATAGAGGTACCCGCGCGCCGTGAGCGTGCCCACGATGGCGTGGCAACTGCTCTTGGGAATGCCCGTCGCCTCGGCCAGGTCGGTGAGCGACAGCGGTTTTCGCATCTTCTGGAACATCTCGAAGACGTCCAGCACACGCTCGACGGCCGTCACGGCGAGACCACCGGCTTTGGCGGTGGGGGTTGCCGTTTGTTCAGCATCCTGAACGATGGGGTCGAATTCCGGACTCATAGGGTGTTTTAGACCTGGTTTGTTCGATATCTCGAATAAGCGTTCTTCCCGCTGGACGAAAGCCAATCTAGCATGAAAGCCATGCAGACCACAACACAACCCATTGCAACGAGCGGACCCATCCGCATCTCGGCGCGCGCCCCGGGGGCCACCTGGCTCACCGTCGACCGTGCCGACAAACACAACGCCCTCGCGCGCCCGGTGCTCGCGGCCCTGGCCGACGCGGTGCGCGAGGCCGGCGCCCGAGCCGGCGCGCGCTACATCGTGATCAGCGGCGCGGGCGACAAATATTTCGCCGCCGGTGGCGACCTGCGCGATCTCGCGAACGTGCGCGACGAGGCCGCGGTGCAGGCCATGATGGAAGAAGCCGGCGGCGCGCTCGACGCGATCCGGCACTGCCCGGTGCCGGTGCTGGCCTACCTCAACGGCGACGCCATCGGCGGCGGCGCGGAACTCGCGCTGGCCTGCGACATGCGGCTGCAGGCCGCACACGCCCGCATCGGCTACATCCAGGCTCGCCTGGCCATCACCTCGGCCTGGGGTGGCGGGCCCGACCTGTTCCGTCTGCTCGGCCCGGCGCGCGCGATGCGCATGATGGCCCGCGCCGAACTGGTCGACGCACCCACCGCATTGCATTGGGGACTCGCCGATGCGGTGATCAGTGACGGTCCGCAGGGCAGCGACGTTACCCACTTCCTCAAACCCCTGGACGCCTGCGCGCCACAGGTGCTGCGCGGCATCAAGGCCCAGGCCATCGCGGCGCGCCAGGGCCTGGCCTGGCCCGCGCACCGCCGCGTGGAGCAGGACCACCTCGCACGGACCTGGTTGCACGACGACCACTGGGCCGCCTCCGACAAACTGCTCAACAAGGCCACCGCATGAACAGCCGAGATCCCATTGCATCGGCCTTGCCCGCCGAGCCCGAGCTGGGCCCCATCAGCCGCACCGGCATTCCCGTGCCCACCATGGTCGATGCCTCGGCCGTGAACCAGGAGAACATCGGCAAGCCGGGCGAATACCCGTTCACGCGCGGCATTTTCCCCGACGGCTACCAGGGCAGGCTCTGGACCATCCGCCAGTACTCCGGCTTCGGCACCGCCGAGGAAAGCAACGAACGCTACAAGTTCCTGCTGGAAAAAGGCCAGACCGGTCTGTCGGTCGCGCTCGACCTGCCCACGCAGTGCGGCTACGACCCGACCCACCCGATGGCGCGGCCGGAGATCGGCAAGGTCGGCGTGTCGCTGTCCAATCTGAGCGAAGCCGAGATCCTGTTCAAGGACCTGGACCTGTCGAAGATCTCGACCTCGTTCACCATCAACGGCACGGCCGCGATCATCTATGCGATGTACCTCGCCGTCGCCGACAAGCAGGGTGTGCCGCGCCACAAGCTCACGGGCACGATCCAGAACGACATCCTGAAGGAGTACGTGGCGCGGGGCACCTGGATCTTCCCGGTGCGGCCCTCGATGCGCCTGATCGCCGACTCCATCCTGTACTCGAACGACGTCACGCCGCGCTTCAACCCGATCAGCATCGCGGGCGCGCACGTGCGCGATGCCGGCGCCACTGCCGCCGAAGAGATGGCCTACACACTGGCCAATGGCCTGGCCTATGTCGACGAGCTGAGCCGGCGCGGTGGCGACGTGGAGAAGTTTGCCAAGCGCCTGTCGTTCTTCTTCTACGTGCACATGGACTTCTTCGACGAGATCGCGAAGTTCCGTGCCGGGCGCCGGCTCTGGGCGCGCTTCATGAAAGAGCGTTACGGCGTGCAGGACCCCAAGGCCCAACACTTTCGCTTCGGCGTGGTGTGCGGCGGCAGCTCGCTGGTGGCGCCGCAGCCCTACAACAACGCGGTGCGCGTGGCGGTGGAAACCATGGCCGCGGTGTTCGGTGGCGCGCAATCCATCTTCACCTGCGCCTTCGATGAAGCGTTCCAGATCCCGACCGAGTTTTCGGCCGAGCTCGCGGTGCGCACGCAGCAGATGATTGCTTTCGAAAGCGGCATCGCGCGCACGGTGGACCCACTGGGCGGCAGCTACTTCCTCGAGCAGCACACCGACCGCATGGAGGAAATGATCCTCAAGGTCATGGGCGAGATCGACGCCTACGGCGGCGTGGTGCCCGCCATCGAGGACGGCTGGCTCCAGCTTCGCCTGGCCGAACGCGGCCTCGAACGCAAGCTCGACACCGACGCCGGCCGCCACGCCGTGATCGGCCAGAACTACTTCAGCAAACCCGGCGAAAAGATCGAGGTCGGCGACGTCTTCAAGCTCGATCCCACGATCGCGCAGCGCGCGCTTGAAAAGTACCAGCGCGTGAAGGACACCCGCAACCAGGCCGCGGTGGACGCCTCGCTGACCCAGCTGTCGGCCGCGGCCGCGCAGGACCGCGAGAACGTCATGCCCTGGCTGGTGGAGTGCTGCCACGCTTACGCCACCGTCGAAGAGATGGTGGATTGCCTCAAAAAGGAATGGGGCGAATTCAAGGAACCGGTGAACCTATGAGCGAAGCAGTCAAAACCGCGCGGCCCCTGTCCGGCAAACGCATCCTGGTGGGCAAGCCCGGCCTCGATGGGCACGACATCGGCGCCAAGATCGTCGCGCTCACGCTGCGCGACGCAGGCGCCGAGGTGATCTACACCGGACTGCGCCGCAGCCCCGGCCAGATCGCCCAGGTGGCCGTGGACGAAGGCGTGCACGCGGTGGGCCTGAGCATCCTCTCGGGCAGCCACAAGGAACTGGTGGCCGACGTGATCGCCGAGCTCCACAGCCGCAAGGCCACGGACGTGAAGGTCTTCGTGGGCGGCACCATTCCGGGTGACGACCATGCCGAGCTGCACGCGCTGGGTGTGGCCGCGATCTTCACCGCCGACATGCCGCTGGACACCGTGGTGGCACGCCTCGCGGAGCAGCTCGCATGAGCGTCGCGCCGGGTCGCCCCAAGCAAGCTCGCACCGCAGGCGAAGCCGAAGGTACACCAGTGACCACAGGCACCTCGCGCGGCCCGCTGGCGGGCCTGCGGATCATCGAGGTCGGCCACATGCTCGCAGGCCCCTATTGCGGCCTGCTGCTGGCCGACATGGGTGCCGAGGTCATCAAGGTCGAACCGCCCGAGGGCGACATCGCGCGCCGCGTCAGCCCGCACTTCATCGGCCCGCACAACGCCTACTTCGCGAGCCTGAACCGCAGCAAGAAAAGCGTGGTGCTCGACCTCGCGTCCGACGCCGGGCGCGAGGCGCTGCACACCCTGGCGCGCGATGCGCACGCGCTCGTGACCAACCTGCGCCCCTCGGCCATCCGCAAGCTCGGCCTCACGTACGCGGCACTCGGCGCGGTCAACCCCAAACTGGTGTGCGTGGCGCTGACCGGCTACGGCCTGGACGGCCCCTACGCCGAGAGCCCGGCCTACGACTACGTGATCCAGGCGCTCACCGGCGTGATGGCCCTCACCGGCGACCCGAGCGCGCCACCCACCAAGGCCGGCTACTCCGCGGTCGACAACTCCGCCGGCATGGTGGCGGCCATGGGCCTGCTGGCCAAGATCATCGAAGGACAAGGCGGGCAGGTCGATGTCGCCATGTACGACGTGATGCTCTCGCAGCTCAACTACCTCGCCGGCGCGGCCCTCAACACGGGCGAGATCGTGGAGCGCCTGGCCAACTCCTCGCACCCCTACATGGTGCCGGCGCAGATCTTTCCCACCGCCGACGGCTGGCTCACGCTCTTCATCACACACGACAAGTTCTGGCGCAAGTTCTGCGGCGAGGTGAACCAACCCGCGTGGGTGGACGACCCGCTGTTCGCCACCATGGAAGCGCGGCGCGCCCACCGCGCGCCGGTGCTCGCGGCCATCGGCGCCGTGCTGCGGACGGCGGACGCCGCGGAGTGGGTTCGCCGCCTCGCGCCGCTGGGCATCGTGGTGTCCGAGGTCGGCACGCTGGCCGCGGCGCTGGACGCCGATCTCACGCGCTCGCGCGGTCTCGTGGTGCCGCTGGGCGATGGTGATGTGCCGCTGCGCGCCATCGCGAGTCCGCTGAAATTCGAGGGCTACACGCCGAGTTACGGTCTGCCGCCGCTGCTCGACCAGCACCACGAGGCCGTGTTCGGAAAGGCCTTGGCGTGAGCGAGCGCGAGACCCTGGACCGCCACGCCCTGGGCCGCGCCCTCACTGCGCTGGCCAACGCCAGCGCGAACGACATGCTGGCGCGGGCCGACAGCAGCGCGCCCGCCGAGCGCGCGCGCCGCATCGGCCTCACCGGCGCACCGGGCGCGGGCAAGAGCACGCTGGCGGGTCATCTGGCCTTGCACCGCGCGCGCGGTCAGCGCATGGGCGTGCTCGCGGTCGACCCGAGCAGCCCGAAGTCCGGCGGCGCGATTCTGGGCGATCGCATCCGCATGGACGATCTCGCGGGCAGTCCCGATCTCTACATCCGCTCGATCGGCTCGCGCTCCACGTCCGATGGCCTGTCGGACAACCTGCCCGAGATGCTGGACCTGATGGACGCGCACGGTTTCGACGAGGTGCTGCTCGAAACCGTGGGCGTGGGCCAGGCCGAATACGCGGCACGCGCGCAGGTGGACACGCTGCTGCTGGTGCTGCTGCCCGAAAGCGGCGACGTGGTGCAGGCCATGAAGGCCGGCATCATGGAAATGGCCGACATCTTCGTGGTCAACAAATGCGACCTGGCGGGCGCGCAGAAGATGGCCACCGACATCCAGCGCATCGCGGCCGTGTCGCGGCGCGAGCCGGATGCCTGGCAACCCAGGGTGCTGCTCGCGTCCAGCGGCAAGCCCGAGACCATCGAGGCGCTGTCGCAGGCCATCGACGCGCACCAGGCCTGGCTCGCGGCCTCGCCGCGCCGCGCCCAGCTGCAGCTGGAGCGCGCGCGCTACCGCTTGCGCCGCGTCGTCGAGCGGCTCGTGGCCCGCGCCATCACGGCGCTGGACGTCCCGATTTTTGACACCTCGATGCCCCAACAGCTGGCGCATGTGATCGAGGCCCTTCAGCGCAGCGCCGGCGATACAACGGAGACAACACCATGAACCCGATTTTGTTGAAGTTCGCTGCCACCGCCGCGCTGGGCCTGGCCCTGGCCGGCGCGGCGCGGGCCTTTCCGACCCAGCCCGTGAAAATCATCGTGCCGCAGACGCCCGGTGGTGCCTCGGACACGCTGGCGCGTGTCATCGCGCAGAAGCTGGCGGAGAAGTGGGGCCAGCCCGTGGTGGTGGAAAACCGCGCGGGTGCGGGCGGCAACATCGGCATGGAAGGTGTGGCGCGCGCCGCGCCCGACGGGCATACGCTGCTGATGAGCTACTCGGGCACGCACGCCATCAACGGCGCGCTCTACAAGAAGCTGCCATTCGATCCGGTCAAGGACTTCGAGCCGGTGGCCACGCTGGCCACCTTGCCCTTCGTGATCGTGGCCCGCAGCGGCGCGAAGCACGGCAGCGTGGCCGACGTGATCGCCGCGGCCCGCAGCGGCCCGCTCACCTACGGCTCGGCGGGCAACGGCTCGGTCAACCACCTGCTGGGCGTGATGTTCGGCCAGGCGGCGGGCATCAAGCTCACGCACGTGCCTTACCGGGGCGCGGCGCCCGCGATGCAGGACCTGCTGGCGGGCCAGATCGATCTGGTGTTCACCAGCCTGCCCTCGGTGTCGGGCGCCATCAAGCAGGGCAGCTTGCGGCCGATCGCACTCACCAGCCGCCAGCGCGCCGCCGCGTTCGGCAACATTCCGACCATCGCCGAGGCCGGCTTCAAGGACTTCGACGTCAATCCCTGGTTCGGCCTGTTCGCCCCCGCGGGCACCCCGCTCTCGGTGATCCGCAAGATCAACGCGGACGTGAACGAATTGCTGAAGTCGCCCGATGTGATGGAGAAATTCACCGGTCAGGGCGCCGTGCCCTTTGCCACAGATCCGCAGCAGTTCGGCTCCATCCTGCGCGACGACATCACCAAGTGGGCCGAGGTGGTCAAGTCATCCGGCGCGAGCCTGGACTGAAGCCTCCAGTCCGCGCAGCAAGCTCAGAAGCACGTCGATGCGGGGAACGGCCACGCTGGCGTCACGGGCAAACCTTTGCACCTGACCCAGAATGGCCTCGCTCTCGGTGCGCGCGCCCGCCAGAACGTCCTGCAACATCGAAGGCAGCATGGGTTGCGTGGCCTGGCCACCCATGGCACCGCCGCGCAGCGGCGCTTCGCGTGCCTCGGCCGCGTGGTCCGCGATGTCATGGCCCTGCGCGGCCGCGATCGCCACGATCTCGTCGATCACACCGTGGCACAAGGCCACCAGCCCGGGCTGTTCGGCCAGTCTTCCGATGGGCAGGCGCGTGAGGGCGCACACGCTGTTGAGCGGCGCGTTGCGCAGCAACTTGGTCCAGATCTCGCGGCGCACATCGCCAGGGGTCTCGGCGTGGAGGCCCGCGCGCTGGGCGAGTGCATGGACCGCGTGCAGCCGCGCCGAGGCCCGGCCATCGGGCTCGCCAAAGATCCAGCGGTTGTTGGCCACATGCTCGATCACGCCCGGACCCACGCGCCGGTTGGCCGAATAGACGACGCAACCCAGGGCGCGCTCGGGCCGCACCTGCTTCCACAGCGCGCCATCCGGGTCCAGCAACGGCAGTGGCGTGGCGCCCGTGCTCGCGCCACGGAAAGTCCACCACCAGGGAATGCCGTTGGTCACAAAGACCGCCGTGCCACCCGGGGCCATCAGGTGCGCGATGTCGGCCGCGGCGGCGGGCAGTGCGTGCGCCTTGAGCGCAACGAAGACCAGATCCTGCGGTTGCAGCTTCTGCGCAGAGGCCACCACCTGAACGGGGAAGGCGCACTTGCGCACACCACCCTCCACCAGCGTGAGACCGTGCTGAGCGATGGCGCTGCCATGCGCGCCGCGCGCCACGATGGAAAGACAGTCCAGGCCCGAGGCCAGCAGTTTCGACGCGAGGTATCCGCCCACAGCGCCCGCGCCGAAGACGCAGACCTTCACGCCGGGTCGTCGAAGGCGGCGTCGACTTCCACCACGCCAAGACGGGCGTAGGCCGCCGCTGCTCCGCTCAGGTCCCACACCGTTGCGCCTTTGCGAATCGCGTCGGCGGCCTCGCTTTCCTTGCGCATCTTGACCTGTGCGGCGGCGACCACCGCGGCGGCTTCGTCGCGCGGCAGCACCAGCACGCCGTCGCCGTCGGCCACCACCAGATCACCGGGGCGCACGAGCACGTCGCCACAGCTGATCGGCACGTTCACACCGCCACCCTTGCCCTTGTCTGCGTGCACCGGCCAGATCTGCGTGGCCCACACGGCCATGCCCATGCCGATCACGTTGTCGACGTCGCGCACGCAACCCTGGACCACCACGCCGGCCAGACCGATCTCACGCGCATAGGTGGTGGCCACATCGCCCCACTGTGCGGCCGAGGTCTCGCCCAGACAGGTCACGACCAGCACGTCACCCGGCTGCGCCAGGCGCAAGGCGCGGTGCATCATGAGGTTGTCGCCCGGTTGCGTGAGCGCGGTGATGGCCGGGCCCGCGATGCGCGCGCCTGGCGTCACGCGCCGCATGCGCGGCGACATGAGTCCGCTGAAGCCCAGGTGGGCGGTGCTTTCGTGGAGGTCGGCCACGGTCACGTCCTGCGCTTGCGCGCAGACGCTGGCGGCCACGCGGTTGACGCGCAGGAAAACGGACGGTTGGTTCACTGGGGGCTTTCTCGTTCAGGCTTGCGGCACGCAGTACTCGGCGTCCGAGAGACGGAAGGTGGTGCGCTTCATCAGGCGCGGCTGGTCGATGCGCATCACGTCGCGGCGGTGCATGGTGCAGCCGTTGTCCCACATCATCATGTCGCCGTTCTGCACCTTGTGGCGGTACACGTGGGCCGGGTCGCCGCCGGCCGCGAACAGCAAGGGCAGTACGCGCGCGTTCTGTTCGTCGCTCAGGCCTTCGATGCCGATGAGCGTGGTCGGGTCGGCGTAGAGCGCCTTGCGGCCGGTGGTCGGGTGCGTGAGCACCACCGGGTGTTTCGCGTCGGGCAGGCTCAGCATGGCGTTGGCCTTGGCCTTGTCCTGCAGTTCCAGCGCGTTGAGCATGGCGTAGCGCTTGGCGTAGCGGTAGGTGCCGGTGCGGCCGTCGATGAGCTGCTGCACGTCGGCGGGCAGCTGATTCCAGGCCGCGTACTGGTTGGCCCAGTAGATGTCGCCGCCGTCGCGCGGCACCTCGGTGCCGTAGAGGATGGCGCCGGTGGCCGGGCGCACCTGGAAGGTCTGGTCGGAGTGCCAGTCCACGTCCTCGCCGCCCGCGAAGCCGCCCACGAAGCGGCCGTCCGAGTACTTGAGGGTGCTGAAGTAGATGATCTGCTCGTGGTACGGCGACTGGATGTCCTTGCGGCCCGAGGTCTCGCAGTGGCCGAAGCGTTGGGTGAAGCGCACCAGCTCGGGTTCGTCGAGCGACTGGCGGCGGAAGACCATCACCGGCGACTTGCGCCAGATGGCCTTGAGTTCGTCGATCGCCGCTTCGTTGTCGACGATGTCCATGATGGACGTGTGCACCTGGACGGCGAAATCGGAATGCAGGGATGAGGTCTGGATCTTGGGCATGGCGGTGTCTTGTGGGCTCGTTCGCGGTTCGGTCATTCGGGTTTCATCTGCGCGGCCTGGATCAGCTGCGCGTAGTTGCGCCGCTCGGCCTGCAGCCAGGCCACGAGCTCGGTCGTGGTCTTGGGGGGTGCGCGCTCGAAGCCCAGGTCGGCCAGGGCCTTGTGGGTTTCCGGCAGATCGAGGATCTTTTTCATCTCGCCGGCCAGGCGAGTCCGGATCTCGGTGGGCACGCCCTTGGGCACCATGAGCGCGTTCCACGCGGCGATGGTGAAGTTGGGCAGGCCTTGCTCGCTGGCGGTCTTCACCCCGGGCATGGAGGCCAGCGGAGCGGTGGTGGTCACCGCGAGCGGCTTGATCTTGCCGAGTTGGGTGCGCGTGGCGGCCACGGTGTCGATCAGGATGGGCACGTGTCCACCGAGCGCGGCGGTCATGGCATCGGCCGAGCCTTTGAACTTCACGGCGAAGAGCGGCACGTTGTGCTGCTTGAGCATCTCCAGCACCAGCTGGCCGGTCACGCTGGGGATGGCCACGTCGACCTTGTCGGGCTTGCTGCGCGCCAGCGCGATCAGTTCCGACAGCGAGTTCACCGGCACGTTGGGCCCTGCCGAAATCGCGAACGGGATCAAGGCGGTGAGCACGATGGGATCGAAGTCCTTGTCGGCGTCAAAGCCCGGATTGAGGAACAGCGCCGGGTTCATGGCGTGCGTGCCCGAGGCCCCCATCAGCAGGGTGTAGCCGTCGGGCGTGGCGCGTGCGGCCGCCACCGTGCCGATGTTGCCGGAGGCGCCCGGACGGTTTTCCACGAAGACGTTCTGGCCGAGCGCGTGCGTGAGCTTCTCGGCGAAGTAGCGGGTGGCGATGTCGGTGCTCTGGCCGGCCGGGTAGGCCACGATGATGCGCACCGGCTTGCTGGGCCAGTCGCCTTGCGCCAGCGCGGGCACGCTCAGGGCGGCCAGCGCGGTCACGGCGGTGAAGCCTTTCAGCAGGGTGCGTCGCATCAGGGATTGCATGGTGTTGTCTCCGGATCGTGTGTGGTGTGGCGTGTCGCTGGTGTCAAAGGTAGCGCGGGGCGCGGCGCTTGGGTGTGCGGCGGTCCTGCAGGGTTTCACATGTTGAACTTGTGCAGGACCGTCTGGTAGTGCTCAGGCGGCCGTGCCCGCGTGCGAGTGCATGGGCCGGCCGGCCACCGGCACGCGCGCGGTGAACACCGTGCCCGAGCGCGATTCCAGCATGTGCAGCGTGCGACCATCGGCCCCGCCGTAGGCGCAGTTGGTGGTGGTGAGGCCGCCGTTGGGCGCGTCGATGCGGTACAGCGGTTCGCCCTTGGGGCTGAAGATCCAGACCGCGCCGAAGCCCACGTGGCTCACCGCCAGCCCGCCTTCGGCGTCGAGCGCGATGCCGTCGGGCCCGCCACCGCCTGACATCTGAATGAACACGCCCACCTTGGTGGCCGTGCCATCCGCGGTGAGCGGCACGCGCCAGATCGCGTTGTCGCGCGTCACGGCCAGGTAGACCGCGCTCTCGTCGAGGTTCATCACCAGCCCGTTGGGGCTGGGAATGCCGGCGAGCACGACGTCCAGATCGCCATTGGCGCGCAAGCGGTACAGGCGGCCACTGGGGTCGTGCAGGCCGCTCATGCCCTGGTCGGTGAAGTAGAGATCGCCGTTGGACGCAAAGAACAGGTCGTTGAGTCCGCGGAAGCCTTCGAGCCGCGCGCGCTCCAGGTAGGGCTCGATCCGGCCGGTCTTCGGGTCCAGGACCATGAGGCCGCGCCGGAAGTCGGTGATGAAGGCGCGGCCATCGGGGTGGAACTTCAGGCCGTTGGGTTCGCCGTCGTACTGCGTGACCAGGTCCACATCGCCACGGGGGTCGATGCAGAAGATGCGGCCCCAGGGAATGTCGACCACCCACAGGTTGCCCTGCCGGTCGAACGACGGCCCTTCGAGGAACACCGGGGTCGGCGCGCCGTGCAGCTGGGTGTTGACCCAGTCGCTCTCGCGGTCGTGCACGAGGAAGCGCTCGGGGATGCGTGCGAAGACCTCGGCCTTGAGTTTTTCGGGGGGATGGAACATGGCGGTTTTCCTCAGCGCCCCGACACCTGGCTGGGCAGCCACAGCGCGAGGTCGGGCAGCACGATCAGCAGGCCTACCAGCAGGAACATGATCAGGTGGAAGGGAATGGTGCCCATCACCACGTCCGACAGATTGCCGCGCGCGATGCTCTGGATCACGAACAGGTTGATGCCGATCGGTGGCGTGATCTGCCCCATCTCGATGAAGACCACCACCACGATGCCGAACCACACCGGGTCGATGCCGTAGGGCGCCAACAGCGGGTAGAGCAGCGGCACGGTGATGACGATCATGCCCAGGCTCTCCACCAGCGCGCCGAGCGCCGTGAACAGGATGAAGAGCGCGAACAGGAATTCCATCTTGCTCAGGTTGAGCCCGACGATGAAGGCCGTGATGTCTTCGCCCACCCCCGCCACCGCCATGGCGTACGAAAAGATGAAGGCCGCGTAGGTGATGAACAGGATGTTGCTCGTCACCAGCGTGGAGCGCTTGAGGCAGTCCACGAATTCGCGCCACGACAGTTCGCCGAAAAGCTTGGCGATCACCACCGCGAAGATGCAACCCGCGGCCGCGGCTTCGGTGGGCGTGGCCACGCCGGTGTAGATCGCACCCATGATGCCCAGGATGAGCAGCATGAAGGGCACGATGTCCACCAACGCGCGCAGCACGGTCTCGCGCGTGAGCGCCTCGGTTTCGCGCGGTGCGATCTCGGGCCGGCGGATGGCCGCGACGGCCAGGTACACCATGAACATCAGCGTGAGCACGATGCCCGGGATCACACCTGCCATGAACAGCTTGGCCACCGAGGTTTCGGTGAAGGTGGCGTAGACGATCATGGCGATGGAGGGCGGGATCAGGATGCCCAGCGTGCCACCCGCGGCCAGCGAGCCGGTGGCCAGGCGCGCGTCGTAGCCCCGCGCCTTGAGCTCGGGCAGCGCCACCTTGCCGATCGAGGCGGCGGTGGCCACGCTGGAGCCACTGACCGCCGCGAACACGGCGCAGCCCGCGATGTTGGTCTGCAGCAGGCCACCCGGCACGCGCCGCACCAGCTTGGACAAGCCGCCATAGACCCGCAGACCCAGTCCACTGCCCTGCAGGATGTCGGCCATCAGCACGAACAGCGGAATGGCGGTCAGCGTGTAGCTGTCCATGCTGCCCCAGCTGGCCAGCCCCAGGCCGTGCAGCGCGCCCACGCCGCCTTGCAGCCACAGGTAGGCGATGCCCGGCAGCAGGATGGCGAAGGGCACCGACATGCCGGTGGCCAGCAGGCCGATGAAGAGCACGAAGATGCCGATGATCAGGTACTCATGCATGGCGGCACTCCTGGTGGGCGGCCTGCAGGCGGCGCCAGTCCCCGCGCACGGTGGCCAGCAACGCCCAGGCCAGCATCAGCATGCCCACGGGCATGACGAAGCGGGGCACCCACAGCGGTGTCATCAGCGAGGTGGCGGCCACGTCGCCGGAGTTCCAGGTGATCCATTCGAAACGCACGAACTCGGCCAGCAGCACCGCGGTGACCACGAGGGTCGCGAGGTCGAAGCCCAGGCGCAGCCGCGCCCGGCCCACGGGACCGAGGCGGTGTTCGACGAAATGCACCCGGTGGTAGGCGTGCTCGAGCTGGCCCGAGGCCAGCGAGAGAAAGGTGATGGCGACCAGCGCGTAACCCCCTACCTCGTTGCTGAACTGGATGGACCAGCCGAACAAGGTGCGCACCACCATCTCGGCGCCCATCATGAGCACCAGTCCCACCATGGCCCACTCGCTCAGGCGGCGGCCCAGGCGCGAGAACGCGTCTTCGGGCGGGCTGAACGCGTCACCGTCCTCCTGGTGGAGCTCGGTGTCCATGGGCAACCTCTCGGCAACATCGGCCATCTCAGCGACCTCCCGCCGTGCGCACCTTGAGCAGCGCTTCCTGCGCCGCGGGCCGCTTCTCGCCCCACTCCTTCCAGTACGGCGTGATGCGGCGCTCGGCCTCCGCCAGGTCGGCCGCGCTGGGTTCGGTGATGACCATGCCACCCTCGGCCAGCTTCTTCGTGATCTCGCCGTCCTCGGCGGCCATCGCGGCCGTCATGCGTTTCGTGTGCTCGTCCACCAGCGCCTGCACCTTGGTGCGCTGCTCGGGCGTGAGCTTGTCCCAGGCGTCCTTGTTCACCAGGATCAGCGAATCCACGAAGCTCACGTTGAGGCGGTAGCTGTACTTGAGCAGGTCGCGCCACACATGGCCGTAGCCCGAGCTGGCGGTGAGCGCGCCGTCGATCACGCCACGGTCGATGCCGGCCGCCACCTCGGAGGTGCCCAGCGTGACGGGGATGCCACCCAGCAGCTTGATGAACTCGGCCTGCTCGGGCGAGATCACGCGGATCTTCTGGCCCGCGATGTCGGCCAGCGAAGTCAGCTTCTTGCGCGACCACATCACGTTCTCGGGGAAGATGTAGCGGCCCAGCACCACCACGTTCTTCTTCGCGTAGTCGGCGCGCAGGTAGGGTGCGGCGGCGTGCCAGGCCTTTTCGAAATCCGCGCGGCGCGGCAGGAACATCGGCAGGCGCACGATGCCGCCCACCGGCACGCTGCCGACGAAGAAGGCGTCGTCACCGAGCTGCACCACGTTGTCGGCCACGGCCTGCGTGATGTTGGTGGCCGCGATGGGCAGCGTGCCGCCCAGGTTCAGGCGCACGCTCAGCTCGCTCTGGGTTTCCTTCTGGATCGCCTCGAACAGGGCGTTGAGACCCTTGACCGCCGTGACCGTGGCGACCGCGTTGTAGGTGTAGGCGCGCCACTGTGTGGCCGCCAGGGCGGTGCCGCTGGCACCCAGGCCCGCGATGCCGGTCGTGATGCCGGCCAGGTAACCCACGGCGTCGCGCCGCGTCAAACCTTGTGCTGCGTTCATGTTGTCTCCTCAGGGGTGGTGGTGGTGTCCGGTCGGGCGACCGGCAAGGGGAAAGGGGTGCTGGCGCGCGGCAGCGGCGTGCCCTCGCGCCAGAGGTAGCTCTCGTTCAATTCTTCGAAGCGCTGGCAGCCGATCTGCGCGAGCACCATGTCGATCTCGGCGCGCACGATGGCGAGCGCGCGCGACGCGCCGGGCTGGCCGGCGGCGGCCACGCCGAACAGGGTGGGTCGACCGAAGATGGCCGAGCGCGCGCCCAGGCAACGCGCGATCACCAGATCGGAGCCACGGCGAACGCCGCTGTCGAGCATGAGTTCCGCGTTGCACCCCACCGCGTCGCGCACGGCCGGCAGCATGTCCAGCGGCGATGGCGCGGCGTCGAGCTGGCGCCCGCCGTGGTTGGAGACGATCAGGCCTTGCGCGCCCAGGTGCACCGCCTGGCGCGCGTCCTCGGGGTGCAGCAGGCCCTTGATGACCAGCGGGCCGCGCCAGGCTTCGCGGATCTTGCGGATGTGTTGCCACGAGACCATGGGCGCGGGCGTGAGCGTGCCGTACAGGTCGGCCACTTGCGAGGCGCGCGCGCCGTCGGGCGCGTAGGGCAGCCAGTTGCGCATCATGGGGATGCCGCCCGCGCGCAGGTAGCGCAGCACCCAGCCCGGATGGCCCAGCGCTTCGAGCACGACGCCGGGCGTCATCTTCAAGGGGCGTGAAAAGCCATTGCGCTTGTTGCGCTCGCGGTTGGAATTGACCGGCACGTCCACCGACACCACCAGCACACGGACTTTGGCCCGGATGGCGCGCCGCACGAGGTCGGCGTTGATCGACTCGTTCGTGGTGCAGTACATCTGGAACCACACGTTGTCGGGTGCCATGGCCGCAGCGTCTTCCAGCGCCGCGTTGGCGGCACTGGAGAGCAGGAAGGGGACGTTGGCCTCGCGCGCGGCGGCGGCCAGCATCAGGTCCGCATCGGGACGGAACAGGCCCGCCAGACCCGTGGGCGAGATGCCGATCGGGCTCGCATAGCGGTGGCCGAAGAGCTCCACCGACTGATCGCACCGGGACACGTCGCGCAGGTAGCGTGGCACCAGCGTGTAGCGCTGGAATGCCGCGCGGTTGCGTTGCAGGCAGGCTTCGTCATCGGCGCCGCCATCGATGAAATCAAAGGCGATGCGCGGCAGTTTTCGGCGGGCCTGCTGCCGCAGGTCTTCCAGGTTGATGGCGGATTGGATCGAGGACATTCGCGAGGTTCATGAGAGACGACCCCGCGAAGGTAGAGGCCCGGCGCCTTCACGGGAAGGCGCTGGCCGGCGTGAAGTTCACATATTGAACTTACGCGCGTCGGCCGACAGGGCGTCGGCCGCGATCTGCAATTCCTGGTGCACCTGTTCCAGGCGCGCGGCCGGATACAGCTCCGCCGTTCCCACCAACGACAGCGAGGCAAAGGCCTCACCGGCTTCGTTGGTGATCTTGATGCCGAAGGCGTGCACACCCGGCACCACATCGCCCAGGTTCACGCCCCAGCCGTGCTCGGCCGAGCGGTCGAACATTTTCTGGAGGCTGGCCAGGCGCACCGTGCCGTTTCGGCCGATCTCGCCGGCCACGTTTTCCGCCAGGACGCACCGCACCTCTTCCTCGGGCAGCGTCTGCAGGATGGCCACACCACCGGCGGCCGAGAACAAGGGCCTGCGCGTACCGGGATAGACCATCATGCCGGCGAGCTGCAGACTGCCTGCACGCTGGCTGCACACATACTCGTTGCCGCTGCGGTAGAGCAACAGCGCCAGGCCGCCCATGCGTTTGGCGAACGCGTTTACACAGGTCTCGGCCGCGCGCTGGAACTGCATCGCGTCGGGCAATGCGAGACCGAGTTCGAACATGAAGGGCCCGGGCAGATAGTGGCGGTCGCTGGCGCGCTGGCGCACCAGGCGCTCCTCCACCATGCACGAGAGCATGCGGTGCACCGTCCCCTTGTCCATGCCGCAGGCGGCGGAAAGGTCGGACAGGCGCCAGCCAAATTGCGGCCGGGCGGCAATGGCCCGCATGAGGCGGATGGCCTTGGTGAGGCTTTGTGTCCCGGTACGGTCGACATTGGGCGGGCTGGACAGCGTTTCCAGGGAGCGGTCGGCAAGTTTCATGACCGTCGATTCTGTCGGTCGCCCATCGCCTGAACAAGACAACTCGGGGTTTCCCCCAGTGGCTCGATTCGGGTGCTCGAACCCGGCTTTCAGAATATGAAGTCCCTGTCCAGCGGCGGGAACAAGCCGCCCGGTCGCCTCACAGCGGGCGTTCTGTCACCGCCTCCCGTTGTCCGCCACCCAAACGGCCACCTGTCCTACACACCACCCGCCCCGAGCGTCATATTCTTGTCGCGCTGGAATGACAGCATCCGGGCAAAAGGCCTTCAGAGCCTTCCGCCCATGTCCTTTCACTCGTTTCCGGGAGCGCGTTCGTGTTGGTCTACAAGATTTTCGGTTTGCCGGGCTTTGTCAAAGAAGGCCTGATCTTCAACAGCTGTGTGGAAAACCTGCAGGGTCAGCCCGATCTGTGGCTCGACGAATGCCCGTATCTCTACCCACGTTCGTCCACGCGCCAGCTTGAGGGCTTGCGCGTGGAACTGGTGAGCAGCAGCAACGCAGCGTCCGCGCCGCCGCCCCTGCGGTGGGCCCAGGCGGCCTGAGGTTCGCACTGGCCGCCGACGTCGGCCAGCCACGTCAGCGCAGCGGAAACCCCCGCGCCCGAAGCGCGCCAGCGAGCAGTTCGCGCCCCCGCATCGCCTCGGGTCCCCGCACGCGGTTGAGCGAATGCTCGGCCCAGTTGCCATGGGTTTTCATCTGCTGGTCGCGGTAAAACGCGCTCGCGGTTTCCAGGTACTCGTCGACGGGACCGATGTGGGCCGCGGCGTCGTAGCGCTCGTGGTGCAACACCGCGGCGACGGGCAGGCGCGGCTTGATGGCCGTTGCGCGCCCCGGGTCGGGGTAACCCACGCACATGCCGAAGACGGCCACGGTGCGCGGCGGCAGGCCGAGTTCGGCGGCCACCTCTTCGGGGCGGTCGCGCATGCCACCGATGTAGACGATGCCCAGGCCCTGCGCCTCGGCCGCGACAGCGGCATTCTGGGCCGCCAGCGTGGCGTCGATCACGCCCACCATCAACATTTCCATGTAGTCCAGCGCGGCGCTTCGCAGCTGGAACCGCTGCCCCGTGGCGTCCAGCCGCGCCAGGTCGACGAGCCAGACGAGGAACAGCGGGCACGCCCGCACATGGCGCTGGTCCCCCGCCAGCGCGGCCAGCCGCTGCTTGCGCTCCGGGTCGCGCACGGCCACCACGCTCCAGCACTGCAGGTTGGACGAGGTGGACGCCGATTGCGCCGCGGCCAGCATCAGCCGCAGCACATCGTCCGACACGTCAGCGGGCGTGTAGCTGCGCACCGAACGGTGCTGCAGCAGGGTCTGGATGACAGGGTTCTCCGGCGCCTGCACCGGGGGCGCCGCTGCGCCGTAGCGCGCCTTCAACAGCGCCTGGGTGTCAACAGGGGCCATCATGGTCAGCGCGCCGCCACGCCGGACGGTTTGATCAGCCGTTTCCACCGCACGACCTCGTCGCGGATGAGTTTCTCGAACTCCTGCGGCGTGGACACGCGGACCTCGCCATCGATGATGGCCATGCGCTTTTCCACCTCGGGGTCGGCCAGGCTCACCTTGAGGGCCTGGTTGATCTTGTCAACAATCTCCTTGGGCGTGCCCGCCGGGGCGAGCATGCCCCACCAGACCACCGCGTTGAAACCGGGCACGCCCTGCTCGGCAATGGTCTTCACATCGGGGGCGGACTTCATCCGGTGGAGGCCGGACGTGGCCAGGATCTTGACCTTCTTGCTGTCCGAGAAGGGCTTGACCTGCGACATGCCGGTGAAGGTCATGTCGACGTGGCCGGCGGCCACATCGGTCATGGCCGGGCCGGCGCCGCGGTACGGGATGGTCATGAGGTCAATGCCCGCCGCTTCCTTCAACAACGCGGTCGCCAGGTGAGCGCCAGAGCCGTCACCCGAGGTCGAGGCCGTGATGGCGCCCGGGTTCTTTTTCGCATAGGCGATCAGCTCCGGGATGTTGTTGACCTCCAGGTTGCTGCGCGCCGCCAGCACGAACGGGTAGGAAATGACCTGGCCCACGGGGGCGAAATCCTCCGGCGTGCGGTAGCTCAGGTTGGGCACGAGCGAGGGGTTGGTGGACAGCGCGGTGCTGGCGAACAGCAGCGTGTAGCCATCCGGTGCCGACCGCGCGACGTACTCCGTGCCCGTGACGGTGTTGCCACCACCCCGGTTCTCGACCACCACCGACTGCTTGATCGCCGCGGCGAAGCGGTCCGAGATGGTGCGCACGATGAAGTCGCCGCTGCCGCCGGGGGCGAAGGGCACGATGATGCGGATGGGCTTGTTCGGGTAGGGATCGGCGGCGGAGCAGGCCAGCGAGGCGAGCCCGAGGACGGTGAGCAGCAGGGGGCGGATCAGGGGTTTCATGGTGTGTCTCCTTGGAATAATTCAGTCGGCGTTGCGGAAGTGGGCGGTGGCCAGGTCTTCGACCATGGTCTTCATCTCGCGCGCGAGCGGGTTGCGCAGCTCTTCGAGGACGTGGGCAACCAGGCCGATGGCGCGCGCCATCACGCCAATGCCGCGCACGATCTCCCACGGCAGCCTCAGCTCGGACGCGATGGCGGCAATGGCGCCGGTGGCGTTGACCGGCAGGCTCTTGCCCAGACGGCGCCCGGCCTCCTCGGCCAGCGCGTTCATCAGCTTGCAATAGGGACCCTCAAAGCCGTTGTCGCGCGCGATGGCGAACAGGGCCGGCGCGCGCGGATCGACGGGCTTGTGGATGTGGTGGCCAATGCCGGGGATGCTGCGGCCCGCGGCCAGTTCGCCGTCGACCAGCGCGGCGGCCAGGGCGGCGAAGTCGGCCGACGGGTCGGGTTGCGGCATGGCTTGCTGCAGCAGGCGGGCAGCGTCTTCCATGCTGCCCACGAAGACGCTGCCCAGGCCGCACAGACCGGCACCCACCGCCGCCTGCATGGCTTCGGGTGCGCCGGCGATGGTGAGGCGGGTGACCAGGGCGCTGGGCGTGAGGCCGTGCTCGACCAGGCAGACGGCGATGGCGTTGAACACCACCGACTCGCGGGGCGTGGGCAGCCGGTCGGTCATTTCCAGGAAGGCCATGTCGCCCAGCGACACCTTGCCCAGGATGTCCTTGCAGACGTCGAGGCCCTTCACGGTGATTGTGTCGGTGGTGCTCCAGGCGATGTCGGTGCGCATCTGCTTGCGTTTGGCCATGGTGGGTCTCGGTTCAGGAAGGGTGAAAGAGGGGGTTCAGCGACCGGCGGCGAGGTCAACGGCGCGGGCCAGCAAGGTGGTGTCCTGCCGCATCTGTGCCTTGGCGATCTTGTGGGTGGGGGTGTGGGGCAGGCTGTCGACGAAGACCACGTAGCGCGGCACCTTGTGCGGCGCGAGGCGCTCGCGGCACCACTCGGCGACGGCCGCGGCATCGAGTTGCCCGTCGGGCTTGAGCACCACGGCCACCAGGATCTCGTCCTCGCCCAAGGCCGACGGCACGGCGACGGCGGCGGTTTCGTAGACGGCGGGGTGCGCGCCGATGACCATGTCCAGTTCGGCGCCGGCGATGTTCTCGCCGCGGCGGCGAATGATGTCTTTCTTGCGCGAGGCGTAGAAGAACCAGCCGTCCGCGTCGCGCCGCACCAGGTCGCCCGTCTTGAGCCAACCGCCGTGGAAAGCCAGCGCCGTCTGCTCGGGGTCGCGGAAATAGCCCAGCATCGCCACGGGTGTGCGCACCCACAGTTCACCGACCTGGTCGGACCCGAGGTCGCGGCCCTCGTCGTCGACGACGCGGCACTCGGCCCAGGGTTGCTGGGGGTCGGGGTGCTCGGCCAGCACGCCCATGCTGCCGGGCTTGGCGGGTTGACCGTAAGGGTTGCAGGTGACGCCGGGAATCTCGGTCATGCCGAAGCCGGTGAGCAGGTGCCGCACGCCGAACTCTTCGCGGAACGCGGCCTGGGCGTTCTGCCGCACGCCGTACACCACGCGCAACCGGTGCTCTGGGCGGAATTCGGCGCGGTCGCGCGACTTGAGGATGGTCCCCATCGCCTCGATGATGTTGACCGCCGTCGCGCCGGTCTCCACCACCGTCTGCCAGAAGCGCGAGGCCGAGAACCGCTCCACCAGCACCAGCGCGCAGCCCGAAGCCAACATGCCCCCCAGGGAATAGAAGAGCGCGTTGATGTGGAAGAAGGGCAGCACCACGAGGAGGCGATCGTCCGGCCGCAGCTGCATGCGGGCCATGTTGGCCTCGCCCACCAGCAGCAGGTTGCGCTGGCTGTGCATGACGCCCTTGGGAAAGCCGGTGGTGCCGGAGGTGAAGATCATGGCGCAGGGCATATCCGCCGCCGGTGGCGGCGGCAACGGGCGGCCCACGCCGCTGGCCACCAGCGCGTCCAGGTCCGGCAGCTCGTGACCGGGCGCCGGCTGGGCCAGGGCCAGCCAGGGTGAGCGGGCACAGCCCTCGATCGCCTCGCGCACGGGGCCCAGGGCCGCCGCATCGGTCACGGCGGCGGACACGTCCGCGTGGTTGAGCGCGTAGCGCAGCTCGCGCACGCCGATCTCCGGGTTGACCGGCACCAGCACCGCGCCCAGGCGGGCCAGCGCGAACAGCAGCAGCACATGGCCGGTGCCGTTGCGCGCGACGATGGCCACCCGATCGCCGGTGCCGATGCCACGGTCTCGCAGCGCAGCCGCGAGCGCATCGGCCTGGGCGGCGAACGCGGCCCAGCTCAGTTCCCGTTCGCCTTCCAGCAGCATGGGCTGGTGCGCGCGCACCGCGCAGCGGCTGCGCAGCAGGCCGTGCAATGTGTGGTCGTGGGCCGGGTAGCGGCGCAGCACCTGGAGCGGCGTGTCTTGCACCGCCGGCGGGCGGGGCTCTTCGGTCAGCGTGGTCATGGGTCCGCGTCAGTCGCTTTGTCTCTTCTGAATGAATGCCCGAACTGTACGAGCGCATCATGGGCACTCGATTTCGAATCCTTGAATCACCTATAAGATTTGGTGAACCATGAGAAACATCGACACCGAGCTCCTGCGCACCTTCGTCGCGATCGTGGAGCGCCATTCCATGCAGGCGGCTGCCATCGAAGTCCGCCGCAGCCAGGCCGCCGTGACGCAGCAGATGCAACGGCTCGCCGAGCAGTTGGGTCGTCCGCTGTTCGAGCGCGTGGGGCGGGGTGTGCAACTCACCCCCGAGGGGCAGCAACTGCTGCTCTACGCACGCCGAATGCTCACGCTGCACGACGAAATGCTCTCCGCGATGTCGGGCGTGAGCCCGGCCGGGCAAATCCGGCTGGGAGCGCCGCACGACGTGACCGAATCGATCCTGCCCGACCTGCTGGCCCAACTGGCGCAGCGGTATCCCAACCTGCAGGTCGCCATCCACACCGGGCGAAGCCCCAACCTGCTCAACGACCTGCGCAAAGGCGATCTCGATCTCACCATCGCGATCACCCTGGACGAGCCCGACCTGCGTTCGGTGGTGCTGCGCACCTCGCCGATGGTCTGGCTGGCGGCGTCGGGGTTCCGGCACGCGCCGCAGGAGCCGCTGCCCCTGGTGGTCGCCGAAGACTGGACCTATTTCCGACGGGTGGCGATCCAGACGCTGGACCGCGCGGGGGTGCCCTGGCGCATCCGCTACACCGCGCCCAACGTGGTGGGCATTCGGGCCGCGGTGAGGGCGGGCCTCGGCGTGATGGCCCGCTCGATCGAATTGCTGGGACCGGATCTCAGGGTGCTGGGCAACGCGGAAAAGCTGCCAGCCCTGCCCGACGTCAGCTTTCGCCTGTATCTCGGCCCGCGCAACCTCAACCCGCTGGCCCGGCAGATCTTCGAGTCGATCGAGCAGCGGGGGCGCTGACCGTCCACCGTTCGCCGTTTCTCTGTCGCCGCCGTGCGAATTGGCACAAGGCCTGCAGCGGCGACGCGCCGGAGGTCATGCGCTGGTCGCGCACCCGTGGCA
Organism: Hydrogenophaga sp. 2FB; assembly: GCF_005503365.1. GTDB lineage: Bacteria > Pseudomonadota > Gammaproteobacteria > Burkholderiales > Burkholderiaceae_C > Hydrogenophaga. Next base: position 47,682 of record NZ_SCML01000008.1, read on the forward strand.
GCATGAACACACAAGGCTTACAAAGCCTTGCGCCTTGTCCTTCATTCTTCCCGGAGCGCGATCGTGTTTGTCTACAAGATCTACGGCCTGCCTGGCTTTGACGAAGAAGGTTTGGTCTTCAACAGCTGTGTGTGCAACCTGCAAGTTCAGCCCGACCTGTGGCTCGACGAATGCCCCTACCTCTTCCCACGCCCCGCTTCGCAGCGGCTGAAGGGTTTGCGCGTGGAACTGGTGGGTGGCGACGACGGTGCGTCGTGCGCGCCGTCCACCCTGCCTTGGGCACGTGCCGCCTGAACCCGGCCTCGCCGCCCCCTACCAGGGCAGCGTGAAGGTCTTGCCGTTGCAGAACGATTTCATCGCTTCCTGCACACCTTCCTTGTAGCCCAGGCCCGAGTCCTTGATGCCGCCGAACGGCGTGAGCTCGATGCGGTAGCCCGGCACTTCCCACACATTCACTGTGCCCACCTTGAGCTCGTGCGCGAAACGGGTGGCGTAATCCATGCGGTTGGTGCAGATGCCCGAGGACAGGCCGTAGGCCGTGCCGTTGGAGATCGCAATGGCCTCGTCGATGTCCTTGAAGCGGATGATGGGCGAGACCGGGCCGAAGGTTTCTTCGCGCGCCACGGTCATCTCCGGGCGCACGTTGTCGATCACGGTGGGCGCGTACAACGCGCCGTCGCGCTGGTTGCCGGTGAGCAGGCGCGCGCCTTGCGACACGGCTTCGTTCACCAGCTGTTCGAAACGCTCGGCGGCCTGCGCGTCGATCACGGTGCCCATGTCCATGCTCGCGTCCATCGGGTCGCCGTGTTTCCAGCGGCGCGTCTTCTCCACCACCAGCTCGGTGAATTCCGCCGCCACCGCTTCGTGCACCAGCATGCGTTTGACGGCGGTGCAGCGCTGGCCGGAGTTCTTGTACGAGCCCTGCACCGCGAGGTCGGAGGCCTTGTCGAGGTCGGCGTCCTCCATCACGATCAGCGGATCGTTGCCGCCGAGTTCCAGCACGATGCGGCGGTAACCGGCCTTCTGGGCGATGTACTTGCCGATCGGCACGCCGCCGGTGAAGGTGATCAGGTCCACGTGCTCGTTGACCAGCATCTCGTCGGCGATCTCGCGCGGGTCGCCGGTGAGCACCTGGAACATCTCGGGCGGCAGGCCCGCTTCGTAGAGGATGTCGGCCAGGAAGTAGGCCGACAGCGGCACCTTCTCGGAGGGCTTCAACACCATGCGGTTGTTGGTGGCGATGCTGGGCACCACCTTGTGCGCCACCTGGTTCATGGGGTGGTTGAACGGGGTGATGGCGGTGATGACACCTTGCAACGGCTCGCGCATGGTGATGACCTTGCGCTTCTTGCCGTGCGGCGTGAGGTCGCAGGAGAACACCTGCCCGTCGTCGCGCAACGCTTCGTTGGCGCCGAACACCAGCACGTCGGCCACGCGGCCGATCTCGTACATCGAGTCCTTCTTGCACAGGCCCGATTCGAGCGTGATGAGGGTCGAGGCTTCGTCGGCGCGCGCCCGCAGCAGGGCCGAGGCCTTCTGCAGGATGCTGGAGCGCTCGTAGCGCGTCAACGTGGCCTGGTAGGAATGGGCGATGCGGTAGGCCAGCCGAACATCGTCCAGCGAGGCCAGGGGCACGGTGCCGACGCGCTCGCGCGAGTAGGGGTTGATGATGTCCAGCGTGCGGTCGCGCGTGATGCGCTCGCCGCCGATGCGCAGGGCCTCGGCGCGGAAGTGTTCGCTGTCCTGCAAGGGGTTGCGTGCGTTCATGCCAGGGTCTCCTCGGCGGTTCCAATGAAGTTCTTGCCGCGCGCGCCACCTTGCGCGTGCAGCACCATTTGTTCGGCCTCTTCGTCGCTCACGCCGTAGTCGCTGAAGCGGGTCTTGACGCCGAAGCCCTCGATGAAATGCGCGAGACGCGCCGGTGCTTCGGACAGCGGCAAGCCCAGCGCCCGGCCGAGCACGGCGTCGCGATCGGCGCGGTGGCCAATGGCGCGTTGCAGCACCATGGGCAGCGGGAACGAGCAGGCGATGCCGTGCGGCAGGCCGTAGCGCAGCGTCATTTCGTACGAGATCGAATGCGCCAGCGCGGTCTTGGTGTTGGAGAAGGCCATGCCGGCCTTGAGCGCGGCCAGGGCCATGCGACCGCGCAGCTCCACATTGCCCAGGTCGCGCATCAGGCGCGGCAGCACGTCCAGGATGTCGCTCACCGCCGCGACGGCGAAGGTGTCAGACACCGGGTTGGCGTTGACGTTCCAGATCGATTCGAGCGCGTGCGACAGCGCGTCCAGGCCGCTTTGCAGCGTGACCGAGGCGGGCAGGGAAAGCATGAGCTCGGGGTCGATCACGGCCACGCTGGGCCAGGTCTGCGGCAGGTGCAGCGAGTACTTCTTCTGCCGCTCGCGGTCCCAGATCGTGGCCCAGGGCGTCACTTCGCTGCCGGTGCCGGCCGTGGTGGGCACGGCGATCAGGCGCTTCACCGCGTGCGGCGTGAACGCGGCGCCGGTGGCCAGCAGGTCGATCAGCTCGTTGAAACGGCCGCTGGCCGTGCCGACCATGAGCGCCTTGGCGGTGTCGATGGCGCTGCCGCCACCGACCGCCACGATCACCTCCACGTCGGCGTGGTCGCGCCAGAAATCCTCATACGTCCGGGCCAGCTCGGCCACGTCCGGGTTGGGCAGCACCTGGTCGATCACGCAGGCCAGTTGCGCGCCGAGCACGCCCTCCAGCCGGGCCAGCAGGCCGAGTTGTCGCGCCTCGGGGAAGGTGACCAGGGCGGCCTTGCGGCCCCCCAGCAGCTTCGGCAGAGACAACAGGGCCCCTGGCCCGTACACGCTGTGCACGGGGTTGAAATAGTTTGCGGTCATGGGTGCCTCTAGGCGGGGGTGCTCACCACGGCGTGGTTGAGCGCCAGGTCGAAGATGTCGAAGTTGCGCAAGCGGCGCCCGGGGATCAGGCCTTGCAGCTGGCGGTTGAACAGCAGCGGCACCTTCTGTTCCGAGAGGCCGCCGTGCGAGCGCAGCGGCACCGTGAGGCCGCTCAGGTCGTGTTCGGATGCGCGCGTGCCCAGCACGGTGAGGTGGTCGGAGATCACCACCAGGTCACCAATGCGGTCGGCCGGCAGTTCGAAGCGCTCGGCGGCCTGCTCGCGCGTCAGCACCAGCTCGATGCCGTCGTGGGACATGAGCGCGGAGGCGATGGCGCGGGCGTCCGCGCGCGGCGCCAGGTACACGGTGGCAAAGGAACCGAGCGCGCCGTGGTGCACCACGTAGGGGTCGGTGATGGGCAGGATCACGCGGCTGCCGCTCGCACCGGCCGTCTCGTCCAGCACTTCCTGCAGGTACACCACGCGCGGGCGGCCCGCGGCGTCGGTCTTGGGGCTCATGCCGTGGTCGGCCGTGAGCGCGATCACCGCGCCCATCGCGTCGAGCTGCGCGAGGTAGCCGTCCATCATGGCGTAGAAGTCGTTCGCGCCTTCGGTGCCGGGTGCGCACTTGTGCTGCACGTAGTCGGTGGTCGAGAGGTACATCAGGTCGGGGCGGCGCGTCTCCATCAGCTTCACGCCGGCGGCGAACACGAACTCGCTCAGGTCGGCGCTGTAGACCGAGGGCATGGGTTTGCCCACCAGTTCGAGCACCTGGTCGATGCCGCTGTCGGCCACGGTCGCCTTGTCGGCCTTCTCCGCGGAGAAGCAGATGCCGCCTTCGAGCTGATGGCCCAGCAGCGTGCGCAGCTTGTCCTTGGCGGTCACCACCGCCACGCTGGCGCCGGCCCGGGAGAACGCGGCCAGCAGCGTTTCGGCGCGCAGGTAGGCCGGGTCGTTCATCATCACTTCCTTGCCCAGCGCCATGTCCAGGAAGTAGTTGCCGCAGATGCCGTGCACCGAAGGCGGTGCGCCGGTGACGATGGACAAATTGTTCGGGTTGGTGAAGCTCGGCACCACGCAGTCGCCGACCAGCGAGGTGCCCTTGGCCAGCATCTTCTTCAGGAAGGGCGCCACACCGGCTTCGATGGCCTGGGTGATGTAGTCGGGCTCGCAGCCATCGACACACACCACCACCACCGGCTGCGCCGGCTTGTTGTACTCGCGGTCATTGACCTTGAGTTTGAAGTTGTCGGGGGCCATCAACGTGCTCCTTGCTGGATCCAGGCGCGAAGCTTGCTGGACACGAAATCGGCGGTCATGACCATGGCCACGATCACGAGAATGCAGGTGGCCGTGTCCTGGTACTGGAACAGCTTCATGCTGCCCACCAGTTCGAAGCCGATGCCGCCCGCGCCCACCATGCCGAGCACGGTGGCCTGGCGCAGGTTGGTCTCGAAGCGGTAGAGGATGACGGCGATCCAGGCGGTCACCACCTGCGGCAGCACGCCGAAGATGATGATCTGGATCGGACCCGCACCGGTGGAGCGCAGCGCCTCGATCGGTCCCTGGTCGATGTCTTCGATGGACTCGGCGAAGAACTTGCCCAGCATGCCGGCGCCGTGCAGCGCCAGGGCCAGCACACCGGGGAACGGGCCCAGGCCGACGGCCGCGACGAAGATCAGCGCGAGGATGATCTCGTTGATGCCGCGCATGATGTTGAGCACCTGCCGCATGAAGTGGAACACCGCGGGATGGGGCGAGAGGTTGCGCGCCGCCAGGAAGCACACCGGCACCGCCAGCACGAAGGCCAGCAGCGTGCCCCAGATCGCGATCTGCACGGTCTCGATGGCGGGCGTGACGAGCTTGCTCGCGAACTCCCAGTTGGGCGGGAACATGCGCGAGAGGAAGTCGCCGATCCACGGCGCGCCTTTCACCAGTTCACTCACGCTCACCTGGCTGCCGATGGCGGCCCACCAGATGATGGCCAGCATGCCCACGCCAGCGGCGGCGTATTTCCACCAGCCGTCGTTGCCGCTGCTCTTGGCGACGAGAAGGTTGTAGCGTCCGATGCCGATCATGATTGCTCCAGAGCCAGTTGAGGGGCGGTGTGGGCCGCGACAGGGGGCACCGTGGGCACGAAGGCCGCAGGCGTTTCGGGGGCGGCAGGTGCTTCGAGGCCACCGGGGTAGATGCGTTGCAGCACCTCGTCGGTCAGCTCGTCGGGGCGTCCTTCAAACACGACGCGACCGGCCGACACGCCGATGATCCGTTGACCGAACTCGCGCGCGTAGTCCACCTGGTGCAGGTTGCAGATCACCGTGATGCCGGACTCTCGGCTCGCCTGCTGCAGGTAGCGCAGCACCTTGCGCGAGGTCTTCGGGTCCAGGCTGGCCACGGGCTCGTCGGCCAGGATCACTTTGGGGTGCTGGGCCAGCGCACGGGCAATGCCCACGCGCTGTTTCTGGCCGCCCGAGAGCGTGTCGGTGCGCACGTCGGCCTTGTGCTCCAGCTCGACACGGCGCAGGCATTCGCGGGCGATGTCGATGTCCTCGCGCGGGAACAGCTGGAACCAGGACAGGATGGCCGGCATGGAGCCCAGGCGGCCGGTGAGCACGTTCTTCAGCACCGACAGGCGCGGCACCACGTTGTAGTGCTGGAAGATCATGGCCACGTCGCGGCGCACCTTGCGCAAGCCGGCGCGGTCGCCGCGCGAGAGTTCGCCGTCCACCCGGATCTCGCCGTTCGAAGGTTCGGCCAGGTGGTTGATGCAGCGCAGCAGCGTGGACTTGCCCGCGCCCGAGGCGCCGAGGATCACCACGAACTCGCCCTTGGCCACGGTCAGGCTGACATCGTGCAGCGCCACGAAGTCGCCATAGCGCTTGGTGAGGTTGCGGATCTCGATCATTTCATCTTCCTCAGGTCGAGGTTGAGCAGCTTGGCCGTGTCGCGGATGACGTTGTAGGCCGCGTCGTTCGTGGGATGGAAACCGTTGAGCAGGCCCTGGTCCGACCACGGGATGTCCTTGACCTGCAGGAAGGCGGCCTGCACGCGCTTCTTCAGATCGGCCGGCAGATCGGTGCGCCACACGGTGGGCGACTCGGGGATCGGGTCGGACTTCCACACCTCGACCAGGTCCTCGCGCTTGGCCAGGCCCTTGGCGATGGCGGCGTCCAGGATGCGGTCGGCAATGGCGGCGGCATCGATCTTCTTGTTCTGCACGGCGATCGCGCTGGAGTCGTGCGAGCCCGAGAAGATCACGCGGCCGAAGTCCTTGTCGGTGTTGAAGCCGGCCTTCATCAGACCGGCCTTGGGGAACAGGTGGCCCGAGGTGGAGCTGGGGTCGACAAAGGCGAAGGTCTTGCCTTTCAGATCGGCCACCGTCTTGATGCCGCTGTCCTTGTGGGCGATCACCTGGCTGTGATAGAAAGTCCGCCCCGCCTTCTTGGTCTCCGCGACCGCGAAGGCCTCGATGTTCGCGATGGTGGCGCCCAGCACGTACGAGAACGGGCCGAGGTAGGCCACGTCCAGCCGTTTGGAGCGCAGCGCTTCGATCACGCCGTTGTAGTCGGCCGCCACGAAAGGCTTGACCGGCATGCCCAGCGCGGCGGACAACATGTCCATCATCTTCTGGCTGTTGGCGATCATGGCGCGGGAGTCTTCCGAGGGGATCAGCCCAACGGTGAGGACCTGTTGCTGGGCGAGGGCCGGGAAGCCGACCGTGCTGGCTGCGGCGGCGGCCGTGCCCATCAGCACTGTTCTGCGATTCATCATGGCGTTGTCTCCGGTTTGTGGTGCTTCAAGTTGCTCCATCTCCGTCGGGGGATGGACCTGGAGTGGGTGACCGATTCTCGTGGGGCCTGTACCGCTCTGGACGCAGTAAACCACTGCACCTAGGGATTCGACCAATTCAAAGATTTCCGGACTTCTATACAATTTTTCTATGCGACTCACACAGCTCCGTTCGTTCTACGCGGTGGCCCGCATGGGCAGCTTCACCAAGGCGGCAGAGCATCTGCATGTGAGCCAGCCGACCATCACCACGCAGGTGCGCTTCCTGGAGGAGAGCTACAAGGTCGAGCTGTTCCACCGCAGCGGGCGGCGCGTGCAACTCACGCAGCTGGGCGAGCAGTTGATGCTGCATGCGCAGCAGATCTTCAGCATCGAGGCCGACGCAGTGAGCCTGCTGCGCGACGCGGGCGAACTGCGCACCGGCCACCTGCGCGTGGCGGCCGTGGGGCCGTACCACGTGACGAAGATGCTGGCGGACTTCAGCCAGCACTACCCCGACATCAAGGTCAGCGTGAGCACCGGCAATTCGCAGGACGTGCTCGACCGCCTGCTGGACTACCGCGCCGACGTGGGCGTGCTCGCACAGCTGGTGGAGGACGACCGCTTCCTGTCGGTGCCGTTCAGCCGGCACCCGGTGGGCATCTTCACCTCCTCGTCGCACCGCTTCGCGCAGCGCCGCAGCATCCGCCTGGCCGAGCTGCAGGGCGAGCGCATGCTGTTGCGCGAACAGGGTTCCACCACGCGCAAGGCGCTGGAGCTGGCCATGGAGAAGGCCGGTGTGGAGGCGGAGGTGGTGATGGAGATCAGCAGCCGCGAGGTGATCCGCGAAGCGGTGTCGCAGGGCATCGGCATCGCCGCCGTGTCCACCGTGGAATACGTGCCGGGCCCGGGCCTGCACATGGTGAGCATCAGCGACGCGGACATCTTCACCTACGCCCACGTGCTGTGCCTGGCCGAGCGGCGCTCGATGCGCATGGTGAACGCGTTCTTCGAGACCGTGTCGCCGCCCACGGAGGGTGGGGTGTACCGGGCGCCGCGCAAGAAGGGCGCGGGTCGATCGAAAAAAAGCGGTTGAACAGCGGCGCGCCGGTGCCGCGTCAGGCCAGCGCCGCCAGCCGCTCGCACCGCGCCGCATCGATCGGGTGTCCCGCGCCGTGGAAGCGCCGGGCCGCCTGTGCAAAGCGCGCGGCGGCCACGTCCGCTCCTTCGCCGCGCGCCACCGCCATGTGGCCGAGCACTTCGTCGTGCGCCGCGTGCCAGGCCGGCAGGCGCATCACCACATCGGCCAGGTAGGCGGTCTGGCCCGTGTATTCCTCCGCCAGTTCCAGCGCACCCGCGCGCGCCGCGGCGATGGCCGCCGGCACGGCGAACGTGATGCGGCAGCCGGGGCAGGTTTCCAGCGGGCCATGCACGGCTTCGCGCGCATCCTCCAGCGCATGCAGTGCCGCACTCGCATTGCGCGCCAGCAGGATGCGGGTGCCGTAGATGCGGTCCAGCAGGTGAAAGCCGATGTCGGTCTGGCGTGCCAGGTCGAGCGCCTGGGCGATCAGGGCACGGGCATCGTCGTGCCGGCCACGGTGCATGGCCACCTCGGCCAGCCGCTGTGTGGCAAACGCCTCGCCCGTGGCGGCGCCGATGGCGTGGTGCAGGCGCACACCCTGCGTGAGGTGCTCCTCGGCCGCGCAGAGATCGCCTGCCAGCAGTTCGGCCTCGCCACGGATGGTGATGCCGAAGGCGTGCCCCCGCGCGGCGCCCAGCCGGAGGGCTTCGGCCGCCAGCCCCTGGGCAAAGGCGATGACCTCGGGGTAGGGCCGCGCGCCGTACAGGAAGCGTTGCAGGATGCACAGTTGCCCGTCGAACACGCGCACGGCCAGGTGCGGCAGCTGGCGGGTGTCCTGCAGGTCGGCCCAGATGCTTTCGTGCAGCGCCCCACGCGCGTGCGCCGCCGCGGCCTGGGCCCACGAAGCCGTCACGAGGGCCTGGGCGTCGCCGGTTTGCAGCGCGAGCCGCCGCGCCTCGGCGGCCATCTTCGTGCCCATCGCCGCATCCACCGCGCCGAGCGCCGCGGCGCCGCTGTAGGTCAGTGCCTCGCACAGCCGGCCTTCCACGCTGTTGGGTCGCACACCCACCAGGGCCTGCAACGCGCCCTTGGGATCGCCCTGCTTGATCTGCGCCAGCGCGCCCTGGGCGCGCAGGTTGTGCGACGCCGGCTCGTCGGCGGCGTTGGCCGCCTGGTGGTAGGCCACCACGGCCTTGGGGTCGCCCAAGGCATCCAGGGCCTGCGCGCGCAAGCGCAGCGCTTCGGCATGACCCGGCTCCAGCCGGATCACGGGTTCGAGATGGTGCAACACGTCACTGAAAGCGGCCAGGCGGGCCGCGTCGCGCGCCGCGGCCAGCAGCCAGGGAACGGCATCGCGCAGGTGGCCGCCCTCCAGCCAGTGGCGCGCCACCAGCGCCGGTGCGGCGTCGAGTTCGACCAGGCGCTGCGCGGCCTGCCGGTGCATCTTGAGCCGCTGATGCGGTGGAATCTGCTCGATCAAGGCCTGGCGCACGAGCTCGTGCCGAAAGCGGTACTGCATCCCGGACAGCACGAGCACGCCCGCCGTCAGCGCACCATCGAGTACCGCGAAGGCGTGCGCTTCCCCGTCGGGCGACAGGGCCGTCGCGGTGGCGACGTCGAAGGCGTCACCGGCCAGGGCCATCCACCTCAGCGCGGCGAGCGAGGCCTCGGGGATGTCGCACAAGCGCGCGAGGATGGCGTCGGCGACGTTGGCAGGCAAGACCTGCCCACCCGAAGGCGGCGCACAGCGGGCCAGTTCGATCGCGGCGAACGGGTTGCCTTCTGCCACGCGCACGATGCGCTCCGCGATCGCTTCTGACAGCGGGTTCGGCGCGGCCTGGACCACCAGGCGACGGGTCTCGTCGTCGGCCAGCGGCTGGAGGTTCACCGCGTGCATGACGTCCGAACGAACCAGCCGCGCCACCCCGCGACCCAGCGCCGCCCCGGGCGCCGGCGGGCGCATCGCCAGCACCGTGCACACCGGCGGCCCCGCCGCCGTGAGGTGCATCAGCACGTCGACGTCGGCATCGTCGATCAGGTGCGCGTCGTCGACCACCACCAGCATGTCGCCACCGCCCGACGCCGCCAGCAGCAGGCGCCGCAGCGCGCCGATCACCTGGTGCCGCCCCAACGGGCCGGACAGCGCGGCAGCCGGCGCCGCCAGCGGGCTGAGTTGGGCCAGCACGGAGCGGGCCGGGGCACCGATCCGGTCGAGCGCACCCCGATCGCTCAGGATGACGTGCTCGGCCAGCGTCACGATGACGGCGTAGGCGCGCCCCGGGTGCGCGGCATCCACGCGCACCACCGTCCAGCCGCGTTCCCGGGCCAGGGCAGCGAGTTCGCGGCAGAAGGCCGACTTGCCGATGCCCGCGGGCCCGGACACGACCATGCCGCCAGGCCGTTCGCCGACCGCCATGCCCAGCCAGGCCGCCACTTGTGCGCGCACCATGGCGCGCCCGACGAACGTCGGGCCCGGCCGCTCCAGGCCGGCGACGCACTGTTCGTACAAGGCCTCGGTGGCGCGGTCCGGCACGGCGCCCAGCTCCTGCTGCAGCGCTTCGCGCAGGTGGGCATACCAGCGGATCGCGGCGGCCCGGTTGCCGGCGGCGGATTCGAGTGCCATCAGCTCGCGATGGGCAGGCTCATCGGTCGGCTCCCACCGGGCGAGTTGTTCCCATTGCGCGCTGGCGCGCAGCAACTCGATGCACCGCGCCCGCAGGCGCTCGCGCGCCGTTTCGGCCCAGGGTTCGTAGGCCGCGCCGGGCAACAGGTCGCCGCCATAAGCCTGGACCGCCAAGGCGCACGCGGCGCGATCGCGACTGGCCAGCGCGGTGTGCGCCAGCTGTTCAAAGGTATCGACATCGACCACGGCGCTGCCGTGTGGCCACAGCACCACCTCGCCCCCCTGCAGCAGGATGCTGTCGTGCCGGCCGAGCGCCTGGCGGGCATGGTGCGCGGCCTTGCGGAGGTTTGCCGCGCCGGCGTCGGGCTCGAGTTGTGGCCACAGTGCGTCGATCACGCGATCGCGCGTCAGGCGCCGCCGCGGCGCGAGGGCGAGCAATTGCACCAGTTGGGCCGAACGCAGGCTGGGCCAGCGCTCGGCCGCCAGCGCGGCGCCGTCGATCGACACCCCGAAGCGCCCCAGCAGTTGAACACAGAGGTGCCCAGCGGGGTCGACGGCATCGACAGTGGGCAAAGCGTCCATGGCCGACCCAGTATGCGACCAGGCCACCCTGGGCGCAAGCGCGCGCCCGGGAACGTTTCAGGAACACCCGGTGGCGATGCTGTGCCTCAGCGGGTGACGTCCACCCGCTCAACCCACCAGGAGTGCAGCATGACCACGCAACAGATGACGTTTGTGATTCCCCCCTACGGCACGGCAACCCTGTCCCTGCCCGAGATGCTGACAGTCGACGCCTTCTCGCGCCTGACGATGGCGGTCAGCGGGGCGCTGGCCGACGTGTCCCCGGATGCCGATGAGCGCATCGCCACCGATCCCGGGTCCATTGAGGTCGACTCGTGGCGCGTCAACATGAAACTGTGAAGGAGAACGCCATGGCATCCACCCTCTATGAACGCCTCGGCAACGCCGAAGGCATCACGGCCATCGTCGACAACGCCGTCGACCGACACGCCGTCAACCCTCTGCTCGCGCCCCGTTTCAGCGGCCGGGACCTGCCGCGCGCCAAACGCATGGGCGCGCTGTTTTTCTGCATGGGCGCCGGTGGGCCGCAGACCTACGACGGCCGCGACTTGCGCACCGCGCACGCGGGCATGAACATCAGCGAACAGGAACTGGTCGCGGCCATCGACGACTTCGTGGCCGCGATGCAGGTCCAGGGTGTCGGCGCCCCCGAAATCAACGAGGTGGTGGCGATCCTGTATTCGCTCAAGGGCGAGGTGCTGAGGGTGTGAGGGGTCCGCTACCTTGACAGGCCGTTGGCCCAACGGGCTAGGACGCGCTCTCGGTCCAGCGCACCTCGACCGGATCGACCAGCGCCGACTCTTCCAGGTTGCGCCCTTCACCACCCCGGTCCACCACCAGAAAATCGCTGATCATGTCCAGCGCCAACAGGGGGTGGTGCCACACGTGGCGGTTGTAGTTCACGCCCTGCCAGCCCTTGCTGATGAAGGCTTGCAGCGGTCCGGGCCGGCCGTCCACGTCGGGCGCGACGACCACGATGTAGCGCTGCGCCGCCAGCGGAATGAAGGCCTGGGAGCCGAGCGGGTGGCGCTCCATCAACTGCAGGCGCACCGGCAACGCGCGCGGTTGGGCACGGAACAGGTTGACGATGGGGCGACCACCGTCGGCCAGGGTGTCGATCTCGGCCAGGTCGTGGAAGCGCCGCGTGGTGCCACCGTTGATGTCGAACTGGCGCGCGCCTTCGAGCTCGATCACCTGGCCGAACGGCGCGAAAGCCTTGCGCGTGAGGGCGCGCGCGCGCAGCACCGTCATGCTGCCACCGGTGGCAGCGGTGCGAGCCGCTGGCGCATGAAGTTGCTCACGTGCGGCGTGAATTCCATGAAGCCTTTGACGGCGTGGAACTCGGGCGTGTCGTACACCCAATCGCCCGCCACTTCGTAGATCGCCGCGTACTTCGGGCCGTCTTCGAGCGAGACGAAGCGGCGCGCCGAGTACCAGCCCGGGCAGGCGAGCAGCGCGGGGATGTGCACGGCTTCGTACCAGCGGTTGAAGGCCTCTTCGTGCTCGGGCGCGATGTCCACGCGCACGATGTGCAGCACATGGGCGTCCGCGCTCATGTTGCGGGCTCCACCTTGGGCTTCACGCGCGGGAACTTCAGCGTGGCTTCGGCCTTGAGCACTTCCTTGCCTTCTTCGTTGCACGCGCTGGCCTGCCAGGTCACGGTGCGGGTCTCGGCGTTCATCTCGTGGATCCACACGCGAAACGCAATCGTGTCGCCGTAGAAAACCGGGCCGGTGAACCAGAAGCGGTCTTCGATCGACACGCCCAGCGTGCCCGCGAGTTCGGCCGTGAGCACGTTGGTGCAGATGCCCGCGACCATGATGCCGGGTGCGAGCCGGCGGCCGAAGCGTGTGGTCTCGGCGTACGAATCGTCCACGTGCACCGGGCCGAAGTCGCCGGTGGCGGCGATGTAGAGCGCACCGTCAGCTTCGGTGATGGTCTTGCTGACCGACACCTCGTCGCCGACGTGCAGGCTGTCGAAGGGTTTGAGCTCGTACATGCTCAGCCTGCCTTCACAGGGACGAGCTTCGCGGTGCCGCTGGCCACGGTGTCGCCACCCGCGATGGCGCAGCGCACCTTGCAGATGATGCTGCTGGCGTCGGCGGCGGTCACTTCGACGCTGGACTCGACCGTCTGGCCGACCTGCACCGGCGCGCTGAAGTCGATGGTCAAACCTGCCAGGCGCCACGCGGGACCGGCCAGGCGGTTGAGCGCGGTGGTGGCCAGCGCCACGCCGTGGAGTTCGAAGGCGAGCACGGTGTCGAAACCGGCCGCGCGGGCGGCGCGTTGGTCGACGTACAACGGCGCGAGGTTGCCGCTGATGCCGGTATACATGGCCTGCTCGGCGACGGTGAGGGTCTTGCGGAACGACATCGTGTCGCCGGCTTTGAGGGTGGTGGTCATGGTGGTGAAAACGGGGTGGTGGTTACAGGGTCAGGCCGCGCTTGATGACGCTGCGCGCGATCAACATGCGGTGGATCTCGGAGGTGCCGTCGTAGATGCGCGTGACGCGGCAGTCGCGGTAGATGCGCTCCATCGGCAGTTCCTTGGTGAAGCCCATGCCGCCGAACACCTGGATACCCCGGTCGGCCACGCGGCCGATCATTTCGGAGGCGTAGAGCTTGACCATCGACACCTTGTCGCGGCAGTCGATGCCCTGGTCGAGCTCCCACGCGGTGTTGAGCACCATCATGCGGGCGGCGAAGATCTCGGTGGCCGAGTCCGCGATCATCTGCTGCACCATCTGGAAGTCACCGATGGGTTGGCCGAACTGCTTGCGGTCGTTGACGTGGTGGCGCATCAGTTCCAGCACGCGCTGGCCCATGCCGACAGCGCGCGCGCCGATGTGCCCCAGGCGAATGCCCGAGACGCTGTTCATGATCAGCTTGAAGCCTTCGCCCACCTCGCCCATCACGGCGTCGGCCGGGATGCGGCAGTTCTCGAACACCAGCTCGGCGTGGCCGTAACCCCGGTGGCCCATCATGGGTTGCACGCTGGTCACTTCGAAGCCGGGCGTGCCCTTGTCCACCAGGAACAGCGAGATGCCGCCGCGCGCGCGCTTCTCCTTGTCGTGCACGGCCATCACGATCACGTAGTCGGCGATGTCGCCATCGCTGATGAAGTGCTTGCGGCCGTTGAGCACCCAGTGGTCGCCATCGAGCGTGGCGGTGGTGCTGATGGCGGCGGCGTCGGAGCCGGCGCCGGGCTCGGTGATGGCCATGGCGCAGATCTTCTCGCCGCTCACGGTGGGCAGCAGGTACTTCTCGCGCTGCGCGCCCTTGCAGGCCAGCAGCATCGGGTAGACCTGTCCGAAGATGCGGCGGATCAGCGCGTCCGATGTCTTGCCCAGTTCTTCTTCGACCAGGCACATGTCGACGTTGCTCAGGCCACCACCGCCCGTGTCTTCGGGCATGTTCATCGCGTACAGGCCGAGTTCCTGCGCCTGTTTCTTCACGCGCTGCAGGGCTTCGGGCGGCACGCGGCCCAGCTTCTCGGTCTCGGCTTCGAGCGGCTGCACTTCCTGGGTGACGAAGCGGCGCACGGTGTCCAGCAGCAGCTGGATGTCGGAGGGAACGGTGTAGTCAAACATGGGGTTCGCGGTGGTGAAAAAGTCAGGATTGGGAAGACGGCATGCCGATGACCTGGGCCTCGGCAAGCGCGCGGCATTCGGCCTCGCTCAGGCCCAGGCGCCGCAGGATGGCCGCGCTGTCCTGCCCGGGCTGGAAGGGCATGCGGTGGTAGTCGGGCAGCTCGCCGTCGTAGCGCAGCGGGTGGTTCACCAGCAGCGCGCTGCCGCCACCGGGCACCTCGATTTCGCGGAAGGCTTCGTTGTGCCGCGCCTGCGGGTCTTGCAGCAGGTCGTCGTAGTTGCGCACGCGCTCGTGCCAGATGGCGTGCGCGTCGAACACGGGCGAGAGGTCTTCGAAACGGCGCGTGCGCAGCTCGGCGGCCACGGCCTGGGCGTAGCGGTCGCGTTCGGCATAGCGGTCGATGTGCTGCAACGCACGCAGCGCGTCGCTGTCGAGCGCGGCGGCCAGCTTCACCGGGTCGTTCATCGAGAGCACCACGTGGCCTTCGGCCAGCGGGTACAGGCCGTAGGGCGCGTCGTGGTACCAGCTGCCGACGTGCCGGTCGCGCGTGAACACGTCGGGCCGGTTCTTCACCGCGTAGTACTTGGTGAGCGCCTCGGTCTGCAGATCGATGCCGGCGGCGAACAGGCTGCTCTCGACCAGCGTGCCTTCACCGGTCTGCAGGCGCCGCACATAGGCGCCGAGGATGCCCATGGCGAGCAAGGCGCCACCGTGCTGGTCGACGACGGCAGCGCCCACCGCCGACGGGCCCTGGCTGCCCCCACCGGTGGCGGCGATCAAGCCTGAGCGCGCCTGCATCAACAGGTCTTGTCCCGGGCGCGAGGCGGCCGGCCCGGTGCGGCCCAGGCCGCTGGCCGAGGCGAGCACGAGCGAGGGCTTGCGCTCGCGCAGCAGATCGAAGCCCAGGCCCAGTCGGTCGAGCACACCGGGGCGGAAGTTCTCGATCACCACGTCGGCTTCGTCGATCAGGCGCAGCACGAGATCGCGACCCTCGGGCTGCTTGAGGTCCACCGCCAGGCTCTCGGTGTTGCGGTTGGCGGACATGAGAAACGCGCTCACGCCGTTGACCCACGAATTGCCGCCGGACCAGTGGCGCTCGAAGGCGCCGTTCAGGGGTTCGATCTTCACCACCTCGGCGCCCATGTCGGCCAGGTACTGCGTGCAGGCCGGGCCTTGCAGGTAGTGGCAGAAACTCACCACCTTCATCTTGAGTTGCAGCATGGTGGCGTTCCTCAGGCGGCGGTGGCAGCGACCACGCGGGACTGCACGAGCGCGTCGATCTGCTGTGCGTCGTAGCCCACCTCGGCCAGGATGTCGCGCGTCTGCGCGCCGAGCTTCTGCGGCACCAGGCGCACGGGTGGCGCTTCGCCATCGAAGCGCAGCGGATGGCCCAGCAGCGTGATCGGTGCGCCTTCGGCACCGGGCGTGTCGACGAACGCGCCCATGTGGGCCAGTTGCGCGTCGCCGCGCAGGTCGTCGTAGTCCTGCACCGGCATGTGCCAGATCGCCTGCTTCTGCAGCGCCGGCAACCACGCGGCGGTGCTTCTTTGCGCGAGGCGTTCGGCGACGGTGCGGGTGATCTGATCGCGCTGGTCAAAGCTGGCAGAAGCCGGCAGCTCGGCCAGCGCGGGCAGGTCGAGTGCCACGGCCAGGTCGGCCGGCGAGGCCATCGAGATCGCGAGGTGGCCGTCGGCCGTGGCGTGGATGCCCGAGGGGCCGGCGCTGCACCAGCTCGCCAGGCCATGCCGGCCGCGCGGCGTGTCGCTGCGCGCGCCGTTGAGCCAGGCGGTGAGCGACTCGGCTTGCAGGTCGATGGCGGACTGCAGCAGGCTGCCTTCGACGAGGCGGCCCTGGCCGCTCTTCACGCGACCCAGCAGCGCGGCGAGGATGCCCATGGCGAGCAGCGTGGCGGCGTGCTGGTCGACGATGACCGGGCCGGTGGGCGTGGGCGCGCCGTCGGCGCGGCCGGTGCGCGCGGCCAGGCCGCTGCGGGCCTGCAACAACAGGTCTTGCCCGGGCAGGTCGCGGTCCGGTCCGCTCGCGCCATAGCCGCTGACGCTGGCGTAGACGATGCCGGGGTTGAAGGCCTTGATGTCCTCGTAACCAAGGCCCATGCGCGCCATCGCGCCGGGGCGGAAGTTCTCCATCACCACGTCCGCGCCCTCCAGCAGGCGGCGCGCGATGGCCTTGCCGTCGGCGGACTTCATGTCGAGCGCGAGGCTGCGTTTGTTGCGGCCGGTGGTCAGCAGGTTCACGCTCTGACCGGCCACGAAATGGTTGGCCACACCCCAGTTGCGGTGGAACGCACCGTCCACCGGTTCGACGGCGATCACGTCCGCGCCCAGGTCCGCGAGAAACTGCGCGGCCATGGGGCCGGCATGAAAATGGTTGAAGCTGATGACGCGGATTCCGGACAGCATGGAGACTCCAAAAATGCAGCAAAGCGACCGCTTTGCGTGGGCCGCAGAGAGGGCTCCGGGGCGTTTTCAGAATAGCGTCGGGGTCCCTGTTTTGCGCCACTTCCACCTATTAGGTTTGGCCGACCAACTATCAATGGGACGCATACGTGCGCCACGTTCTGGTGCACCGTTTTCGCTATAGCGGCGGCTTATAGTTCGGCCCCTTCTTGTGATTGGGTTCGCGCGGTGCTTCGCGCTAAGGTCCATGACGACTTATCCAACGCGTCCGTCATGAGCACCCTCACCACTTCCCAACGTTTTGGCGGCATCTACGCCGCGACCATCTGCCCGCTGTTGCCCGATGGTGCGATCGACGAGCCCGTGCTCGAGCAACACCTGCGCAGCGTGGCCCAAGCCGACGGCATGACCGGCCTGCTCGTCAACGGCCACGCGGGCGAGAACTTCATGCTGAGCCGCGACGAGAAGCGCCGCGTGGTCGAGATCGCGCGTGCCGTGTGCCCCAAGGACGCGGTGCTGATCTGCGGCATCAACGCCGAAGACAGTCTGGAGGCACAACGCCACGTGGAAGACGCCGAGGCTGCGGGTGCCGACGCGGTGCTGATCTTCCCGCCGTTTTCATGGGGCCTGTCGCAGGATGCCGAGGTCGCCCTGCGCCACCACCGCATCGCCACCGAGACCAGCGCGCTGCCGCTGTTCCTCTACCAGGCCGGCGTGCGCGCGGGCACCATGGCCTACACGCTGGACGTGCTGGAACGCCTGGCGCGGATGCCCAACGTGATCGGCATCAAGGAAGGCAGTTGGGAGACCTCGGCCTACGAGGCGCACCAACGCCTGGTGCAGCGCGTGGCGCCGCAGGTGCTGATGATGGCCTCGGGCGACGAGCACCTGTTCAGCTGCTTCGCGCTCGGCACGGCCGGCAGCCAGGTGAGCCTGGCCTGCGTGGTGCCCGAGTTCATCACCGGCCTGTACCGCGCCATGCAGGACGGCGACTTGCCGGCCGCACGCGCCTGGAATCATCGCATCTACCCCCTGGCCAAAGCCGTCTACGGCACCGCGCCGGGCGGCCACGCGAGCGCGCGGTTGAAGACCTGCCTGAAGCTGCTCGGCCGCATTCCCGACGACCGCATGCGCGCACCGATGGGGCCGCTGCCGGCGCAGGAAGTCGAGATGCTGCGCAACGCCCTCAAGGCCGCTGGCCTGCTGTGAACGGAGTCCACCGATGAGCACCACCACCTTGATCCGCCACGGCCGCATCGTGACCGCGGTGGATGACTACACCGCCGACCTGTTGCTGGAGGACGGCAAGATCGCCGCCATCGGCCGGCACCTGCAGGTCGGCCCCGACGTGCGCGTGATCGACGCCAGCGGCCTGATCGTGTTCCCCGGTGGCGTGGATGTGCACACCCACCTGGAAAACACCTTTGGCGATTCGACCACCTGCGACGACTTCGCGTCGGGCACCAAGTCGGCCGCCTTTGGCGGCACCACCACGGTGATCGACTTCGCGTTCCAGAACCAGAACACCAGCCCGCTCGACGCGATCGCGCGCGCGCAATCGAAGGCCGCCATCGGCGCGAGCATCGACTACGGTTTTCACGTGATCGTGACGCACGTGGACGACGCGGTGCTGGGCGACATGCGCCACGCCATCCGCCACGAAGGCGTGAGCAGCTTCAAGATGTTCATGGCCTACCCAGGCACGGTGATGGTGGACGACGCCGCCATCTTCCGCAGCATGCGCATGGTGGGCGAGCATGGCGGCATGATCGCGCTGCACGCGGAGAACGGCACCGTCATCGACCTGCTGATCCGCGAAGCGCTGGCGCAGGGCCACACCTCGCCCCGGTACCACGCGCTCACGCGCCCGTCGATTCTGGAAGGCGAGGCCACGCACCGCGGCATCAAGCTGGCCGAACTGGCGCAGGCCCCGGTGTACTTCGTGCACCTCTCGGCCAAGGAAGCGCTGGCGCACGTGATCGAGGCGCGCGACGCGGGCATTCCGGTGTTCGCCGAAACCTGCCCGCACTACCTGTTCTTTGACGAGTCGCTGTACGACAGCGACGACTTCTCGCTCGCCAAGTACGTGATGAGCCCGCCGCTGCGCTCGAAGGAGGCGCAGAACGCGCTGTGGACCGCGCTCAAGACCGACGACCTGCAGCTCGTCTCCACCGACCACTGCCCCTTCTGCATGAAGGAAGGCCACATGGGCAAGGTGCGCCAGAAGATGCACGGCAAGGACGATTTCTCCAAGATTCCCAACGGCGCCCCGGGCCTGGAGACGCGCATGACGGTGATCTACGACGGCGGCGTGCGCACCGGCCGCATCTCGATCAACCGCTTTGTCGAACTCACCGCCACCGCGCCGGCCAAGCTGTTCGGCCTGTTCCCGCAGAAGGGCACGATCGCGGTGGGCAGCGATGCGGACGTGGTGCTGTTCGACCCGAAAACCGAACACGTGATTTCGGCCCACACGCACCACAGCCATTGCGACTACAGCCTGTTCGAAGGCCACCACGTGCACGGCAAGGTGCGCAAGGTGTTCTCGCGCGGCGATCTGATCGTCGACGAAGCGCAGTGGCTGGGCACACCGGGGCGCGGGCAGTTCCTGCGCCGCGGTGAGGTCGGTGGCTACTGAGGTGTTGCCCAACCCGGTGGTGCGGCGCTTCGCGGCGGGTGAAGCCGCGTTCGGCCTGGGCATTCAACAGTTGCGCTCGGTGGCCGCCGTGGGACTGGCGAAGCGCTGCGGTTTTCATTTCCTCTTCGTCGATCTGGAGCACGGCCCGCTGGGTTGTGCGACGGCGGTGGACATCGCTGCGGCAGGATTGCATGCTGGTGTGCCGGCGCTGGTGCGTGTGCCCGGCAAGGATTCACCCGAGATAACGCGGCTGCTGGACGGTGGCGCGCAGGGCATCGTGGTGCCGCACATCGACACGGCGGAAGAAGCGCGTGCGGTGGTGGCTGCTTGCAAATACCCGCCACTCGGACGCCGGTCGTTCTTCGGCTTGCAGCCCGCGTTCGGCTACCAGCGGGTGCCCGTGCACGAGGCCATGGAACAGGCCAACCCACAGGTGCTGACGGTGGTGATGCTCGAATCGCCCGAGGCCTTGCGCAATGCACACACGATCGCCGCCGTGCCCGGTATCGATGTGCTGATGATCGGGTGCAACGACCTGTCGATGGAACTGGGCATGGCGGGCCAGCTCGACCACCCGGCGATGCGGGCCGCGCGGCGCGATGTGGTGACCGCTTGCCGCGCCCATGGCAAGACGCCGGGCCTGGGCGGCATTGCCGATGCCGAACTGCTGCGCCGCTGCATCCGCGAGGAAGGCATGCGTTTCGTGCTCGCCTCCAACGACACCGACCTGCTGCTTGACGCGGGGCTGGCCCGCGTGGCTTCGTTGCAGCCGGCCTGAACCGTTCAGGCCGCGCTGGCCTGCTTCGCCTTCTTCTTTTCCATCTGGCTGCTGTACATCGCCTTCATGCGCAGGTCCACCGCGCGCGCATGGGCTTCCTGTGCGGCAGCATCACGCTCTGCCACCGGGCGGGGCTCGTGGTCGAAGTGGTGGAAGCGGTCGGTGCCGCGCACCAGCAACGCCGATTCGCGCGTGGCCGTGCAACGCACGTGCGCGGGAATGAAGCGCGCGGCAATGCCGATGCGCGCGTCGGTGCCGGTGTTCTTGCTCGAGGCGTGCAGCGTGCGCCCGTCGTGCAGCGCCACCTCGCCCGCGCGCAGCAAAACGTCCACCGCGCGCGACTCGTCCACGCCTTGCGCGGTCTGGCCGCTGATGAGCATGTTGCCCGCGCTCTCGTCGGTGGCCACGGGCAGGCGCTCTTCGCGGTGGCTGCCCGGGATGTAGCGCAGCGGACCGTTCTCCGGTCCGATGTCGGAGAGCGCGATCCACACCGTGACCTGCTCGACCGGGTCGATGTTCCAGTAGGTGTCGTCCACATGCCAGGAGACGAAGCGCTCGTCGCCCGGTTGTTTGATGAAGAACTCGGTGGACCACAGCAGCATGTCTTCGCCGATCACCCGCGCGGCCAGTTCCAGCACCTCGGGTTCGGTGGCGAGTGCCGTGAGCCAGGGAAACAGCAGGTGCGGCTTGAGCGTGAACTTGCCTTCGAAACGCCCACCCAGGGCCTGTTGCGAGGCCTCGAGTTGTCGGCGGTAGAACAGGGCGCGCTCGGCGTCGATGGCGCGGATGGGAAAGGCGTAACCGTCGCGCTCGTAGTGAAACAGGGGATGGGTGGGCATGGTGGTGTCCTCAGTGCGTCATGACCTGCTTGAGGAACAGCCGCGTGCGCTCGCTTTTCGGACGGGTGAAGAACTCCGACGGCGGTGCGACTTCGATCACCTGGCCCTTGTCCATGAACACCACCGTGTCCGCCACCTTGCGGGCAAAACCCATCTCGTGCGTCACGCAGATCATGGTCATGCCCTCGGTGGCGAGTTCGGTCATGACGTCGAGCACCTCGTTGATCATTTCCGGATCGAGCGACGAGGTGGGTTCGTCGAACAGGATCACCTGCGGCTGCATGCACAGCGAACGCGCGATCGCCACGCGCTGCTGCTGCCCACCCGACAACTGGCCGGGGTACTTGTGGGCCTGGTCGGGAATGTGCACGCGCGAGAGGAAGTGCATCGCGCGGGCCTCGGCTTCCTTGCGGTTGATCTTGCGCACCCACATCGGCGCGAGCATGAGGTTGTCCAGCACGGTGAGGTGCGGAAACAGGTTGAACTGCTGGAACACCATGCCCACTTCGCGGCGCACCGCCACGACGTTCTTCGACTCGTTGTTGAGCTCGATGCCGTTGACGTGGATCTGGCCCTTCTGGTGGTCTTCCAGGCGGTTGATGCAGCGGATCAGGGTGGACTTGCCCGAGCCGGAGGGGCCGCAGATCACGACACGCTCGCCACGCTGGACCTGCAGGTCGACGTCGGTCAGCGCGTGGTAGTCGCCATACCACTTGTTCACTTTGTTCAGGCTGATCATGGGGGTGGAAGTGGTGCTCATGAGGCGGCCTTGGTGGAAGGAAGAGAGGAGATGCCCGCCCGGGTGAGCGCGGCGGCGATGCGGATGGCGTCGTCGGCCGGCAACTCGCGCACGGTGCGCGACAGCGGGCTGGCAATGACGCCGAGTTGCCACAGCGCCAGCTTGATGCGGGCGTACATGTGGGGGCGCGGCAGGGCGTAGACCGCGCGCACCAGCGGGTAGAGCCGGTCGCTCACGGCGCGCATGGCCACGAGGTCGTTGCGTTCGGAGGCCGTCCACAGCTCGTGCAGCTGCTGCGGCACCAGGCTGGCCAGGCCGGAGAGCAGGCCGTGGCCGCCCACGGCGAGTTGCGCGAGGAACCAGTCGAAGTTCGAAGGCAGCACCGCCACCGCCGCGCTGGCGCCGCGGATCGCGTGCCAGTTGTCTTCGTACAGGCTCATGGTGTCGCTGCCTTCTTTCACGGCGACCACCGTCGGCAGCGCGGCCAGTTGCGCGAGCAAGGGCGTGCTGTACGACGCGCCCGAACCCACCGGGTATTGAAAGAGCGCCAAGGGCAGGTTGCCGGCGGCCGCGATGGCGTTGACGTAGGCCAGCACCTCGTCGTCCGTGCGGGTGGGCGAGGCGGGCAAGGGAAACACCGTGAGCACGTCGGCGCCCGCGTCGCGCGCTTCGCGGGCCTGCTGTTCGGCGTCGGCGGTGTGGTCGGCCACCAGGCCCGCCACCAGCTTCTGGCCCGGGCGCAAACGGCTGCGGGTGAAGCGGATCACGTCGCTGCGCTCGTCGGCGCTCAGCGCCGAGCTTTCACCCGCGTGGCCGTTCACGAACACGGCCGTGGTGGACGCCGGCGTGGCGCAGTAGCCGAGCAGGTTGTCGTAGCTCGGCCAGTCGATGCGGCCATCGGGCAGGAAGGGAAGCACCGTGGCGACGGTGACGCCGCCGAGAAAAAGAGAGGTCATGGCGTTCTGAGAGACTGCTGGGGAAATGCCGTTGAAAAGCCGTTCAACGGGCGTGTGCGGTGGACGCGCCGAAGTGGCGTTCCAGGCGCTCCTGCACGAAGCCCCAGGCCGTCGTCATGATCAGGTAGTAGATGGCCGCGACGCCGAAGACTTCGAGCACGTGGAAGTGCTCCTGCATCACCATCTGGCTGCGGCGCATCAGCTCTTCCATCGAGATCACCGAGGTGATGGACGTGGCCTTGAGCAGGCCGTTGATGGAGTTGCCCAGCGGCGGGATCATCAGGCGAAAGGCCTGCGGCAGCGTCACCTTCCACACCACCAGCCAGCCCGGCAAGCCGAGCGAGTCGGCGGCTTCGCGCTGGCCCTTGGCCACGCCCATGAAGCCGCTGCGCACGATCTCCGACATGTAGGCCGCTTCGTTCAGGATCAGCGCGATCAGCGCCGACTCGAGCACCCCCAGGCGCAGCCCCAGCTGGGGCATGCCCGAGTAGATGATCACCAGCTGGATCAGCAGCGGCGTGCCGCGAAAGACCCAGAGGTAGAAGCGCGCGATCTGCGACAGCGCCACGTTGCTCGAACTGCGCATGCCCGCCAGCACGAGTGCCAGCAACAAGCCGCCCGTGGCCGAGGCGATGGTCATCGCCAGCGTGACCCCGGCGCCCCAGAGCAGGAACTGGTTGGTGAGATAGCCCGCGAAGGCGGGAAAGTTGAAGAGTTCCATGCGCGTGTCGAGTGGCTACAAAAAAGTCAGTTGGGGCCGGGGCCGCGGATGGCGAACGGACGGTCGGGCAGCTTGGTCACGCCGTACTTGTCGAACAGCTTGTCGTAGCTGCCGTCCTTGGCCATGCCGTTCAGTACGGTGCTGATGGCTTCGGCGAGCGGGCGCGAGCGGAAGGCCATTGCGGTAGGCGTGCCGCCCTGGCTGGCGAGCACCATGCTCGCCTGGCCTTTGCGCACGTAGTCCTTGCCGGTGTAGTCGGGCGGTGCGATCAGGTCGACCTGTCCGGCACGCAGCGCGGCCATGGCGTCGGCGGTGGTCGGGAAGGCCTGGATGCGCAGGGGCTTGGCGCCCTTGGCTTCGTTGGCCTTCTGACGATCGCGCAACCAGCGCTCCATGTACGAGTCGGCTTCCACGCCCACGGCCAGGCCGTTCAACTCGTCCGCCGAGGCCAGCACCACCTTCTTGTTCGGCGCGGCCACCAGGTCCAGTCCGGTCAGGCCATAGGGCACGAGGAACATGGCCTTGGAGCGCTCTTCGGTCCAGAACATGCCGGTGTGGATGCCGTCGGATCGACCGCCGCGCAGCGCGGGCGCTTGCGCTTGAAAGTCCATGCGCACGAAGTTCATCTTCAGGCACAGGCGCTTGGCGATTTCCTCGCCGAGGTCGATGTTCATGCCCAGCAGCTTGCCGCTGCTGTCGACGTACTGCATGGGCGGCAGCGTGGGGTTCGTGGTGAACGTGAGCTTGCCCGCTTCCACGAGTTCAGAAGGGGCCACGGCCACCACGGGTTTGCATTCCTGGGCCGCTGCGGTCAGAGGGACGAGGCCGGCGCCGATGGCCAGAACGGCCAGCGCGACGGCAGAGCGAAAACGATGGAAAGACACGGTGAGGACCCTTTCATTGATCAACCTGGACGGGAGTGAGCAGGATGTGGGCCCAAGAATAAGTCCGCTAAACCGACGCCTTCAATTCAGTTAAGGGGCGCGACTATAAGGGCACGGTATATGCGTTATCTGGTGCAGGGTTTTCCCCAAATAGGCGCGTTGCCCTCTGGTGGACTCCAATACCCCCAAACAGGTGCACCCTCGCTGCACGAAGAGCACCACGCTGGGGCGCGCCCCCGACACCACCATGACCAATCCCGCCACCCGAACCCTGATCAATTTGCGCCAGCTCGAGGTGCTGCGCGCCGTGATGCGTTACCGCACGACCACCGGCGCCGCCGAAGAACTGGGCATGTCGCAGCCCGCCGTGAGCAACGCCATCAAGCTCGCCGAAACCAAAATCGGCGTGGCCCTGTTTGACCGCGTCAGCAACCGTTTGTTACCCACCGCGGACGCGCAATTGCTGCTGGCCGATGCCGAGCCGATCTTTCGCCTGCACGAAACGATTCAACGCAAGGCCTGGGACCTGCGCACCGGCCGCGCCGGTGTGCTGCGCATCGCATCCACCGCCGAGTTGTCGCAGATGCTGGTGCCGCGCGTGCTGCGCTTGCTGCAGGACGCGCACCCCGACGTGCGCATCGCGCTGGAGACGCTGCGCATGGACGAGCTGATCGAGAACGTGGAGAGCGGCAGCGCCGACATCGGCGTGGCCATGCGCCCGCCGAACCGCCCGAGCCTGGTGAGCGAGGTGCTGATCGAATCCGAGCTGATGTGCATCTGCCCGCCCGGCGATCCCTTGGCCGACATGCCGGTGTTGACACCGTTCGACGTGCACGGTCGCGACATCATCGGGCCCGCGTCGGGCGCGCCCTTGGGCGTGCTGCTCGACGCGGCGTTCGAGCGTTTCGGCGAACGCTACAGCCCGCGCATCGAAGCGCGTTTTTCCAACGTGGCCGCGCCCTTGGTGGAGCAGGGCCTGGGCATCGGCTTCGTGGACGAGCTCACCGCGCGCCACCGGCCGCACGCCGGCTACTCGGTGCACCGCTTCAGCCCGCGTGTGCCGATCAAGGTGTGCGCGCTGGTGCTGCGCGACAAGCCGGTGCAACGCATGGCGCAGGCATTTCTCGATCTGGCGCGCGAGTTCCTGCAGACGCAACTGGATCCGCGCACCGTGCCGCCCGAGATGCCCGCCGCGTAGACCGCGTTGCGCACGTTGCGCAACAATCGCCGCATGAACGCTGATGAACTGATGGCCCTTGCGAAGAAGGAACGCGCTGTCGCGGTGTGCCCGCGCTGCCAGGCCCTGGTCTGCAAAGGCTGGGAGTCCTTGCCGGGTGGTTTCGACACGTCCAACCTGACGCGTGTCGGCAGCCTGCGCGATGCCGATGACGAAGACCCCACGCTCGAGGAATACCACCCGGCGGGCACCTCCGCCTGGTCCGCCGATGCCCCGATCGCCCTGGGCTGGTTCCCCTACAACCGCTGCGACGTGTGGCAATGCGCCGGCTGTGCGCGGCCGTTTCTGCGCTACACCGAACACGGCGGCTACTACACCGACGAGCGCATTCGGGAACTGCAGGCGCATCTCATCGCACCGTCCGCCGCGTAGCCCGGGCAGACGCCCCGGCGTGTTCCGGCGGGGCGGCTGAACGCCCCCTTTCAAATGATGGTCATCATATGACGACCGTCATATTTACGTACAATCGCGCCATGGAAATCGCCCCCAACCGCAAGGCCCTGACCCACGAACGCATCGTCGACACCGCCGCGCGCGCCATCCGCCGCGCGGGTTTTCAGGGGGTGGGCGTGGCCGACATCATGAAAGAGGCCGGCCTCACGCACGGCGGCTTCTATGCCCACTTTCCCTCGCGCGATGCCTTGCTGGCCGAGGCCCTGGAGTACGCCGGGCAACAAGGCGCGGCGCGCCTGGCCAAGGGCAATGCGATTCGCGAAGGCAAGGGCGCGAGCCCGTTTCGCGCGTTGGTGGAGGGGTACCTGTCCGACCGCCATCTGAGTGGCACCGAGAACGGCTGTGCCGTGGCGGCGCTGCTCTCGGAAATGCCGCGCCAGGCCGCCGAGGTGCAGGCGGCCGGCGTGCAACGCGTGCGCAGCCTGGTCGACGCGGTCGAGCGCGTGTTGCCGGACGGCGCAGCGCCGGGCAGCGCGGCCGCCATCGCCAGTCAGCTGGTGGGCGCGCTGCAACTCGCGCGCGCCCTGGGCGACAACGCCGAGGGCAGGGCCTTGCTGGCCCACAACCGCGGCGCTCTGGTCGCGCAGTACGACGATTCCTCGGCGGACTGAACAGGTCCGCCGGCCTACACGTTCATTTTTTCGACCTCAAATATGACGACCGTCATATTAAAACCCACCCACCTGGAACCTGCCGAACCATGAAACTCCACAACGCCTCCGTTCTCATCACCGGCGCCAACCGCGGCATCGGCCTGGCTTTTGCGCGCGAGGCCCTGGCGCGTGGCGCGCGCAAGGTCTACGCCGGCGCGCGCGACCCGGCGAGCGTCACGCTCCCTGGCGTGGAGCCGATCGCGCTCGACGTGAACAACCCCGAGCAGGTGGCGGCCGCCGCACGGCACTGTGGTGACGTGACGCTGGTAGTCAACAACGCCGGCATCGCGAACTTCGGCGGCTTTCTCGCCGAAGGCAGCATCGAGTCGCTGCGCACCCACATGGAGACCAACGTCATCGGTCTGCTGCGCGTGAGCCAGGCCTTTGCGCCGGTGCTCGCGGCGCAAGGCGGTGGCGCGCTGTTGAACGTGTTGTCCATCGCAAGCTGGATCAGCTCGCCCACGCTCTCGGTGTACGGCGCGAGCAAGTCGGCCGCCTGGGCGGTCACCAATGGCCTGCGCATCGAGTTGCGCGGGCAGGGCACGCAGGTGCTGGGCTTGCACATGGGCTTCGTCGACACCGACCTCACGCGCGGCATCGACCTGCCCAAGGCCACGCCCGAGGACATCGTGCGCCGCGCCTTCGATGCGCTGGAAGCCGGCGCCGAGGAGGTGCTGGCCGACGACTTCACGCAGCAGGTCAAGCGCGGCCTCTCGGCCGAACCCGCGGTCTACCTGAGCGCACCGCGCGGCTGATCGGAACCACCATGAGTGCCGTCCTGCCGGTGAACGCCGCGCGCATCGACCCTGCCCAGAACCGTGTGCAACAGATGCTGCATGCGCCCTTGTTGCCCACGCTGTTCCGCCTGGCCACGCCGAACGTGTTGGGCCTGTTCGCGATGACCATCGTGATCGGCTACGACGGCTACATCCTCGGCCTGGTGGGCGCGGACGCGTTGGCCGGCATCGCGCTGGTGTTTCCGTTGTCGATGCTCATGCTGCAGATGTCGGCCGGTGGCATCGGTGGTGCAACCACCGCCGCCGTGGCGCGCGCGCTGGGTGCGGGCCGGCGCGAAGACGCGAGCCGCCTGGCGCAACAGTCGCTGCTGATCGCGGCGCTGCTGGCGGTGATCTTCATGGTGGTCATGCTCGGCGCGGGGCGCGGCATCTTCGCCGCCATGGGCGGCCAGGGTGCCGCACTGGACGCGGCGCTGGCCTACTCGAACGCGCTGTTCGCGGGCGCCCTGGTGATCTGGTTCACCAACGTGCTGGCCGCGGTGGTGCGCGGCGCGGGCAACATGCTGTTGCCCTCGCTGCTGCTGGTGGCCACCGCGCTGCTGCACCTGGGCTTGAGCCCGCTGCTGGTGTTCGGCTGGGGTCCGGTGCAGGGCATCGGCGTCGCGGGGGCTGCCCTCAGCACGCTCACGGTGAATGCCTTGTCCGCGCTGGTGATGGTGGCCTGGCTGCTGCGCCGCGAGGGCGCGGTGCACCTGCAGCGCACGCCGTGGTGGCCGCGCGGGTCGCTGTGGCGCGAGATCCTGCGCGTGGGCTTGCCCGCGTCGCTGAGCCCGGTGATCAGCAACGCGTCCATCGCCGTGGCCACGGCCTTCGTGGGCCACTACGGCACGGCCGCGCTCGCGGGGTATGGCGTGGCGGCGCGGCTCGAATACATCCTGGTGCCGATCGCGTTTGGCTTCGGCACCGCGCTGACCGCGATGGTCGCGACCAACATGGGCGCGGGTCAGGCCACGCGGGCGGTGCGCGTGGCCTGGGCCGGCGGCGCGGTGGTGGCGGCCATCACCGGTGCGATCGGCGTGGCCACGGCCCTGGCGCCCGGTTTGTGGATGAACCTCTTCACGCAGGACGCCACGGTGCGGGCCTTCGGCGCGTCGTACCTCCACATCGTGGGTGGCTGTTACGCCTTCTTCGGACTGGGCCTGGCGCTGTTCTTCGCGTCGCAAGGCGCGGGCCGCATGTTCTGGCCGCTGGCGGGCAGCATGGGCCGCCTCGTGATCCTCGCGGTGGGCGGCTGGCTGTGCGTGCGCGTGTTCGACGCGCCTGCCAGTGTGTTGTTTGCCGTCGTCGCGTTCAGCCTGGTTGTGTATGGTTCGACACTGGCCATCGCGATCCGGCTGGGCAGCTGGACGCGCTGATTTTTTTCCATGGAGACGCATGCACATGAACGATATGACCCCCCAATTCAACGCCCGCGGCGCCGGCGCCTTGCCCGGCCACCTGGGCCTGGTGTTCACGCACGTGAGCCCCACCGAAGTGCGCGGCGAACTCGCGGTCGCGCCGCACACCATGGCACCCAATGGCTTTCTGCACGCGGGCAGCGTGGTCACGCTGGCCGACACGTCCTGCGGCTATGGCTGCGTGGCCAACCTGCCGAAAGAGGCGAGCGGCTTCACCACCATCGAACTCAAGAGCAACCACCTGGGCACCGCGCGCGAAGGCACCATCGAATGCGTGGCCAAGCCCGTGCACCTGGGCCGCAACACGCAGGTGTGGGACGCGGTCGTCACGCACCGCGAGACCGGCAAGACGATCGCGCTGTTCCGTTGCACGCAGATGGTGCTGTACCCCAAGGCCTGACGGCCGCGCGTTTTTTGTCAGCAAATGTGTGGCGGCGCGCGGCGTTGAATCCAGTGGCGAGGTGGGGGCGTATTCAGTGGGCCAACCACCGCCGGCTTGTCCGGCACCACCGAAAGGAAACGCCATGACCTCCGCACGCCTCTCCCTCATCGCCCTGGCCCTCGCCACCGCCTCCATCGGCAGCACGTTCGCCGCCGATGCCGCCGCCCCCAAGACACGCGACCAGGTGCGGGCCGAACTCGCCGAAGCACAACGCAATGGCACGCTCATCGCCGATGGCCAGACCGGCGCCACCTTGCGCGACCTGAACCCTGGTGTCTACCCCGCCATGCCCGCCGCCACGTCGATGAAGACCCGCGCCGATGTGCGGGCCGAGTTGAACGAAGCCTGGTCGCGCGGCGATCTGGTGGCCGACGGCCAGACCGGCGCCTCCTACCGTCAGTTGAATCCCGGCTTCTATGCCACACAGACCATGGCCACGCACAGGGGTGGGTCGACCCACGTGGGCCATGTGATGCCGCTGCGCTGAGCGCGGACAGGCTCAACGTAACCCCGGCGCGTGCCACGTTGCCGGGGCTTTTCACGCTATCTTTTTTGCTTGAACTGCGCGCAAGCCTCGGGTATCGTCCGCGCGGAGGGCCGCGCATCCCTCGCCCACATTGGCCCCATGTGCGCAGGGGGTCCCGCCTTGACGCTTCGCCACCGCACCGCCGCCATCCGATGGTCCCTGGGCAGCGCGGCGTCGGCCGCTCTGGTGTTGTCCGCTGGTGATGCGCTCGCGGTGTGCGACGACACCGCGCCGGCCTCGGGCGCCACCGTGGTGTGCAGCGGCGCATCGCCCGCGGGGGTGGACGCACAAGCGGGCAGTACCGGGGTGAGCGTCGTCATCGACGCTGGCGCGACCGTCGGCGGCCCGTTCGGCGCGGTGGTGCAAAGCAGCAGCACCATCGTCAACGCGGGCTCGGTCAACGCCACCGCCGGCAACGCAGGGCTGGCCGCGCGCCTCGATGACAACAGCATCACCAACAACGCCGGCACCGGCGTGGTGAATGCCACCGGCGCGGGCAGCCGCGCCATGCTGGTCAACGGCAACCGCAACACACTCGTCAATGCGGGAACCATCACGGTTGGGGGTGCCAACAGCTATGCGCTGTCCGCGCTCACCGGCCCCGGCACCACGCTGTTCGACAACGTGTTTCGCAACAGCGGCACGATCAACACGAGCGGACCCGGCGGACACGCCCTCTACGCGCTGCAGAACGACCGCGCGCTGCTGGAGAACACCGGCCTCATCGTGACCACGGGCAGCAACGCCACGGGCCTGCGCGTGGTCGGTGGCAGCAACACGCTGACGAACAGCAACATCCTGCGAACCACCGGCACGGACGCCAATGCGGTGTACATGCAGGGCAACAACAACCGGCTCGTCAACACCGGCCTGATCGAGACCACCGGCGCGGGCGATGCCGAGGCGGTGTTCTCCAACACCGCCGGCGCGAGTTTCGCGACCACCATCGAGAATGCCGGGGGCGCCGAGATCCGCAGCGTGCAGTCGGTCGCGGTGCGCGGGCTCAACGGGCAGGAAACGCTGATCAACGCCGGCACGCTGGTGGGCGGCGGCGGCACCGCCGTGTCCCTGGCGGGGGGCAACGACACCGTGGTGCTGCGCACGGGTTCGAGCATCACGGGCCGGCTCGATGGCGGCGCGGGCACCGACCTGCTGCGCCTGGAAGGCAGCGGCAGCCTGGCCAGCGACGCGGACCTGTTCGAGCGCCTGCACATGCAGGGCTCGGCCTGGTCGTGGTCGGGCACGGGGCGCTTCAATGCCGTGGACCTCGACAGCGGCACCTTCACGCTTACCGGCCTGGTGGGTGGTGCCGCGCGCGTGTCCTCCGGCGCCACGCTGACCGGCACCGGACAGGTCGAGGGCAGCCTGCGCGTGGCGGGCACCGTGCAGCCGGGCTTGACGCCGGGCAGCGGCGTGCTGACGGTGGACGGCAACTACATCCATGAAGCCGGCGGGGTGCTCGCGGTCACGCAGACGCCGACCACCGCGGACCGCCTGGTGGTCACCGGCACGGCCGACCTGCAAGGCGGCACCGTGGCCGTGCTGGCGCAGACGCCGGGGGTCTACACACCTGGCGTGCGCGTGCCCATCGTCAGTGCCGCGGGCGGCGTCACGGGGCGCTTCGACGCCTTGTCACTGCCCAGCACGCTGTTCATCCGCACCACGTTGATCTACGACGCGAACAACGTCTACCTGGGCACGTTCCAGACGGCGCCGTTCAGCGCGCAGGCCGACTCACCCAACCGCGCGGCCGTGGCCGACACGCTGGATGCCGTGCAGCCCACCGCCACCGGCACGCTGCGCGAGGCCGTGGACGAGCTGTTTTCGATGACACAACCCGGCACCGTGACCGATGCGCTGGACAGCCTGGCCGGCGGCGTGATCCCGACGCAACTGACCATCGGCTGGCAACAGCAGCAGTCCTTCGTGCGCGGCCTGATCGACCGCGGTGCCGCGCTGCGCGGCGTGCGCCCACTCGGGGCGGACACCACCCAGGCCTGCCTGCGGCAGACGGCGAATCCCTTCGACACGTGCGAGGTCCGCGTGTGGGCGCGTGCCTTTGCCACGAACGCGCGCATCACCGGCGCGCCCGGTATTGCGGGCGCGCACAGCCGCTGGCGCGGTGTCGCGCTGGGGTCGGATGCGCGCGTGTCGGCCGATGCGCAGGCCGGCGTCGCACTGGAACTGGCCGGCAACACCGCCGCGCACCGCGGACAGATCGCGCGGGGCACGCAGGACAGCGTGGCGCTCGGCGCGCACATTGGTGGCCAGACGCCCCGGTGGCACTGGGGTGTGGCGGCATCGCTCGGGTCCTTGCGGGGCGACCTCTCGCGGCAGGTGGTCGTCGGTTCGCTGAACGTGCCGGCCCAGGCGGACTGGCGTGCCCGTGTGGCCAGCGCCGAGGCGGAGATCGGCCCGCGCATGGAAGGCGACGGGTGGATGGTCGAGCCGTTCGGTTCCTTGCGCGCATCGCGCGCGCGCCTGCGCCCGATCCGCGAAGAGGGTGCGGGCGAAGCCGGCGTGCGGGTGGCCGGCACGTCGGTACAGTCGACCGTGGCATCCGTGGGCGTGCGCGCGCTGCGCCGGCTCACCGCGTCGGCCGCGTGGACCCTCAGCGGCTATGCCCGCTGGTTCAGAACCTCGGGCGACCACGACCTGCAGACCACCATGGCGTTCAGCGGTGCGCCGGCGCAGCGCTTCACGGTCACCGGGGCCTCGCCTTCGCGCAATGGCGCCGCGCTGGGTGTGGAGCTGACGTACGCCCGGCCGTCGTCGCCCACGCGCCTGCACATCGGCTACGACGGCCTGCGCGCGGGTGGCTGGCGTTCGCATGGTGTGGCCTTGCGCGTGGAGCGGCCTTGGTAGGCAGGGTGACGCGCTACAGTTCATCCCCATGACCCGCATCGCAGTGATCGACTTTGAAACCACCGGCATCTCCACCACCCAGGGCGACCGCGCCACCGAAGTGGCCATCGTCATCACCGAGCAGGGACGCGTGGTGGACCGCTACCAGAGCCTCATGAACGCGGGTGTGCGCCTCTCGGCCTTCATCACCCAGTTCACCGGCATCACCAACGCCATGGTCGAGGCCGCGCCACCGGCCGAGACCGTGATGCGCGAAGCGGCGCGCTTCGTCGGCGACGTGCCCATGGTGGCGCACAACGCGTCGTTCGACCGCCGCTTCTGGATGGCCGAGCTGGCGCGCGCGGGCGTGGATGCGCACCATCCCTTCGCCTGCACGGTGCTGCTGTCGCGCCGGCTCTATCCCGAGGCGCCCAGCCACAAGCTGGGTTCACTGGTGGATTTTTTCCGGCTGCCGCGCACCGGTCAGGCGCACCGTGCGCTGGCCGACGCCGAGATGGCGGCCGAGTTGCTGGGCCGCATCCAGCACGATCTGCGCGCGCGCCATGGCGTGAGCGACCCCGATCATGGCTTCCTGATGGCACTGCAGCGCTGCGCGCGCGCCGCCTTGCCCGGTTTCATCCAGACGCACACGCGGCGCCCGGGCCCGACGTCGCTCAGTACACGCGCAGCTTGAACTGCACGATCACCGCGCCGTCGACCTTGCCCACCGAGGGGATGATGCCGACGTTGACGCCGTAGCGTCGGCCTTCCCAGGTGGCCATGGGCACGGCGGCGAAGAAAACGCCGCCCTTGGCCTGCGAGGGGTACCCATTCATCAAACCGATCGTGCCGCCGACCTTGAACGGCCCGACTGTCCACGGTTGCCAGTTCACCGCCGCATACGACGTGGTCTTGCGCACGCTGTTGTCGTACGCGCCGGCCATGTACGACAACTCGGGGCTGGTGCGAACCTCGACACCCAGGCCGATGTTGTTCTCGTTGTAGCCGCGGTCGCGGTGGAAGTGGCGCGAGAAGCCGCCCACGTTGAGCCAGACCTCGTTCCTGGATGCCTCCAGTTGCATCGCGGGAGGATCGGCCGGCGCCGTCTGCGCAACAGCCGCGCCGCTGCCCAGGCACAGTGCCACAAGCGCGGGGTAAAAAGTCTTCATCGTTGTCCTTGTGCATCCGCCCACACCGTGGGTTCGTCACCCTTTGTTTCGACCCCACCGTGCGCGCCTTGAACCCGGCCATGCCCCAGAATCAACCGTTGCGTGACTTTCTGGGCGCTTCCAGGACACCAGACACCACCTCTGTCATGCGCATGACTTTTTCGATCTGTATGAAAACCCACACCCCACACACCGCCCTGTCCACCCACGACACCACCCGCATCGATGACCTGCGCATTGGCGCGGTGCGCCCGCTCATCACGCCCGCACTGCTGCAGGAATGGCAGCCCACGCCCGACAGCGCGCAGACCCTGGTGGAGAGCAGCCGCGCCGCCATCTCGCGCGTGCTGCACGGGCAGGACGACCGCCTGGTGATCGTGGTCGGGCCGTGTTCCATCCACGACCACCAGCAGGCGCTCGACTACGCGCGGCTGCTCAAGGCGCAGGCCGATGCGCTGCAAGAGGATCTCCTGATCGTGATGCGCGTCTACTTCGAGAAGCCGCGCACCACCGTGGGCTGGAAGGGCTACATCAACGACCCGCACCTCGATGGCAGCTTCGCGATCAACGAAGGGCTGGAGATGGCGCGCGCGCTGCTGCTCGACGTGCTCGCGCTCGGCCTGCCGGTGGGCACCGAATTCCTGGACCTGCTCAGCCCCCAGTTCATCAGCGACCTGGTGAGCTGGGGCGCGATCGGCGCGCGCACCACCGAGAGCCAGAGCCACCGCCAACTCGCCAGCGGCTTGAGCTGCCCGGTGGGTTTCAAGAACGGCACCGACGGCGGTGTGAAGGTCGCGTCCGACGCGATCCAGGCCGCGCGCGCCTCCCATGCCTTCATGGGCATGACCAAGATGGGGCAGGCCGCGATCTTCGAGACGCGCGGGAACGACGACTGCCACGTGATCCTGCGGGGCGGCGCGTTGCCCAACTACAGCGCGGCCGACGTGGGCGCGGCCTGCGCCTTGCTGCAGAAAGCCGGTTTGCGCGAACAGGTCATGGTCGACGTGTCGCACGCCAACAGCAGCAAGCAGCACCGCAAGCAGATCGAGGTGGCGGCGGATGTGGCCGCGCAAGTGGCCGCGGGCGATACACGCATCGTCGGCATCATGATCGAGAGCCACCTGCACGAAGGCCGGCAGGACATCGTGCCCGGCCAGCCGCTGCAAACCGGCGTGAGCGTGACCGACGCCTGCATCTCGTTCGAGCAGACCGTGCCGGTGCTGCAGGACCTCGCGGCGGCCGTGCGCGCCCGGCGCGCGAAGGCCTGAAGCACCATGGCCTTGACGTGGCGCGGACCCCCCACCGTCAACCTCGCCCTGCAGGGCGGCGGCGCGCACGGCGCGTTCACCTGGGGCGTGCTCGATGCCTTGCTGGAAGATGGTCGCCTGCGCTTCGAGGGCGTGAGCGGCACCAGCGCGGGCGCGATGAACGCGGTGATGCTGGCGCAAGGCCTGATGGCGGGCGGGCCGGACGGCGCGCGCGCCGCGCTGCGGGGTTTCTGGAGCGCGGTGGCGGCGAGCATGCCGTTCGAGATCGCCGCGCCGGCGGTGCAGCTGATGCTGCAGTGGACGCAGCACTTCTCGCCCGAACAGCTCAACCCGTTCGACCTCAACCCCCTGCGCAAGATCCTCTCAGGCCAGGTCGATTTCGAACGCCTGCGCGCGCACAGCCCGGTCAAGCTGTTCGTGGCCGCCACGCACGTGAACACCGGCAAGCTGCGCCTGTTCCGCGCGCCCGAACTCACGCCCGACGCGGTGCTGGCCTCGGCCTGTCTGCCGACGCTGCACCGCAGCGTGGTGATCGATGGCGAGCCGTACTGGGATGGGGGTTATGCGGCCAATCCAGCGGTGTTCCCGCTGTTCCACGAGTGCCGCGCGCGCGACATCGTGCTGGTGATGCTGGCGCCGCTGCAGCACAGCGCCACGCCGCAGACGGCCGCGGAGATCAAGAGCCGCATGATGGAGCTGGCGTTCAACGCCACGTTCCTGCGCGAGATGCGCATGTTTGCCCACCTGCGCGCGCGTGCGCGGCACAGCGCGTGGTGGCGGCGCGGCGAACTCGACCGGCGCCTGGCCGGCACGCACTTTCATGTGATCGAAGCCAGCGAATTCATGCGCGGGCTGAGCACCGAGAGCAAGGTCGCGGCGAACATGCGCTTTTTCGAGGAGCTGTTTGCCGCCGGCCGTGAACACGGCCGTGCGTGGTTGACGGCCCACCACGCCGACGTGGGTCGGCGCAGCAGCGCCGACCTCGAGGTCTTGTTCTACTGAGGGATCAGCGCGGCTTGCGCGGTGCCGCCGGGCCGCGGCCCTCGATGTGGCGGAAATTGATGCGGCCCTTGGTCAGGTCGTAGGGCGAGAGTTCCAGCGACACGCGGTCGCCCGCGAGGATGCGGATGTGGTTCTTCTTCATCTTGCCCGCCGAATAGGCGATCAGCTGGTGTCCGTTGTCCAGCGTCACTCGAAAACGGGTGTCGGGCAACACCTCGTTGACGATGCCCATCATGTCGATCAGTTCTTCCTTGGCCATGGTTGTGTTCCTTTGCTTGAAGTGTATCGGTCAGTTCGGGCGGGCGGACTGGCGGTTGGTGTCCTGCACCCAGTCGATGCCCTGTGCGATGGCGTATTCGGCCGCCGCATCGTGTGTGGAGAAGGCGCTGTCGAACCGCATCACGCGGTCGGTGGAGGCGCTGCCGTGGCCGCTCGCAATGGACACCTGCGCGGCGAACAGGCCGCCCGGCAAGGAGCGCGGGAAGGCGGCGATGCGGTACTTGCCCAGGGTGATGGGCGTGAGTCTCGTGTGCGTTGTGTTTATCGTATGAATCATCAAAAAAATCGGTGGGCCAGGGCGCGCGGACATCGCCGCAGCGTCGGTAAAGCCCGAAAACAAATAACCAGTGGCAGCCCCAGCGCCGGGGTGTCCTGCCACTTCATCCGGCATCGGCCCGGTGCGTCAAAGCATCGGGTCAGGACCGGTGCACGAGCCACAGCAGAGGCATCGGCAACAAACAGCAGGGAAAGAAGAGGACCACGGTGCCGTGAGAGGGCGGTGTGGTGCGGCGCCTTGCAGGGGCTGGACCAGCAAGCCCCTCTGCCGGGGGCACTTGCGTTCGTCGTTGCGGTAAGGCGGGACGAACGGCTGGTCGCTCAAGGCGACCGCGCATTATAGCCTTTTAGGTACAAGTTGTGTGGTAGGCAGTTCAAATTCGCCCATGCGCGCCTCCCCGTGCTCATGGCGCGACGGGCGGAGCAGCCGCCCTAGACCCCTGCCACCGGATCCGCCGCCGCGAACCTCGGCTCGCGTTGCACCTCGGCCTTGGCGGGTCCGAAGCTGAAGCTGGCGTACCCGTCCTGCACGGCCGCCGTCGTGTACTGGCGGTAGGCATAGAAGCCCCCGGTGAAAAGCGTGAGCCCTTGCGGCTTGTCCTTCACGTTCGCGCCCACCCACCAGGTCTTGGCCTTGTTGATCAGCGAGCGCTTGGCCAGGTTGCGCACGACGTCCATCCAGTCCGCCTCGGCCTTGGGGGTCGGCTCGATGGTGGTGAGGCCGTTCTTGTGCATGTGGGTGATGGCGCCGGCGATCCAGTCCACGTCGTGCTCGCTGATGCGGATGATGTTGGCCAGCGCCGCCGGACCGTTGGGGCCGGTGGTCATGAAGAGGTTCGGGAAACCTTCCATCATCAGACCCAGGTACGACCGCGCGCCGTCCTTCCATTTGTCGTTGACCTTGCGGCCGCCGCGACCGACCACCTCGAAGGCCATCAGCGCGCCCGTGAGGCCGTCGTAGCCGGTGGCCAGGATCAGCATGTCGAGCTCGACCTCGCCGGACTCGGTGCGCACACCCTTCTCGGTGACTTCGACGATCGGGTCGGTGAGGCAATCCACCAGATGCACGCTCGGCAGGTTGTAGGTTTCGTAGTAGCTGGAATCCAGGCAGGGCCGGCGCGCGAAGATCGGATAGCCCTTGGGCTTGAGCCGCTCGGCGGTCACCGGGTCCTGC
Organism: Hydrogenophaga sp. 2FB; assembly: GCF_005503365.1. Lineage (GTDB taxonomy): Bacteria > Pseudomonadota > Gammaproteobacteria > Burkholderiales > Burkholderiaceae_C > Hydrogenophaga. Next base: position 85,678 of record NZ_SCML01000008.1, read on the forward strand.
ACGATCTCGGGGATTCGGTTGCGCACGAATTCGGCCACCTGCTCGTTGGCCTCCTCGTTGAGCATCAGGTCCGAGAAGGTGCCAAGCATCGCCAGGCCGCCTTGCTTCCAGGCGTCTTCGAGCAAGGCCTGGCGCTGGGCGCGGGTCACGCTGAAGAAGGCCCGGGTCGATTGCGGCCGCGTGCCGCCCACCGCGCTGTTGCGCGCGGCTTCGCGGATGCCCGCGTAGTGGCGCTTGACCTCGTCCACGTACTCCGCATCGAGGTCGACGTTGCGCATCGGCATGGTGAAGCTGGGCGTGCGCTGGAAGACGAAGAGTTCGCCAGCCTGCGGCCCGACCTCCTGCACGATCTGGATACCGGTCGAGCCGGTGCCGATGACGCCCACGCGCTGACCCTCGTAGCTCACGGGTTCGTGCGGCCACCGGGCGGCATGCAGCAGGCGGCCCTTGAAGCGCTTGATGCCGGGGATGTCCGGCTCCTTCGGAACCGACAGCGGGCCGGTCGCCATCACGCAATACGGCGCCTCCCAGGTCTCGCCGCGGTCGGTCCTGAGCACCCACAGCGCGCGCGCCTCATCCCAGGTGGCCTGGTTGACGCGGGTGTTGAACTGGAAGTGCGGGCGCAGGCTGAGTTTCTTCGCGACGAAGTCGATGTAGCGCAGCAGTTCGGGCTGGGCCGCGAACTGCTCGGACCAGGTCCATTCCTGCTCGATCTCGGGCGAGAAGGAATAGCTGTAGTCGATGCTGGGCAGGTCGACCCGGGCGCCCGGGTAGCGGTTCCAGTACCAGACGCCGCCCACGTCGCCGCCGGCCTCGAAGGCCTGCAGGCTCAGACCCATCTCGCGGAAGCGGTAGACGGCGTACATGCCGCCGAAGCCGCCGCCGACCACGAGGACGTCGACGCGTCGAGCGCCCGGCGCGGCCTGGCCCTGGGCGGTGCTGGAGTTCTTGGATGTCTCGGCGTTCATGCGCATCTCCACGGAAGTTCAGATCAACAAAAGTGTTCGGCCACAGGGTGGTTCGTACAGCCCGCGGCCGGTGTCAGCCGGCTTTCCAGCCGGCCATGTTCAAGCTGCCCATCAGCACGCTGGAGAGCGCGCCGTCGACCAGCAGATCGGTGCCGCTGACATAGCCGGCGTCGGGGCCCACCAGGAAGGACAGCGCGTTCGCCATGTCCTCGGCCTGGGCGATGCGGCGCAGCGGCACGCGGGCCTCGCGCTGCGCGCGCGACGGTGCATCCGCATAGACCGGCGCGGTGCCCGGGGTTTCGGTGATGCCGGGCGACAGCGCATTGACGCGGATGCCGTCCGGCCCCCATTCGAGCGCCATCTGCCGCACCAGCATCAGCGCCGCGGCCTTGCTCGGGCTGTAGGCGGCGAGTGGCGCGGTGGGTTGGCTGCCCGAGATCGACGTGGTCACCACCATGCTGCCCTGCGCGGCCTTGAGCAGGGGGTGCGCCGCGCGACCCAACAGCCAGGCGGCGCGCACGTGCAGCGCAAAAACCTGGTCCCAGTCTTCCAGGCGCGCCTCGAGCAGGGACGCGGGAATCGCGGCGCCGGCGTTGCTGACGACGGCGTCCAGGCCGCCGAATGCCGCCGCGGCTTCCACGAGCCGCGCCGGTGTCGCCGGATCGGCCATGTCGGCGCCGATGGCCTGCACCTCGGCGCCGTCCTCGCGCAGCCGCGCGGCCAGCGATTCGAGTTCATCGCGGTGCAGGTCGGCCAGCACCATGCGTGCCGGCAGGCCATGGCGCTGCCGCGAATCGCGCGCCAGCCGCTCGGCCATCGCCCGCCCGATGCCGCGCGCCGCGCCGGTCAGGATGATCCGCATGCCATGGGGTTCGGGGGTCGTCATGTCCATCGGTCCTTGCGTCATCCGGCCAGCACGCCGCCGTCCACCGGCAGGGTGACGCCGGTGATGTAGCTGGCCATGGACGAGGCCAGGAACAGCGCCGGCTCGGCGATCTCCTCGGGCTGGCCGACACGGCCCAGCGGCGTGCGGCGCAGGAAGCCCTGCAGCCGCTGCGGGTCGGCGCGGGTGGCATCGGTCATGGGCGTCTCGATCACGCCGGGTGCGATGGCGTTCACGCGGATGCCATCGGGCGCGAGGTCGACCGCCATCGATTGCGTCAGCATCTTCACCGCTCCCTTGGACCCCGAATACCCGACGCAGCCGGCCTGCGCGATGAAGGCCGCGCCCGAGGCGATGTTGATGACGCAGCCACGCGTCTGGCGCAACGCCGGCAGGAAGGCATGCAGCACGTTGAAGCCGCCCAGCACGTTGACATCGAACACGCGGCGGATCTTGCGGTGCACGTCGGGCGTGTCGATGCCTTCGCGCAGCAGGATGCCGGCGTTGTTGACCAGCACGTCCAGCGCGCCGATCTCGCGCCCGATGCGTTCGGCCAGGGCGGCGCAGGCCGGCACGTCGGTGATGTCCAGCGCGAAGGCCCAGGCGCTGCCGCCCGCGTCGGTGATCTCGCGCACGGCGCCTTCGCAATCTTCGGCGCGCAGGTCGACCAGCACCACGCGGGCGCCGGCGCGTGCATAGCGCAGCGCGATGGCGCGGCCGATGCCGGCGGCGGCGCCCGTCACAAGGGCGAGCCGGCCTTGCAGGAGGAGGACGTCGGATGTGGTGGGGTGCAGGGTCATGGCGTGTCCTCGGAAGCCTTGGCGGAAAGAGATGGGCCGTGGCTCGCGCGGCGGGCCAGGAAGGCATTGATCTCGCCGACGATGCCGCGGCGGAACAGCATGACCACCACCACGAACACCGCTCCCTGCACGATCAGCACCGCCTCGGCGAACGCGGACAGCTGGTTGGCCATGGTCACGACCACGATGGCGCCCACCAGCGGGCCGAGCATGGTCTGCAGGCCGCCGACGATGCCCATCAGCAAGGCTTCGCCCGAGGTGACCCAGCTCACGTCGGTGAGCGTGGCGATCTGGAACACGATGCTCTTCATGCCGCCGGCGAGGCCCGCCAACGCGGCCGAGAGCGTGAAGGCCAGCAGCTTGTAGCGGTTGACCCGATAGCCCAGCGAGATGGCGCGCGGCTCGTTGTCGCGGATCGCGGTCAGCACCTGGCCGAAGGGCGAATGCACCACACGCCAGATGAGCCAGAAGGCCGCCACCACCGTCACCGCGACCACGTAGTAAAGCGTGAGGTTGTCCTGCAGGCTCAGCAGGCCGAACAGCTTGCCGCGCGGGACGTTCTGGATGCCGTCCTCGCCGCCGGTGAAGGGCGAGCGCAGGGCGATGAAGTAAACCAGCTGCGCGCAGGCCAGCGTGATCATGGAGAAGGCGATGCCCGCGCGGCGGATCGCCAGCACGCCGGTGGTGGCGCCGATCGCCGCCGCCACCGCCGCGCCAAAGAGCACGCCCAGTGCGGGGTCGAAGCCCCAGACCTTGACCGCATGCGCCGTCGCGTAGCCGGCCGAGCCGAAGAACATCGCATGCCCGAAGGACAGCAGCCCGACGTAGCCGACCATCAGGTTCAGCGAGGCCGCGAGCAGCGCGAAGCACATCAGCTTCATCAGGAAGATCGGATACGCCACGGCGGGCGCCAGCAGCAGCACCAGCGCGCCGGCGACCAGCAGGGCCGCGCGGTGGCGCTCGAAGAACGAAGGGGTCACGGTCATCTTGTTGTCTCCTTGGACCGGTGTCAGCGCAGGCTGCCGAAGAGGCCTTGCGGGCGCACGGCCAGCACGATCAGCATCACCACGAACACCACCATGCCGGCGCCGTCCGGGTACACCAGCTTGGTGATGCCTTCGATCACGCCCAGCCCGAAGCCGGCCACGATGGCGCCGATGATCGAGCCCATGCCGCCGATCACGACCACCGCGAAGACCACGATGATCAGCTGCGAGCCCATGAGCGGATTGACCTGGTAGATGGGCGCGGCCATCACGCCACTGAAGCCCGCCAGCGCCACGCCCAGGCCGTAGGTGAGCATCAGCATGCGCGGCACGCGCACGCCGAATGTGCGCACCAGGTTCGGGTTCTCGGTGGCGGCGCGCAGGTAGGAGCCGAGCTTGGTCCGTTCGATGACGAACCAGGTCCCGATGCACATGCCCATGGACGCGACGATCACCCACAGCCGGTACCACGGGAAGAAGGCCATCGACGTGTCCAGCCCGCCCGAGATCGGGTTGGGATAGGGCTGGCCGGTGGCGCCGAACTTGTAGCGGAACACGCCTTCGAGGATCAGCGCGAAGCCGAAGGTCAGCAGCAGCGCGTAGACATGGTCGATGTGGTACAGCCGGCGCAGCAGGGTGCGCTCCAGCGCGATGCCGCTCAGGCCGACCACCAGCGGCGCCAGCACCAGGGCCCACCAGTAGTTCAGGCCCAGGTACTCCAGCATGCCCCAGGCCACGAAGGCGCCGAGCATGTACTGCGCGCCATGCGCGAAGTTCACCACGCGCAACAGGCCGAAGATGATCGCCAGGCCCAGGCTCATCAACGAATAGAGCGAGCCGTTGATCATGCCGACCAGCACCTGGCCCGCGATGGCGGCCAGTGGGAATCCAAACAAGGTGTCAGGCATAAGGTGTCTCCGTGTTGTTCTTGTGTGGATGCGCGTCAGACGCCGAGCAGCGCCTCGATCCGCGCGTGGTCGCTGACGAGCGCCTGCCGATCGAAGTGCTCGGCGACCCGGCCCTCTTCGATCACGTAGAAGCGGTCGCCGACGCCCGAGGCAAAGCGGAAGTTCTGCTCCACCATGAGGATCGTGAAGCCGCGCTGGCGCAGGATGCCGATGGCCTCGCCGATCTTCTCGATGATCACCGGCGCGAGGCCTTCGGTGGGTTCGTCCAGCAGCAGCAGCGTGGCGCCGGTGCGCAGGATGCGGGCGATCGCCAGCATCTGCTGTTCGCCGCCCGAGAGCCGCGTGCCGGGGCTTTTGCGCCGCAGCTTGAGGTTGGGGAAGAGCGTGTAGATCTCGTCGATCGTCATGCCGCCGGGCATCAGCACCGGCGGCAGCAGCAGGTTCTCTTCCACGTCCAGGCTGGCGAAGATGCCGCGCTCCTCGGGACAGTAGGCGACGCCCAGGCGCGCAATGTCCTCGGGCACCATGCCCTGGGTGGGACGGCCGTTGATCGCAATGTGGCCCCGCCGCTTGGTGAGCAGGCCCATCACCGCGCGCATCGTGGTGGTCTTGCCGGCACCGTTGCGGCCGAGCAGGCACACCACCTCGCCGGGCTGCACCACAAAGTCGATGCCATGCAGCGCCTGCGTCTCGCCGTAGAAGCCGGTGAGGCCGCGCACCTCCAGGCAGGGGATGTTCTGCTCAGGCATGGGCACCTCCCACATAGGCTTCGCGCACGCGCGCATCGTTCGAGACTTCGTCATAACTGCCTTCGGCCAGCACCTCGCCAGCCTGCAGCACGGTGATGCGGTCGCACAACTCGGCCACCACCTTCATGTTGTGTTCCACCATCAGCACGGTCCGTTCCTTGGCAACCTGCGCGATCAGGCGCGTCACCGGTCCGATGTCCTCGTGGCCCAGGCCGGCGATCGGCTCGTCGAGCAGGATGAGCTCGGGCTCCAGCGCCAGCGTGGTCGCCAGTTCCAGCGCGCGCTTGCGGCCGTACGGCAGGTCGGCGGCGGCGTGGTTCGCATAGGGCTCGAGGTTGACCGCGGCGAGCAGCTCGCGTGCGCGCTCGCTGTGGCGCTCCAGCACCCGCGCGCTGCGCCAGAAGGCGAAGGTGCCGCCGGCCTTGCGCTGCAACGCCACGCGCACATTGTCCAGCACGCTCATCTGGCCGAACACCGCCGAGATCTGGAACGAACGCACCATGCCACCGATCGCGACGCTGGCCGCGTCGCTCTTCGTGATGTCGCGCCCGTTGTAGTAGATGCGCCCGGCACTGGCCGGGATGAACCGGGTCAGCAGGTTGAAGCAGGTGGTCTTGCCCGCGCCGTTGGGGCCGATCAGGGCATGGATGCTGTGGCGCCGGATGTTCAGCGACACGTTTTTCACCGCATGGAAACCGAGGAACTCCTTGCCGAGCCCTTCGGTGCGAAGGATGTGGTCGCTGTGGCGCGCGTCTGCCGTCATGTGAGACTCCCGTCGTTGAAGAGCACCTCGGGCAGGCCGCGCACGCCCAGCCCGTGGAAGGCGAACAGCGCGCCCGCATCCGGGTGGTCGCTGCGCAGCAGGTTGCCCGTGTTGCGAATGCTGGTGAGGTACAGCACGTCCAGGTTCGGCCCGCCAAAGCAGGGGCAGGTCGGGTAGGGCGTGGGCACGTCGAGCAGCGTGAGCAGCGTGCCGTCGGGCTGGAAGCGGCCGAGCTTGCCGCACTGCACCAGCGCGATCCACAGGTTGCCTTCGGCATCCACCGTGGCACCGTCGGGCGCCGAGCCGTGTGGCAGCGTGCTGAAGAGCGTGCGGCGCGGCCCGACCGCGCCGGTCGCCGTGTCGTAGTCGACCACGCTGACGTTGCCGCTCAGGCTGTCCGCGTGGTAGAGCTCGCGGCCGTCGGGGCTGAAGCAGGTGGTGTTGGCCAGCGCGATGCCGTCGAAGAGCGGTGTCGCGCTGCCGTCGGTCTCCAGCCGGTAATAGCCGCCATCGGTGTCGTGCCGGCCCTGCACCATCGAGCCCGCGACGAAGCGGCCCTGCCGGTCGGTGCGGCCGTCGTTCATGCGCATGGCCGGGCCCTTGTGCCGCACCTCGGCCAGCCGCCGCACGGCGCCCGTGGACAGGTCCATCAGGTGGAAGCCGTCCTCGAGCGCCAGCACCAGCCGCTGGCCGCTGCGCGTCAGCGCGATCGAGCCCACGTCGCTCGGGGTGCTCCATTCGCGGGTCTGGCCCTTCGACACGCGCCGCACCAGCCTCGCCTTGGAATCGATCCAGACCAGCGACTGGTCGCGCGCATCCCACACCGGGCATTCGCCCAGCCGGTCGCGCGTGTCGCCGATGATCTCGTGTCGTACGCTCATGTGCACCCGCCCTGGTTGTGCTGGCCGACCTGCTGGCTTACTTCTTGACGAAGTCGCAGCCGCCTTCGGACAGCGGACGGAAGATCTTCTCGCCGGGGATGGCGGCGCCGACGGTATAGAAATCGTTCTTGCCCTTGGACTGCGCGGGGGTCTTCACTTCGACCGGATAGACCGGGCGCATCACCTGGCCGTCTTCGCGGATCTTCACGTCCTTGGACATGAAGTCGTTCACCGGCGTGGCCTTCATCTTCGCCACCACCGCCGGACCGGCATCGGTGCCGGCGGCCTGCGTGCTCTTGAGGTAGTGCGTCACGGCGCTGTAGACACCGGCCATGATGTAGGTCGGCACCACACCGCTGTTGCGGTCCATGAAGCGCTTGCTCCAGGCGCGCGAGGCTTCGTCACGGTCCCAGTAGAAGGGCACGGTGATGTTCAGGCCTTGCGCGGTCTCCAGGCCCATCGCGGCGACGCTGTTGATCGTCATGCCGAACACGCTCACGCTCTGGCCGCCTTTGGTGATGCGGAACTCGGCCGCCTGCTTGAGCGAGTTGGACAGGTCCAGCCCTGCGTTCAGGATCACGATCGCCTTGGCGCCGCTCGACTGCGCCTGCAGCAGGTACGAGGAGAAGTCGGTGGTGCCCAGCGGATGCTTGACCGAACCCACCACCTTGCCGCCCGCCTGCTCGATGAAGCGCGTGGCCTCGGTCTGCAGCGCCGCGCCGAAGGCGTAGTCCACCGTCACGAAGAAGAAGGTCTTCACGCCCTTGTCGATCAGGGTCTGCACGCCGGCCTTGGGCAGCGAGTAGGTGTCGACCAGGAACTGGAAGGCCATCGGCGAGCAGGCCTTGCCGGTGAGGTCGGAGGACACGGTGCCGGCGATCAGGTAGGGCTTCTGCTTCTCGCGCATCAGGGTCTGCACGCCGAGTGCGATCGAGGAGGCCGAGCCGCCGACGATCACGTCCACCTTGTCTGTCTCCAGCCACTTGCGCGCGGCGTTCAGGCCCACGTCGGGCTTGTTCTGGTCGTCGATCGTCAGCAGCTCGACCGGCTTGCCGTTGACCTTGCCGCCGAAGTCCTCGATGGCCATCCGGGCGGCGAGCACGGAGCCGGGTCCGCCGTTGCCGGAGTACGGGCCGCTCAGGTCGCCCATGATGCCGATGCGCACCATGTCGTCCGAGATCTGGGCATGGGCCAGGCCGGTGCCCGCGGCCAGTCCGGCCATGGCGAGCACGGCACGCAGGGCCGCGAGGGAGTGTCGAACGTTCTTCATGGCTTTGTCTCCAGTGCTGTCGTTGGGGGGAGGGGGATGGGCGGGGGGTATCAGGTGCGGCCCGAAGGCAGCGCCAGAATCTGCTTGGCGAGGATGTTGCGTTGGATCTCGTTCGATCCGCCGAAGATGGCGGGCATGCGCGAGTCGAGGTACTGGTTCATCACGTCGGCCGCGATGCCATCGATCACCACGTCGTCGATCTGGCCGCCGTGGTCGCCGGCGAGCTGCACGAGTTCGTCCGTGATGCGCTGGTAGGTTTCTGTGCCCCAGACCTTGAGGTAGGACACCTCGGGCCCGAGTTCTTCGCCGCCGCGCAACCGCCCCATGAAAAGTTCGAAGGCGGATTTGAGGTCGCGCACGTCGAGCACGAGCTGCGCGTAGCGGTCGCGGAAATCGCCCTGCGCGAGTGCGTTCGTGGCCTCGGCGAGGCGATCGAGCTGGGCCAGCGCGTATTCGCATTGGCGCGGCGTGCCGAAGAAGATGCGCTCCTCGCGCAGGAAGGAGTTGGCCACGCTCCAGCCGTCGTCGATGCGGCCCACGACGTTGGCGACCGGCACGCGCACGTTGTCGAAAAAGACTTCGCTGAACTCGCCCTCGCCCTTGAGGTTGACGATGGGGCGCACCTTCACGCCCGGCGTCTTGAGGTCGATCAGCAGGAAGGTGATGCCACGCTGCTTGGCGCCCTCGGCCTTGCTGGTGCGCACCAGCGCGAACATCCAGTCCGCGCCCGGGCCCAGCGTGGTCCAGGTCTTCTGGCCGTTGACCACGAGGAACTCGCCATCGCGCTCGGCGCGCGTGCGCAGGCTGGCCAGGTCGGAGCCCGCGTTGGGCTCGGAATAGCCCTGGCACCACATGATCTCGCCGCTCAGCACGCGTGGCAGGTGGTAGTTGATCTGCTCGGGCGAGCCGTGCATGAGCAGCAGTTTGCCGATGGCCAGGCCGTGGTCGGGGATGCGCGCGCAGCCGTGGCGCGCGATCTCTTCGGCGTAGATCACCTGCTTGCTCGCCGACAGGCCCATGCCGCCAGCGCTCTTGGGCCAGGAGGGTGCGAGCCAGCCTTTCTTCGACAGCGCCTGGTACCAGTCGGCGATGTCGGCGTAGTAGGCGCGCTTCTTCATGAAGCGCTTCTCGGGTGGGTAGTTGGCGGCAATCCAGGTCGCCATCGCGCGGCGGAATTCCTCATCGGACAGCTCGGCCACGTCCAGGTCATCGGCCACCACGAGGGGCGAGTTGTCGGACTGCCCCACGCGGCCGGTCTTCATCAGTTCGTCCAGGAACTGGCCGCGTTGCCAGAGCGGGTTGCCGAGCCAGGCCGACAGCGCCAACGCACGCTTGAGGCACAGGCCGATGTCCGTTTCGTCGGCGATGCCCATGCCGCCGTGCAGGTGGATGGCGCTCTTGCCGACCAGCAGCGCCGTGGCGCCGGCGCGTGCGCGCGCCGCGCGCAGCGACGGCATGCGCATGGCATCGTCGACCGGGCGTGCCCAGTCGAGCAAGGCGTTTTCGGCCGAGGCGCGCGACAGCTGGCATTGCATCCACATGTCGACCATGCGGTGCTGCAGCGCCTGGAACGAGGCGATGGGCTTGCCGAACTGGACACGCTGCGAGGTGTAGGCCACCGTGGCGTCCAGTGCGCGTTCGGCCACCCCCACGAGTTCGAATGCGCTGGCCAGGCGGGCCAGCTCGATCGCCTGTGCGACCGCGTCGCGCACGGCCGGTCCGCTCGCGAGCAGGGCATCGGCCGGCAGCGTGAGACCCGCGACATCCACCTCGCCGAAGTTCAGTCCATCGATGGTGCGGGTCGTGCGGACCGTGGTGGGCTGCGCGATCCAGAACAACACCGGCTTGCCATCGTCCAGTGCGTAGACCAGGAAACCGTCGGCGGCATCGGCCAGGGGCACGAAGCACTTGACCGCGCCTTGCAGTTGCCAGCCCTCACCCTGGCGCACGGCACGCATCCGGACGTCGTCGATGGACAGCTCGCCGGCCGCTTCCTGCCAGGCCAGCGCGGCCAGCGTCTGGCCGGAAAGCACCTGCTCGAGCAGCGCACGCGCGGACGCCGAGTGCTCGGCCATCGGCACGAGCGCCTGCACCACCATCAGGCCGCAGGCCACGTAGGGCTCCGGTGCCAGGCCGCGGCCGAGTTCGCTGGCGATCAGCATCGCCTCGGCCACGCCAAGACCATGTCCACCGAGGGATTCGGGCACCAGCACGCCGCTCCAGCCGGCCTCGGCCATGGCCTGCCAGATGCTTCGGTCAAAAGGAATGGCCTGGTCGCGCAGGCGCCTGGCCCGCGCGGGCGCCGGGTACCGCTCATGGAAGGCCTGCACGCTGTCGCGCAGCATCGTCTGGGTTTCGTCGAGATGGGTCATCGGGTGGGGAGCCTTGGTGCTGCGCGGGGTGTCGCGCGCTTATTCGGCGGGGCCGCTGAGGGCCACGTCGGTCGGGAGCTGGTAGGACCGGAACTGCTCGCGCAGCTTGAGCTTCTGCAGCTTGCCGGTGGCGGTATGGGGGAGCGTGTCCACGAAGACCACGTCGTCGGGCATCCACCACTTGACGACCTTGTCCGCCATGAAGGCCAGGATGTCTTCGCGCGTGGGCTGCGTGCCCGCCTTGGGCACGATCACGAGCAGCGGGCGCTCCTGCCAGCGCTGGTGGGCCACGCCGATCACGGCGGCCTCCTGCACGTCGGGATGGCCCACGGCCGCATTCTCGAGGTCGATGGACGAGATCCATTCGCCACCGGACTTGATGACGTCCTTGGAGCGGTCGGTGATCTGCACGAAGCCGTCGGCGTCGAGCGTGGCCACGTCGCCGGTGGGGAACCAGCCCGCGGCATCGGTCGCGTCGCCGTCGGCGCGGTAGTAGCCCGACGCCACCCAGGGCCCGCGCGCCTTCAGGTCGCCGAAGGCCTTGCCGTCGTGCGGCAGCGGCTGGCCGTCTTCGCCAAAGATCTCGATTTCCACGCCGTAGATCGCGCGGCCCTGCTTGGCCTGCACGTCGTAGCGCTGCGGCAGCGCCAGATCGCGGTGTTTGTCGAGCAGCGTGCCGATGGTCGCGAGCGGGCTGGTCTCGGACATGCCCCAGGCATGGATCACGTAGGCGCCGAGCAACTCTTCGAACTTCTGGATCATGGCGCGCGGCGCCGCCGAACCGCCGACGATCAAGCGCTTGAGCACGATCTCCGACAAGTCGAGCGACGCGCGGTGGCGCTCGATGTAATCGAACAGGCCCAGCCACACCGTGGGCACGCCGAGCGAGAAATTGCAGCGTTCCTCGCGCAGCAGGCGGTAGATGTTTTCGCCCGACAGGTGCGGCCCGGGCAGCACCAGCTTGGCGCCGCACATCGCACCCGCATAGGGCACGCCCCAGGCATTGACGTGAAAGAGCGGCACCACCAGCAGCACGCTGTCGCGCGCGGAAATGGCCAGGCCGTCGGCCGCGCAGGCGGTGAAGGAATGCAGCACCGTCGAACGGTGGCTGTACAGCACGCCCTTGGGGTTCCCGGTGGTGCCCGAGGTGTAGCAGAGCGACGAGGCGGTGTTCTCGTCGAACACCGGCCAGTCGAAATCGGGCGAAGCGTCGGCCAGCAGGTCTTCGTAGCAGAGCAGGTTGGGCAATGCCACGTCCGGCATCTGCGCACGCTCGCAGAGCGCGACGAAACCCTTCACCCGGCCCAGTTGCGGCGCGAGCTCGGCCAGCGTCGCGGCGAAGCTGGTGTCGAAGAAGACATAGCCGTCCTCGGCGTGGTTGACGATGTAGGCGATCTGCTCCGCAAAGAGCCGCGGATTGACGGTGTGCAGGATGGCCTGCATGCCCGACACGCCGAAGTACAACTCCAGGTGGCGGTGCGTGTTCCAGGCCAGCGTGGCGACCCGGTCTCCCGCGCCGACACCCAGGCGCGTCAGGGCATGGGCCAGGCGCTTGGCGCGCTGCTGCACATTGCGCCAGTTGCTGCGGTGGGTGCTGCCGTCCACCAGGTGGCTGACGATTTCGCGCTCGCCGTGGTACGCGGCGGCGTGGTCGATGAGTCCGGAGAGCAGCAGGGGATGCTGTTGCATCAGGCCGTTCATGGGTGTCCTTTGTCCGATCCGGTTCAGTGGTAGCTGCGCCCGCCGTCCACCGCCAGCACGATGCCGGTGACGAACGAGGATTCCGCGCTGCTCAGGTAGAGCGCGGCCAGCGCAATCTCGTGGGGTTCGCCGATGCGGCCGAGCGCGTAACGCGGGCCGACCTCGACGCGCAGCACCTCGGGGCTGTAGCCGCCGCGCACCATGGGCGTGTCGACCGCGCCGGGGCAGACGGTGTTGACGCGCACCTGCGGCGCCCACTCCATCGCGAGCGAGCGGGTGAGCGAGATCACGCCGGCCTTGGAGGCGGCGTAGGCGCTGCGCTGTTTGAACGGCGTCAGGCCCTGGCCCGACGCGAAGTTGACGATGGTGCCGCCGCCAGCCCCGCGCAGGTGCGGCAGGCAGGCGCGGCAGACGATGAAGCTGCCGGTGAGGTTCACCTCCAGCACGCGCGTCCAGTCCGCCAGGCTCACCTGGTCGGCCCAGTCGGTGTTGGCGATGCCGGCGGCGTTGACGAGGCCGTCGATGCCGCCGAAGGCGTTGGCGGCCTCGTCCACCGCGCGCGCCACGGCGTCGGGATCGGTCACGTCGGCTTCGAGGCAGAGCGCCTCGCCGGGCAGGCCGGTCGGCCGCTGCCGGTCCAGCGCCGCGACGCGGGCGCCGGCGCGCAGGAAGACCTCGGCCACCGAGCGGCCGATGCCGGAGGCCGCACCGGTGACGAGGATGCGCCGGCCATCGAGGCGGCCCTCGACCTTCAGGTCGTCCGGCGCCAGGGGTGCGTGTGCGTCCATGGTGTCAGTCCGCCTTGATGTGTTTGTCGCGGATCACCGGGCCCCAGCGTTCCGCCTCCACCTTCAGGTAGGCGGCGAATTCGGCCTGGCTCAAAAGCAGCGGCTCGACGCCCGCGCGATCGATGGCCTCGCGCATGTCCGGCGTGTCCAGCACGGCGCGGATGTCGCTGTACAGCCGGCTCTGGATCGGCTTGGGCGTGCCCTCGGGCACCAGCACGCCGAACCAGCTGCCGGTGGCGAAGTTGGCCAGTTCGGGCACGCCCGATTGCGCAATCGGCTTGAGATCGGGCGCCAGCGCCGACGGCTTGAGCGCGCTGATGCCCAGCGCCTTGAGCTTGCCGGCCTTGACGAAGGACAACGCGGCCTTCGAATCGAACATGGCCTGCACCTGGCCGCCGATCAGATCGTTCAGACCAGGCCCGTTGCCGCGGTAAGGCACGTGGACGATGTTGACGCCGATCAGCGAAGCGAAAAGTTCGGCCCCGATGTGGGGGCTCGAGCCGTTGCCCGACGACGCGAAGCTGAAGGGCTTGCCCGAGGTCTTGAGGTACTTCACCAGCGAGGGCACGTCGTCGGCCGGCACCGAGGGATGCACGAACAGGATGGCCGGCGCGACCGCGATCATCGCCAGCGGCTCCAGCGCGCTCGGCTTGTAGGGCAGGTTCGCCACCATGAACGGGTTGGTGGTGAAGCCGAAGCTGGTCACCAGCAGGGTGCGGCCGTCCGCCGGCGCGCGGGCCGCGGCCGTCGTGCCGATGACGGTGCCGCCGCCGGCGCGGTTGTCCACCACCACCGGCTGGCCCCAGCGCTCGGCCAGGCGCTGGCCCAGGGCGCGGGCCAGGTTGTCGGTGAGGCCGCCCGCGGCGTAGGGCACGATCAGCGTGGTCGGGCCACCGGGAAATGGCCCGTGCTGGGCCGACGGCGCGGTTTGCGCCAGGGCCGGTGAGGGCGACAGTGCGCTGAACGCGGCCCATGCGGCGGCGGCCCCGAGCACGGTGGCGGCTCTGCGGGTAAATTGACCTGCCGACCGGTCAGTGACAAAGGCGTGAAAAATGGTGTGCATGTTTTTCCTGGGTCAGAGGGTCGTGGGGACGGCCGCGCGGCGGCCCGTGGTCGTGCGCGGCTTGGCGCCCGCCGCCGCGGGACGCGCGTCGACGAGCAGGCCGTTCAGGGCCATGTCGAGGAACTGCTGCATCACCTCGGTGACGCCCAGGCGGCCATCGGGCCGGTGCCAGTTCGTCATCTGGTTCAGGCCGGAGAGCAGGAAGCGGCCCGCGATGGCGGGGTCGATGGCGCGCACGTCGCCGCTGGCGATGCCGTCGGCGATGCACTGCCGCAACAGGTTTTCGTACCGATCGCGCAGCGCGATCGCGGCCAGGTGCTGGCCGCCTCTGGCGCCTTCGCGGAAAGCGCGGGAACCGGCGATCCACCGGTCGCGCGCCAGATCAAACACGTCGGCCGAGGACTGCATGAAGGCGCGGATGCGCGCCGTCGGCGAATCCGCCGCGGCCACGGCGGCGGAGACCTCGTCCACCAGGGACTGCATCGACTCCAGCACCACCCGCTCGTACAGCGCCTCCTTGTTCGGGAAGTAGTAGTACAGCGCGGCCTTGGTGATGTCCGAGGCTTCGGCGATGTCCCGCATCGAGGTGCGCTCGTAGCCCTCGCGCGCGAACAGACGGCGCGCGGTGGCCAGCAGCTGGTTCTCGCGCGTGTCCGGCGCACCGGGCGCCACCGCGGGAGCGGGGCGCGAAGAAGGGATCCGGCGTGGGGACATGGTGGTGCGTGTGGAGGGTGAATGTGTTCGACTCAGCGTCCGGTGAAGACCGGTTTGCGCTTTTCGAAGAAGGCGCGCTGCGCTTCCTTGGTGTCTTCGGTCTTCGACAGCGCCACGGTGTTGCCCTGCTCGTAGCGGTAGGCGTCGCGCGGCGGCATCGTCAGCGTCATGCGGGCGGCTTCCTTGGCCAGGCGCACGGCAATCGGGCTCTTGGAGGCGATCTCGCGCGCGATGCCCATGGCATAGGGCATCAGCTCGGCGGCCGGCACGCAGGCTTCGATCAGACCGAGGCGGTACAGCTCCTGCGCCGACACCTGCATGCCGGTGTAGAACATGCGGCGCGCGCGCGACTGGCTGAAGAACTTCTGCAGAAAAGTCACGCCGCCGGCCAGGCCGACGTTGATCTCGGGCATGGAGACATAGGCGTCCTCCGAAGCGACCCAGATGTCCGATCCCATCACCAGGCCGAAGCCCGCGCCGAGCGCGGCGCCGTTGATGGCGGCGATCACGGGCTTGGAACATTCGACCACCGCGTAGTACGACTCGCGCACCAGCCGGTTGTGCCGGCCATAGGCGCCCGGCGTGGCCGCCAGGTTGGGCCGCTCGCGGATGTCGGCGCCGGCGGAGAACACCTTGCCGGCGCCGGTGAGCACGATGGCGGCGACGTCGTCCATGTCGCTGAGCGTGTCGAACACCCGCGTGATCTCGTCGCGCATCTCGGCGTTCTGCGCATTGACCGGCGGGCGGTTCAGCGTGACGACGGCGACGCCGTCTTCGATCGTCAGGAGGAGTGTGTTGAGGTCCATCATGTGTGTGCTCTCTGGCTGGGGTTGACGGGGGCCGGGCGTGTGGAGATCAGGGCATCCAGGCACACCGCTCCCCGGGGGTTGACGACAAAGGGGTTGATGTCGATGCCGGCCAGGTGGTCGGCATGGCGCACCGCGAATTCGGAGAGGCGGCTGAGCGCATCGGCCAGGGCCTGTGTGTCGTAGGCCGGCCCGCCGCGCCAGCCCTTGAGCAGGGCCGACGAGCGCACCGCGTCGACCAGCGACATCGCCTGCGTGGGCGTGAGCGGCGCGGAGGCGAAGGCCACGTCCTTGAACAGCTCCACCGCGGTGCCGCCCAGGCCGAACATGACCATCGGGCCGAACACCGCGTCCATGTGGATACCGATGATGGTCTCCACGCCGCCGCGCACCATCGGCGCGATCAGCACGCCATCGATGCGGGCCTGCGGCGCGCGCTCGGCGGCGCTGGACATCAGCGTGTCGTAGGCGGCGGACACGGCGGCGGCATCCGGCAGGTTGACGAGCACGCCACCGACCTCGGTCTTGTGCGGGATGTCAGCGGAAACAATTTTCGCGACCACCGGATAGCCCATGCCGTCCGCGGCGCGCGCCGCCGATTCGGCACTGGTGCAGGTCTGTTCGGGCAGCACGGGAATGCCGGCCGCGCCGAGCAGCGCCTTGGCCTCGGCCTCCGTCGCGGCCGGCGGCAGCGGTTGTGAGCCGCTGGCGACGGCGACATCGCCGCGCATCTCGCGCCGCAGCCTCGCCATGCGCGCCGCACCGGCGACCGCGCGCACCGCGCGCGACGGGTCGGCGAACACCGCCACGCCCGCGGCCTCGAGCCGCTCGGTCACGCCCTGCTCGGACAGCATCACCAGCACCAGGGGCCGGTCCGGATGCGCCGCGCGCAGTTCGATCATGCGTTGCTCGGTCGACGCGAAACGCGACGGCGACAGACCCACGTGGGCGAGGTAGGCGAACAGGCTGCCGAAGGGCGAACCGGGCAGCAGCATCGCGTCGAGCACGCGTGCCACGCCGTCGGGCACCGAAGTCACCTGCGCGGTGGTGTCGTAGGGATTGGCCGGCACCGCGAAGGGCAGCAGTGCGCGCAGCGCGTCGGCCGAGGCGGTGGTGAGCGGCGGCAGCGCCATGCCCAGGTCGGACGCGTCGTCCGCCATCAGAATGCCGATGCCGCCCGAGCCGGTCATGATGCCGATGCGCTCGTTCGCCGGCAGTTGGCCGGTGACGGCGCACAGGTGCGCGATGTCGAGCATCTCTTCGATGGATGACGCGCGGTGCGCGCCGCACTCGGCAAACACGGCGTCGTAGATCGCGTCGTTGCCGGCCAGCGAGCCGGTGTGTGTCGCGGCCGCGGCCGCGCCGACTTCCGTGCGGCCGATCTTCATGATGACCACCGGCTTGCCGGCGGCAGCGGCCTTGCGCAGCGCGGCGCGCAGTCGCGTGCCGTCCTTGCAGGCTTCCAGCGCAGCGCAGATCACGCGTGTGTCGGCGTCGTCGGCCAGGTAATCAATGCATTCGGCCACATCCACGTCGGCTTCGTTACCGGTCGCGATCACGCGGCTCAACCCGATGCCACGCAAGGTCGCCATGCCGTACGCGGCCGAACCGAAGGCGCCGCTCTGCGTGGCCATGCCGATCACGCCCGGCTTGGGCCGCAGGCCATTGAGCGCGGTGGAGAAGGTGGCGTAGAACTTCGCCGACGGATTGAGCAGCCCCAGCGCGTTCGGGCCGACCATGCGCATGCCCGCCTCGCGGCAGATGCGCACCAGCCGCGCCTGCAGTTCGGCTCCCGCGGCATCGGCCTCGGCGAACCCCGCGGTGAACACCTGCACCACCTTCACATCTTTGCGGGCGCAGTCCTGCAGCGCGGCCTCGACGCCGGCCACGGGCACCGCGACGATGGCGTGGTCCACCGGGCCGGGCACATCGGCCAAGCTCGCAAAGGCGGGCAGGCCCTGGATCTCGGCGGCGCCGCTGCGGTTGATGGGGTACATCGCACCGGCAAAACCGGCCTCGACCAGAAAACGCAGCGGCCGACCGCCAATGCGCTCGGGGTCGGACGACGCGCCGATGATGGCCACCGACGACGGGAAGAAGAGGGGATGGAGCGAATGCATGGGAAGTGGGTGCTCAGAGGAATGCGTGCGTCACACCGCCGTCGATCAACATCGATTCGCCGCTCATGAAGCCGCTCTCGTCGCCGGCCAGGAACACGGCGGCGTTCGCGATGTCTTCGACCTGGCCCAGGCGGCCGACGGGCGTGCGCGCGATGCGCTTGGCCATGCCGGCTTCGTCCACGTTGATGCTCACGCCCTCGGTCATGATGGTGCCCGGCGCAATGGCGTTGACGCGGATCTTCTTCGGACCGAGTTCGACCGCGGAAGCGCGGGTGAGACCCAGCACGCCGGCCTTGACGCCGCAATAGAGCATGCCGTTGGGCATGCCGAGAAAGCCGGCGGCCGACGCGATGTTGATGATGGAACCGCCGCGGCCTTTTGCCATCAGGCCCGCGGCGACCTGTGTGCCCCACACCACCGAATTGAAACCGGTGCCCACCATGCGACCGAGCACCTCGGGCGTGATCGCGTCGATCGGGCCGTAGCGCACCCAGATGGCGTTGTTGACCAGCACGTCGAGCCGGCCGAACTGGCGCTCGAGGGTGTCGACCGCGGATTCGAAGGTGGCGCGTTCGGCCACGTTGCCGGCGCAGGCCACGGCCTGCCCGCCCTGGTCGCGGATCGCCTGCGCGGCGCGCTCGGCGTTCTCGGCCTTGATGTCGAGCACTGCGACGATCGCGCCTTCGGCGGCGAAACGTTCGCAGATTGCGCGCCCGATGCCTTGTGCGCCACCGGTGACCAGGGCAACTTTTCCGTCCATCCGCAATGCCATGCTTGTCTTTCGTGCTGTGTTCGCAGAAAATTCTACCGGCCGGTTAGTAAGTACGCTAGCCTCCACAGACTAGGAGATACCCTTATGAACACCCCCGACATGGCCCGACACGTGGGCGAGCTGATGGACCGCGAAGCGATCCGCGAATGCATGTTTCGCTATTGCCGTGGCATCGACCGCCAGGACGAGGCGGCCCTGCGCAGCGCCTACTGGCCGGACGCCACCGACCGCCACGGGCCTTACCAGGGCAGCGCCTCGGGCTTCATCGACTGGGCTCTGGAGAAGCTGCGCACCCAGGGCGAACGCTCGGTGCACAACATCGCCAACCTGTCGATCACGCTACGGGGCACGCAGGCGGCGGTGGAGACCTACTTCATGGCGCTGCAGCGCGACCGCGATGCGCAAGGCGTGGTGCGCGAGGTGTTCCTGGCCGGTCGCTACGTCGATCGCTTCGAGAAGCGCGGTGACGAGTGGCGCATCGCGCAGCGCACGGTGGTGTACGACTGGTTGCGGCACCTGGGCACGCCCGAGGGGACGGAGGCGGAACGCTTTGGTCCGCGGCAGCCGATCGGTGGGGTGAACGGCAACGATCCGATCCATGCGCTGCTGGCGGCGATGGACCGAGCGGATGGCTAAGCCCCGGGTGTCTTCATCCCGATCAGGATGATGTCCAGGTATTGCTCGATCACCTGCCTTGGCTTCAACCGACCATTGAGCTTGATCCACCGCGTCATCTGATTGAGCGTCGACAGCAGCAGGCGCCCCGCCACCGCCGGCTCCACGTCGCGAAACTCGCCCGAGGCAACGCCTCGGGCAATGCAGGCGCGCAGCAGCTGCTCGAACTGGTCGCGGCGGCTGACCGCGGCCGCGCGCACCTGCGGACCCATGCCGGACCAGAAGACTTGCGACCCGGCGAGCCATGCGTCGGGCGCTTCGGCGAAGACGTCCGCCGCGGTGAGCATGAAAGCGCGCACCTGATCGATCGCGCTGTCCGTCGGTTTGATGGCGTCGCTGACGCGGTCGATCAAGGCCTGGAGGTTGTCGACGAGGATCTGCTCGAACAGCGCTTCCTTGTTGGGGAAGTGGTAGTAGAGCGCGGCCTTGGTGATGTTGGCTTCTTCCGCGATGTCGCGCAGCGAGGTGCCGGCGTAGCCATGCGCGGCGAAGAGGCGGGACGCGATCTCGATCAGCTGGGTCGGGCGGTCTTCAACCGCGGCGCCACCGCTGGCTTTCGTCTTTGCTGCTCTCACGCTTGCCATCCATACCCATCGTTGAGGGCCCTGAATATACTGCAGCGCCCCTAGGACGGCAGGGCCTTGCGGCCCGCCCGCTTACTTGCGATCGGGCAGTTCGATCTTCACTTCGAGCACGTCCAGGTTGTCCTGGCGGTCGAGCTGGACCTTGATGTCGTCCGGGTTGATCTTGATGTACTTGCTGATCACCGCCACCAGTTCGCGCTGCAGCGACGGCAGGTAGTCGGGCTCGGACGCGCTGCGCCCGCTGCGCTCGTGCGCCAGGATGATCTGCAGCCGCTCCTTGGCGACGCTGGCGGTTTTTTTCTTTTCGCCGAGCAGGAATGAGAGCAGGGACATGCCTTACTTCCCCCCGAACAGGCGTTTGAAGAAGCCTGCTTTTTCGGCGTCGATGAAACGCATGGGTTTCTCCGCGCCCAGGAAGCGGTCGATCACGTCGCTGTAGGCCTCGGCCACGTCGGTGCCCTTGAGGTGGATCGCCGGCGTGCCCTGGTTGGACGCGGTCAACACATTTTCGCTTTCCGGAATCACACCGATCAGCTTGATGCGCAGGATGTCCTGGATGTCTTCCAGCGAGAGCATCTGCCCTTCGGCCACGCGGCCCGGGTTGTAGCGCGTGATCAGCAGGTGTTCCTTGATCGGGTCCTTGCCGTCGATGGCGCGCTGCGTCTTGCTGCCGAGCATGCCCAGGATGCGGTCGGAATCGCGCACGCTGGAGACTTCGGGGTTGGTCACGATGAGCGCTTCATCGGCGTAGTGCATGGCCATGAGCGCACCGGTCTCGATGCCGGCAGGCGAGTCGCAGACGATGTACTCGAAACCCATGGCGGCCAGATCGGTCAGCACCTTGTGCACGCCTTCCTGGCTCAGCGCGTCCTTGTCGCGCGTCTGGCTGGCGGCCAGCACGAACAGGTTGTCGCACTGCTTGTCCTTGATGAGCGCCTGGTTGAGGTTGGCTTCACCCTGGATCACGTTGATCAGGTCGTACACCACGCGGCGCTCGCAACCCATGATCAGGTCCAGGTTGCGCAGGCCGACGTCAAAGTCGATCACGGCGGTCTTGTGGCCGCGCAGGGCCAGGCCGGACGCGAAGCTGGCGCTGGTGGTGGTCTTGCCCACCCCGCCTTTGCCGGAGGTGACGACAACGATTTTGGTCATGGTGGTAGGTCCTTCTGTTCGAAAAATGAAGCAGCTGTCGGGCTCAAGCGCCCAGGGCGTCGATCACGAGCTTGTCGTCGCCCTCGGGCCCGGGCAACAGGCGCACCTGAGCAGCCTTGCCCAGCACCGACTCGGGCAGGGGAACTTCGCTGGTGCGGTAGATACCGGCAATGGAAATGAGCTCGGGCGCCATCGAGAGCGCAAAAATGCGCGCTTCGCTGTTGCCGCGCGCGCCGGCAATGGCCTTGCCGCGCAGGGGTGCGTACACATGGATGTGGCCATCCGCGATGACCTCGGCGCCGGGGTTGACCATCGCCATCACGACCAGATCGCGGCCGCGCGCATACACCTGCTGGCCCGAGCGCAAGGGTTTGTCGATCACCAGTGCGCCGGCGGGGGCGATGGGCGCGGGCTCGGGTTGCGCCACAGGCGCGGCGGGAAAGGGTTCGACCAGTGGCGCGGCCGGGGGCGCGCGCTGCACCGACGCATCGGGTGCGTGCGTGAGGCCGGCCGCCAGGGCCATCGCCGTTTGTTCGATCGTGCCGCCGCGCACCGCCAAGGGCACCAACCGGTACTGGCGCAACAGGGTCTGCAAGGCGCCGAAGTCGGGCATCGCGCTGG
Source organism: Hydrogenophaga sp. 2FB (assembly GCF_005503365.1). Lineage (GTDB taxonomy): Bacteria > Pseudomonadota > Gammaproteobacteria > Burkholderiales > Burkholderiaceae_C > Hydrogenophaga. The sequence goes on from NZ_SCML01000008.1 coordinate 107,254, forward strand.
CCTCGGCCACGTTCAGGGGGTGCAGGTCGATCACGACCGGGTCGTTGTCGAAGAAATCCGGCATGTCGCCGAAACGCTGCGCCATTTCCTGGCTCAGGCGCTCCAGGTTGGACGACTTGAGCATCAGCGCCACCAGCGGCAGGTAGGCGCTCTTGATTTCAAAGGTGCTCGGTGCGGTTCCTGCGAGGGCGACAGACATGGGCGAAAACGGGTCCAAAAACAGGCCAGCGGCAGGAACGCGGGCTGGGCCGGGCTGGCTGTGAAGCGGCGCATCTTAACAGCCGCCCCAGGTTGCTAGAGCAAGCGGCCGTGCGCAGGTGTCAACGCATGTTTCAGCGCTTTGGAGCCCTTGTTTTGCACAACACTGTGTATAACTTTTTAACAAACATATGGTTATCCACAGAACCATGGGCGAAACGGGTTTTGTCCCCATTCGCGAACGCCAGCAACAGCCCGCTTCACACAGGCTTCCGAGTGACGCAAGTCCTTGGTGTGCAAAGAAAAAGGGCGCTTGTCCACACGGAACAGCGCCCTCTACTACTACTGCTATTTTGTATTAAGACTATTTATAGAGAAGTCAGGGACAACTTTTCTCGGTGCTGGCAGGGTCAGACGGTGCCGCCGTGGTGGCGCTGGTGGTGGTGTTTTCCGCCATGGTCACCGCGCATGCCCGTGCGCTGAAAGCCCGACAGGTGTTTCGCGTCGAAAACCTTTTGTTGTTCGGCGTCCAGCGCGGCGTAGAAGCTGCGGATGGCGTCGGTGCGTTGGGCGAAAGCCGCGTCGCGTTGGGTTTTCAGGGCCTGCACCTTGTCCAGGCGCTGCGGCGTGGTCAGCCTGGACCAGTCTTCGCGGGCGCCTTGGGGGGCAGGGCGCGCCTGCGGCTGCGTGCGGGCCACGAAGGCGTTCCAGGCCGGTTCCTGTTCGGGCTTGAGCTTGAGCTCGGCTTTCAAAACGGCCTGGCGTTCGGCCATCTTCTGTTGCATGTGGGCCATGCGCTCGGCGCGTTTCTGGTCGCGTTGTTCGGGTGTGAGGCGCCCGGGCTTTGGCGCAGGCTTGGGGGCGGCGGTGTCGGCCTGGGCGACAACGGTGACCGTGGGGGCCACACCCGCCGACGCGGGTTGCGGCACGGAGGCCTGCACCAGCGCGGTGGCGGAAACGCCGACCAGGGCGGTGGCCAGCGTGGCGGCGAGCAGGGCGCGTTTCGGAAGCTTTGTCATGGAAACTCCTGGTGACACTGTTGAGGATGAACCTCCACAGCGACGAGGCGTCGGGCTGCGGAGTGGTTTCAGTGTCCGGCGCGCGTGTTTCCGCCCCGTGCCCTCAACGTGCCGGCTTTGTAAAGTTTCGTGTTGCTTCTTGCAGCAAATGTGCAAGCTGGCGCGGCACTCGGCGCCAGGGCATCACGGCCCGCAGCTCGCGGCGTTGGTGAACCCGACCTGGCCACCCGAACCCGCACCGGCGACGCTGCAGATGCCATTCAGGATGGTGTTGCCGTTCGAGCCGGGCAGGATGTTGGCGTTGTTCAAGCCGACAGCGCGGCTGTTGGCGCCACCACCACCGCCCGTGGCGCTCATGGTGTTGCCGCTGACCGTGGCACTGGAGTTCACCACGTTGATGCCGAGAGCGATGCCAGTCCCGGTGGCCGTGAGCTGGTTGCCCGTCACCGTGATGCTGCTGGAGCCGTTGGTGATGAGAATGGCTTGCGCGCTGCCGCCAACATGGTTCTCGGTCACGCTCAGTGCGTTGTTGCGGATGGTCGCGTTGCTCACGCCGTTCACGAAAACCGCAAAGGGATTGGGCACGCCACCACCGGTGGAGACGTTGCTGACGGTCATGCCCGTCAAGGTGCTGTTGTTGCCCATGTGCACCGCGCCGTTGTTGCCCGCCACGGCGCCGGTGATGGTGGCGCCGGGTGCGGTGAGCGAGGCCGTGACACCGCTCGGTGTGCGCACGACGAGCGAACCGGTGCCCATGAGGGTCTGGCCCGGCTGCAGCTGGGTGATCGCGCTGGTGTTGAACGAACCCGTGAGGAGCACCGTGCTGTTGGCGCCCGCGGCGGCCACCGCACCGGGCAGGGCCACGCCCGTGGTCGAGTCGCTCGAGATCACCGTGAGGTTTTGTCCATTGGCCAGCTGTGTCGCCGTTTCGACCGTCGACGCACTGGTTTTGACCTGGGTGACGATGTCGACGTCGCGTACCACGGGCGTGGTCATGCGCCGTTCCTGTGCGTTGAGACGCCGGCCTTCCGGGCGCGCGCCCAAGGGGATCCGCAGGCGCAGGCTGACGAAGTGCTGGCTGCCGCGAGCGGCGTCGTGCTGCAGTTCGGCGCCCAGGGTCATCTGTGCGCCTCGCCACAGTTGCGGCAGCTCGGCGACCGCGTATTCGGCGCGCACCCGCACGCCGGACACCTTGGCCAGGCTGTCGGAAAAACGGTAGCTGCCCAGGTAGAGGCGCCATTGCCGGTGGTCGTCCGCGCCGAACACAGGCACGCGCCAACCCGCCTCCAGATCGTGGCCAGGGAGTGCGCGCTCTTGCAGCATCGATGACGTCACCTGAACGGTGGTGCCGGACAGTGTGGCGGTGGCGGGGCCGGAAGCCAGGTCGCGGACCCGGTTGCCCTGCGGGTTGTAGACGTTGGCGCGCAGATCCCAGTCGCGCCCGAGTGCTTCCAGGCCCAGGGTGGTCTGTTTGAAGCGGCTGCCCGACGGGGTGCGGCGGCGGTCCAGGTGGACGAAGGCGCCCAGGTTCCAGCCGCTGTCGAGCATGCGGCGAACGCCGAGACCGACGTTGCCTTCGTGGCTGTTGCCTTCCGCGATGCGGCCTCTCAAATTGCCGAAGAACAGCGTGTTCGGGCCCTGCGCCAGTGGCACAAACAGGTCCATTTCACCCAGGCTGCGCTTGTTGCCGGGCTTGGCTTCGAGGTCGATGTGGGCGCCCCACTTGGGCGTTGCAGCGCCGGTGTCGCTGGCCGGTTGTCCCTGGGCATGGGCGGTGTGGGCCAGCGAGCCCAGCAAGATGACCAGAAGGGTCGAAGGTGTGCTGGTCCGCTTGTGTGAAGGCGTCATGGGTGCTTTCCGGTGGGGCTGCCGGAGCGCAACGACTGCGCCGCACGAAACGGCAAGCGGTTTCTTGCAAACGGTGAAAAGTGTACCTGCAGGTATCAGTGGAGCCCTTGCTCGGCGGCACCCGGCTGGCCCAGGTCGTCCAGGATGGGACAGTCGGGCCGGTCGTCGCCCGGGCACAGGTGCAGCAACTGGCCCAGGGTGCGCTGCATGGCCTGCAACGCTTCGATGCGCTGGGCCAGTTCGTCCAGGTGCTTCTGCGTGATGCGCTTGACGGTCGCGCTGCTGCGCCGGCGGTTGTGCCACAGGCTCACCAGCTCGGTGATGGCGTCCAGACCGAAGCCCATGTCGCGCGCGCGGCGGATGAAGCGCAGGGTGTGCACGTCGGCCAGGCTGTACTGGCGGTAGTTGCTGTCGGTGCGGGGCACGGCGGCGAGCAGGCCCAGGGTTTCGTAGTGGCGCAGCATCTTGGGCGAAATGCCGCTGAGCTGCGCCGCCTTGCCGATGCTGACGGGCCAGCGGATCAGCGCGTCAGCGGGGTCTTGTTCGTCCGTGTGCGCCAGCGTGCGCAAGAGGCGGTCGCTCGGCATGGTGCTCAGGCCGCGACGGCGTAGCCTTCTTCGCGGATCGCCTCGGCCAGGGCTTCGCGCGTCTGCGCCGTGTCCACCTCGACGCGGTTCTGGCTGCGGTCGATGGTGACTTTGGCCTGGGGATCGAGCAGCTTGATGGCGGTGGTGACGGATTTTTCGCAATGGCCGCAGGTCATGCCCTGGACGTCGAAGACTTGTTTCATGGTGATGTCCTTCGTGTGTGGATGGAATATGCAGCCATTGTGATCCTTGACATGGTGTCAAGGTCAAGCCGATCGGGCGATCGTCACAGTTCGCAACATGCGCTTGACCTTCCCATGGTGGTAAAGCTTATGCTGACCGCATGAACACGATCACCGCCACCACCGACACCGGCGCGTCCTTCCCCACCTACCCACCGACCCGGATCGACCTGGGCATTGGCGGCATGACCTGCGCCTCGTGCGTGACGCGCGTGGAGAAGGCGCTGCGCAAACAACAGGGTGTGAGCGATGCCACCGTGAACCTGGCCACCGAGTCCGCGCGCGTGACCTTGATCGGTGTGGACGAGGCCGAGTCACTGGCGCGCATCAAGCGCGCGGTGCGCGACGCGGGCTACGAGCCACGCACGCTGGAAGCGATGGACGAGGCCGACAGCGAACGCGTGATGGGTGTGCCGCGCGACCTGTTGCCGGTGTTGATCGGTGTGGTGTTGTCGGCACCGCTCGTGCTGCCGATGGTGGGTGACCTGTTCGGTCGGCACTGGATGCTGCCCGCGTGGATCCAGTTCCTGCTGGCCACGCCCGTGCAGTTCGTGCTGGGCGCGCGCTTCTACCGCGCGGGCTGGCACGCGCTCAAGGCGCGCACCGGCAACATGGAGTTGCTGGTGGCCATCGGCACCACGGCGGGATGGGCGCTGTCGACCTGGCTGTGGTGGCGCGCCGACGCCGGCGAGGTGCCGCACCTGTACTACGAGGCCTCGGCCGTGGTGATCACGCTGGTGTTGCTGGGCAAGTGGCTCGAGGCGCGCGCCAAGCGCCAGACCACGACCGCCATCCGCGCCCTGCACGCGCTGCGACCCGAGCGCGCGCACTTGTTGCCCGATGGTGTGCGCCGCACCGAGTTGGCCGATGTGGCTGTCGATGAGTTGTTGCCAGACGATGTGATCCGCGTATTGCCCGGCGAGCGTTTCGCGGCCGATGGCACCGTGGTGCAGGGCAGTACACAGGCCGACGAATCCATGCTCACCGGCGAAGCCATGCCAGTGCCCAAGACCGTGGGCGATGGCGTGACCGGTGGCTCGCTCAATGGCGAAGGCGCGGTGGATGTGCGCGTGCGCGCGATCGGTGCGCAAAGCGTGTTGGCGCACATCATTGGCCTGGTGCAGGACGCGCAGGCCGGCAAGGCGCCTCTGCAACGCATGGTGGACCAGGTGGCCGCGGTGTTCGTGCCGGTGGTGTTGGGCATTGCGCTGATCACGCTGCTCGGCTGGTTGTGGACCGGCGCGCCGACGGAAGAAGCCTTGCTGCACGCGGTGGCGGTGCTGGTGATCGCGTGTCCTTGTGCGTTGGGCCTGGCCACGCCCGCGGCCATCATGGCCGGCACCGGTGTGGCCGCGAAGCACGGCATCCTGATCAAGGACGCCGAGGCGCTGGAGATCGCGCACAAGGTCGATACCGTGGCCTTCGACAAGACCGGCACGCTCACCGAAGGCCATCCGCGCCTGCTGGTGATCGAAGCCGCCGAGGGCGTGGACGAAATGGCGGTGCTGCAGGTGGCCGCGGCCTTGCAGGCGCAGAGCGCGCACCCGCTGGCACGCGCGGTGGTGGAAGCGGCTGCATCGCGCGGTATCGAAGTCTCGGCCGACGCCGCGACCGATGTGCAGTCGGTGTCCGGCCGCGGCAGCCAGGGCCACGTGAAGGGCGCGCTGTTGGCACTGGGCAGCCTGCGCTGGATGGACGAACTCGGCGCGCAACTCGGCCCCCTGGAAGAACGGGCGAAAGCCTTGCAGGCCGAAGGTGCCACGGTGTCGGTGCTGGCGAACCAGACACCGGGCAACACGGCGGCTGCGCCCACCTGGTCACCACTCGCATTGCTCGCTTTTGGCGACGAACCCAAGGCCGATGCGGCCCAGGCGCTGGCAGGCCTGCGCGCGCAGGGCATGCGCCTGTTCATGGTGTCGGGCGACAACCAGGGTGCGGCATTGGCGATGGCGCAGCGCCTGGGCCTGCACGCCGAGCGCGATGAAGTGATCGCCGAGGTGTTGCCGGGCGACAAGGCGGCGGTGGTGCGCCGTTTGCGCGGTGCGCCCGTGGGCGAGCGCACGCACACGGTGGCCATGGTGGGCGACGGCGTGAACGATGCGCCCGCGTTGGCCGCGGCCGATGTGGGCATGGCCATGAGCCACAGCCAGGGCGCCAGCGCCGACGTGGCGATGCACGCGGCGGGCATCACGCTCATGCGCGGCGACCCGATGCTCGTAGCGGCCGCGCTGGACATCTCGCGCCGCACGGTGAGCAAGATCCGGCAGAACCTGTTCTGGGCCTTTGCCTACAACGTGGCCGGCATTCCCCTGGCCGCGCTCGGTTTCCTGAGCCCGGTGGTGGCCGGTGCGGCGATGGCGCTCAGTTCGGTGAGCGTGGTGAGCAACGCGCTGCTGCTCAAGCGCTGGAAGCCGCCGCAGCGTTGAACCCACGCGTTTCTTGACGCACATCAAAATGTGATGCGCGCGTTGGCGTCATGCTCCGATCCATTCGGAGACATCCATGACACACCTTGCCCTGCGCGTCATCCGCGACGAACACGCCAGCCTGAGCGCGATGCTGCACTCGCTCATCCAGATGGTGCGGATGGGCCCCGACATGAACAGCCAGAACGGCAGCGAGCGCTACTTTGACTCGGTGCGGGCCATGTTGTTCTACATCGACGTCTTCCCCGAAAAGCAGCACCACCCCAAGGAATCGAACCTGCTGTTTCCGCGCCTGGCGCGGCTGGCGCCGCAGGTGATGCCGACCATTCAGCAACTCGAGCGCGACCACATGACCGGCGAGATGCGCGTGCGCGAACTCATGCACCTGCTGATGGCCTGGGAGTACCTGGGTGAGCTGCACCGCCCGGCGTTCGAGAACGAGGCGACCCGCTACGCGAGCTTTTACCTGGAGCACATGTGGCTGGAGGAAACCGCGTTGTTTCCCGTTGCCGAGCAGGTGTTGACCGAGGACGACTGGCGCACGCTCGACGAGGCGTTTTCGCACAACCGGGACCCGTTGAACCCGCGCATGCCGCGCGACCCGCGGTTCGACCGCCTGTTCACGCGCATCGTGTTGCGCACGCCGCCGCCGCTGGGTGTGGGCGCGACCTGAGGTTCAGGCCAGCACCGCCAACAGCTCGTCGAACACCCGCAGCAAACGGTCCACATCGTGGCGCTGCGTGGCGGGCGAGACCAGCAGCATGCAGTGGAAGGGTGTGAGCAACACCCCTCGGTTGAGCATGAAGAGGTGGGTGAACGCTTCGAGTTCACTGTGCGCATGCTCGCGCACATCCTGTGCATCGCGCGGTGTGTGCGGCATGAACTGCAGCTCCATGCGCGCGCCCAAGCGCGTCACGGTCCAGGGCATTCGGGCGCGGGCGATGCGCTGCTTCAGCCCATGTTCGAGCTGCTCCGCCAGCGCCAGCATGTGGGTGTAGTTCGCGGCGGTGTGCAGGTGCTCGAGTGACGCGTCCAGCGCCGCGAGCGTGAGCGCATTGCCCGAGAGGGTGGTGCCGATGCCGCTGTGGCCTTCGGGTGCGCGTTCCTTCGCCGCCACCATGCGCCGCGCGACCTCGTGCGTGAAGCCATAGACCGCGCACGGCAATCCCCCGGCGACCGCCTTGCCCACTACCAGAAGATCCGGTTCGATCGCGTGTGCCCGCGCGTAGCCCCCGAGCGCGGTGGAGATGGTGTGGGTTTCGTCGCACACGAACAGCGTGCCGTGCTGGCGACACACAGCGCGCGCGGCTTCCCAGAAGCCGGGCGCGGGCGGCACGAGGCCGAAGTTCGTGAGCGCGGGTTCGGCCAGCAGGCAGGCCACATCGCCGTGTGCCAATGCGGCTTCGAGCGCGGGCAGGTCGTTGAAGGGCACGACGCGCGTGAAGTCGGCGTGGTTGTGCACGTTGCCCAGCACCGAGCGGCGCGGCAGGGTGCGGCCGGTGGTGGGGTCGAGGTCCACCAGCGTGTCGTCCACCGCGCCGTGGTAGCAGCCGTCGAACACCAGCAACCGTGGCCGTTGGGTGATGGCGCGTGCCCAGCGCAGCACGAAGCGGTTGGCGTCGCTCGCGGTCAGCGCCATCTGCCACACGGGCAGGCCAAACACGCGCTGCAGGCCTTCACCCACGGCGACCGCGCGGGTGGGGGGCAACATGCAGGTGAGGCCTTGCGCGGCTTGTTGCGCGATCGCCTGTGCCAGCGCGGTGGGGCTGTGGCCGAACATGGCGCCGGTGTCGCCGAGGCAGAAATCGGCATGGGGCAGGCCATCGGCGCAGGTCAGCGTGATGCCTTGCGCGGACTGAACGAACAAGGTCGCGGGGCTGGGCCAGTCGCGCATCCAGTGCAGGGGAACACCGAACAGGTAGTGCGCCTGCGCCGCGCGGGCCAGGGCCATGGACCGGGGGTGGGCGGCAATGAAGCGTTCACGTTCGGCCCGTTGCAATGTGGCGATGTGTTCGGAAGACAGGTGCTGTGTCGGCATGCCGCCAGCTTACGGGGAATGGACAGTTCGTTGCGCATCGAAGCAACATGCCTTGCACAAGGCCTACCATGACCCGCATGAACTCGAACAGACTCACCTCACCCGCGGCGCAGCCCACCGACGCCGCCGTGGACACCACGCCCTATGTGCGGCTGGCGATGGCGCTCTCGCTCGGCGCGGCCGTGTCGCTGGGCATCACGCGCTTCGCGTATGGCCTGTTGTTGCCACCGATGCGCGAGGACCTGGGCTGGAGCTACACGCTGGCCGGTGCGATGAACACCTTCAACGCGCTGGGCTACCTGGTGGGCGCGCTGATGACGCCGTGGCTGATGCGGCGCTTTTCGCCCACCGGCTTGCTGCTCGCAGGTTCCTTGCTGGCTTCGCTGTTCATGGGACTGAGCGGGTTTTTCACAGCGGCCGTGCCCTTGCTGGCGCAGCGTCTGCTGGCGGGTGTGGCGAGTGCGCTGGTGTTCATCGCGGGTGGCCTGCTGGCCGCGCGGCTGGGTGCGCGCCAGCCCCGGCGCAGTGGTTTTCTGCTGGGCCTGTATTACGGTGGCACGGGCCTGGGCATCGTGGTGTCCGCCCTGGGGGTGCCGCCGGTGCTGGCCGCGGCCTCGGCGCAAGCACACGCCTGGGCCTGGGCGTGGTGGGCATTGGCGCTGGTCTGTCTGCTCGCGACCGCGCTCATGGCGTGGCCCGCGCGCGTGCTGGCTCGGCATGAGGCGCCCCTGGCGGGCACCCAGGCCGGTGGCGGCCGCGTGTTTCGCGTGCGCGACTTCGGCTTTGCGCTGGCGGGTTACACCGGCTTTGGCGTGGGCTACATCGGTTACATGACGTTCGTGATCGCGTTGCTGCGCGAGCAAGGCAGCTCGGCGGGCGCCATCACGGCGTTCTATGCGTTGCTGGGTGTGGCGGTGGTCGCGTCGTCGCGCATCTGGGCGGGCTTGCTGGACCGGCACCGCGATGGTCAGGCCCTGGCGCGGCTCAATGCCCTGCTGGGCGTGGCGGCCATCGTGCCCGCGCTGACGGCGAGCGCGCCGCTGCTGCTGGCTTCGGGCTTGTTGTTTGGCGCGGTGTTTCTGTCGGTGGTGGCTTCGACGACCGCACTGGTGCGGCACAACCTGCCACCCGCGCAATGGGCCGCAGGCATCAGCGCGTTCACGATCGTGTTCGCGGCCGGTCAGATCGTGGGGCCCACGGTGGTGGGCTTCATCGCCGATGGCCCCGGCGGGCTGGCGCGGGGCCTGGTGTTTTCAGCGGTCGCGCTGTGGGTGGGCGCGGCGCTGGCGATGCGCCAGCGCGCGCTTTAGCCCTTAGATCAAGCCTTCGGCTTTCATGGCGGCTTGCACCGCGGGACGCGCACCCACGCGGGTGCGGTAGGCACCGAGGTTCTCGAGGCCGCTGATGTCCACGCCCACGCGCGGTGCCCAGTTGGTCACGGTGAAGAGGTAGCCGTCGGCCACGCTGAAGGTGTCGCCCATGAGGTACTGCTTGCCCGCGAGCTGGCTGTCGACCCACTTCAGGCGTTGGCCGAGCTTGTCCTTGGCGGCGGTTTTCACCTCATCCGGGTTGGCCGGGTTGAACAGCGGCGAGAAGCCCTTGTGCACCTCGGTGCCGATGAAGGTCAGCCATTCCTGCAGGCGGTAGCGCGGCAGCGTGCCATTGGCCGGGGCCAGGTTCTTCTGTGGCACCTGGTCGGCGATGTACTGCACGATGGCCGGGCCTTCGCGCAGGCGCTCACCGTTGTCGAGCTCCAGCAGCGGCACGTAGCCCAGCGGGTTGATGGTGTAGTAGTCGGTGCCGTCGGGCAGCTGGTGCGTCTTGGTCGGCGCGGGGATGGCTTCGAATTTCAGGCCGGATTCGTGCAGGGCGATGTGCGGGGAGAGCGAGCAGGCGCCGGGGGAGTAGTAAAGCTTCATGGAGTTGTCGTCCTCGGTAAGGTGCCACCGGATGGGGCATCTGGGGCGGATGCTACCGAGGACAGGCGTGCCTTGCAGAGGGCGGGGGTATACGGGGTCCCTCGAGGGTGGACGCGGGCGCTCCGGGTCAATTGGACTCATGCGCCCCACCGGGCGGCGGTATCTTCGTGCACCCCTGCCCACCACCGAGGACGTTTCGAATGGCCCTGGGTCAATTTGCCTTTGCCAGCAACACCAACCGCTTTCTCGCCTGCGAGCCCCTGGATGGGCAGCCCTTCGCGATCGCCGGTGTGCCCTACGACGGCGTGGTGACCAACCGGCCCGGCGCGCGCTTTGGCCCGCAGGCGATCCGCGCGGCCAGCCTGATGCTGTGCGACGCGACCCATCCGGTGTTCGACGTGTCGCCGTTACCCCACCTGGGCGACGCGCTCGACATGCGCCTGCCCAACGCCTCGCCACTGCCCGAGGTGCGGCGCCACATCGAAGCGCAGGCCATGGCGTTGATGGCGAAGCACCATTGCGTATTCCTCGGCGGCGACCATTCCATCACGCTGTCGTTGCTGCGCGCCGCCAAGGCACGGCATGGTGGCGAACCGCTGGCCCTGGTGCACTTCGACGCGCACTGCGACACCTGGAGCGACCACTTCGGCGAGCCCTCGGGCCACGGCACCTGGACATACGAAGCCTTGCAGGAAGGCCTGGTGAGTCCCGCGCACACGGTGCAGATCGGCATTCGCTCCAGCGGCGAGCGCGCCGCGCGCGCGTACGTGGCCGACCAGGGCGGGCAGATCTTCACCGCGCGTGCGCTGCGCGGGCTCGATGGCGCGGGACTCAAGCCCGCCATCGACGCGATCCGCGCGCGCATCGGTCAGCGGCCGTGTTACCTCACGCTCGACATCGATTGCCTGGACCCGGCCTTCGCGCCGGGCACCGGCACGCCCGAGCCGGGCGGCATGACCAGCTCGCAGGTGTTGACCTTCCTGGAAGAGCTCGCGGACCTGAACTGGATCGGCATGGACTGTGTGGAGGTGGCCCCGGCCTACGACCACGCCGAACTCACGACCCACGCGGCCGCCACCTTCGTGTGGACCTACCTCAGTGGCCAGGTGGCCAAGGGCGTCTGACATGTCGCTCATCCGCTCCGACACCCAGCTCAACCAGAAGAGCTACTACGAGGTCAGCGTGCAGCGGCCCGATGCGCTGGCACCGCTGGAAGACACGCTGGACGCCGACGTGGTGGTGGTCGGCGCGGGTTTCTCGGGATTGAGCGCCGCGCTCGAACTCGCGCAGCGCGGCCTGTCGGTGGTGGTGCTGGAGGCCGATCGCATCGGCAGTGGCGCGAGCGGGCGCAACGGCGGCCAGGCCATCGTGGGCTATGCCAGTGGCATGGGACCGTTCGAGCAGCAACTCGGCGCGGCCGATGCGCAGCGCGCATGGGACATGTCGATCGACGCCATCGACCTGATCGACGCGCGCATCGCGGCCCACGGCATCGAATGCGACCGCGTCAAGGGCTATGTGTACGTGGCCGACTCGCCGCGCAAGGCCTTTGCCCTGCACGAGGAAATGGAAGGCCTGAAGCGGCGCGGCATCGCGGTGGACTGGGCCGAGGGGGCCGACCTGCCGCGCCTGATCAACAGCCCGCGCTACGTGGCCGCGGGGCGCGAGCAATGCTCGGGCCACCTGCACCCGCTGAAGTACGCGCTGGGCCTGGCGCGCGCCGCGCAGGCCGCGGGTGTGCGCATCTTCGAACACACGCCGGTGACGGCGCTGCAACGCGGCGCCACGCTGGTGGCCAGCACCCCGAAGGGCCAGGTGAGGGCGCGTTTTGGCGTGCTCGCGGGCAACTGCATGCTGCCCGAGTACGGCCCGCGCGTGGCGCCGGAGGTGGCGCCGCGCATCATGCCCGTGGGCACCTACATCGTGGGCACCGCGCCGCTCGATCCCGAGCTGTGCGCACGCCTGATACCGCGCAACGCGGCGGTGTGCGACAACAACTTCGTGCTCGACTATTTCCGCTTCAGCGCCGATGCGCGGCTGCTGTTCGGGGGTCGCGTGAGCTACACCACCCGCACACCCACCCGGCTCGAAGACCTGATGCGCCGGCGCATGGGCCTGGTGTTTCCGCAACTGGGCAACGTGCCCATCGAGTACGTGTGGGGCGGCTTCGTGGACATCAGCATGAACCGCGCGCCCGACTTCGGCCGCCTGGGCGACAACCTGTACTACCTGCAAGGCTTCAGTGGCCACGGCGTGGCACTCACCGGCCTGGCGGGCAAGCTGGTGGCCGAGGCCGTGGCAGGGCAGGCGGAGCGCTTCGACGTGTACGCCCGTCTCAAGCACCGGCGCTTTCCCGGTGGCGCCTTGCTGCGCACGCCGAGCCTGGCGCTGGGCATGTTGTGGCATCGGTTGCGCGACGTGCTCTGATCTTTCGGGGCAGGGACGCACACCAGAAGACGGAACACCGAAGCGGACTTGTCCCGAGAGAAGTTGTTCCTCTCTATCTTCTTAATGGCTTGTTTAAAGATAGTAGTAGTAGTAGTAAAGCACGCCGTTCGGTGTGGACAAGCACCGTTTTTCCTTTGAAATCAAGCCGTTGGCGGATTCAGAAGCCTGTGTGAAGGGGCCTGTCGGGATGGAACCCGAATGGGGACAAAAGCGCGAGACAGCGGCAGCCTGTGGATAAGTGGTTTGTTGTTCAAAAGTTATTCACAGCCTTGGCGAGCAGGGGCCCGCAGCGCTCAATCTCTGCCATGGGCGCATAGCCGTAACCGATGACCAAACCTCGCAAATCGCTGCGCTGCAGACAGTAAGCAGAGAGAGGCCGCACGGTGAGGCCGAGTTGTCCGATGCGTTGTGCCAGCGCGCGGTCGTCCACCCCGCCGGGCAAACGCAGGCACAGGTGCAGGCCCTGTTCCGCGCCGCTGATGCTCGGGCCTTCGGGCGCATCGCGCAGCACTGGTTTGAGCGCTTCCAGCAGGCACTTGCGGCGCTCGCCGTAGTTCTGCCGCGCGCGGCGCAGCGCGCTGGCGAAATGGCCCATTTCGATGAACTCGGCCAGCGCGGCCTGCACCGGCATCTGGCCCGGGCGGTTGAGGTCGTAGTGGGCCTGCTTGAAGGCGGCCACCAGCGGCTTGGGCACCACCAGGTAGCCGATCTTCAGGCCGGGGTAGAGCACCTTGGAGAAGGTGCCCATGTAGAACACGCGGCCGTCGGCGTCCAGGCCTTCCAGGCTGGAGAGGGGCGGGCCGCTGAAGCGGTATTCGCTGTCGTAGTCGTCTTCGAGCACCCAGGCGTCGTGCGCGCGCGCCGTGGCCAGCAGCTCGTGGCGGCGCGGCAGCGACATGACCGAACCCGTGGGGTACTGGTGCGAGGGGGTGACGTAGATCAGCCGGGGTGTCTGCGTGTTGTCCGCCGTGCTGGGGTTGATACCTTGTTCGTCCACCGCCACCGGGTGGATGGCCAGGCCGGTGGCCATGAAGGCCTTCACCGCGCCCCAGTAGGCCGGGTCTTCCACCCACACGGTGTCGCCGTGGTCGGCCAGCAGGCGCGCGCAGAGTTCGATGGACTGCTGCGTGCCGCTGGTGATGACCACCTGATCGGCGTCGAGCTGCACGCTGCGGAACACGCGCAGGTAGTCGGCCACGGCGCGGCGCAGGGGCGCGTAGCCGCCCGAGTCGTTGTAGTCGAGCATGTCCGGGTAGGTCATGCGCCAGTGCTTGTTCTGCAGGCGCTGCCAGAGCGTGAGCGGGAAGGCGCTGAAGTCCGCGATGCCGGGGGTGAAGGGCTGCACCTCCAGCTCGGTGGCGCAGAAAGTGCCCGCGAGCGCCCGGCCGCGCGTGGACAGGCGCCGGGCCTGCGCGGTCGTGGTCTGCGGGTTGCGCGCGGAGCGACCGGGCGTGGCGCGGGGCACGTTGTCGTTCACGTAGGTGCCGCTGCCCACGCGGCTGCCGAGGTAGCCTTCCACGCTGAGCTGGTTGATCGCGGCCACCACCGTGTTGCGCGAAAGGCGCAAATCCTGCGCGAGGTCGCGGCTGGAGGGCAAGCGCTCACCTGCGCCGAGCTTGCCGTCCAGCATGGCGCGGCGCAGCGCTTCGTAGAGCTGGCGGTGCAGCGGCAGCGCGTCTTGCGAGCCCAGGCGGTTCATTTCGGCCAGGAGGAATTCGGACAGCATGTGGTTTCGTCTTCCGGTGTGGTGCCGCGAAGTGGCACCATGGGGTGGGCCCAACTGGCCCCCATTCTGATCCAATTGGCCCGCCACAATGAATGCCATTGTTTGGAGTCCTCATGAACAAGCCGCCGTGCATGGTCTGGCTGCCTGCCGACCACCGACTGATGGGCGACCACGGGCACCAGATGCCTTTTTTGCTGCTGGGTGACAAATACGCCCGCGCGGTCAAGGTTGGGTCCCAGGCCCAACCGGTCATGTTTCCCCTGGCCGACACGGGCCAGATCAGCGAGTTGCTGGCGCTGGTGGACGGTGTGATGCTGACCGGCTCGCCGTCCAACGTGCACCCGTCCCACTTCAACGAAGACGTGGCCGACCCCAGCCTGCCGCTCGATGCCGACCGCGACCTTCTCACGCTGGCGCTGGTGAAGGCCTGCGTGCACGAGGGCATTCCGCTGCTGGGCATCTGCCGGGGGTTCCAGGAGATCAACGTCGCACTCGGCGGCACGCTGCACCAGCGCGTGCACGAGGTACCGGGGATGATGGACCACCGCGAGCCCAAGGCCGCGCCGCCCGAAGAGCAGTACGCGCCGAGCCACAGCATCCGCTTCGCGCCGGGCAGCGTGTTCCAGGAGTGGGCTGGCGGCAACGCCGAAACACAGGTGAATTCGCTGCACGGCCAGGGCATCAACCGCCTGGCCGCGGGCCTGGAGCCGCTGGCGCACGCGCCCGACGGCCTGGTGGAAGCCTTTGCCGTGCGCGGCGCGCGCACCTTTGCCTACGCGGTGCAGTTCCACCCCGAGTGGCGTTGCTGGGAAACGCCGTTCTACGCCGCCATCTTCGACGCCTTTGGCCGCGCCTGCCGCCAGCGCATGAACCTGCGCCTGCAGGCCGCCGATCTGGCGCGCAGCGGCGCGAGCGCCAGCGCCTGAACCGGTTTCTCTGCCCAGAACGAACGACAACACACCGAGGAGATGGCACATGACAGCCCCCCAAAAGATGACCTTCAACGATCTGGAGAACTGGCTCAACGAGCACCGCGTGACCGAGGTCGAGTGCCTGGTGCCCGACCTGACCGGTGTCGCGCGCGGCAAGATCCTGCCGCGTGAGAAGTTCACCGAAGACCGGGGCATGCGCCTGCCGCAGGGCATCGTGGCAATGGGGGTGACGGGGGAGTTTCCGGCCAGCGGGCCGTACTACGACGTGATCGAACCGACCGACCGCGACATGCAGCTGCGCCCGGACCCGGCCACGGTGCGCATCGTGCCCTGGGCCACCGACCCGACCGCGCAGGTGATCCACGACTGCTTCGACCACCACGGCAAGCTGGTGCCGTTCGCGCCGCGCAGTGTGCTGCGCCACGTGTGCGAGCTGTTCGACGCCGAGGGCCTGGAGCCGGTGGTCGCACCCGAGCTGGAGTTCTACCTCACCGCGCGCAACACCGACCCGAACACGCTGCTCAAACCCCCGATCGGGCGCAGCGGGCGCGCCGAAACTTCGCGCCAGGCCTATTCGATCGACGCGGTGAACGAGTTCGACCCGCTGTTCGAAGAGATCTACGACTACTGCGACAAGATGCACCTCAACGTGGACACGCTGATCCACGAAGTGGGCGCGGGGCAGATGGAGATCAACTTCTTCCACGCCCACCCGCTGGGACTGGCCGACGAGGTGTTCTTCTTCAAGCGCACGGTGCGCGAGTCTGCCTTGCGGCACGACATGTACGCCACCTTCATGGCCAAGCCGATCGCGGGCGAACCCGGCTCGGCGATGCACGTGCACCAGAGCATGCTGAGCAAGGCCACGGGCAAGAACATTTTCAGCAACGACGACGGCACGCCGTCCGAATCGTTCTACCACTACATCGGCGGCCTGCAGCGCTACATTCCGGCGGCCATGGCGCTGGTGGCGCCGTACGTGAACAGCTACCGCCGGCTCTCGCGCCACACCGCCGCACCGATCAACATCGAATGGGGCCACGACAACCGCACCGTCGGCATCCGCTCGCCGATTTCCTCGCCCGAAGCGCGCCGCGTGGAAAACCGCGTGATCGGCGCGGATGCCAACCCCTATGTGGCGATGGCGATGACGCTGGCCTGCGGCTACCTGGGTCTGAAGAACAAGATCAAACCCAAGCCGGAGATGCGTGGC
The DNA here is from genome assembly GCF_005503365.1 of Hydrogenophaga sp. 2FB. Lineage (GTDB taxonomy): Bacteria > Pseudomonadota > Gammaproteobacteria > Burkholderiales > Burkholderiaceae_C > Hydrogenophaga. Next base: position 123,850 of record NZ_SCML01000008.1, read on the forward strand.
GACGCGTACCTGTCACCTTACTCGCTGCCGCGCAGTCTGGGTGAGGCGCTGGACTGGCTGCGCCGCGAGACCGACCTGCACGACGTGCTGGGCAAGGAGTTCATCACCATCTACACCGAGATCAAGGAACTGGAGTTCGACGAGTTCATGAAGGTGATCTCACCCTGGGAGCGCGAGCACCTGCTGCTGCATGTCTGATTGAAAGCTGAAAGCGATTTCGCATGAAACCCTCCACCCTCATCGCCCCGCCCGCGCTGGTTCGCCGCGCCGAGCAGCACGACACGAAAGCCATCCAGGCACTCGACAGCGCGCACTTCATCCACCCGTTCACCGACCATGGTGACCTGGCCACGAAGGGCTCGCGCGTGATCACACGCGCCGACAACATCTACATCTGGGATTCCGAGGGCCACAAGATCCTCGACGCCATGAGCGGCCTGTGGTGCGTCAACGCGGGCTATGGCCGCAAGGAGCTGGCCGACGCGGCGTACCAGCAGATGATGACGCTGCCGTTCTACAACAGCTTCTTCCAGACCACCAACGTGCCGGCGGTGCAGCTGGCCGCGAAGCTGGCGCAACTCGCGCCCGAGGTGGGGGGAAGAAAGTTCGAACACGTGTTCTTCTCCAGCAGCGGTTCGGAGAGCAACGACACCAACGTGCGCATGGTGCGCCGCTACTGGGACCTGATGGGCCAGCCGCAGCGCAAGGTGATCATCAGCCGCCACAACGCGTACCACGGCAGCACCATGGCCGGCGCCTCGCTCGGCGGCATGAGCGGCATGCACGCGCAGGGCGACCTGCCAATCCCCGACATCGTGCACATCGGGCAGCCGCACCACGCCGAGAACGCGCAGCCGGGCGAGAGTCCGGCCAATTTCGGCCTGCGCGCCGCGCGCTGGCTGGAGGAAAAAATCCTCTCGATCGGCGCCGACAAGATCGCCGCCTTCATCGCCGAGCCGGTGCAGGGCGCCGGTGGCGTGATCATTCCGCCCGCGACCTACTGGCCCGAGATCCAGCGCATCGTGGACAAGCACGGCATCCTGCTGATCTCCGACGAGGTGATCTGCGCCTTCGGCCGCCTGGGCCACTGGTTCGCCTACGAGAAGTTCGGCTACCGGCCCGACCTGATCACCTTCGCCAAAGGCGTGACCAGCGGCTACGTGCCGCTGGGCGGCGTGATGGTGGGCGACCGCGTGGCCAAGGTGCTGATCGACAAGGGCGGCGAGTTCAACCACGGCTACACCTACAGCGGCCACCCGGTGGCCTGCGCGGTGGCGCTGGCCAACATCGAGTTGATCGAGCGCGAGGGCCTGGTCGAGCGGGTGAAGGACGACACCGGCCCCTACCTCGCCGAACGGTTTGCCGAACTCGGGCAACACCCGCTGGTGGGCGTGGCCGAAACCTGCGGCTTCGTCGCCGGGCTCATGCTGGTGAAGAACAAGGCCACCCTGGCGCCCTTCGACGAGAGCGTGGACGTGGGCATGCGCTGCCGCGCGCACTGCTTCGCCAACGGCTTGATCATGCGCGCCGTGGGCGACCGCATGATCATCGCGCCGCCTCTGGTGATGACCCGCGAGCAGATCGACGAGATGGTGGTACTGATCAAGCGCTGCCTCGACCTCACCGAAACCGAGTTGCGTCTGGTTGGGCAATGGGCCTGAGAAACCCGCGCCAACGGCCCTAGAATGTTTTCCGGAAGTTACACGCGGCATTTCCGAATGCCGGCAACCCGTCTTGGGCTTGGATATTGCTTGCAGCGTCAGGCGTCTTCAGGCCCACCCGCATGAGTCTTTCGGTCAACAAACCCTTGGAGTGAGCAACACCATGAAAAAGCACGTTCTGGTTCTCGCGATGTCGGCAGCCCTGCTGCTGGCCGCTTGTGGAAAGAAAGAGGAGCCGGTGGCCGCTCCTGCCGCACCGGCCCCGGTCGCCGCGGCCCCTGCCGCCCCCGCCGGCCCGGTGCTGGACGATGAAAAGGTCCTGAACGTCTACAACTGGCCCGACTACATCACCGAGACCCTGATCGCCGACTTCGAGAAGGAGTACGGCGTCAAGGTGAACTACGACACCTTCGAGAACAACGAAGCGCTGCACGCCAAGCTGGTGGCCGGCAACTCGGGCTACGACATCGTGATCCCCACCGCCGGCTTCGCCAAGAAGCAGATCGATGGCGGCCTCTACCAGCCGATCGACAAGAGCAAGCTGAAGAACTACGCCAATCTGGACGGCGACTTCATGGCCAAGATCGCCGGCGTGGACCCGGAGAACAAGCACCTCGTGCCCTGGGCCTGGGGCTTCACCACCGTGGGCATCAACAAGCAGAAGGTCGAGAAGGCGCTGGGTGGCATGCCGATGCCCGAGAACGCCTGGGACCTGGTGTTCAAGCCCGAGTACTCGAGCAAGCTGCGCTCCTGCGGCATCGCCTACCTGGATTCGCCCAGCGAAATCCTGCCGGTGGCGCTGCACTACGTCGGCAAGCCGGCCTACAGCGAGAACAAGGAAGACTTCAAGCTCGCCGGTGACATGCTGAAGAAGGTGCGCAAGGACGTGCGCCTGTTCTCCAGCACCATGATCGACGACATCGCTGGCGGCAAGGCCTGCGCCTTCATCGGCTGGTCGGGCGACATCAACATCGCTGCTGGCCGCGTGAAGGAAACCGGCGGCAAGGACGAGATCGTGCCGCTGCTGCCCACCGGCGGTGGCCTGGTGTTCATCGACACCATGGCGATTCCGAAGGACGCCAAGCACGTGAACAACGCGCACGTCTTCATGGACTTCTACCTGCGCGCCGCCAACGCCGCGGCCATGGCCAACGAGCTGAACTACCCCACCGGCAACAAGGCCGCACTCGCCGACATCAAGGACGAGATCAAGAGCAACAAGACCACCTTCCTCAGCCCGGAAGACACGGCGCGCCTGATCCCTACCGGCGGCTTCTCCAACGACGTCTCCAGCGTGGTCAACGAAACCTACAACGCCTTCAAACGCGGCAAATAAACCGACCCGCACGGGCTCAAGGGCTGTTCATCCTGCGCGGTTGAACAGCCCTTTTTTCTTGGATCCAACCCGGAAGAAACGGACGTCAACATGGCAGACACAGCAGGCTTTCTGGTGACCGAAAAACTGGTCAAGCGCTTCGACGAGGCGGTGGCGGTGGACGAGGTGTCGCTGTCCATCGGCAAGGGCGAGATCTTCGCGCTGCTGGGCAGTTCGGGCTGCGGCAAGTCCACGCTGCTGCGCATGCTCGCGGGCTTCGAGAAGCCGACCTCGGGGCGCATTCTGCTGGGTGGCCAGGACGTGGCCGCCATGCCGCCCTACGACCGGCCGGTCAACATGATGTTCCAGTCCTATGCGTTGTTCCCGCACCTGAACATCTGGGAAAACGTCGCCTTTGGCCTCAAGCGCGAGGGCCTGCCCAAGGCCGAGATCCAGCAGCGCACCGACGAGATGCTGGGCCTGGTGCAGCTCACGCCGTACGCCAAACGCAAGCCGCACCAACTCTCGGGCGGGCAACAGCAGCGCGTGGCGCTGGCGCGCAGCCTGGCCAAACGGCCCAAGCTGCTGCTGCTCGACGAACCGCTGGGCGCGCTGGACAAGAAGCTGCGCGAGCAGACGCAGTTCGAGCTGGTCAACATCATTGAAAAAGTGGGCGTGACGGTGGTGATGGTCACGCACGACCAGGAAGAGGCCATGACCATGGCCAGCCGCATCGCGATCATGAGCAAGGGCCGCGTGCTGCAGGTGGGCAGTCCGGAAGAGATCTACGAGCACCCGACCAACCGCTTCGTGGCCGACTTCATCGGCAACGTCAACCTGTTCGAAGGCAAGCTCAGTGTGGACGAGGCCGACCGCTGTGCTGCCACCACCGCCATCGGCGAGATCCACGTGGGCCATGGCGTGAGCGGCACGCTCAACATGCCGGTGGCCATCGCCGTGAGGCCCGAGAAGATGGAGATCAGCAAGCGGCCCCCCGAGGGCGCGGGCCCCAACGTGTTCACGGGCAAGGTGAAGGAGATCGCGTACTTCGGCTCCTACAACACCTACATCGTGAAGGCGAGCGACGGCAGCAAGGTGAAGATCACCGAGTCCAACACCTCGCGCCACGACCTGTCGGACATCACCTGGGAAGACGATGTCTACTTCTGGTGGAGCGACAGCGCCGGCATCGTTCTCAGGGATTGAAAGAGTGACCCCCCTGCGCCGCTTCGCGGCTTCCCCCCTGGAAGGGGGGACGGCGCGAGAGGCCCGGCAAAGCCGGTTCCTCCGCACCCCTGGACAGCGTGTTTGGTAAGCCTACTTTTGCAGGAACCTCGTATGGCCTCTGTACCTATTCCCGGCAAACGCTTCGTGATCGGCGTGCCCTATGTGTGGCTGCTGCTCTTCTTCTTCCTGCCCTTCCTGATCCTGCTGTACATCAGCTTCGTCGACATGGGCGGCGACATCAGCCCGTTCAAACCGATCTGGGACCCGGTGAGCGGCATCCTCCACCTGAAGTACGAGAACTACCTGGCGATCTTCCGCACCGCCGAGGGAGAGCCGCTGTTTCGCACGCTCTACATCGATGCATACCTGCGATCGATCTGGTACGCGCTGTGCACCGCCATCCTGTGCCTGGTGATCGGCTACCCGTTCGCCTACTTCATCGCGCGCTCACCCGCGAGCGCCCGCCCCGCGCTCCTGCTGATGGTGATGCTGCCGTTCTGGACCTCGTTCCTGCTGCGCGTGTACGCCTGGAAGGGCATCCTGGCCGACCAGGGCGTGCTCAACCGGCTGCTGATATCGATCGGCCTGACCAGCGAGCCGATCCCCATGCTGTACACCAACGTGTCGATGCTGATCGGCATGACCTATGTGTACCTGCCGTTCATGGTCCTGCCGCTGTACGCCAACCTGGTGAAGATGGACTTCCGCCTGCTCGAAGCCGCGTACGACCTGGGCACCTCGCCGTTCAAGGCGTTCTGGCTGATCACGGTGCCGCTGTCCAAGGCCGGCATCATCGCCGGCTTCATGCTGGTGTTCATTCCCTGCGTCGGCGAGTTCGTGATTCCCTCGCTGCTGGGGGGACCGGAGAACCTGATGATCGGGCGTGTGGTGTGGGACGAGATGTTCACCGCCAACGACTGGCCACGCGCCACGGCGCTGGCGGTGGTGATGATCGCGTTGATCGTGATCCCGCTCGCGCTGTACTACCACTACAGCGCCGACCCGGCTGAAAAACGCTGAAGGAGCAGGACCATGAAACAAGTTCTCGAAAGACACTTCGGCAAGTTCTGGCTCGTGCTGGTCTACGCCTTCCTGTACCTGCCGCTGGTGTTCATGATCGTGTTCTCGTTCAACAGCACGCGGCAGGACGCGCGCTTCACCGGCTTCTCGCTGCGCTGGTACGAGGCGCTCACGCGCGACACCAAGATCGTCGAAGGCTTCTGGCTTTCGCTGAAGGTCGCGGCCATCACGGGCTTGCTCTCGGCCGTGCTGGCCACCTTCGCGGCCTTCGTGCTGGTGCGCTACCGGCGCTTCCTGGGCCGCACCATCTTCAGCGGCATGGTCAATGCGCCGCTGGTGATGCCCGAGGTGATCATCGGCCTGTCGCTGCTGCTGCTGGCGGTGGGCGCGCAGAACTTCTTTGGCTGGCCGCAGCGCGGCATGCTCACCATCATCCTGGGCCACACGCTGCTGGGCATGGCCTACGGGGTGGTGGTGGTGCAGTCGCGCCTGTCCGACATGGACCGCGCGATCGAGGACGCCGCCATGGACCTGGGCGCCAAGCCGCACCAGGTGTTCTTCCTGATCACGCTGCCCAACATCTTCCAGGCCCTGCTCGCGGCCTTCCTGCTGGCGTTCACGCTCTCGTTCGACGACGTGGTGATTTCCGAATTCCTCTCCGGCCCGGGCGTGAGCACCTTGCCGCAGGTGATCTTCGGTTACGCGCGGCGCGGCATCAACCCGACGATCTACGCGGCAGCCACGCTGCTGATCGTGACGGTGACGGTGGTGATCGTGAGCTACGCGGTGTGGGTGGCGCGCTCGACGCGCAAACGCGAGCGCGAGATCGCGGCGGCGTTGCGCAGCTGAGTGGATTGATGGGGTTCCATGGCCACCTTCGGGTGGCCTTCTTTTTTGGCGACCGATGGATCGCTTCGGCGCGGGGAAAGTGGCTATGCGGTTTGCCCCGTTTCGGGCGTAGCATGGGGCCACTTCGCGCCCAGCGACAACCCGGAACCGACCCCATGACCGACCTCACTTTCGACGGCCGTGCGTTCATCAATGGCGAGCGCATCGCCGCACGCGACGGCCAGACCTTTGATTGCATCTCTCCCGTCGACGGCCGCCTGCTCACGGCCGTGGCGCGCTGCGGCGAGGCGGACATCGACGCCGCCGTGGCCGCGGCGCGCGCCGCGTTCGAAGACCGCCGCTGGAGCGGTATGGCGCCGGCGCAGCGCAAGCGCGTGATGATCAAGTTCGCCGAGCAGCTCATCGCGCACGCCGACGAACTGGCGCTCACCGAGACGCTGGACATGGGCAAGCCCGTGAAGTACGCGCGTTCGGTCGACGTGAACAGCGCGGCCAACTGCATCCGCTGGTACGGCGAGGCGGTGGACAAGGTGTACGACGAGATCGCGCCCACACCGAGTACCGCGCTGGCCTTGATCACGCGCGAACCGGTGGGGGTGGTCGGCGTGATCGTGCCGTGGAACTACCCGATGATCATGGCGGCCTGGAAGATTGCGCCGGCATTGGCTGCCGGCAATTCGGTGGTGCTGAAGCCGAGCGAGAAGAGCCCGTTGACCGCGCTGCGCCTGGCCGAGCTGGCGCTGGCGGCCGGCATTCCCCCTGGCGTGTTCAACGTGGTGCCGGGTTACGGCGCCGAGGCCGGCAGCCCGCTCGCGCTGCACATGGACGTGGACTGCATCGCCTTCACGGGTAGCACGCGCGTGGGCAAGCAGATCCACGTGATGGCGGGGCAGAGCAACCTGAAGCGCGCATGGACCGAGCTGGGCGGCAAGTCGCCCAACATCGTGTTCGCCGATTGCCCGAACCTGGACAAGGCGGTGGAGGCGGCGGTGGGCAGCATCTTCTTCAACCAGGGCGAGAGTTGCAACGCGCCTTCGCGCCTGTTCGTCGAGGCGTCCATCAAGGAGGCGTTTCTGGAGAAGGCCTTGAAGCTGGTGCCGCAGTACCAGCCGGGCAACCCCCTGGAGAAGAGCACGGTGATGGGCGCGATCGTCGACCGCACCCAGCTCGACACGGTGTTGCGCTACATCGAGAGTGGCAGACAGGAGGGCGCGAAGCTGCTGGCCGGTGGCGCGGTGGTCGAGCCGGTGAAGGGTGGCCTGTATGTGCAGCCGACGGTGTTCGATGGTGTGACGAACCAGATGACGATCGCGCGCGAAGAGATCTTTGGCCCGGTGTTGTCGGTGCTGTCGTTCACCGATGCGGCCGACGTGGTGAAGCAGGCCAACAGCAACATCTATGGCTTGCAGGCGGCGGTGTGGACGCGCGACATCAACAAGGCGCATGGCGTGGCGCGGGCCTTGCGCGCGGGCACCGTGCACGTGAACTCTTACGATGAGGACGACATCACGGTGCCGTTTGGCGGGTTCAAGCAAAGTGGCGTGGGGCGGGACAAGTCGCTGCACGCGTTTGACAAATACACCGAGACCAAGACCACGTGGATACGGATTGACAGTCCGGTGTGACCCCCCTGCGCCGCTGTGCGCACCTTTGAAGGAGATCTTTCATGAACGCACCGCACAAATCCGAGCAGCTGAACGCGCCGCACACCAACGCCAGCTGGCACGCGCGCCGCCTGGCCGCCACACCGCGCGGTGTGGGGGTGTTTGGCGACTTCTTCATCGAGCGCGCGAAGAACGCCGAACTCTGGGACATCGAGGGCCGTCGCTTCATCGACTTCGCGGGTGGCATCGCGGTACTCAACACCGGCCACGTGCACCCAAAGGTACAAGCGGCGATCGCGGCGCAGTTGCAGCGTTTCACGCACAGCTGCTACCAGGTGGTGCCGTACACCGAGTACGTGGCCTTGGCCGAGCGCATCAACGCGCTGGTGCCGATCGAGGGACCGGTGAAGACCGCGTTCTTCTCGACCGGCGCGGAAGCGATCGAGAACGCGATGAAGATCGCGCGCTCGACCACGGGGCGCACCGGCGTGGTCGCTTTCGGTGGTGCGTTCCATGGCCGCAGCATGTTCGCGGTTGCGCTCACCGGCAAGGTGCAGCCGTACAAGGCGGGCTTCGGCCCGTTCCCACCCGAGATCTACCACGTGCCGTTCCCGGCCGAAGGCACTTCGCTCGACGAGACGAAACATGCGATGGAGCAGCTCTTCAAGTGCGACATCGAACCCTCGCGCGTGGCGGCCATCGTGTTCGAGCCGGTGCAGGGCGAGGGCGGCTTCAACGTCATCCAGAAGGAAGCCGTGCAATGGCTGCGCGCGCTGTGCGACCAGCACGGCATCCTGCTCGTGGCCGACGAGGTGCAGACCGGCTTCGCGCGCACCGGAAAAATGTTCGCCATGGAGCACTTCGGCGTGCGCCCGGACTTGATGACCCTGGCCAAGAGCCTGGCCGGCGGCACCACGTTGTCGGCCGTGTGCGGCAGGGCGGCCGTCATGGACGGCCCCGCGCCGGGCGGCCTGGGCGGCACCTACGCGGGCAACCCGCTGGCGATTGCCGCGGCGCATGCGGTGCTCGACGTGATGGCCGAAGAACAACTGCCCGCGCGCGCGCAGAAGCTCGGTGACCAGCTCATCGCCCACCTCCAGGCCCAGCGCGCCACCCACAAGCGCATGGGTGCGGTGCGCGGCCTCGGCGCCATGGTGGCCTGCGAGTTCGTCGACCCCGCCACCGGCGTGCCCGATGCCGAGACCACGAAGCAGGTGCAGTTGGCCGCGCTGAAGCGTGGCCTGCTGCTGCTGACCTGCGGTGTGTACGGCAACGTGATCCGCTTCCTGTTCCCGCTGACCATCGAAGACAGTGTGTTCGCCGAGGGCCTGGCCGCGTTCGATGCGGCATTGGCCGAGGTGCTCGCTTGAGCGCGGCGCCCCACGACGAGCGCATCGCGGCCCTGCGGGCCCAGGGCATCCACTCGGTGCTGGCCACCTTCACCGACATCCTCGGTGCGCCCAAGGGGAAGCTGGTGCCGCTGGAGCGCCTGTCCCACGCGGTGGACGTCGGCGCGGGTTTCTCCGGGCCGAGCATCGCGGGCACCGGCCTGCCGCGCATGGGCGCACGCAGTGAGTACATGGGCCGCGTGCGGCCCGAGAGCCTGCAGCCGCTGCCTTTCATGCCGGGCGTGGCGCACGCGGTGTGCGACGGCTTTGCCGGCGGCGAGCCGCTGGACACCTGCCCGCGACAGGTGCTTCAGCGCCAGGTGGCCAGGCTCAAAAAGGAGCGCGGCTGGACGCTGTGGGTCGGCATCGAGCCCGAGTTCTTTCTGCTGCGCCGCGACGCGCAAGGCGTTTGGCGCGTGGCCGATGGCGACGACCGACACGCCAAGCCCTCATACGACCTCCAGGCCATGGGCCGCAACTTCGGATTTCTGGATGGCATGCGCGAGACGCTGGTGTCGCTCGGCTTCGAGCTGGAGCAGATCGACCACGAGGACGCAACGGGGCAGTACGAGATCAACTACCGGCACGACCACGCGCTGGCCGCGGCCGACCGGTACCAGCTCTTCAAGCTCGCCGCGCACGCCGTGGCGCAGCAGCACGGCATGGTGTTTTCCACCATGCCCAAGCCGCTGGCGCACGCGCCGGGCAGCGGCCTGCATTTCCACCTGAGCCTGACCGATGCGCACGGCCGCGCGGTGATGGCGGACGCGGCGGGCGCGCTGGGCCTGAGCGAAACCGGCCACCGTTTCGTCGCGGGTTTGCTGCACCACGCCGACGCGCTGGCCGCGCTCTGCGCACCCACGGTGAACAGCTACAAGCGCCTGGCCGCGAGCCGCAGCGCCTCGGGCACCACCTGGTCGCCGGTGTGGAAATCGGTGGGTGACAACAACCGCACCTGCCTCGTGCGCAGCGTGGCCGGGCGCATCGAGTGGCGCTTGCCCGATCCGTCGTGCAACGTGTACGCGGCGATTGCCGCGACGCTGGCCGCGGGCCTGTCGGGCATCGAACAGGCCTTGCCGGCGGTGACGCCGTGCAGCGATGACCTGTACGAACGCCATGCGCGGGGCGGTGCCGTGCCCGCGCGCCTGCCGCGCGATCTGTTGGCCGCGCTGGACGCGTTGTCGCAAGACGCGGTCTTGCGCGAGGCTGTGGGCCCGGCATTCTGTGGGCAGTTTCTGCAGCTCAAGCACGGCGAATGGGCGGCGTGGAGCCAGCAGGTGAGCGACTGGGAACTGCAGCGGTACGCCGACGCGCCTTGATGTTGCGGTGTTGGCGCGCGTGCGCCCATCCCGGCCGTCCCCCAGCGGGCAAGGCGCGAATCCGCCCGACTTGGCGATAATTCCGCTCCTTGAGCACCTCCGTCCCACCACCGCTGTCTACCAAGACCTGGACCAAGTCCGCCGACCGGCCGCTGCGCAGCTGGTCGCACGCCTTGGGCATCTGGATCTTTGCGCACGTCCTTGGTGTGCCCGTGCCGTGGCGCGCGGTGCGCCAGACCGACGCGCGGGCCTTGCTGGCCTTTGAACACGAACGCCTGCAGGCCTTGGCCGCGGCGGGCGAGCACGTTCCCCCGGTGCTGGCCTTCGACGGCTTCTCGCTCACCACGGGCGACATCGGCGAGACGGTGGACCACCAGCTGCACCGCATGCCCGAGGGCGAGCGCCTGCCGCTCATGTGCGCGGCCAGCGCCGACCTCGCGGCCTTCCACGCGCGCGGCCAGTGGCACGGTGGCGCGCAGCTGCGCAACACCACCTGGGACGGCCAGCGTTTCGCGCGGCTGGACTTCGAGGAACAGCTGCGACCCGGCATGGCGCTGAGCACGGTGCAGGTCTACGATGTGCTGCAGATGCTGTTTTCGCTCGCGCGTTTCCTGCAGCCGCTGGGGCCCGGCGCGGTGCTGGCGGTGCTGAAGGCCTATGACGCGGCGGGGCCGGGCGGTCCGGCCTTGCGCGGGTTTATCGCGCATCTCTTGCCGCGCCTGCAGCGCGTCTCACGCGTGGCGGCCTGGTCGAAGCGGCTGGACCGTTCGCGCGAGGTGATGCGCCTGCGCACCGTGCTCGACGGCATGGCCGCTTTTGTCGCACCCGCATCCTGAACACCATCCTGACCATCCTGAACGCAAGGGGACACCATGAAGGCAAAGGAACGTGACGAGCTGCTGCAGGCACTGAAGACCCGCTTCGAGAAACACATGCCGCGGCACAAGGGCATCGCCTGGGCCGACGTGCAGGCGCGGCTTGACGCCAAGCCCGCGGCGTTGGCGTCGTTGCAGGCGATGGAGGCCTCGGGCGGTGAACCCGATGTCATCGCGCGGGACAAGTCGGGAGCGCTCACCTTCTGCGACTGCGTACCAGAGAGCCCAGCCGGCCGCCGCAGCACCTGCTACGACAAGGCCGCGCGCGATGCGCGCAAGGAGCACAAGCCGCAAAGCAGCGCGCAGGAAATGGCCGACGAGATGGGCATCGCGCTGCTGACCGAAGAGCAGTACCGCGCGTTGCAGACCCTGGGCGAATTCGACCGGAAGACGTCAAGCTGGGTCGCCACGCCGCCCGAGATGCGCAAGCTGGGCGGCGCGCTGTTCTGCGACCGGCGCTACGGCCAGGTCTTCACATACCACAACGGCGTGGAGTCGTACTACGCCGCGCGGGGGTTCCGCGGGACGCTGCAGGTCTGAACCTTCAAGGTGAGGCGGGGGCGGTCTGCTGCTCCAGCCGCGTCAGCCAGACCATGGCGTGCTCGCGGTCCTCGCCACACATCTCGGGCCCGGGCGCAAGCGATCCGCAGACGGCGGGGCGCTCGGGCTGGCCAAACAGGCCGCAACGCAGGCTGCCATCCAGGTGTGGGCAGGGCACGCCGGCCGGCTTGCCGTGGGGCAGGCCGGGCATGGGGCTGCTGATCGACGGCGCGGTGCAGCAGGCGGCGCAGCCGGGGCGGCAGGCCATGGAGG
>NZ_SCML01000090.1 GCF_005503365.1 Hydrogenophaga sp. 2FB
GCCCTTGGGCACGGGGGGGGTTGAGACGGTCAAAGCGAGGGGCCGTGGCAGCGGTCAATCGAGAAACGAGACCGCGAGTGTCACACACCGCCGCCCCGCGCCTTCAGCTCAGGGTCCAGCCCGTCTCGGGGTCGGCCGCCGCGGCGGCGGCAGGGGGTGTCGCCGTGCCGGTGGCGACGGGCGCGTCGTCTTCTCGACGCAAGGGCAGCGGCCCCATGTCGCGGCCGTAGATGCGGCGGATGCGCGCGGCCAGGGGTGGGTGCGAGTCGAGCCAGTGCTCGGCCTTGCCGCCCTTCCCTTCGTTGGCCACCAGCAGCATGTGCTGCACGGCCGACCCGGCCCGCTGCGACACCACACCGCCGCGCCGCTGGGTGAGCACCTTGCGCAGCACGCCGCCCAATCCATCGCGGCTGCGCGTCCATTGCACGGCGCGCGCGTCGGCCAGGTACTCGCGCTGGCGCGACACCGCGGCCTGCAAGGCGTGGCCGGCGAGCCAACCCAGCCAGCCGGCGGCCATGATGGCCAGGCCGATCAAGGCCGCGGCCATGCGGCGGTCGCGGGAGTCGGGCTCGAACAGCGTCTGACCCATCCGGTAGAGCATCTCCAGCCCGAAGACCATGCCGACCAGGCGCATGTTCAAGCGCGTGTCGCCTTCACCGATGTGGCTGAACTCGTGCGCCACGAGTCCCTGCAGTTCGTCGCGCGTGAGGAGTTCCAGCGCACCCTGCGTCACCGCCACCACCGCGTCGTCTTCGTCCCAACCGGCGGCAAAGGCATTGATGCCTTGATCGCGCGCGACCACCATGGCCTGTGGGCACTTCATACCGGAGGAGATGGCCATCTCGTCGACGATGTTGCAGAAGCGCTGTTCGTCGAAATCCCCCGACGGCCGGGCCAGGCGTGCGCCCATCTGCTCGGCCAGTCGCTGGCCACCGCCATGGGCCAGACGCGAGGTCTCGACCCACCAGCCGCCCAGCACGAACAGCAGCGTCACGCTGGTGTTGACCGCAAAAAAATGCTTCGGATAGGTGAACGCGCCGGGCATCCAGAACCCCCAGGTCAAGCCCCAGGCCAGTGCCAGCGCCGCGTTGACGGCGACCAGCAACAGCACCAAGGTCAAGCCAAAGGCGAACAACAGACGCCGGGTCGCGCCTCGCGCGTCGCGTTGGAATTCGAAGAAGCGCATGTCAGAAATACCACCGACGCGGGGGATGCATCACATCTTGATGCGCAAGCTCTCGCGTTCTGCTTCGTTGGTGGTGGACGCCAGCATGGCCAGCGGTTGAAAGCCAAACAAGCGCGCAATGATCAACGCGGGGAACTGGGCCGCCGCGTCGTTGAACTCGAGCACGTGGTCGTTGTAGGCCTGGCGCGCAAAACCGACGCGGTTCTCGGTGCTGGTGAGTTCTTCACTGAGCTCGCGCATGTTCTGGTCGGCCTTGAGTTCGGGGTAGTCCTCGACCACTGCAAACAGCTTGCCCATGGCACCACCCAACAGCTGCTCGGCACCGGTGAGCGCGCTCAGTGCCGCGGCATTGAGCGGGTTGCCCGCGGCGGTCTGTTCGGCCGTGCGCGCCTGGTTGCGCGCCGCGATCACCGCTTCCAGTGTCTGCGCTTCGTGCGCAAGGTAGCGGCGCGCCACCTCCACCAGGTTGGGGATCAGGTCGTAGCGGCGCTTGAGTTGCACATCGATCTGACCAAAGGCGTTGGCGATCGTGTTTTTCAGGCGCACCAGGCGGTTGTAGGCGCCCACGGCCCAGAAGAACACCACGAGACCCACGGCCAGGAAGACCCACAGCGAGACGGACATGTTCGGAACTCCTTGTTGAATGCAGGGCCCGCCTCCCGGCAGGCGCGGCCAATATACCCCGTGCCATGTCCCCCTCTCGGCGCTAAGCCCAACGAAAAAAGCCCCCGGTCGGATGACCGGGGGCTTTCAAAGCGTCAGTGGCGCGCAGCGCCGCAGGGCGGACTCTTACTCCGCCGATTCGTTGGCGTTGCTGGATGCATCAGCCTGGTCGGCCGCCAGCGAGAGCGCGTCGGCCTCGGCGATGGCACGGCGTTCTTCGTCGTCCATCTTCTCCTTGACCTTGCGCGCCTCGTGGTAGGCCATGCCGGTACCGGCCGGGATCAGACGACCCACGATCACGTTTTCCTTCAGACCACGCAGCTCGTCGCGCTTGCCCATGATGGCCGCTTCGGTCAGCACGCGGGTGGTTTCCTGGAAGGAAGCCGCCGAGATGAACGAGTCGGTGGACAGCGAGGCCTTGGTGATACCCAGCAGGATGTTGCTGTACACCGCTGGCAGCTTGCCGTCGGCGCGCAGCGCATCGTTGGTGTTGAGAATCTCCGAACGCTCGACCTGTTCGCCAGCGATGTAGCTCGAATCGCCCACGCTGTCGACGACCACGCGGCGCAGCATCTGGCGAACGATCACCTCGATGTGCTTGTCGTTGATCTTCACGCCCTGCAAGCGGTACACGTCCTGCACTTCGTCGACGATGTAGCGCGAGAGTTCCTCGATACCCAGGAGGCGCAGGATGTCTTGCGGATCGGCCGGGCCGTCCACCACGCTCTCACCCTTGTTGACCACCTGGCCTTCGTGCACCAGGATGTTCTTTTCCTTGGGAATGAGGTCGTCCCACACCTTGCCTTCGGGGTCGGTGATCTGCAGGCGAACCTTGCCCTTGGTCTCCTTGCCGAACGACACGGTACCGGTCATCTCGGCCAGCATGCCCTTGTCCTTCGGGCTGCGGGCTTCGAACAGCTCGGCCACACGCGGCAGACCGCCGGTGATGTCTCGCGTCTTCTGGCCTTCGACCGGGATGCGGGCCAGCACTTCGCCAGGGCCCACGTCCATGCCGTCGCGCACCTGGATCAGCGAGCCGATCTGGAAACCGATCGTCACCGAGTGGTCGGTGCCAGGGATCTTCACTTCGTTGCCCGAGCCGTCGATCAGCTTGACCTGCGGACGGACCACCTTGGCCACGCCACGGCGTTTCGGATCGATCACCACCAGGGTCGACAAGCCAGTGACATCGTCCACCTGCTTCGCCACGGTGAGGCCTTCCTCGACGTTCTCGAAGCGCACCTGACCGGCAAACTCCGTGATGATCGGGCGCGTCAGCGGGTCCCAGTTGGCCAGGATCGCACCAGCCTTGATGGTCTGGTCGGCCTTGACCGACAGGATCGCGCCGTACGGCACCTTGTGGCGCTCGCGCTCACGGCCGTGTTCGTCGTGGATGACGATCTCGCCCGAGCGCGCGATCACGACCAGCTCACCCTTGGTGTTGGTCACGTAGCGCATGGTGGCGTTGAAGCCGATCACACCGCTGGACTTCGCTTCCACGCTGGAAGCGACCGCCGCGCGCGACGCCGCACCACCGATGTGGAAGGTGCGCATGGTCAGCTGCGTGCCGGGTTCGCCGATCGACTGCGCGGCAATCACGCCAACCGCTTCGCCGATGTTGACCAGGCCGCCGCGGCCCAGATCGCGGCCGTAGCACTTGGCGCAGATGCCGAAGCGGGTTTCGCAGGTCAGTGCGGTGCGCACTTTCACTTCGTCCACCGCCGCGGCTTCGAGCATGTCGAGCAGGTCTTCGTCGAGCAGCTGGCCCGCCGGAACCAGCATTTCGCGGGTTTCGGGGTGGTTCACTTCCTCGGCCGTCGTGCGGCCCAGGACGCGATCGCGCAACGATTCGATCACTTCACCGCCCTCGACGATGGCGCGCATCAGCGTGCCGTTCGAGGTGCCGCAATCCTGCGTGTTGACCACCAGATCCTGCGTCACATCCACCAGGCGGCGGGTGAGGTAGCCGGAGTTGGCCGTCTTCAGCGCCGTGTCGGCCAGACCCTTACGGGCACCGTGCGTGGAAATGAAGTACTGCAACACGTTGAGGCCTTCACGGAAGTTCGCCGTGATAGGGGTCTCGATGATCGAGCCGTCGGGCTTGGCCATCAGGCCACGCATGCCGGCCAGCTGGCGGATCTGCGCCGCGGAACCGCGCGCGCCGGAGTCGGCCATCATGTAGATGGAGTTGAACGACTCCTGGTCCACTTCCTTGCCGTGGCGGTCGGTGGTCTTTTGCTTGGCCAGCTGGGCCATCATGACCTTGGAGATCTCGTCACCGGCCTTGCCCCAGATGTCCACCACCTTGTTGTAGCGCTCGCCCGCGGTCACCAGACCGGAAGCGTACTGCTGGGCGATTTCCTTCACCTCGTTTTCGGCGCGGTCGATGATGGCCGGCTTTTCCTTGGGCACCAACATGTCGTCCACGGCGATCGAGATACCGGCGCGCGTGGCCAGACGGAAGCCGTTTTGCAGCAGCTTGTCGGCGAAGACCACGGTTTCCTTCAGACCGCACTTGCGGAACGAGGTGTTGATCAGGCGCGAGATTTCCTTCTTCTTCAGCGCCTTGTTCAGCACGTCGAACGGCAGGCCCTTGGGCAGGATTTCGGAAAGCAGCGCACGGCCGACCGTGGTGTCCACCAGCGAGGTGGATGCCACGTATTCACCGGTGGCCTTGTCCAGCGTGTGCTGGGTCAGGCGCACGCTGATCTTGGCCGTGATGTCGACCGCGCTGTTGTCCAGCGCGCGCTGCAGCTCGGTCAGGTCGGCAAAGATCATGCCTTCGCCCTGGGCATTGATTTTTTCGCGGGTCGCGTAGTAAAGACCCAGCACCACGTCTTGCGACGGCACGATGGAGGGTTCGCCGTTGGCCGGGAACAGGATGTTGTTCGAGGCCAGCATCAGCGTGCGGGCTTCGAGCTGCGCTTCCACGGACAGCGGCACGTGAACGGCCATCTGGTCACCGTCGAAGTCGGCGTTGAAGGCCGCGCAGACCAGCGGGTGCAGCTGGATCGCCTTGCCTTCGATCAGGATCGGCTCGAAGGCCTGGATGCCCAGGCGGTGCAGCGTCGGTGCGCGGTTGAGCATCACCGGGTGTTCCTTGATCACCTCTTCCAGGATGTCCCACACCACCGGCGTACCGGCTTCCACTTCCTTCTTCGCGGCCTTGATGGTGGTCGCGATGCCCATGGCTTCCAGGCGCGAGAAGATGAAAGGCTTGAACAGCTCGAGCGCCATCAGCTTGGGCAGGCCGCACTGGTGCAGCTTGAGCGTTGGGCCAACCACGATGACCGAACGGCCCGAGTAGTCGACGCGCTTGCCCAGCAAGTTCTGGCGGAAGCGGCCGCTCTTGCCCTTGATCATGTCGGCCAGCGACTTGAGTGCGCGCTTGTTGGCGCCCGTCATGGCCTTGCCACGGCGGCCGTTGTCCAGCAGCGAGTCCACGGCTTCCTGCAGCATGCGCTTCTCGTTGCGCGCGATGATTTCGGGCGCTTTGAGTTCGAGCAGGCGACGCAGGCGGCTGTTGCGGTTGATGACGCGGCGGTACAGGTCGTTCAGGTCGGAGGTCGCGAAGCGGCCACCGTCCAGCGGCACCAGCGGACGCAGGTCCGGCGGCAGCACGGGCAGCACGTCGAGCACCATCCACTCGGGCTTGATGCCGGACTTCTTGAAGGCTTCCAGCACCTTGAGGCGCTTGGCGTTCTTCTTGATCTTGAGTTCCGAGCCGGTCAGATCGTTGCGCAGCTTCTCGATCTCGATGTCGAGGTCGATGGCTTGCAGCAGTTCCTTGATGCCTTCGGCGCCCATCTTGGCAATGAACTCGTCGCCGAATTCCTTGCGCTTGGCGTCAAAGTCGTCCTCGCTCATGATCGCGAACTTCTTCAGCGGCGTCATGCCGGGGTCGACGATGACGTACGCCTCGAAGTACAGCACGCGTTCGATGTCGCGCAGCGTCATGTCCAGGATCAGGCCCAGACGCGATGGCAGCGACTTCAGGAACCAGATGTGGGCGCAAGGCGCGGCCAGGTCGATGTGACCCATGCGCTCGCGACGCACCTTGGTCTGCGTGACTTCAACGCCGCACTTCTCGCAGATGACACCGCGGTGCTTGAGGCGCTTGTACTTGCCGCACAGGCATTCGTAGTCCTTGATGGGACCAAAAATCTTGGCGCAGAACAGACCGTCGCGCTCAGGCTTGAACGTGCGGTAGTTGATGGTCTCGGGCTTCTTGACTTCACCGAAGGACCACGAGCGGATTTTTTCCGGCGAGGCCAGGCCGATGCGGATCGCATCGAAGTGCTCGTCGGGTGTGAACTGCTTGAACAGGTCGAGCAAAGATTTCATGGGTTGCTTTCCTTAGGTTCGGTGAATCAGGAACGTTCCAGCTCGATGTCGATACCGAGCGAGCGGATTTCCTTGACCAGCACGTTGAACGACTCGGGCATGCCCGCATCGATCGTGTGCTCGCCCTTGACGATGGACTCGTACACCTTGGTGCGGCCTTGCACGTCGTCGGACTTGACGGTGAGCATTTCCTGCAGGATGTACGAGGCGCCGTAGGCTTCCAGCGCCCACACTTCCATTTCCCCGAAACGCTGGCCACCGAATTGCGCCTTGCCGCCCAGCGGCTGCTGGGTAACGAGCGAGTACGGGCCGGTGGAACGGGCGTGCATCTTGTCGTCGACCAAGTGGTGCAGCTTCAGGAAGTGCATGTAGCCCACGGTGGTCTTGCGCTCGAAAGCGTCACCCGTGCGGCCGTCGTACAGCTGCGCCTGGGTGCGGGTCTCTGTGAGGCCCTTGAGTTGTGCGATGTCGTCCGGGTAGGCCAGCTTCAGCATGGCGCGGATCTCGTCTTCCGAGGCACCGTCGAACACCGGGGTGGCGAACGGCACGCCGGTCTGCAGGTTCTCGGCCATTTCCAGCACCTCGGCGTCGCTCAGCTCGGCCAGGGTCTCCTTCTTGCCGGCCTGGTTGTAGACCGTTTCGAGGAACTTGCGCAGCTCAGCCACCTTGGCCTCGGCCTGCAGCATGTCGCCGATGCGCTGGCCCAGGCCCTTGGCGGCCCAGCCCAGGTGGACCTCGAGCACCTGACCCACGTTCATGCGCGAAGGCACGCCCAGCGGGTTGAGCACGATGTCGGCAGGGGTGCCGTCGGCCATGTGCGGCATGTCTTCCACGGGCACGATCTTGGAGACCACACCCTTGTTGCCGTGGCGGCCGGCCATCTTGTCACCCGGCTGCAGGCGGCGCTTGACGGCCAGGTACACCTTGACCATCTTCAGCACGCCAGCGGGCAGCTCGTCGCCCTGCGTGAGCTTCTTGCGCTTTTCTTCGAACGCGAGGTCGAAGCTGTGGCGCGTCTGCTCCATCGAGTTCTTGATGGACTCGAGCTGGGCAGCCACGGTCTCGTCGGCCGGGCGGATGTCGAACCAGTGGTACTTCTCGACGTCGTCCAGGTAGGCCTTGTCGATGGTCGTGCCCTTGGACAGCTTCTTCGGGCCGCCGTTGGCGATCTTGCCGATCAGCAGCTTTTCGATACGGTCGAAGGCGTCGGCTTCCACGATGCGCAGCTGGTCGTTCAGATCCAGGCGGAAACGCTTCAGCTCGTCGTCGATGATCTGCTGAGCGCGCTTGTCGCGCGTGATGCCTTCGCGGGTGAACACCTGCACGTCGATCACGGTGCCTTGCGAGCCCTGGTCCACGCGCAGCGAGGTGTCCTTCACGTCGGAAGCCTTCTCGCCGAAGATGGCGCGCAGCAGCTTCTCTTCAGGCGTCAGCGTGGTCTCGCCCTTGGGCGTGACCTTGCCCACCAGCACGTCACCGGGCAGCACTTCGGCGCCCACGTAGATGATGCCGGAGTCGTCCAGGCGGTTGAGCTGTTGCTCGGCCAGGTTGGGGATGTCGCGGGTGATTTCTTCCGCGCCCAGCTTGGTATCGCGTGCCATCACCACCAGTTCCTCGATGTGGATCGAGGTGTAGCGGTCGTCGGCCACCACGCGTTCGGAGATCAGGATCGAATCTTCGAAGTTGTAGCCGTTCCAGGGCATGAAGGCGATCAGCATGTTCTGGCCGATCGAGATTTCACCCAGATCGGTGGAAGCGCCGTCGGCGATCACGTCACCCTTGGCCAGCTTGTCGCCCTTCTTGACGATGGGACGCTGGTGGATGTTGGTGTTCTGGTTGGAACGCTGGTACTTGATGAGGTTGTAGATGTCCACACCCACCTCACCGGCCACGGCCTCGGCGTCGTTCACGCGGATCACGATGCGGGTCGCGTCCACGTAGTCGACCACGCCACCGCGCTTGGAGGTCACCACGGTGCCGGAGTCGATCGCGGCAACGCGTTCGATACCGGTGCCCACCAGCGGCTTCTCGGGGCGCAGAACGGGCACGGCCTGGCGCGACATGTTGGCGCCCATCAGCGCGCGGTTCGCATCATCGTGCTCAAGGAACGGCACCAGCGAGGCGGCCACGGAGACGATCTGTGCGGGCGACACGTCCATGTACTGGATGGTGTCGGCCGGCGTCAGGATCGATTCGCCCTTCTCACGCGCGGAGATCAGGTCGCCGGTCAGGCGGCCTTCGGCGTCGAGCGCGGCGTTGGCCTGCGCGATGACGTACTTGCCTTCTTCAATGGCCGACAGGTAGTCGATCTGGTTCGTCACCTTGCCATCGATCACGCGACGGTACGGCGTTTCAATGAAGCCGTATTCGTTCAGGCGTGCGTACAGCGCCAGCGAGTTGATCAGGCCGATGTTCGGGCCTTCCGGCGTTTCGATCGGGCAGACGCGGCCGTAGTGAGTCACGTGCACGTCACGCACTTCGAAGCCGGCGCGTTCGCGGGTCAGACCGCCCGGGCCCAGGGCCGAGACGCGGCGCTTGTGCGTGATCTCGGCGAGGGGGTTGGTCTGGTCCATGAACTGCGACAGCTGCGACGCACCGAAGAACTCCTTGAGCGCCGCGGAAATCGGCTTGGAGTTGATCAGGTCGTGCGGCATCAGAGGCTCTTGTTCGGCCTGGCCGAGACGTTCCTTCACAGCCTTCTCGATACGCGCCAGACCCGTGCGGTACTGGTTCTCGGCGAGTTCGCCGACGCAACGCACGCGGCGGTTGCCCAAGTGGTCGATGTCATCGACTTCGCCACGGCCGTTGCGCAGGTCCACCAGGATCTTGACCACGGCCAGGATGTCTTCGTTGGACAGCACCATCGGGCCGGTGGATTCGTCGCGGCCCACGCGGGCGTTGAACTTCATGCGGCCCACGCGCGACAGGTCGTACGTGTCCGGGTTGTAGAACAGGCGGTGGAACAGGGCCTGCACCGCGTCTTCGGTCGGCGGCTCGCCAGGGCGCATCATGCGGTAGATGGCCACGCGCGCGGCGAACTCGTCGGCGGTTTCGTCGATGCGCAGGGTCTGCGAGATGTACGCGCCCTGGTCGAGTTCGTTGGTGTACAGGCACTGCAGGTCCTGCACGCCAGCGGTGCGCAGCTTCTTCAGCAGCGCTTCGGTCAACTCTTCGTTGGCCTTGGCGATGATTTCGCCGGTGTCGGCGTCCACGATGTTGCGCGCCACAACGCGGCCGATCATGAAATCTTCCGGCACGCTGATGTGCGTGGTACCCGACTGCTCCAGCTCACGGGTGTGGCGCACGGTGATGCGCTTGTCCTTGGCCACGACGACCTTGCCGCTCTTGTCGGTGATGTCGAAGCGGGCCACTTCACCACGCAGACGCTCGGGCACGAAGGCCATTTGCGCGCCGCTGTCCATCACGCGGAAGTGGTCGTTGACGAAGAAGTTGGCCAGGATGGTTTCCGGCGTCAGGCCAATGGCCTTGAGCAGAATCGTGACCGGCATCTTGCGGCGGCGGTCGACGCGGAAGAACAGCACGTCCTTCGGGTCGAATTCGAAGTCCAGCCAGGAACCGCGGTAGGGAATGATGCGAGCGGAGAACAGCAGCTTGCCCGAGCTGTGTGTCTTGCCCTTGTCGTGTTCGAAGAACACGCCCGGCGAACGGTGCAACTGAGACACGATCACGCGCTCGGTGCCGTTGATGATGAAGGAGCCCTTCTCGGTCATCAGGGGCACTTCGCCCATGTAGACCTCTTGTTCCTTCACTTCCTTGATCACCTTGGATTGCGCGGTCGAAGACTCGCGGTCATAGATGATGAGCTGCACGCGCGCACGCACGGCGGAGGCGAACGTCAAGCCACGGGTCTGGCACTCGCGCACGTCGAAAGCGGGTTTGGCCAGGTTGTACTCGACGAACTTCATCTCCACAAAACCGTTGTGGGAGACGATCGGGAAAGCCGCTTCGAAAGCCGCCTGCAGGCCTTCGTTGGTGCGTTTCTTGGGGGCGCTGTCGGCTTGCAGGAACGCGGTGTACGCGTCCTTCTGCATTTGCAGGAGGTAAGGAATCGCGAGCACATTTTCGCGAGT
The DNA here is from genome assembly GCF_005503365.1 of Hydrogenophaga sp. 2FB. GTDB lineage: Bacteria > Pseudomonadota > Gammaproteobacteria > Burkholderiales > Burkholderiaceae_C > Hydrogenophaga. Next base: position 10,285 of record NZ_SCML01000090.1, read on the forward strand.
ACCAAAACTCTTGCGGATGCGCTTGCGTTCGGTGTATGAGTAATTCGATGCTGAGGCCATGAGATCTCCGAGCTCTACGGCGACTGTCTGCCTACCAGGGGTGGGCTCTCCTGGTGGCTTTCTTGGTGGCTGGCCTCTACCAACCATTGGCGGACGGCCTGTGCATTGCACACAGGCCCGAACCAAGTCGTTTTCTGCAGTCGGGGTCAGAAAACACTCAAAAATCGTCTTGGCTTCTACTTTTCCGTCGACCTGAAGGTCTCCGGGAAAGCCGGCGCCAAGCCGGCTTTTGGGTGTGCTCTGAAAGCACCAAAGGCTGGAGGCCCTTATCGAGCGCTCCAGCCCCTGAAACCGGGCGAATTACTTCAGCTCGGCCTTGGCGCCGGCTTCCACCAGCTTCTTGACAGCGGCTTCGGCGTCGGCCTTGGCGATCGCTTCCTTGACGTTCTTCGGTGCGCCGTCGACCAGGTCCTTGGCTTCCTTGAGGCCCAGGCCGGTGATTTCGCGCACAGCTTTGATGACGGAAACCTTGTTCGCGCCGGCTTCGAGCAGCACGACGTTGAATTCGGTCTTCTCTTCAGCGGCTGCAGCAGCACCGCCACCACCAGCGGCTGCGGGTGCTGCCATGGCAGCAGCGCTCACACCAAACTTCTCTTCGATGGCTTTCACCAGCTCGTTGAGTTCCATGACCGTCATGCTGTCCAGCGCGGTCAAAAATGCGTCTTTATCGAATGCCATTTTGATTTCCTAACAATTGATTTGAATGAAAGTGCCGCGCCAATCAGGCAGCAGCCGCTTCTTCAGCTGCCGGTGCGGCAGCGCCTTCGCCTTTTTTGGCCGCCAGCGCGCCCAGCACAACGGCCGTACGCGAAATGGGCGACATCAGCAAGCCACACAGCTGCGCCAACAACACTTCCTTCGAAGGAATGCTGGCAAGCGTCTTCACGCCGTTGACATCCAGGGCCTTGCCTCCGTACACGCCGCCGCGGATCACCAGCTTGTCGTTGGTTTTCGCGAACTCGGCCACCACTTTCGCGGCGGCCACTGCGTCTTCAGAGAAGCCATAGATCAGCGGGCCGGTCATCTGGTCAGCGGCCACTTCAAACGGGCTGCCAGCCACAGCACGGCGGGCCAGGGTGTTTTTCAACACGCTCAGGGTCACACCGTTGCTGCGGGCTGTCACGCGCAGTTTGTCCATGTTCGCGACCGTGATGCCACGGTATTCCGCCATCACGAGCGTTTGAGCTTTTGCGGCGAGGCTGGTCACTTCGGAAATGACCGCTTCTTTCTCACTGCGATTCAGACTCAAGGTCTACTCCTTAAATGTGCCCTCGGCCCGATGGGACCTGGGACACGCCTCATTGCAGCGATCAACTGTTTTGGAACGTATTCCATCTGCAGCGGGATCGCCATCTGCGTTGGCTTGTCACTATTAAGTCCGGCAATGTCCCGAAGGACTTCACCCGACACCAACGGTCTTGGATGACTCCGCGGCCCGGTTTCTCAACCGCTCTGCGGACCCACCACACCCGGGCGGCCATTGCCACCCGAATTCTTCTTCGCCCTATCCGGCGATCACGCCGAGATGGATTGCGTGTCCACGCGCACGCCAACACCCATGGTCGACGACACCGCCACCTTGCGCAGGTACACACCCTTGCTGGTGGCAGGCTTGGCCTTGGTCAGTGCGTCGAGCAGCGCCACCAAGTTGCCCTGGAGCTTGTCGGTATCGAACGAGCGACGGCCGATCGTGCCGTGCACGATGCCGGCCTTGTCGACGCGGAACTGCACCTGACCCGCCTTGGCGTTGCGCACGGCTTGGGCCACATCGGGCGTCACGGTGCCGACCTTCGGGTTGGGCATCAGGCCCCGCGGGCCCAGCACCTGACCCAGGGTACCGACGATGCGCATGGCGTCCGGCGAGGCAATGACCACGTCGAAGTTCATGTTGCCGGCCTTGATGTCGGCTGCGAGGTCGTCCATGCCGACGATGTCGGCGCCGGCGGCTTTGGCTTCTTCAGCCTTGGCGCCTTGGGCGAACACGGCAACGCGCTTGGTCTTGCCGGTGCCGTTGGGCATCACGACGGCGCCACGCACCACCTGGTCCGACTTCTTGGCATCCACGCCGAGCTGAACCGCCACGTCGATGGACTCATCGAACTTGGCGTTCGCGCATTCCTTGATGATCGCCAGAGCGTCGGTCAGGCTGTACAGCTTGTTGCTGTCGACCTTGCCTTCGAAGGCTTTCTGTTTTTTGGTCAGCTTGGCCATTTACACGCCCTCCACAATCACGCCCATCGAACGGGCCGAACCGGCGATGGTGCGCACAGCGGCGTCCACATCGGCAGCGGTCATGTCCTTCATCTTGGTCTTGGCGATCTCTTCGAGCTGGGCTCGGGTGATCTTGCCGACCTTGTTCTTGTTGGGCACCGAAGAGCCCTTGTCCAGCTTGATGGCCTTCTTGATCAGGGTCGTCGCGGGCGGCGTCTTGATGATGAAGGTGAAGCTCTTGTCCGCAAAGGCCGTGATCACCACGGGCAGCGGCAGACCGGGCTCGACGCCCTGGGTCTGGGCGTTGAACGCCTTGCAGAACTCCATGATGTTCAGGCCGCGCTGACCCAGCGCCGGACCGATCGGGGGAGAGGGGTTGGCCTTACCAGCTGGCACTTGCAGCTTGATGAAGCCGACGATTTTTTTCGCCATTTTTTAGCTCCTGCGAGTGCAGACGGCTGCCATCAAGACAACCTCCTCGCGGTTGGGGACCCGGGAAAGAACCAATGGCACAGGCGTCGGGCCGACCCGCCTGTGCCACGAAAAACCTCAGGTCTTCTCGACCTGGCTGAATTCGAGCTCGACAGGCGTGGCGCGACCGAAGATGGTCACCGACACGCGCATCTTGTTCTTCTCGTAGTTGACTTCTTCGACGGTGCCATTGAAGTCGGTGAACGGACCTTCCTTGACCCGCACGTACTCGCCCACCACAAACTCGACCTTGTGGCGCGGCTTGTCGGTGCCTTCCTGCATCTGGTTGACGATCTTCTGAACGTCTTCCTCGGAAATCGGCGCCGGGCGGTTCTTCGCCCCACCCACAAAGCCCGTCACCTTGTTGGTGTGCTTGACCAAGTGCCAGGTGTCATCGTCCATCACCATTTCCACCAGCACATAGCCGGGGAAGAACTTGCGCTCGGTGGTGCGCTTCTGACCGTTCTTCATCTCCACCACTTCTTCGGTGGGGACGAGGATGCGGCCGAACTTGTCTTGCATGCCGGCGCGGTTGATGCGTTCGACGATGTTGCGCTCGGCCGCCTTTTCCATACCGGAATAGGCATGGACCACGTACCAGCGCATGCCTTCAGCGGCCGTGAGACTGTGTTGCTCGCTCATCATTTTCTCCAGCCCAGAATCAGGTCGTAAAACACCCATTCGACCGTCTTGTCGGTCAGCCACAGGAACAGGGCCATCACGAACACGAAAGCGAACACATAGGCTGTCATCTGAATCGCCTCCTTGCGGGCAGGCCAGACCACCTTCTTGACTTCACGCCAGGCATCGCGGCCGAAGGCGATCAGCTGCTTGCCCGACTCGGACACGGCGAACACCACCACCGCCGCCCCGAGCAGCACGATCAGGGCGCCCCACTGCGCCAGCGCACCGCGCGACGACAGCAGATAGAACGCCACGAACGAGCCCAGCAACAGCGCGATCGCTGCCGCCAGCTTGGCCTTGTCGGCGCCGGTGTGGACGGTTTGAACTTCGGAAGTGGCCATGAGGATCCAGACAATTCGTATCAAAAGGCGCGCCCAAAACCCGAAAGCTTGAGACACGCAAGCCCACCAGAGGTCTTCACGACTTCGGTGGGCTTGTCAACCACGCAACAGGGTGGATTCAGGTTCCTGGGTCCAGGTTCCAACAACGTTCTGTCGGGTGGCAGGGGCAGTAGGAATCGAACCTACAACCTTCGGTTTTGGAGACCGACGCTCTGCCAATTGAGCTATACCCCTACTGGCTTGTGCCCCACAAAGGGCTCTTCATCAGCTAGGGTCAGAACACCTCGCTTCGCGAGTGGCCCGACCCACGAACCCCTTTACGCGATGATTTTTGCAACGACGCCGGCGCCGACGGTGCGACCGCCTTCGCGGATGGCAAAGCGCAGGCCTTCTTCCATGGCGATCGGGGCGATCAGCTTGACCGTGATCG
>NZ_SCML01000091.1 GCF_005503365.1 Hydrogenophaga sp. 2FB
ACGCGCGCCGCCGGCGCCACCCGCACCGCCGCGCGTGGAACTGCCGTCCAGCAGCGCCGACTACCTCAACAACCCGCGCCCGCCCTACCCCTCGCTGTCCAAGCGCATGGGCGAACAAGGCAAGGTCGTGATCCGCGCCTTCATTGAAGTCAACGGCACGGCCAGCCGCGCCGAGATCCACACCTCCAGCGGCTACGAGCGGCTGGACCAGACCGCGCTACAAACCGTGCAGCGCTGGCGCTACGTGCCCGGCAAGCGCGCTGGGGTGGCTGAAGCCATGTGGTTCAACATCCCCGTCAATTTCGTTTTGGAATAAACCCTTCCCCCTGGAGTCAGAGCATCATGGATCCGCAATTCGCAACATCGGGCATCGCCCACGTCTGGACACAAGGTGACTGGGTCACCCGTTCGGTGGCCCTGGTGCTGCTCGCCATGTCCCTCACCACCTGGATCATCATCCTGTGGAAGGCGCTGGACCAGCGTGCGCAACGCGCTCAAGCCAAGGGCGTCGAAGGCTTCTGGCACAGCGCCGACTTTGCCGAAGGCCTGGAAAAGCTGGGCTCCCCGGAAGGCAACCCGTTCCGCGCCGCCGCCATCGAAGGCCGCGAAGCCACCCGCCACATCCTGCACAAGGACGGCCTCAACGGCGCACCGCCGCAGCGCCAGCTGCACGACAGCCTGGACGTGAGCGACTGGGTGGAGCGTTCGCTGCGCAAGAGCGTGGACGACTACAGTGCCCGCGCCCAAAGCGGTCTGTCGGTGCTGGCCTCCGTCGCATCCACCGCCCCCTTCGTGGGCCTGTTCGGCACGGTCTGGGGCATCTACCACGCCCTGCTGAGCATCGGCGCAGCCGGCCAGGTCAGCATTGACCGCGTGGCCGGCCCGATCGGCGAGGCGCTGATCATGACCGCGCTCGGCCTGCTGGTCGCCATTCCCGCCGTGCTGGGCTTCAACGCCCTGGTGCGCGGCAACAAGGGCATCAGCCACCAGCTCAACCGCTTTGCGCACGACCTGCACGCCTACTTCGTCACCGGCGCCCGCGTCACCAGCGCAGCCGACGGCAAGGTGCTGCCCATGAAGAAGGCCTCGTAAAGAGGAATCGAGCCATGGCCATCGGAACCCAAACAGACGACGACGAGATGATGAGCGAGATCAACATGATCCCGTTCATCGACGTGATGTTGGTGCTGTTGATCATCTTCATCATCACGGTGCCGGTGATCAAGCACGCGGTCAACATCGAGTTGCCGCAGGCCAGCATGGAAAAGGTGCTGGACAAGCCCGAGAACATCCGCCTCTCGGTGGATGCGGACGGCAACTACTTCTGGAACGACCAGCGCGTGGACGACACCGACTTCGCCAACCGCCTCACCGCGGCGGCCGCGCAGGAACCCCAGCCCGAATTGCACATCCGCGGTGACAAGGCGGTGCGCTACGAACGCGTGGCGCAAGCCATGGCGGCAGCGCAACGCAGCGGTGTGAAAAAGATTGGATTCATCACGGAGCCCGCCACGCCATGAACCCGAACCCGAACACCGCTTCTGTGTCCACGCCTGTTCCAGCGCCCTCCACGTCGGCCCCCGAGGTGCAGCACGTCCCCGTGCTGCCCAGCGCCGATCTGTTGCGCGGCCAGAAGGTGGTGGCGATCGATCACAACGGCTCGTTGTACCGACTGCAGACGACGCGCCAGGGCAAGCTGATCCTGACCAAGTAAGGTCAAGGCCAGCCCGCCGAAGCAACGTTTTTTTGAATCGTGGGGCGACCGGGGATCACTCTCCCCGTGTCGTTTTTGGCCAGCCAAGGGGTTCGATCCCCATTAGCCAGGCATTTTTTTCCACCTACCGAGACACAGCAGGTTGGCCGCAGAGGCCCGTATCGTTTTTTTCGTGGGGCGACCGGGAGGACTACCCACCCGTGTCGTTTTTGGCCAGCCAAGGAGTTCGAACTCCATTAGCCAGGCATTTTTTGCGACCGCGAGAATAACAGATCTTCCGCGGGCTTCTGGCTCAAACGCCCATCAAAGGCCCAACGCGGCAATCCCCGCGCGTGCGATCTGCGCGTCTTCGCCGGACTTCACACCGCTCACGCCCACCGCACCAATGCACTGCCCGTCCTTGAGGATCGGCACGCCGCCTTCGAGCATGCCCGCGAGTTCGGGCGCGCTCAGGAACGACATGCGGCCCTGGTTGATCACGTCCTCGTAGATCTTGCTCTCGCGCCGTCCCAGCGCCGCCGTGTGCGCCTTGGCGGGTGCGATGTGCGCCGAAATGGCGGCCACGCCGTCCAGACGCTGCAACCACAGCAGATGGCCACCGTCGTCGACGATGGCGATGGTCACCGGCCAGTTGTTTTTCAGTGCTTCGGCTTCGGCCGCGGCGGCGATGAGCTTGACGTCGGCGATCTCGAGAACTGCCTTGTTTTTCATGAACTTGGTCCTAAATGGGGAATCAGAGAAGCATTGCAGGCCAGGCACTTGAATGCCCGGGTGCGCTAAAGCGAACGATAACGCGTGCATTGGTGACCCTCAGGTCACAAGAGACCTTACCAAAACACGTTCATCTTCGCTTGGCACACCCGACAAACCAGGGTCCTACAATGCAATTTCGCCGGTTGCGCGTCATTCCGACGCGCAGCGACCGGCATACACGGTTTTGCATTCAAGCGTAGAACAAGGCGGGTTGGCGCAGACAGTGCTTTGGCACGGCAAGGCCACCCAACGCAGCTATACGTTTGAAGGCAACACCGTTCCAAGGCGTCAGATGATGAAGGAGATCACCAACATGACCGACCACGTACAAACCAGCGGCCGCTTCGGCACCGCCGTTTCCTCCGATGCGCTGCGCAACAAAGTCATGCGCAACACCTACTGGCTGCTGGCGCTGTCCATGCTGCCCACGGTGTTGGGCGCCTGGATCGGCGTGCAGACCGGCATCACCGCCAGCCTCACCGGTGGCCTGGGCCTGATCGTCTTCCTGGGCGGTGCCTTCGGCTTCATGTTCGCGATCGAGAAGACGAAGAACTCGTCCGCCGGCGTGCCGGTGCTGCTGGCCTTCACCTTCTTCATGGGGTTGATGCTCTCGCGCCTGCTCGCGTCCGTGCTGGGGTTCAGCAATGGCGCCAGCCTGATCATGACCGCCTTCGGTGGCACCGCGGGTGTGTTCTTCATCATGGCCAACCTCTCGACCGTGATCAAGCGCGACCTCTCCGGCCTGGGCAAGTGGCTCTTCGTGGGCGCCCTGGCCATCATGATCGGCGCGATCATCAACGTGTTCGTGGGCAGCCCGATCGGCATGGCCGTGATCGCCACCCTGGCGATCGTCGTGTTCAGCCTGTACCTGCTGTACGACCTGAAGCGCATCGTCGACGGCGGCGAAACCAACTACATCACGGCCACGCTGGGCCTGTACCTGAGCCTGTTCAACATCTTCCAGAGCCTGCTGATGTTGCTGGGCGTCTTCGGTGGCGATCGCGAGTAAGCGCGACCCCGCTCCACGAGAAAGGACCTTCGGGTCCTTTTTCTTTTTCGACACGAGCCATCAAGTTCGACGCCCACGCGCCGAAACAGGGTTGAACCCAATCACACCACCACCATGCGACGCACCGCCCTCACCCTTTCGCTCGTCGCCACCGCCAGCCTGCTGAGCGGTTGCGAAGCGCTGGGCATCGAAACGGCCACGCAGATCAACGCCAAGAAGGAAGCCGAGGGCAAGGCCATCGGCAGCGCCTGCCGGCACGCGGTGAAGAGCATCGAATCATGCTTCGGCGCCTACCCGCGCGCCGGCAAGGCCGCGGTGTTCGCGGGCTGGCGCGAGATGGACCAGTACATGCGCGAAAACGCGGTAGTGGGCATGCCCTCGGAGCCCGAGGCAGGCGCGACCGCCACACCCGAGGCAGGCAAGCCGCCTTCGGGTCATTCGCAGAAATCCTGATCGCGCGGATCAGGCTTCGGCCGGCGCGTCCGCCCCCGGCACGCGCGACGGGTCGAGCTCGAACACCGCCATGCTCTCCACGTGCGCCGTGTGCGCAAACATGTTGACCACCCCCGCCGCCACGCAGCGGTAGCCTGCCTGGTGCACCAGCAGGCCCGCGTCGCGCGCCAGCGTGGCCGGGTTGCAGCTCACGTAGACGATGCGCTGGGGCGGCGTCCAGCCGCCGCGCAAGGCCGGGTTCTGGTGCAGATCGGCCATGGTCTTGGCGAGGGCGAACGCGCCTTCGCGCGGTGGGTCCACCAGCCACTTCTGTGCCACGCCGTCGGCCACCAGTTGCTCGGGTGTCATCTCGAACAGGTTGCGCGCGGCAAAGGTCGTGGGTGCCAGCGGCGTGCCGCGGCCCTTCTGGTTGCCCGCGAGGTTGTCGCGCGAACGCGCCACCAGCGTCTCGCTGCCCTCGATGCCCAGGACCTCGCCGGCCGTGGTGGCGATCGGCAGGGTGAAATTGCCCAGGCCACAGAACCAGTCGATCACGCGCTCGTGCGACTGCGCGTCGAGCAAACGCAAGGCGCGCGACACGAGCACGCGGTTGATGAAGGGGTTGACCTGCGTAAAGTCGGTGGGCTTGAACGGCATGGTGATGCCGAAGTCGGGCAGCGCGTACGACAGCTGCGGGCCCGTTTCATCCAGCAGCTTCACCGTGTCCGGCCCCTTGGCCTGCAACCACCATTGCACGCCATGCTGCACCGCGAACGCGCGCAGGCGCGCCACGTCGTCCTCGCTGAGAGGTTCCAGGTGGCGCAGCACCAGCGCGGTCACCTCGTCGCCACAGGCCAGCTCGATCTGCGGGCAGGTTTCGCGCGCGTCCATCTCGAAGATCATCTTGCGCAAGGGCATGAGCATCGCGCTCACGTGCGGCGGCAGCACGTGGCAGACCTGCATGTCGGCCACGTAGCGGCTCTTGCGCTCGTGAAAACCGATCAGCACCTCGCCCTTCTTGTGCACGTAGCGCACCGACAGGCGCGCGCGGTAACGGTAGCCCCAGGCCGGGCCTTCGATCGGGCGCATCATGGTCTCGGCCTTGACCTTACCCAGGTGCCAGAGGTTGTCTTCCAGCACGCGCTGCTTGATGGCCACCTGCGCGGCCTCGTGCAGGTGCTGCATCTTGCAGCCACCACAAGCACCGGCGTGCAGACCGAAGTGCGGGCAACCGGGCCGCACGCGTTGCGAGGACTCGCGGTGCACGGCCGTCACCGTGCCGGCTTCCCAGTTGTTCTTCTTGCGGTGCACGTTCACGCTGACCAGCTCGAACGGCAACGCGCCTTCGATGAAGACCACCTTGCCGTCGGGCTTGTGGGCGATGCCCTGGGCATCGATGTCGAGGGATTCAACCGCCAGCCAGCCTTCGGGCAATGCGGGAGCGGTGGTCTCGGGCGCGGGTGCGCTGGCGGTGGTGAGAAGGCTGTTTTCGTGGGCTGTGGACGCTGTCATGCCCCGATTGTCTCAGGCCCAGGCCTTCAGATATTCATCCCAGTGCGCCTCCGTGGGCGCCAGATTCCCCAACGTCTCTTTCACCATCGCAATTTCCTGCTCGTACTCGGCCTCGGTGAACCCACCGCGCATCTTCTGGAAACGGCAGTACACCAGGTAGGTGTTCATCACGTCGGTTTCGCAGTAGCGGCGGATGTCATCGGTCTGCCCGGCGAGGTATTGCGCATACACCTGCGAGCCGTCCATGCCGAGCTTGCCGGGAAAGCCGCAGAGCTTGGCCATGGCGTCCAGCGGCGCGTTGTTCTTGGGCGAGTACATGGCCAGCAGGTCCATCAGGTCCAGGTGGCGCATGTGGTAACGGCTGATGTAGTTGTTCCACTTGAACTCGCGGTCGTCTTCGCCCATGTCCCAGTACTTGCTGGCTTCAACGCCGTGGCGCAGGCCGCGGTAGTGCAGCACCGGCAGGTCAAAGCCACTGCCGTTCCAGCTCACCAGTTGCGGCGTGTGCTTCTCCACCCTGTGGAAGAAGGTCTGCACCACCTTGCCTTCGCTGTGGCCATCGCGGTCGACGAAGGAGTGGATGCGCAGACCCTCCGCGTTGCGGAACACGCAGCTGATGACGAGCACGCGCTGCAGGTGCAGCGGCATGAAATCGCTCTGGCCTTTTTCCTTGCGCTCGGCGAGCCAGGCCGCGTAGACCTGCTCGTCGGTGTGATCGGCGGGCGCGCCCCGCAGGGCGCGCAGACCGTCGACGTCGGGAATGGACTCGATGTCGAAAACGAGAACCGGCCAGGCCATGCCAAGCGCTCGTCTGGGTGGTTTAGCGCTTGGGCAGGTAGGTGATCGGGTCGACCGGCTTGCCCAGTCGGCGCACCTCGAAGTGCAGCTTCACGCGGTCCGTGTCGCTGCTGCCCATCTCGGCGATCTTCTGGCCCTGGCGCACCGCCTGGTCCTCGCGCACCAGCAGCGCCTGGTTGTGGGCGTAGGCGGTGAGGTAGGTGTTGTTGTGCTTCAGGATGATCAGGTTGCCGTAACCGCGCAGGCCGGCACCGGCGTAGACCACGCGGCCATCGGCGGCGGCCACCACCGGGTCGCCGATCTTGCCGGTGATCGACACGCCCTTGTTGTTGGCCTCGTCGAACGGGGTGATCACCGTGCCCTGTGCGGGCCAGATGAACGTGAGTTCGTCAGCGCCCGCGGATGCCGGGGCGGGCGTGGACGGAGGCGTGGTGGGCGAGGTGGACGCCGCTGGCGGGGCCGGTTCGGTCAACGGGCGGGACACGACGCCGGAACTGGCGACCGGGCTCGTGGAGGGGCCGGAGGGTGTTGCTGGCGCGCTGCTGGCCGCGGTAACCGGTGGCTGCACGCGCAGCACCTGCCCCACTTCCAGGGCGTTGGGGTTGGTCAGGTTGTTCCAGGCCTGCACGTCGCGCCAGTTCTGGCCGCTGTCCAGGGCGATGCGGAACAGGGTGTCGCCCGGCTTCACGGTGTAGTAACCCGGCTTGCCGGCGTTCTCGGCGCCCGGCAGGGCGACGACAGCGGGCGCGCGGGGTGCGCCGCCTCGGTCTTCCACCGGGGCCGGACCGGACACACGGGTCGTGGAGCAGCCGGCTGCCACCAGTAGCACCGCCATGGCCACCACGCCTTGCCACACAGGCCGCGCCGATGCCTGGCGATCACTTCGGAAAACACGTTTGCTCATGAAAACTCCCACAAATTGCAAAGGGTCCTGGCCGCAGCCGCAGCCAAGGACCCTGAAAAAGGCACGTCGTGCGATGTGTAACAAGCACAACGTCATGCGACGCCCGATTTTAGAGGCACAAAGAGAACGGCCTCCAGTTCGGTGCGAACGATTCCGGTGGCGGTTTTGTCGACCACCACCAGGTTCTGCCGCCCCGCGGCGGTGACCGCGGGCGCCACCAGGCGCCCGCCCACGGCCAACTGGTCGATCCAGGCCGCCGGGATGTCGTTGCCCCCCGCCGCCGCGATGATGCCGGCATACGGTGCGCCCTTGGCATAGCCCACCATGCCGTCACCGAACAACAGGTGCAAATTGGAGAGCCGGAACCAGCGAAGGTTCTCGCGCGATTTTTCGTGCAGGCCTTTGAGGCGCTCGATGCTGTACACCTCGCGCGCCAGGTGGCTCATCAACGCGGCCTGGTATCCGCAGCCGGTGCCGATCTCCAGCACGCGGCCCAACTTCTCGCTGCGGCCCTGGCACAGCAGTTCGAGCATGCGCGCCACCACACCGGGCTTGGAGATGGTCTGCCCCAGGCCAATGGGCAGGCTGGTGTCTTCGTAGGCCTGGTTGACCAGCGCCGTGTCGACGAACCGGTGCCGTTCCACCGCCTGCAGCGCGGCCAGCACGCCGGCGTGCGTGACGCCCTGCGCCTGGATCTTGCGCACCATCGCCGCGCGCACCGCCTGCGACTCCATGCCCACGCCGGTGGGCGCCACCGGCCGGTCCGGGACGTGCACGACGGCCTTGGGCTTGAGCACGGGCGTTTTGGTTTCGCGCGGTATCGGGTGTGCCACCACCGGGGTTTTGCCGCGCGCCGTGGGCGCGGGCGCCGAGGACGGCAGGCGCGCCGGGAAGCCGGGTCTGGGTTTCACGGTGCCTTGCCCTCGTTCGACAACTGGGCCGCGGTGGGCGCCCAGTACGCCAGGCGGTCGTGGTCGGTCAGGTCGACCTTGAGCGGCGTGATGGTGGCGTAGCCCTGCAGCGAGGCGTGGAAATCCGTGCCCTCGGCATCGTCCTTGGCCTTGCCCGCGCTGCCGATCCAGTACATGGTGTCGCCGCGCGGGTTGGTCTGCGAAATCACCTGCTCGGCCGCGTGGCGCCGCCCCAGGCGCGCCACCTTGAAGCCGCGCATTTGGTCCAGCGGTTGGTTCGGAATGTTCACGTTGAGCAGCCAGGGGTCGACAGGCCCGTTTTCCAGCGAGGGCAGCAGCTGCGTCACGAGACGCGCCGCCATCGCGCCTGCGTCCTCCAGGTGCGCCCAGCCCTTTTCGGTTTGCGAGAACGCGATCGCCGGGATGCCGAACAGGTAGCCTTCCATGGCCGCACCCACAGTGCCGGAATAGATCGTGTCGTCGCCCATGTTGGCGCCGTTGTTGATGCCGGAGACCACAAGGTCGGGCCGGTAGCCCAGCAGGCCGGTGAGCGCGATGTGCACGCAATCGGCGGGCGTGCCGTTGACGTAGCGAAAGCCGTTGTGCGCGGTGTGCACGTACAGCGGCGAATGCAGCGAGAGCGCGTTGGATTTGGCGCTGTTGTTGTGCTCCGGTGCCACCACCTCCACCTCGGCCAGTCCCTTGAGGGCTTCGTACAGCGCCACGATGCCGGGTGCCTGGTAACCGTCGTCGTTGGAGATGAGAATTTTCATTGCGGCGATTCTAGGTTGATCTACCGGTCACGCCCGTGACACGCCACGGGCATACCCGCTGCGAGCACGGTCCGCGGCTCCCTATCATGGAACGCTTTCAAGACAACCGGAACGAGGACTTCACCATGCATGCCTGGCTGTGCGAAAACCCTGTGGGCGTCGAAGCCCTGACCTGGAAGGAATTGCCCACACCCGAACCCAAGGCGGGTGAGGTGCTGATCGAGATCGAGGCCGCGAGCCTGAACTTTCCCGATCTGCTCATCGTGCAGAACAAATACCAGATGAAGCCCCCGCTGCCCTTCGTGCCCGGTTCGGAGTACGCGGGCACCGTGCGCGCCGTGGGCGAAGGCGTGAAGCACCTGCAGGTGGGCCAGGCCGTGGCGTGCCTGAGCGGCACCGGTGGCTTCGGCACGCACACCATCGCGCCGGCCGCGCTGTGCATGCCCCTGCCGCCCGGCTTCCCCGCCGTAGACGCGGCGGCTTTCATCATGATCTACGCCACCTCGTGGCACGCCCTGATGGACCGCGCCGCGCTCAAGGCCGGTGAAACCGTGCTGATCCTCGGCGCGGCCGGGGGCGTGGGCACGTCCGCGATCCAGATCGCCAAGGCCGCCGGCGCGCGCGTGATCGCCGCCGCGTCGAGCGACGAGAAATGCGAGCTGTGCAAGCAACTGGGCGCGGACGCCACCATCAACTACAGCGTGCACACGCCCAAGGAAGGTCTGCGCGACGCGATCAAGCAGCTCACCGATGGCAAGGGCCCGGACGTGATCTACGACCCCGTGGGCGGCGACTTCGCCGAACCGGCGTTCCGCTCCATCGCCTGGCGCGGGCGCTACCTGGTGGTCGGCTTCGCCAGCGGCCCCATTCCCACCTTGCCGCTGAACCTCACGCTGCTCAAGGGCGCGAGCATCGTGGGCGTGTTCTGGGGCGACTTCGCGCGCCGCGAGCCCAAGGCCAACGCCGAGATGATGCAGGCGCTGGCGGTGATGTACGCCAAGGGCCAGGTCAAGCCGGTGATCGACCAGACCCTGCCCATGAGCGAGCTGCACAAGGCCTACGCGATCATGGGATCGCGCTCGGTCAAGGGCAAGCTGGTGATGGTGAATCCGCCACCGGGGCGCTGAAGCGGGGGGTGCCGACGGAAGGCGAAAAAATACCCCCCTCCTGTATGCAATCATCGGGACCCCCCGATTTCGCTCCGCTCAGTTCCCGGCCCGCATGCAGACAGCCCCCCTTCCACCCAACGAGGAGCAACGCCTGACCCGCTTGCGGGGTCTGGGCATTCTCGACACCCTGCCGCAAAAAGCGTTCGACGACATCTCGGCGCTGGCTCAAGCCATTTGCGGCACCCCCGTGGCGCTGATCACGCTCATCGACCGCGACCGCCAGTGGTTCAAGTCGCGTGTCGGCGTCGACATCACCGAGACCGCCCGCGAGCTCGCGTTCTGCTCGCACGCCATCCTCGAACCGGACGAGGTCACGGTGGTGGAAGACATGTGCAAGGACGCGCGCTTCCAGCACAACCCCCTGGTCACCGGACCGCACAACGTGCGCTTCTACGCCGGCGCGCCCATCGTCACCCCCGACGGCTTCGCGCTCGGCACGGTGTGTGTCGTCGACCAGATGCCGCGCCATCTGCACTCGGTGCAGATCAGCGGCTTGAGCCGCCTCTCGGGGCTGGTCGCCACGCTGATCGAACACGAGCGGGCGCGCCAGCTCGAAGCCGCGCGCAGCGCCCGCGCCGCGCACCAGGAGCATGAAGCACTCATCGCCATGGCTGCCTCCGGCCTGGACCTGCAGGCCTACATCGACGCCGACGGCATTTACCGCCACGTCAACCAGACCTTTCTGAACTACGTCGGCGCCACGCGCGACGAGGTCATCGGCACCACGATGAAGGAGCGCCTCGGCGAGGCCACGTACAACCTCGTTGGCGCGCGCATGGCGCGCGTCATGGCGGGCGAGACCGTGATCTACCAGCGCATCTCCCACTTCAAGGCCGCCGGCACGCGGCACATGGAAATCGCGTTGCTGCCGGTGCGCGATCCGCAAGGCCAGGTGACGGGCGTGGTCATGCGCGGGCGCGACATCCAGGAACTCAAGAACAAGGAAATCCAGCTGGGCCAGACCATTGCCCAGCTGGAGAAGAAGACGCTGGAGCAGGAGCGCTTCATCCACGTCATGTCGCACGACCTGCGCGAGCCCATCAACGCCATCAACAACTTCACCTCGCTGCTGCACGCCGAGCACGCGCAGGAGCTCGTGCCCGACGCACAGCGCTACCTGGGCTTCGTGCGCGCCGGCGGCCAGCGCCTGGCCTGCCTGCTCGACGACCTGCTGCGCTACGTGCGGCTGGACCGCCACCGACTCGCCGCGGGGCCGGTGTGCGTGGCCACCATGGCAGCCCTGCTGCGCGACGACCTAGGTGCGGCGCTCGCGCAGTCCCATGGCCGGCTGGAGATCGAGCCGCTGCCCACGGTGCAGGCCGATGCCGCCTTGCTGCACATGGCTTTGAAGCACCTCGTGGCCAACGGGCTGGCGTTCGCGCGCCCCGGCGTGGCGCCGCAGGTGCGCGTGAGCGCCACGCGCGAAAAAGGCTTCGACCAGATCCACGTGGACGACAACGGCCAGGGCATCGCAGCCGAACACCAGGCCTGCGTGTTCGACCTGTTCAAGCGCCTGCACCCGCGCAAGACGCACGTCGGCTCGGGCCTGGGCCTGCCGATCTGCAAGCGCATCGCGGCGCTGCATGGCGGCCATGTCTCGGTGCAATCGGAACCCGGCGTGGGCAGCCGCTTCACGCTGCACCTGCCTTTGCCGCACGGCACGCCTTCGTAGTCGTTCGCCATGGCCATTCCGCAGCGCTTCATCCTCGTCGACGACAACGAGGCCGACAACGTTTACCACGAGATCATCCTTCGCCGCGCCGGCTTCACCGGCGAGGTGCTGGTGTTCGAGAGCGGCGCCCAGGCGCTGGACTTCCTGCGCAGCGACCCGCTGTCGGTGCCCACCTGCCTCTTCCTCGACATCAACATGCCGCAGATGAACGGCTTCGAGTTCGCGCGCCTGGCCACCCCGCTGCTGCAGGACACACCACTGGTGCGCGTGGCGGTCCTGACCTCGTCCGACGCGCCACAGGACCGCAGGCGCGCCAGCGACGTGCCGCTGATCCAGGACTTCATCACCAAGCCGCTCACGCGCGCGCACGTGCAGGCGCTGCTGCAAACCGCTTGAACTTGCCAAAGTCACTTATTTACTTGCTTAAGTCAAATAAATAACCCACAATCCGGGGCATGTCCGAACCCCTGCCCCCTCCGCTCGCGGTCGACCCGAGCCAGGTGCGCGCCCTACGCGCCTTCAACCGCTTCTACACCCAGCGCACCGGCCTGCTCGACCCGTACCTGGGCAGCGCGTTCTCGCTCACCGAGGTGCGCGTGCTCTACGAACTGGCGCACCACGCGCCCTGCACCGCCAGCGAACTCGGCCGCCGCCTGCTGCTCGATGCGGGTTACCTCAGCCGCATCGTGCGCCGCTTCACCGAGGCAGGCTGGATCACGCGCACGCCCTCGCCGACCGATGCGCGGCAACACGCGCTCAGCCTCACGCCCGAAGGCCGCGCCGCCTTCGAGCCGATGCAGCAACGTTCACGCGACGAAGCCGCGCGCCTGCTCGCCCCGCTCGCGCCTGAGCAGCGAAGCGCCCTCATCGCCGCGCTCGCGCGCACCCAGGCCCTGCTCGACCCCGGCGCCGCCCCACCGTCGCGCACCGCGGTGCTGCGCGACGTGCGCCCCGGCGACATGGGTTGGGTGGTGCAGCAGCACGGCGAGATCTACGCCCGCGAATACGGCTGGAACAGCGAGTTCGAGGCGCTGGTGGCCGAGATCGTGGCCGGCATGATCCGCAGCCACGACCCGGCCTGGGAACGCGGCTGGATCGCCGAACTCGACGGCGAGCGCGTGGGCTCGGTCTTCGTGGTGCGCAAGAGCGAGACCGAGGCGCAACTGCGCCTGCTGATCCTCAGCCCCGCCGCGCGCGGCTTGGGCCTGGGCGCGCGCCTGAGCGACGAATGCCTGGCCTTTGCGCGCGCCAAGGGCTACCGCAAGATGGTGCTGTGGACCAACAGCAACCTCGAGGCCGCACGCGCCATCTATGCGCAGCGCGGCTTCGTGCTGGTGCAGAGCGAGGCGTACCACGGCTATGGCAAAGACCTGGTGGGCGAAACCTGGGAGCTCACGCTGTAGCCGCCTGCACTGCAACTCCGCAAGAAATGTCAGCCCGCTGCAGTTAGATTGGTGGCTCTTCATCCACGAGGGGAACCGCCATGCACATCGTCCAGCAAGACAGCGCCATCCGCATCATCGGCATCGAACTGCGCACCTCCAACGACGAGGCCATGCAGAGCATTCCACAGCACTGGCAGCGCTTCACCGAAGAGACCGTGCTGGAACGCATCCCCGGCAAGCTCTCAGGCGAGGTCTACGCGGTCTACACCCACTTCGAAAACGCGGGCGTGAACAACCAGGGCATCTACTCGCTCATCATCGGCGCACCGGTCTCCAGCGCGCAGGCCGTGCCGCCGGGCATGGCCCACGCCGTGCTGCCCGCATCGCCGCGCGCGGTGTTCCCCGTGCCCCAGGGCCGGTTCGACCAGGTCGGCCCCGCGTGGCTGGACGTCTGGCAACGCGACGACCTGCCCAAGACCTTCATCGCCGAATGCGAGCGCTACAGCGCCGATGGCCAGATCGACATCCTCATCGGCCTGCGGCACGGCGCGAGCGCATGAACCCCAGCCACGGCTGGACCGACTACCAGCAGCGGCTGGGCCGCGTCATCGCCTACCTGCACGAGCACCTGGACGAACCGCTGGACCTGCAGCGCCTGGCCGAGGTCGCGCACCTCTCGCCCTACCACTGGCACCGCGTCTACCACGCGCTGCATGGCGAGACCATCGCCGCTACCGTGCGCCGCCTGCGGTTGCAACGCGCTTCGGGCTACCTGGCCAACACGGCGCTGCCGGTGGAACAGGTGGCCCGGCGTTGCGGCTACCCCAATCCGCAGTCCTTCGCGCGCGCGTTCCGCACCTCCTATGGCATGAGCCCGCTGCAATACCGGCAGCAAGGCGCGCACGTCGCCTTTCGCGACGCCACCGCCGCCCACGCCATGCCCGAGGGCTACCCGGTCGAGCTGCGCGAAGTGCCTCGCGTGCGGCTGGCGGGGTTCGACCACACCGGCTCGTACATGGCCATCGACAAGGCCTTCGAACGCAGCTTCGTGCAACTCGCGGCGCGCGGCCAGATGCGGCCCGATGCGCGCTGGATCGCCGAGTACCTCGACGACCCGTCCGCCGTGCCGGAGAAACAACTCAGCTCGCGCGCCGGCCTCTCCCTGCCCGCCGACGCCGAGGTGGCACCACCGCTCGTGGCCTTCGAAGTCGGCGGCTGTGTGTGCGCCGTGCTGCGCCACCGCGGCCCCTACGCCACCATGCGCGCGGCCTACCAATGGCTCTATGGCCACTGGCTGGTCCACAGCGGCCACGCGGTGGGCGATGCACCGGTGTTCGAGGAATACCTGAACAACCCGCGCGACACCGCGCCCACCGACCTGCTCACCGACATCTACCTCCCCCTCGTATCCGGCAGTGCCCCTTGACGGACCCCGGACCGC
>NZ_SCML01000092.1 GCF_005503365.1 Hydrogenophaga sp. 2FB
GGGGCGCGGTGAGGGTGGACATGGTTCTTGTTCGACAGGGCGGGGCGACGCGGATAATATCCAAGTTAATGTTTGCATATTAAGGTTGTGTCATGATTTATGCAAGTAAAGAGTTGGAGAATTCAGGGGCATCGCCGACGGCGGATCGCATCCTGTTTCTGATCAAGTCCAAGGGGCCGACCTCGGCCGCCCGCCTGGCGCAGGCGCTGGATTTGACGCCCGAGGCGGCGCGCCAGCAGGTGCAGAAACTGGTCGCGGGTGGCTTGCTCGAAGGTCAGTTGGAAGCGGCTGCCGGTGTGGGCCGGCCGCGCCAGAACTGGGCGCTGACGGAGGCCGGCAACCGCCGTTTTCCCGACACCCATGCGCAGCTCACGGTGCAGCTGATCGGCACGGTGCGCCAGCTGTTCGGTGAACAAGGTCTGGACCGGCTGATCTCGCAGCGCGAAGCCGACGCCCGCACGCTGTACCAGCAGCGCTGCAACGGCAAGACCGTGGCGCAGCGCCTGGCGCAGCTCGCCGCGGTGCGCAGCGAAGAGGGCTACATGGCGCGCGTCGAGCGCGACGGCAAGGACTGGTTGTTGATCGAGGACCACTGCCCGATCTGTGCCGCGGCACGCAGTTGCCAGGGCTTCTGCCGCTCGGAGTTGTCGCTGTTCCAGGACATCGTTGGCGGTGACAGCCGCGTCACGCGCGAGCAGCATGTGCTCGCCGGTGCGTCGCGCTGTGTGTACCGCATCGAGCTGTCGCGAGGCCGGTGATGTGCGTTTGGCTGCCGGTCAGCGTTGCCGTGCGTAGCTGACGAAGGCAAAGGGCAGGCCGTTGGCCGCGGTGTGGGTTTCGCGCCGAACCTCCGCCCATCCAGGGCCGAACGTGGGTGCGAAGGCATCGCCCTCGAAGTCCTGCGCGATCTCGGTGACTTCGGCGGTGTGTGCCAGCGGCAAGGCCGCGGCGTAAATCTGTGCGCCGCCGATCACCCAGGCGTCCGCGCCTTCGGGGCACAAGGACGTGGCGTCTTCCAGTGAGGTGGCGCGGGTGGCGCCTTCGGCTTGCCAGTTCGCATCACGTGTGACGACGATATTGAGCCGGCCGGGCAGCGGGCGGAACCTTGGCGGCAACGAGTCCCAGGTCTTGCGACCCATGATCACCGGATGGCCGAGAGTGGTGCGCTTGAAATGCGCCATGTCTTCCGGCAGGTGCCAGGGCAGCGCGTTGTCCTTGCCGATCACGCCGTTGGCGGCGCGGGCGAAGATGAGGTGCAGTCGTGTCTTGGATTGATCGGCCATGCGCTTATTGTGCAGCTGGCGCCGTCTGTGCCGCCGCTGTTGCACCGCGCGAGGGCCAGAGCACGCTGGCAATCGCCATCATCACGAACGCGATCGCCACCCAGTCCTGCCAGTGCGGCACCTCGCCCACGATGAAAGTGGCGCTGAGCGTGCCCACCAGCGGAATCGCCATCACGCTCATCGCGCTGGTGGCCGGTGGCAGGTTGCGCGCCATGCCGAACCAGATCAGCTGCGCCACGCCGTAGTTGATGAACACGCCATAGACCAGGCTGATCCACATCGGCAGCGAGAAGCGCGACGGCACGGGCACGGGTTCCAGCGCCAGCGCCAACACCCAGACCACGGCGCTGCCGAGCAGCAGCATCCAGACCGTGACCACCATTGGCGAGAGCGTGAGGTGTGCGCGGCGGAACTGCAGCGTGCCCACGCCCCAGCAGAAGGCCGCACCCAGCATCCAGGCGATGCCCACAGGGCGCCCGCTCAGGCTTTGCAGCTCGTGCCACAGCAGCAGGCCGATGGCAATGGCCGCGCAGACCACCGCCAGGCGCACGCGCGGCGTGATGCGCTCGCCGAAGAACGCCGCGCCGATCAGCACGGTGAAGATCGGCATGGTGAAGCCCAGAATGGCCGCACGGCCCGAAGCCAGTTCCTGCACCCCGAAGATCGAGAGCGTGTGCCAGCCCAGCACATTGGGCAGGCCCAGCCACGCAATGGTGATCCATTCGGCGCGGTTGGGGCGCATGCGCTCGCCCTTGCGCGCCACATAGGCGAACAGCCAGAGCGCGCCCAGCATCATGGTGCTGGCGCGGAAATACAGCGGCGTGAGCTCCTGCAGCGAGAGCTTCATCATGGGCCAGTTCACGCCCCACATGAGCGTGAGCGCGAGCAAGGCCCAGAGCTGGCGGCGGGAGATCACACCGCGACCGGGGCTTTGATGGCCGGGTGGTGCTGGTAGTCGAGGATCTCGAAGTCGTCGAGCTCGTAGTCGAAGATCGACGCCGGACGGCGTTTGATGCGCAGCGTGGGGTAGGGGTGTGGCGCGCGCGCGAGCTGCGTTTCCACCTGCTCGTGGTGGTTGCTGTAGATGTGGCAATCGCCACCGGTCCAGATGAACTCGCCGACTTCCAGGTCGCACTGCTGCGCCAGCATGTGCGTGAGCAGCGCGTAGCTGGCGATGTTGAACGGCACACCCAGGAAGATGTCGGCGCTGCGCTGGTAGAGCTGGCAGCTGAGCTTGCCGTCGGCCACGTAAAACTGGAAGAACGCGTGGCAGGGCATGAGCGCCATCTTGTTCAGGTCGGCCACGTTCCAGGCGCTCACGATGATGCGGCGCGAGTCCGGGTTGGTCTTGAGCTGCTTGACCACCTCGGTGATCTGGTCGATGTGGCGGCCGTCGGGCGCGGGCCAGTTGCGCCATTGCACGCCGTACACCGGGCCCAGGTCGCCGTCGTCGCGCGCCCATTCGTCCCAGATGGTGCAGCCGCGTTCCTGCAACCACTTCACATTGCTGTCCCCGCGCAGGAACCACAGCAGCTCGACGATGATGGCCTTGGTGAATACTTTTTTCGTGGTCACCAGCGGGAAGCCTTCGTTCAGGTCGAAGCGCATCTGGTGGCCGAACACGCTGGTGGTGCCGGTGCCGGTGCGGTCGGTTTTTTGCACGCCAGTCGTGTAGACGTGGCGCATGAAGTCTTCGTACTGGGAGCGGATGGGGCGGTCGGTCATGGGGGGAATTGTGCCCGTTCCGGCTGTCCCGGGTGGAACCGGGGCATCGAGAACCCACACGCCATAATCGCCCGAAAAACCGAGACAGAGCGAGACACACGGATGATCCAGAAGACCCTTGCCGATTCCATCGCCGAACCCGAAATGATCTTCGAGTTCGCGCCGGTGGGGCTGATGGTCACGCACCAGCGCATCATCGAACGCTGCAACCGCGCCATGTCGGCGATGTTCGGTTACCCGGTGAGCGCGCTGGTGGGGAAATCCACCGAGATGCTGTACCCCTCGCACGAGGAGTTCGAGCACATTGGCGAGACCTGGGTGGCGAGCATGCGCCAGACCGGCAACCACCGCGACCAGCGCATCATGCGGCACGCCAACGGGCGCATGTTCTGGTGCTCGGTGTCGGGCCGGTCCTTCACGCCCGAGTCGCCCTTTGCCTCGGTGATCTGGGTATTCGACGACATCAGCGACAGCCGCCCGATGAACGCGCCGCTCACCGCGCGCGAACGCGAGATAGCGGCGCGCGTGATCACGGGCCTGACCAGCAAGCAGATCGCCAAGGACCTCAACGTCAGCCACCGCACGGTGGAGGCGCACCGCATGCGCCTGATGCGAAAGCTGGACGTGAACTCCACCGGCGAGCTGATCGCCCGCATCCTCGGGATGCCGCCCTCGCCTTGAAGGTTCAGGGGTGCGGCGTCGCGCCGATCAGAATGGCCGCGACGATGCAGGGCTCCGTGCCGCGCACGCTCCACGAATGCACGGTGCCGCGCTGCACCAGGATGTCCCCGGCCTTGAGCAGCGTTTCGCCGGTGTCGAGAATGGCGTGGATCTCGCCCTTGAGCACGATGATGTAGTCGATGGTGCTGGTCTTGTGGCGCATCGGGTCGTCCGAATGCTTGTCGGGTGCGTGCCCCGCGCCAATCGACTCGAAGGCCTTGGCCGCGTCCGCGCCTTTCCACATGGTGTCGGGCGGGAACTCCACGATGCGCAGGATGCTGCCCACCTGCGGCGGCTCCAGCTTCACCGGGCGCTCGGCGGCGTCCGCCGTGCCGGTGTTGTCGGCGGGTGCGGTGGTGGTCTCCCACAGGTCGGTCAAGGCCACGCCGGGCATCGACGCCATTTCCTTGATGTTGGGCGCGAGGCCATCCATGATGAAGGTCGAGCGACCCTGGGCGTCATGCCCGGTCACGACGCGGCGGATTCTCCAGGCCATGTGTGTGTCTCCGTGAGGTGGATGAAGGGTCAGTGGTTGTGGCCGGCATGGTTGCAGTTCGGCCCACAACCGATGACGTTGCCATGCAGCTTGCGCTGGCGTTCTTCGTAGTGCGCCATCAGGCCGAAGAGCTTGATGGAATCCGGTGGCGAGGTGTCGCCGCTGAACTCCTGGTACAGGTTGTTCACGGTCACGTAGATGCGTTCGGCATCGGTCCACGAATTGAATTCGCGCAGCGAGATGTCGTCCACCGCCTGTTCGAGCGTCATGCCCTGGTCGTAGCGTTTGCGCGCCTCGGCCTTCACGTATTCCAGGTAGTGCTTGAGCGCGCGCACGCCCGTTTTGTCGGTGATCGGGCCGTGGCCCGGCACGACCACGTCCACGTCCCAGCCGAGCATGAGGTCGCAGGCGCGGATCCAGTTGTCCACCGGGCCGGCCCACACGATGGGGTGGCCGCCGTTGAACAGGATGTCACCGGTGTAGACGATCTTGTCTTCGGGGATGTAGGCCAGCACATCGCCCTTGGTGTGCGCCGGTCCCACTTCCACGAGCTTTACCGTCTTGTTGCCCACCTTCAGGTCGATCTCGCCGCTGAAGGTTTTGGTGGGTGGGGTGTAGACGATGCCGCGAAAGTCGAACACGCGGCCCATGGCTTTCATGAGGAATTCGCCGCCGTCGCCCAGTTCCTTGTAGTTGCGGAAACGGTCGATCAACTTTTCGGGTGGGTGCTCGCGCATTTCGTCCGCGCAGGCCTGCGAGACGATGATCTCCGAGTCGGCCACCAGCTGGTTGCCGAAGTAGTGGTCGCCGTTGGCGTGGGTGTTCACCACCTGGCCGATGTCCAGCGCCTCGGGCACGGCGTTGCGCATGGCGTGCAGCATCTCGCGCGTGAGCTTGAGGTCGAACAGCGTGTCGACCAGCAGCGACTCGCCGCTGTCGGTCACCAGGCCGGCGTTGCTCCAGCCCCAGGTGCCGTCGGGCAGGAGCCAGGCGTAGTTGCCGTTGCCGATGTCGTGCAGTCCCTTGGTGTATTGCCATTTCATGGGTTGTCTCCTTGGTTGGGTGAACGGGGCGGATGGAGGTCAGGGCGTGCGCCAGCGCAGCAGGTATTGCTCCGCGCGCTGCAACAGGATGTTGGTGGCGTAGCCGATGGCGCCGAGCACGATGATCCCGGCATACAGGTCGGCGCTGCGGAACGAGCGCGCGGCCAGCGTGATGTTCTGGCCCAGGCCGATGGTGCCGGCCAGCATCTCGGCCACCACCGCGAGGATGAGCGAGACCGTGAGCGCCAGCCGCAGGCCCGCGAAGATGTCGGGCATGGCGTTGGGCAGGGCGATCTTCCATACCATCTCCAGCTTGGACAGGTGCAGGATGCGCGCCACCTCGACCAGCCGGGGCTCCACCGTCTTGAAGCCGTGCACCGTGTTGAGCAGCACCGGCCAGAGCGACGAGAACGCGATCGTGGTCACGATCATGCGGTCGTTCAGGCCGATCAACAGCACGAAGACCGGGATCATCGCGGAGGCCGGCAGCGGGCGGATCAGCTCCAGCGTGGGCTCGATGTAGGCGCGCAGCCGGGGCGAAAGGCCAATGGCCGCGCCCAGCGCCACGCCCGCGATCGACGCGGTGACGAAGCCCATCGCCATGCGCGAGAGCGTTTCGCGAAACGCCAGCCAGAAGTCCGCTGTGCCCATCTGGTCCCACAGCGACTCGAAGCTGCGCAGCGGTGCCGGGAAGAACACCGGCGACACCAGTTCCAGGTGCGCGGCGAGTTGCCACAGGCCCACCAGCGCGGCGAGCACGCCCAGGCTGGCGAACCACATCAGGATGCTGTTGTGACGCTTCATGACGATTGCTCCGCCCAGTTGCCCATGCGCCCGAACCAGCGCTGCTGCGCGCGCAGCAGCGAGGCGTTGAGCGCCCAGCCGATGAGGCCGATCCAGCCGATGAAGGCGAACACGCGGTCGGGCCGCATGCTCTCCTGCGCCACGATCAGCGCGTAGCCCAGGCCCATCGGGTTGGCCGTGATCTCCACCGTGACCGCCACCACCAGCGACACCGCGGCCGCCAGCCGCAGGCCGACGAAGATGCGCGGCAGCGCGGCGGGCAGGATGATCTTGGTGACGCGCTCGCGCAGGCCGAAGTTGAGCACGCGCGCCACTTCCAGCAAGCGCGGCTCGATGCCGCGCACCGCGCTCTCGGTGATGATCAGCAACGGCCAGAAGCAGGAGAAGGCCACCACGCTGCTCTCCATCTTGAAACCGTAGCCGTGGATCAGCAGCGCCAATGGAATCAGCGCCACCGAGGGAATGGGGCGCAGCGCTTCGGTGGACACGCGCATGAGTTGCGACGTGATCTGTGAGAGGCCAAAGGCCACGCCCACCAGAATGCCGGCGACCGCGCCCACGACGAGACCGCCGACCGCGCCGCCGAAGGTTTCCAGCGCGGCCTTGAACAGGCTGCCATCGGCCACGACGCCCACCGCCGCTTTGAAGATCGCGCTCGGTGACGACAGGCTTTCCGCTTTGAGCATGCCCGAGCGAGCCGCGAACTCCCAGAAGATGAGGACCGCTGCGGGGAACAACAGGCCCTTGAACACACGGGTCATCGTTGTGTTCATATCAGTGCCCCGGTGGCAGCAAATTGAAGAGGCGGTGGCGGTAGGCCAGGAAGCGTGCGTCCTCGCGCGTGGTGAGCTGGTTGCGTGGGCGCTCCAGGTCGATCGTCATCGTCTCCGACAAACGCCCTGGGTGCTTGTCCATCGAGATCACGCGGTCGCCGAGGTAGATCGCTTCTTCCAGATCGTGCGTGATGAAGACCACCGTCACGCCCGCATCCGCGCACAGCCGCGCCACCTCGTCCTGCAGCGTCTGCCGCGTCATCGCGTCGAGCGCGCCGAAGGGTTCGTCCATCAGCAGCACCTGCGGCTTCTGCGCCATGCAGCGCGCGATCTGCAGGCGCTGCTGCATGCCGCCGGAGAGCTGAATCGGGTAGGCGTCCGCGCGCTCGGCCAGGCCCACGCGTTCCAGCATGTCGCGGATGATGGGCGCGCGCTCGTGCTTCGGCACGCGGCGCGCCTCCAGCGCCAGTTCCACATTGCCCGCCACGGTGCGCCAGGGCAGCAGGGCACGCCCGTAGTCCTGGAACACCACCGCGAGCTCGGGGTCGGGCCCGTCGATCGCGCGGCCCCGGTACTGGACCTGCCCCTTCGTGGGGCTCAGCAAGCCACCCATCAGGCGCAGCAGCGTGGTCTTGCCGCAGCCCGAGGCGCCGACGATACAGACGAACTCCTTCTCATGCACCGTGAGCGAAATGCCGTTCAGGATGTTGAGGGAGCCCACGGTGAAGTCCAGTCCGGAGACGGACAGGATGGGGGCATTGGCTTGGCTCATGCAGTGGGGGCCTTGTGGTCCGAGTGGAGGGAAGGGCACGTCACTTGTAGATCAGCTTGGCCGGGTCGATCGGCTTCTTCAGCATGTCCTGGTCCATCATGATCTTGTTCCAGTTCTGCACGACTTCGGGCGTGATCACGGGGCGGAACTTCGGGTCGGGGAACTTGGCCTGCACTTCGGGCGGGAAGGGGATGTAGACCAGGTTGGCCTTGCGCACCACCGCCGGGTCTTTCGCCGCGAGCGCCGAGGCTTCTTCAATGGCGGCGCGGAAGGCCGCGACCTGCTTGGGGTTGGCGTCGGCCCACTTGCGGTTGGCCACGTGCCAGCCCGACTGCACCTCGCCTTCGAGCGCGGAGATGTAGTAAGCGACCACGCGACCGGCGTTGGTTTCCTGGGCGCGCGAAAGGAAGGGCTGCACTGCGAGGATGCCGTCGACCTGGCCGTTGCGCAGCACGTCCACGGACTGCGCGAAGGCGTTTTCGGTGAAGGTCACCTTCTTGTAGTCACCACCGTTCTCGGCCATCCATTTGCGGAACAGCACGTGCAGGAAGGCGTTGAGGCCGGGGGTGGAGACGCGCTTGCCTTCGAAGTCCTTCGCGGTCTTGATGGGGCTGTTGGGCTGCACCATGATGGCCACGTCTTCCATGCCCTTGGTGTAGTAGCCGCCGCCAGCGAGCACCACGAGGTCCAGCCCCTGTTCCACGGCCTGCATGGTGTTGGGCGCGGTGGGCGTGGCGATCTGCAGGCTGCCCGCCATCAGCGCCGCGGGCGTGGTGGCCGAGTTGGGCACCAGCTTCATCTCCACGTCCAGCCCGTGCTTCTTGAAGATGCCTTCGTTGGCGGCGACGAAGGCGTTGGCGAACGCGGTGGACGCCGAGAAACCGTAGACGATTTTCTGCGCCCACACGGGGGCGGCAGCGGCGCTCAGCAGCGTGGCCGCCGCGAGGGTGCGCACAAGGGAACGCAGGGTCACGGGAAAGTGAAACATGGCTTGTCTCCAGTTGGTTTTTTCGGTTGGGGAACGAACACTGTCACTGACGGAACACGACACGGTTCTTGAGCAGGCCGAGCTTCTGGATCTCCAGCTCGACCACATCGCCGTGTTTCAGGAATCGGCCCAGTTCCAGTCCGCATCCGCTGCCGACCGTGCCTGAACCAAAAAACTCGCCTGCGTACAAGGTCTCGTCGCGCGAGGCGTGGACCAGCACGTCTTCGAAGCGGTGGTGCATTTCGCCGCTGTTGCCGCGCGACCATTCTTCGCCGTTGACGCGCGCGACCATGGTGAGGTTGTAGGGGTCGCCCACCTCGTCGGCGGTGACGAGCCAGGGGCCGAGCACGTTGCCGGTATCGAAGTCCTTGCCCTTGGTGGGGCCGAGCGAACCCCCCATTTCTTTCATTTGCTGGTCGCGCGCGCTCACGTCGTTGAAGATCAGGTAGCCGAAGATGTGCGAGCGCGCGTCTTCCTTGCGGATGTTCTTGCCGCCCTTGCCGAGGATGGCGGCGAACTCCAGCTCGTAGTCGAGCATCTGGCAGTAGGCCGGGTTGACGATGTCCGTGCCCGTGCCCACCACCGAGAAGCGGTTGCACTTGTAGTAGATCGGCTCTTCGTACCAGACCGGCGGAATTTCCACCTTCGCCGGGTCGCGCTCGCCGTCGGTGGCGCCGAACAGGTGGCGGTTGGCGCGCGCCTGGCGGAAGTGTTTTTCGAAACACAGGAAGTCGCGCATCTGGCGCGGCTCGGGCAGCGGCGCGGCCAGCTTCACGTCGGCCAATGCGTGCGTGACGGCGACCTTGTCCAGCAACTGCCGCGCTTCTTTCAGCGCCGCTTCGCCGCCGTCGATCAAGGCCAGCATGTCGCGCATGGCGGGTGACGTCGACGACGCGGTGAAGTCCACCACGCGCTGCTCGCCTGCGAGCATGGCGCCGATGTGGCGTTGGCCGCCGGGCAAATCGAATGTGACCAGTTTCATGTGTTGTGTCTCCTGTCGTTGGGGGATTCGCCCAGGTCCCGCAGAGCGGTCTTGAGCACCTTGCCGTAGCTGTTCTTGGGCAGTTCGTCGAGCAATCGGTAGTGGCGCGGGCGCTTGAAGCGCGCGATGTTCGCAAGGCAGAGCGCGTCGAGTTCGCCGGTGTCCAGCGTCTGGCCAGGGCGCGGCACCACGTAGGCCACCACCTCTTCGCCCCATTCGCCGTGCGGGCGGCCGATCACCGCCACCTCGCGTATGCAGGGGTGGCGCAGCAGCACTTCTTCGACCTCGCGCGGGTAGATGTTGGAGCCGCCGCTGATGATCATGTCCTTGGAGCGGTCTTTGAGCGAGAGGAAACCGTCGGCATCGAGTTCGCCGATGTCACCCGTGTGCAGCCAGCCGCCACGCAGCGTGTGGTCGGTGGCTTCCGCGTTGCGCCAGTAGCCCGACATCACCGGATCGCCGCGCACCAGGATTTCGCCGGTTTCGCCGAAGGGCAGCGGTGTGCCGTCGGCTTGCGCGACGCGGATTTCCACGCTGCTCTGCGCCACGCCCACCGAGCCCATGCGCTGCGCATGGCGCGGGTGCGCGCGGTTGCCGAGGTGGTCGCGCGAGAGCGCGGTGATTGCCATCGGGCACTCGCCCTGGCCGTAGATCTGCACGAAGCGCGGCCCCATGACGGCGATCGCCTGTTCGATGTCGGCTGCGTACATCGGCCCGCCGCCGTAGACGATGGTCTTGATGCCGTCGCCGTCCAGGCCGCGCGCCACCGCGCTCTCGACCAGGCGTTTCACCATCGTGGGCGCGGCGAACATCGACACGTCGCGAAGCTCACGGGCCAGCGCGAGGATTTCGTCGGGGTCGAAGCCGCCGGACTCCGGGATCACGTGGCGCGCGCCGGCCATCACGTGCGGAATGTTGTAGAGGCCCGCGCCGTGCGACATGGGCGCGGCGTACAGGCTCGCATCGCCGCGCTGCACCGGGTCCACGTCCGCGAAGTAGCACAGCGCCATCGAGAGCAGGTTGCGGTGCGTCTGCATCACCCCCTTGGGGCGCCCGGTGGTGCCCGAGGTGTAGAACAGCCAGGCGATGTCGTCGGGGGTGCGGTGCAGGGGCTCCATCGTTTCGCCCGCGACCAGGGGCTCGTAGCCGGGCGCGTCCACGTCGATCACGGCCACCAGGGCCTGGGGATCGGGTTGCAGATCCACAGCGAGGTCGGCCGATGTGAACAGCGCTCGCGCACCACTGTCGGTCAGGATGTATTCGACCTCGCGCGCATGCAGCTTGTGGTTGATCGGTACCACCACGAGCCCGGCGGTCCAGGCGGCGTACAGGATCTCCAGGTACTGCGGGCAGTTGTGCAGAAGGAGGGCGACGCGGTCGCCCGCTTGCAGGCCCATGCGCTCTTTCAGGCAAGCGCCCAAGGCGCCGGAACGGCGCTCCAGCTCGCGGTAGTTGCACCACACGCGCGCACCCACGAGCACCGCTTCCTGGTCGGGAAAAGTCCTGGCCGAGCGCGTGAGCAGTCGAGCGACGTTCATGGAACTTTGTCTCCTGTTGCCTTGTGTGCTGCCGGGGTGCGGCACATGGCTTGTGGTTCCAAAAATTCTAGGAACGGCGCGCGGCGCGTGATAGTCGTAGGACTACCCCATGGGGTAACTACCAATGCGGGGACATTCGCGTGCGCGGCACGCGGGGCCGGCGCTCAGCGGCCGACGGAGGTGGTGACTTTGGTCAGCACCGGCGACGGCGCGGTGACGCGCTCGTCGAAGGGATGCGTTTGCAGGGAAAAGACCTGCTGGATGCGCTTGATGTAGCCCTGCGTCTCGGGATAGGGCGGCACGCCACGGTAACGGTCCACCGTGCCTTCGCCCGCGTTGTAGGCCGCGAGCACCAGCGGCACGTTGCCCTTGAAGTAGGCCAGCAGCCAGCGCAGGTACGACAGGCCGCCGCGGATGTTCTGCTCCGGGTCGAAGGGCTTGCGCACGGCAAAGCGCGCGGCGGTTTCGGGGATCAGCTGCATCAGGCCCTGCGCGTTCTTGTCCGACAGGGCGTTCACGTTGAAGTTGGATTCGGCGCGGATCACCGCGAAGGCCAGCCCGGGCTCGATGCCGAATTGCGGCGCGAGCTTGTAGACGATCTTCATGATGCGCTGCTCTTCGGGCGTGTTCACCAGCTCGCGGTAGCGCGTGGTGAGGGCCTCGGCTTCGGCGAGTTTTTTCTCCCCCTCGGCGCGCAGTTGGTCCCCGCGCTCGGCCTGCAGCACGCAGTCGGGTTTGTCGGCCTGTGCGCCCACGCGGTGGAACATGGCTTCGGCTTGCGTGTCGCCGAGCAGGGCGGCGCGCGCGAACCAGTGCGCGGCGTATCCATCGTGGCGCGGTGTGCCGCGTCCGTTGGCGTACATCCAGCCCAGGTTGTAGGCCGACACCGCATCGCCCGCCAGTGCGGCGCGGCAGTAGAGCGCGATGGCGGCATCGGTGTTGCGCGCCACGCCTTCGCCATGCTCAAGCCCTTGTGCCTGTTCGCGCCAGGCCTGGCGCTGTTCGACATCCACCGTCGCCGCGTGCGCCGATACCGCGGTGGCCACAGCCAGCGCGAGCAGCAATCGGACGGTGAAAGGGCGGAGGTTCATGGGCGGGAGAGCACGCGACCGGGGTTCATGAGGTTGTGGGGGTCCAGCGCTTGTTTGATGGACCGCATCAGACCCAGAGCCACCGGGTCTTTGTAGTGGGGCAGATGGTCGGCCTTGAGGCTGCCAACACCGTGCTCGGCACTGATGGAGCCATCGTAGCGAGCCACCGCGCCGAACACCAGATCGTTCACCCGCGATTCCTGCAAATTCAGGAACTTTTTGGCATCTTCGCCGGCGGGAGCTTGTACGTTGTAGTGCAGATTGCCGTCGCCCAGGTGACCAAAGTTCACCAGGCGCACGCCCGGGATCTCGCGCTGCAGCAAAGCGTCCGTCTCGGCGCAGAAGGCCGGGATGCGCGAGACCGGGATGCTGATGTCGTGCTTGATGTTCAGCCCCTCTTCGGCCTGCGCCAGTGGAATGCTCTCGCGGATGTGCCACAAGCCATGCGCCTGCGCCAGGCTCTCGGCCACCACCGCGTCGCTCACCAGGCCTTGCTCGAAGGCGGTTTCCAGCAGGCGCTCGAACTGGGCGCGAGCATGTTCCTCCGACTCGTTGTCGCTGTTTTCCAGCAGCACGCAGTACGGTGTGTCCTGCCACAGCGGCACGCGCAGCGCAGGGAAATGTTTGTCCACAATGCTGAGCGCGAACTGCCCCATCACCTCGAAGCCGGTGAGCCCTGCGCCGAGGTGCTGTTGCGCCAGGCCGAGCAGCGCCACGGCGGCGTCCAGCGTGGGCACCGCCGCCCAGGCGGTGAGCTGCGCGGCGGGCAGCGGATACAGCTTGAGCGTGGCCGCGGTGATCACCCCCAGGCTGCCTTCGCTGCCGATGAACAGGTCGCGCAGGTCGTAGCCGGTGTTGTCCTTGCGCAGGCCCGACAGGCCGTTCCACACGGCGCCTTGCGCGGTCACCACCTCCAGGCCCAGGCAGAGTTCGCGCGCATTGCCGTAGCGCAGCACCTGGGTACCGCCGGCGTTAGTGGCCAGGTTGCCCCCGATGGTGCAGCTGCCTTCGGCCGCCAGGCTCAGGGGAAACAGAAAACCGGCCTTTTCCGCGGTCTCTTGCAGCGACTGCAGCACACAACCCGCCTCGACCGTGAAGGTGAGGTTGGCCGGGTCGATGTGGCGCACCGCGTTCATGCGCGTGAGGCTCAGCACCACCTGCGTGCCAGTGTCGTCGGGCACGGAGCCCACCACCAGACCGGTGTTGCCGCCCTGCGGCACGAGGCTCGCACCCGCGGCCGCGCAGGCGCGCACCACGGCCGCCACTTCGGCGGTGTTGCCCGGGCGCACCACGGCCAGTGCGCGACCGTGGGCGCGTTTGCGCCAGTCCTGTTCCCAGGCGGAGAGGTCGGTGTCGGGGTCGTCGTGGGTGAGCACCTGCGACGGCCCCACGGCCTGGTGCAGCGCGGTCAGCAGGTCAACGCTCATGGCCGTGCGGAACGGGCCACGTCGGCCGCCACCGCTTCCTTGCCGGCCGCGCGCAGGCGCATGCGCACGTGCAGCGCGCAGGCCACGAACAGCGCCACGCACAGCAGCACTTCCAGGGCGGCGAGCCAGGCCGAGGTGCCCGATTCGCTGGTGGCGCGCACCACGCCTTCGGTGAAATACAGCCACACCAGCAGGCTCACCCAGCGGTAGGTGTACATGCGGTTCTTCAACAGACCGGCCAGCGGAATGGTCAGGGGCAGCACCTTGATGGCCCACCAGGAGCCGCCTTCGCGCAGCGGCGCCAGCCACAACTCCCAGGCCAGGCCGAGCACGATCAGGCCGATCAGGCTGCCCACGGCGAGCCAGCGCGTGCCGCGCAAGGCGAAAGAGGGCTCCGTCGCGGGAGACACGGAAGGGGATGCAGAGGGGGAGGAGGTGGGCATGGCAG
>NZ_SCML01000093.1 GCF_005503365.1 Hydrogenophaga sp. 2FB
CACCCTGCCCGATGGAAGGACCGAGAAAGCCCGGGTGCCGCGCGTCTACCTCGCACCCCGAGCGGGCGACCTGGCCCCCAGCGGCGCGCTGATCGCGGGCAGCGAGGTGCGCACCTTCGCCTTCACCACCCGCAAAGTAAATGTCCGGCGCCTCCAGGCGCGCGCCCTGCAGCTCAATACGATCGGGCGCGCTGACGCGGATGGCATTGCCGGCCTTGAGCGAGGTGCCGTGCGCCTGGCTGCGCAAGGTCAGCTCGTTGATCTCGGTCTTGCTCTGGTGGACATCGCCATCGTTGACACCCAGTTTGCGGCGCACGTGGACCTCGAGTTCACGGCTGTAGGTGTCCTGCGCGGCATGCAGTTGGGCCACGGTGGCGCCGCGGATATGAATGTCCTCCCGGGCTTCGATATCGGCGCCCACGACGAAGGTGGCCCCACCGTCGAGGATGACGTTGCGCCCCTGCAGACGGCTGCGTTGCGCTTCGCTGGCGTCGATGCGCAGGTCGGTGGTGACGGACTTGCTGCTGAAGAGGTCTTTGTTCTCGGTGTGGTGGTGCTCGTCGACCTGCAGGGCTCGCTCACCGGCGTCGATGAGCAGCAGGCCGGCAGCCTTGGCGTGGATGTCGCCTTGGGCCTGGATGTCGACCGCACGCGCGACGAGGTGCTGGCCGGCTTGCAGGTGCACATCGCCGCCGGCGGCGATGCGCGTGCCTGTCTCTTCGCTGCGCGCGGTGCGCTGGCGGTGGTTCTCGTTCCAGTGCACGTCGTCGCTGGCGCTGGTGCGCACGGTGTCCATGTTCAGGTCGCGCCCGGCGACGAAGGCGGTGGGGCCAGAACCCTCGTTGCGGATGTCGGCTGCGGTCAGGGTGATGTCGCGCCCGGCCTGGGCCAGGATCACGCCGGCTTCGCCGCTGACGTAAAGCTTCGCCTGGCGGTCGATGCCGGTGCGCTCGTAGGTGCTGGTGCCGGCGCCGTTGGAAGTGGTGGTCGTGGTGGTGCGGGTGGTGCTGGCGATATTCAGATCACGCCCGGCATCGAGCACGATGGCGTCCTTTGCGGCGATCTCGCCGCCTGCGATAGCGATGTCGCGCCCTGCGCTCAGGGCTGCTGTGCCCTGCGTGGTGATCTTGCCGCTGTGGCTGATGTCGCGAGCGGCATCGATCTGCACCAGCTGCCGCCCGGCGATGGTGCCGCTGTTCAGAACATCGCCGCTCATGTGGATGTCCAACGGAGACCAACTCGTGCTGATGTATTGCAAGACAGGGGACGAGCCACAGTTGGAACTTCACACCATCAATCACAACGTCTACCGCCTCAACACCCAGGGGGACATCGTGTGGCAAGTCCAGCGAGATGACAGCAACCATCCGCCCGGTTGGTGGGATGAGTTGCATCGACAAGCCCGTGCGGAAGGCCTCGACGGGGCGCGAGAGCCGTTCGCCGAGTTCCTCATCGAGTACGCCGACGGCTCCAACAACAAGACGCCCATGGAAACCTTGCCGTTGATAGACATGTGGGTACCCGGTTGCCGGATCTGGCTACGAGGGTCGGCATACCAGCAGTACACCCTCGACCCCGACACCGGCATTGCCAAGAACGTCACCAAGTGGCCGGTTCGACCGTGGTGACGCATGTTCTCCACCCGACATGCTTCTGCGCTGACCTTGATGGTTCGAGAGAATCGCCAGCAAATATGCCCTGCCGCACGCGCCCATGAGGGTCGTCGATGTGTTGCGGCCCAAGGGGGTCACGCTGGAGGTGAACTTCGCTGGAAGCGTCTCCCCAGGTGCATCGCATGGCATCCATACA
Organism: Hydrogenophaga sp. 2FB; assembly: GCF_005503365.1. Classification (GTDB taxonomy): domain Bacteria; phylum Pseudomonadota; class Gammaproteobacteria; order Burkholderiales; family Burkholderiaceae_C; genus Hydrogenophaga. The sequence continues at coordinate 1,810 of NZ_SCML01000093.1, forward strand.
GGCGACAACGGCGGTGGAGGTGGTGTGCAGTCTCAGATCAAAGCGATCTCAAAGCAACCTTCTGAGTTTGAAAGTTGGTTTACCAATCCGAGAGACATCAGCAAATGAATCGGTCAATCAAAAAGCCAAAGATATGGAAGCGCGTGCATCTTCTCCATGGCGATCTGCTCGCTCTTGCCTCTGTCTATGGCGATGGAAGCTACTTGTCGCTTCACGACATCAACCATATCGTCTACCGCCTCAATGCCCAAGGCGAGATCCTCTGGCAGGTTCAGCGCGATGACAGCAACCATCCGCCCGGTTGGTGGGATTCGTTGCACCGTCACGCTCGCGCCGAAGGGCTCGACGGGGCGCGTGAGCCCTTCACCGAGTTCCTCATCGAGTACGCGGACGGCTCCAACAACAAGACGCCCATGGAGACGCGGCCGTTGGAAGACAAGTGGGTACCCGGTTGCCGGATCTGGCTACGAGGCTCTGCATACCACCAGTACATTCTCGACCCTGACACCGGCATCGCCAAGAACGTCACCAAGCTACCTGTGCGCCCTTGGTAGTCCAAGTGACTGTGAACATTCGATTCTTCTACGAACTCAACCTCAGCGCGGCGTGCCACGTGAAGACCCGCGAATGGCCGTGAGTTGTTCTCTGAGCCATTGGTTGCTCTCGACCGGCGCAGCGCCGCCACAGCGGACCTGATACGGCTTGCCCGACATGCTGCTGCGGGACGCGGCCAGCTCGATGAACTGTTCTGCGCTCTGCACCGCTCCCCGTTTCTCGATGTACCCGAGCTTGTCCAGCAGATGCGCCTTGGCCCGTGCGCTGTCGTGCCAGGTGCCGTTGCGCTGGAACTCGCAGGCCGACGTTTCAAGACGGTTCAGCATGGCGTCAATTTCCGCGCGCACGGGTGCGGGGGTGGGATCGGCGAAAGCGAGGCCGCACACGGTCACCAGCACCATCAGGAGCACAGGCCAACGCACCACGGCGCGTTGGAGTTTGGCGCACCCGTCAGCCAGCATAGCGCAGCAAAGCCATGGCGTGGCCGTCGATATATTCGCCATCGACCCGGAACCCGTTTCGCTGCAGACCCTCATGTTCAAAACCCAAACGTTCGTAGAGCGCGCGGGCGTTGGGGTTGTCCGCGCGCACGGTGAGTTCGATCCGCGTCAGCCCCTGCAGCCAGGCCTTCTCGATGGCTGAGGCCATGAGTTGGCGGCCCAGGCCCCGGTGCCTGGCCGACGGCAACAAACCAATACCCAGGACGCCGATGTGCGCGCGCGCCTGGCCAAACACGGGCAGCACGTCACACCAGCCGACGACCGCACCGTCGAGCAAGGCGACGAAATGCGGTCGGTCGTCCTCCAGGATCTGCCGGAAAAAAACCATGGTCTCTTCCGCGGGCGGCGCCTGCGTCATCGCGAGGAACCGCTTCTCGCGCGCCACGGCATCGAGCACCGCGTGCAGTGGCGTGAAGTGCGATGCCGCGAGAGGGACGATGTGTGAGGTCATGCCGTTCAACCATAACAGGAGAGGCGCGTCGGAGCGCCCTGCCCTGCCGCCGACGAACCCTCTGCGATGGAATCATATGGTGGCAGTGCCGCGTGCAGGCACCCCACCGCTCACCGGCGGCCGCCGGTGAAACCAGGGCCGCGCGGCTTCCAGTTGCGCACACAGCCGCAGCAGCAAACCCTCTTCGCCATAGCGCGCCGCGAACTGGCAGCCGATCGGCAGACCGTCTGCCGTCCAGTACAGCGGCACCGAGGCCGCAGGCTGGCCCGTGACGTTGAACGGGTAGGTGAACGGCAGGTAGGCCGCGAGCTTCGCGAGCCAGGCGCGCACGTCGCTGGACCGGATGTCGAAGTGGCCCAGCGCTTGCGGGGTCTGCGCCAGCGTCGGGGTGAGCCAGATGTCGTAACGCTCGAAGAAACCCGCGATGCGCCGCGATTGCCGGTGCAGCGACTGCAGGTTGAGGATGTACTCGGCCGCGCTGGGTGCGCGCCCAAGTTCGGCCAGCGCGTAGGTCAAGGGCTCCACCAGCTCGCGGTCGGGCATCGCCCCGCCGGTCGCGCGTGCGATGTTGGCCATGGTGTTGGCGGCGAACACCATTTCAAAGCCGCGCTCCACCGCTTGCGCGTCGAAGTCGGGAGAGGCCTCTTCCACGTGGTGGCCGAGTTGTTCGCACAGGCGCGCAGCGTCCTCCACAGCCGCCACGCAAGCGGGGTCCACGGGCACGCCGGTCGGCGCGGTCTTCGCGTATGCGATGCGCAGGCGCCCGGGTGCGCGACCCACGTCGTTCAAGTAGGGCCGCTCGGGCGGCGGCGCCATGTAGGGGTCGCCCGGCATCGGCCCGGCGATAACGTCGAGCAGCGCCGCGCTGTCGCGCACGCTGCGGCTCACCACATGCTGGTGGGCCAGTCCGCTCAGACCTTCGCCGCCTTCGGGACCGGCGGTGACACGGGCGCGCGTGGGCTTCAGGCCGAACAGGCCGCAGCACGAGGCCGGGATGCGGATGGAGCCGCCGCCGTCGGTGGCGTGGGCCAGCGGCACCATGCCCGAGGCCACGGCCGCCGCCGCGCCACCGCTGGAACCGCCGGGCGATAGCGCCGTGTTCCAGGGGTTGCGGGTGTCGCCGTACAACAGCGACTCGGTGGTGGGTGAGAGACCGAACTCCGGCGAGTTGGTCTTGCCCGCGATCACCAGCCCGGCGCGGCGCAGGCGCGCCACGATTTCGCTGTCGGCCGCCGGCATGTTCCGCTCATACAGGCGCGACGACGCGGTGGTGGCGGCCCCCATCACCGAGGCCACCAGCTCCTTCACCAGAAAGGGCACGCCCTGGAACGGACCGGGCGGCAGGCCGCGTGCGATCTCGGCGCGCGCGGCGTCGTAGAGCGGCGTGACCACGGCATTGAGTTGCGGGTTGTGCCGCTCGATGCGCGCCAGCGCCGCGTCCAGCAGTTCCTGCGGGGTCACCTCGCCGCGCTGCACCCGTTGCGCGAGACCCAGGCCGTCGTGGCTTTCGTAGTCGTCGATGTTCATGCGGTCTCCGGGGGCCAATCGGCGCGGGGCATGGGGGCGGTGTCCGCCAGCTCCGGGTTCACCGCGGAACCGAAGCCCTTGCAGGCCAGCGAGCCCAGCGCCAGTTGCCCGCGCTGAATGCGCAGGCGCACCCGACCGTCCTGCAGGTGGTACAGGTCGGGGTGCGCGGCCAGGTAGGCCTGTGCCTCGGCCTCGGGGCGACCGTTGAAGCCGTCGATGAAGTGGTGGGCGTTGCGCTCCACGTGCGCGATGCCGAGCAGGCTCACCAGCGCGAGGTCCTGCTGCACCGAGATGCCGGGCTGCGTGGTCAGGTCTTCGGCCGACATGAAGTAGGCCGCCCTGCCCTCGGTCTGGTTCCACACCTGGCAGCGCGCCAGGTTGAGGATGGACTTGTAGAAGCCCTTGCAGGCCTTGGTGGACACACCGGTGTAGCCCAGCGCTCGCGCACGGGGAAAGGCATCGAGGTCGCCGTCGGACTCGTCGATGATCACGGGCTTGTGGCGCGCCAGCGCGGCCACCGGCTGGGCCAGCGCCATCTGCCGCTTGATCGGCTGCTCGATCAGCAGCGTCGCGGCGCACAGCCGTTGCAGCGCCGGCTCGGCGGCCATGCGCTGCCACAGCGCGGCGATGGCGTCGGCGTCCTCGTACTGCTCGTTGCCGTCCAGCGTGACCACGTAAGGGTCGGCCAGCCGGTCGAGCACCGACGCGATGCGGCGCAGCCGCTCCAGATCGGCGTCGGCCAGGCCCGACACCTTGAGTTTGAAGTAGCGGTTGCCGTAGGTGGACACCACCTCTTCCAGCGTCTCGGGCAGGCCATCGTTCACGCGCGCACCCACCGCCTGGTCGGCCGCGACGATCGGGTCGAGCAGGCCCACGGTGTGGCGCACCGCCACCGTGGTCAATGGCGCCATACCGCGCAGAAAAGGCGACAGCGCGAAGCCCTGCAGATCGGGCGCGATGGCGTGCGCGCGCAGGCCGGGCAGGTTGTGCTGCAAGGCCTGCCAGAAGCTCAAGCCTTCGATGCGGCACAGCGCGTCGAGCACGGCGCGGTCCAGCAGCGCCGGTCCGTAGCTGGTGACCAGTGGGTTCAGGCCGCACGCGGCGCCCGCGTCCAGCAGCTCGCGGTAGTGGTGGGCGTAGAGGTCGAAGGCGCTGAGCCAGGGCGCCGCGCCATAGGCCTCGCCGGTGAGCTCCAGCGCCTTGCGCAGTTGATCGTGATTCTGCGCATCGGACAGCGCGGGGTCCTTGTCGAACCACTTCGCGCCCAGCGCCTCGGCCGCGTACCCCGTGCCCTCGCGCCCGTTCTCGTGGCGCACGCGCACGCGCACGATGGCCTGGCGGCCTTCGGTCACGGTGATGACGCCGAAGCGAAACGGCAGGCGCAGCCGGTACGGCGACTCGAAGCGTTCGACGGACAGGACTTTGAGGCGGGGGGCGGCAGGCATGTCGGTCATTCAGCGGTACCGGTGGGTCACCACTGCGGGCCAGCCCGCGTGTCACGCCGGCCGGTGGCACCCGAGAGTTCGGTGTACAGCTCGAAAGACAAACGGCCCAGCGCGGGATCGGCCCGCGTTTCGGCGGTGCGCGGGCGCGGGATGTCCACGGCGCGGATGTTGGCGATACACCCGGGGCGCGGCGACATCACGACCACGCGGTCGGCGAGGAACACCGCCTCGGGAATCGAATGGGTGACGAACACGATGGTCTTGCGCAGCCCGCCACCGCCGCTGCTCTCGCCCCAGATGCGCAGCAGCTCGATGTTCATCTCGTCGCGCGTCATCGCATCGAGCGCGCCAAAGGGCTCGTCCATCAGCAGGATCGGCGGGTCCATGATGAGGGCGCGGCAGAGCGAGGCGCGCTGCTGCATGCCACCCGAGAGTTCACCAGGCCGCTTGTTGGCGAAGTCGCTCAGGCCCACCATCTTGAGCAGCGTGTGGGCGCGCTCGCGGTACTGCGCGGGGTTGCCACCGGCCAACTCCACCGGCAGCAGCACGTTGTCCAGCACCGAGCGCCACTTGAGCAGCAACGCGGCCTGGAACACCATGCCGACCTTGGGAATGGGTTGGTTCACCGGCACGCCGTCAACCAGGATGCGGCCGCTGGTCACCGGGCGCAAGCCGGCGATGGCGCGCATCAGCGTGGACTTGCCACAGCCGCTGGGCCCGACCAGCGCCACGAACTCACCCTCGCGGATCTGCAGCGAGATGTCGCGCAAGGCCTCCACCGGCCCACTCTCGGCCTGGTAGATCATGCCGGCATGGTCAACCTCGATGAGGACGCGGCGCGTGGCCGCACCGTCGGTGTGTTCTGCTGCATTGCTCATCGCGTCGGGTTCCTGCATGCCGGGCATCGTGCGCCGCCTATTTGACCGCCAGCGGCATCGCCACCTTGGTGAAGTACTCGGTGCTGAACACCGACTTGCAATCGACCTTCTTGGGCAGGCCCATGTAGGTGTTGACGATGTCGGTAGAGGCGCACATCTTCTTCTCGTCGATCCAGCCGATGCCGTTGTCGGCGTAGTTCTTCGTGCGCATCAGGTCGAAGCCCATGTTCATGTTGGACTCGATGATGGCCACGTCGATCTCGGGCACGCGCTTCTTGAAGATGGCCAGCGCTTCCTTGGGGTTGGCCATCACGTCGCGCCAGCCCATGTAGGACGCTTCGAGGAAGGCCTTGAGCTGTTTGGGCTTGTCGGTCATGGTCTTCTCGCCGGCAATGATGGACATGGCGTAGAGGTCGAAGCCGTGGTCGGCCCACTGCAGGCGCACGGCCTTGCCCGTGCCCATGGCCTTGTCGTAGAACGGCTGGCCGGTGGTGTAGTCGGCCACGCCGTCAACGCGCTTCTCGGCGATGGAGGCGACCTTCGCGGTGGGTTCGATGTTCACCCAGCTCACCTTGGCCGGGTCGATCTGGTTCAGGCGCGCGAACGCGGGAAAGGCCAGGCGCTGGCTGTCGCCCGCGGGCGCGGCGACGGTCTTGCCTTCGAGGTCCTTGGGCTTGAGCAGCGGCTTGTCCGCGTGGCTGAAGAAGGTCATGGGCGTCTTGTCGAACACCATGCCCACCATCTTCACGCGCGCGCCGCGCGAGGCGGCCGAGATGACCGGCACCGCATCGGCCAGGCCGGCATCGGCGCGGCCGGTGTCGACCTTGGCAATGGAGTCGCCCGAGCCCTTGGAGTTTTCCAGCGTCACGTCCAGGCCCCGCTGCGCGTAGTAACCCTTCTCCAGCGCCACCCAGTAGGCGGCGTGGTCGCCCACGGCGAACCAGTTGAGCGCGAAGGTGAACTTCTCCTTGGCCTGCGCCGAAGCCGTGGCCGGCAGCAACGCGAACAGGGCCGCGCAAACGGCGGCGGCGGAAACAGCGATCCGGGGAGTCATGGTGCTTTCCTTTCGGTGGACGGGTGAAGAAACGGTCGACGGGGATTCAACGCGGCGCCTCTTCGGCCCAGGGCGCGAGCAGGCGGGAGAGCAAGGCCACCAGGCCATACAGCAAAAGGCCCAGCACCGAGATCCACACCAGCGCGGCGAAGGCGGCCGGTGTGTTCATGCTGCTTTGCGTGGTGATGATCACGTAGCCCAGGCCCTTCTGCGAGGCCACGAACTCGCCCACCACCGCGCCCACCACCGCCGAGGTGGCGGTGACCTTGAGCGCGCTCAGGATGTAGGGGTAGGCGTTGGGGATGCGGATCTTCATGAACACCTTCCACTTGGGCGCGCTGAACACGCGGCCCAGGTCCACCATGTCCTGGTCGATCTGGGTCAGGCCCACGGCGGTGTTGATGACCACGGGGAAGAAACCGATCAGCGCGCCGATCAGCATGTTGGGCAGGATGCCGTACCCCAGCCACATCAGGAACAGCGGCGCGATCGCCACTTTTGGCAAAGTGTTCACGAACACCAGGAACGGCGTGAGCGCGCGCGAGATGCCTTGCGACCACGCGATGGACATGCCCAACATCACGCCGGCCACGCCCGCCAGCACGAAGGCGCCCAGGATTTCGATCCCTGTGATGCAGGTGTGGGTGAGCCAGGGAATCTCGTCGCTCACCATCGCTTTCCACACCGCGTAGGGGCTGGGCAGCAGGTATTCGCGGATGCCGAACACCGAGACCGCGAGCTGCCACAGCGCGATGAAACCCACGAACATGCCGATGGCGGGCAGGTAGTGGGCGGTCCAGCGGGCGAGCTTGTTCTGCTTCATGGGTGGTTTTCTTCCTTCACGCTTTCATGCGAGCCAGCGGCTCAGTCCGGCCTTTACGAAGGCGTCGTCGGCCAGGTCGCCGTGTTGTGCGCACACGCGATCGATTTCTTCCTTCTGCCCCGGGCTCAGGCCCTCGCTCGGGTCCAGGCACCAGATGCCTTCGAGCAGGCCCTGGCGGCGCAGGATCTCGTGGCAACCGGCGATGCAGCCGTGGAAGTCGTTGGCGACATCGAAGAACGCGCTGTTGCAGTCGGTGACGCGGCTGTCCAGCGCCAGCATGTCGGCGGTGACCGCGGGATCGCGCGCCGCCGCTTTGCATTGCTCGAGCAGGCGCACCGCGCCCGAGGTCCACACCGACCAGTGGCCCAGCAGGCCACCGCGAAAACGCAGCGTCACCGGTTGGCCATCGCGTTGCACGGTGAACGGCGTGACCAGGTCGAGCACGATGTGGTCGTCGTTGCCGGTGTACAGCGTGACGTCCTCTTCCGCCCGCGCGGCCACCACGCCGCGCACCACGTCGAGCGTGCGGTAACGGTGAAACGGCGCAACCTTGATCGCCACCACGTTCTGAATCGCGGCGAAGCGGGCCCAGAACGCGGCGCTCAGGTGCATGCCGCCCACGGCAGGCTGCAAGTAAAAACCGATCAGCGGGATCTCGCGTGCCACGGCCTCGCAGTGCGCAATCAGCGCGTCTTCGCCCTGCCCCTTCATGGCGGCCAGGCTCAACAGCCCGGCGTTGTAGCCCAGGCCATGCGCCAAACGCGCCTCGGCTACCGCTTGTTCCGTGCGACCGCACACGCCCGCCACCATCGCAAGTTCGCGCGTGGGTTCGACCCAGGCGCGCGCCGTCTCCATCGCCAGGCGCAGCACCTCCTCGAACAGGCCCACCTCGCGGATCGCGAACTGCGTGGTGTGCACGCCCACGGCCAGGCCGCCCGCGCCAGCATCGAGGTAGTAGCGGCTGAGCGCGCGCTGGCGGCGCACGTCGAGCTGGCGCTGCGCGTCGAGCGCGAGCGGGTGCGCCGGAATGGCCAGGCCTTGCCGCAGCAGCGCGCGTGTGTGTTGGACTTGTGTGGCAGTCAGGCTCATGGGGACTCAACCAAATTCGGGACCGGCCAGCACGAACAGGCGGTCGTTGACGGAAGCAATGGGCGCCGCGCCGAGCGCCATGCGCACGAAGGAACGCTGGCGCGCAAAGCCGTTCAGTTCGAGCCAGCCCCGCAGCGAAGCCCAACGTTCGGGCACATCGAGAAACACACGCCCACGCAGGCCCGCCAGCGCGGTCTGCAGCAGCGAGAGCGCCGAGGCTTCGTCTTCGGCCACGAGGGGGCCGATCTGCGTGGCGCGGCGGCCCTCGCGCGCGATGGCGAAGCCGGTGTTGCCCGCCGCCATCCAGGCGCGGCTGCCGGCGCGCTGCAAGAAATCGGCCAACAGAAAGCCGCGGCCGCATCCGCTGGCCTGCGCATCGAGCTTTGACACCGTGGTGGCGTCGGCGGGCATCGCGCTGGGCACCGAAGCGCCGGCCGACACCGTGCCTTCCCAGCGCGCGAGCGTGAAGCCGTCTTCGAATCCCACGCGGCTGTAGGCCTGTTGCCCGGCGGGCGTGGCATCCAGCACCGGCGTTGCACCCAGCGCGCCCAAGTGCGCCACGCAGCGCGCCATCAGTGCGGTGGCAAGGCCCTGGTGGCGCCAGGCTGGATGCACCAGCACCATGGAGATCCAGCCGATGCCGCCCGCGTAGGGCAGCGCCGCCGCGGTCGCCACCAGCGGCCCCGTGTCGCCGTCGCGCAGCCCGAAGACCCGCCCCTGTTCGACGAACAGCCGCCAGTCGTCGGCGGTCTGGTTCCAGCCCGCCGCGTCCGACAAGGCCAGGCCCTCCGGCACACCGTCCGGACCGAGGACCACCGAGCTCAGCGCCTCAGAAGGCGCCATCCCGCACCTCGAATTTGGTCGGCTTGTTGAACGCCGGTTGCTCGCGCTTGACCCAGTCGGCCACCCAGTCGAGCATGGCGCCCAGCGGCACCAGCGGATAACCGAACAGCCGCCCCGCCAACGTGGTGTCCGAGAGCAAGGCGGTCACCGCCTCGTGGCCGCTGACCAGGGCTTTCACACCCAGGCGCGCCGCGAACTCGTCGACCAGCCAGCGCACCGACAGCGTCTCGGGCCCCGTGCAGTTCACCGGCGTGGCCGGCACCGTGCAGTGGCGCAGGCAGCGCAGCACCTGCGCGTTCGCGTCGCCCTGCCAGATCACATTCACATGGCCCATGGTCAGGTCCACGGTCTCGCCCCGGTGCACCTTCGAGGCGATGTCGTACAGCACGCCGTAGCGCATGTCGATCGCGTAGTTGAGGCGGAAGATGCGGCCCGGCGTGCCGTGCAGGCCCGAGAAGTACTCGAACATGCGCTCGCGCCCGATGCACGACTGCGCGTATTCGCCCATCGGCGCGGGCGGCGTCTTCTCGCTCGCGCCCTGGCGCCCCACCGTGGTGAGCGGGTAGATGTTGCCGGTGGAGAAACCGACGATGCGCGAATCGCGGAAGGTGTCGGCCACCAGGGCCGGTACATGCGTGTTCATGGCCCAGGTCAGCGCCTGGTTGTCCTTGGCGCCGAACTTGTGGCCGGCGGCGAAGACGATGTTGGGCACGCGCGGCAGCGCTTCGATGGCGGCGCGGTCCAGCAGGTCGGCGGCGATGGTCTCGATGCCCCAGCCTTCCAGGCGCTGGCGCACCGCGGCGTCGCTGAAGCGCGCCACGCCGATCACGCGCTTTTGTGGCGCGGCGTTCTTCGCCAGGCGCGCGAGGGTCGGACCCATCTTGCCGGCCACACCGAGGACCATGATGTCGCCGTCCACCTGCGCCAGGTCGTCGATCAAGGCCTGGCTCGGCCGCGACAGAAATTCCTCCAGCGCCTCCACCGACTCGAAGCGAGCGGGCAAGTGGGCGGGATCGAGCAGTGTGACGTTGCCGTGCATGGCATGACCCTTTTCTCAAACGCGATGGAATGAGCATATGGGCTGGTTTGCGCGACGTCAACCGTTTGGTTGAAATTGCGGATAGGGGTTTGCCTGCATGGGCGCGGGTGGCCCTTTTGATCGGGGTGCGTTCAGGCGCGCAGCCCGGCCATCGCGAAGGCGACGACGTGCTTGCGGTAGGCGCCCACCGCATCGGCCGACGTGAGGTCGCGGTCGAAGATGGAAGCCAGGGTCAGGCGGTTGGAGAAGAAGAAGTACGACATGCCCGCGACCGAGATGTACAGCTCCACCGGGTCGATGCCGCGGCGAAACACACGGGCACGGATGCCACGCGCCAGCGTCTTGGCAATCAGATCGATCAGGGGCGAGTTGGTGTCGCGGATGGCGCTGGAGTCGCGCACATGTTGCGCGCCTTGCGCATTCTCGTGGTTGAGCAGACCGATGAAATCGGGGTGCTGTGCGAGGTAGTCGAACGAAAACCCGATCAACGTGGCCATCGCCTCCTCGGGTTGCATGTCGCCCAGCTTGAGGCTGCGCTCCTGTGTGCGGATCTCGGTGTAGACCACCTCGAGCGCAATGCGGTACAAGTCTTCCTTGCTGCCGAAGTAGTAGTAGATCAGCTGCTTGTTGACGCCGGCGCGGGCCGCGATCTCGTTGACGCGCGCCCCGGTCAGGCCCTTGGCGGAAAACTCCGTGCGCGCCGCGGCGAGGATGGCCGTGCGGGCCGCGCTGCTGTCTGCATCGGTGTGGCTGGAAGCGGCGGCGCGGCGTGAGGGCATCGTGGGTTTGCGGCTGGCTGTGCGGTGGGGCGGATTATCAGCCAGGCCTTCTGACCGCACGCAACCGGGCCACCAACGGCTCGCGCCGCTCGCGGAGGGTCGCGAGCACTTCGGCCGCATGGGCCTTGAGGTAGCTGATCGGCTTGACCTTGGATGAGTAGCGCATGGCGGCGATCTTGAAACTGAGTAGCCAAAAAATACAGCCCCTTTAAGGACAACATGGGGCATCCGAAGCGTCACGGCGTCGAGCACCGCGTGCAGTTGCGTGAAGTGCGATTCAGCAAGAGCGGCAATGTGCGAGGCCATTCAATCCCGGCAGTACCCCTCACCGCTGCGCACGGTCAGGCAGTCCTTCTTTTCACTCAGCCACTTCATGCCGGTTTCAACACCACCCGTGGCACGAACGGATTCCTTCGTGCCATCGCGTTCGAACTCGATGCGATCGCCCACGGCCGTCCCTTTGAACGTGCGCGGGCCGTCCAGGTTCTGGACCGTGATGTCGTACGTGCCGCCGCCGCCCGCGAGCCGAAGGAACGTGCCCTCCGGTCCGCTCCATGTGCCCAACCAACGGTCGGGCGCGGCTGTGGCGTTGGTGACCGGGGTGTTGGTCGTCGTGCTGGACGGGGCGTCCGCCGGGCGGTCCTGGCAGCCGGCCAGCAACCCGGCCATCGCCAGGCAACCCACGGTGAACACGCGCTTGATGAACCGAACGGATGCGAGCATGGTTGGTATCTCCTTCGCCGAAACCCGCAGGATAGCCGTGCCTTTGTGTTCATGCTGTTACTCGATGCGACATTGAACTAAAGCCTTCATGCGGCAGGCGTGACTAAGATCGGACAGATGAATGTTCGACGCCACGCCCTGCCCTTGCTCGCCGCCCTGCTCACCGCACCCACCTGGGCACAAGTTCCAACGCCCACCCCAGCAC
>NZ_SCML01000094.1 GCF_005503365.1 Hydrogenophaga sp. 2FB
TCCAGGAAATCCGGCCCGAGCGGCTGGAGTACTGAGCCCGCGCATTCTTCGAGCGCTAGCTGACGTCTCTCTGACGCGGGCGCGGGCTCAGTACTCCAGCCGCTCGGGCCGGATTTCCTGGAGGATCGTGGTGGCGATCTCTTCGATCGACTTGGTGGTGGTCGAGAGCCAGCGAATGCCTTCGCGCCGCATCATCGCTTCGGCCTCGCTCACCTCCATGCGGCAGTTCGCGAGTTGGGCGTAGCGCGAGTTGGGGCGGCGTTCGTTGCGGATCTCGCTCAGGCGCTCGGGCGCGATCGTCAAGCCGAAGATTTTCTTGCGGTGCGGCACCAGCGCGGGTGGCAATTGCCGGCGCTCGAAGTCCTCGGGAATCAGCGGGTAGTTCGATGCCTTCAGACCGTACTGCATGGCCAGGTAGAGCGAGGTCGGCGTCTTGCCGCTGCGGCTCACGCCGACCAGGATCACGTCGGAGCCTTCCAGGTCCTTGTGGCTCTGGCCGTCGTCGTGTTCCAGCGAGAAGTTGATCGCCTCGATGCGGTCGTGGTAGGCCTGGCTCTTGGATGCATCGGAGAAACGGCCCACACGGTGGTTGGACTTGATGCCCAGTTCGTGCTCCAGCGGTGCGATGAAGGTGCCGAACATGTCGAGCAGCACGCCCTTGCACTGCGTGCGAAAGACGTTGAGCACTTCCAGGTCGACCACGGTGGTGAAGACCAGCGGGCGGGTGCCCTCCAGATCGGCGGCGTGGTTGATCTGGCGCACCGCCTGGTAAGCCTTGTCCACATTGTCCAGAAACGGCAGCCGAACCCGGCGCATCTGGGTCTCGAACTGGTTCAGGATGGCGTTACCGAAAGTTTCGGCGGTGATGCCGGTGCCGTCCGAGATGAAGAAGACCGTCCGATGGGCCATGGTGCCGCGTCCTTACAATGCTGGGTGTTTTGCTGGCGCCCATTATCGGCCGCCGGCCCCCTCGTATCTGTTTCCCTGCCCGGCGTCAGACCCATAACAGAACTACAGGTCGCCCGCTGACCCAGGGAGCCCCCGGTTTTTTAACCTTAGGAGCTTTCCCATGTCCCAGTTGTTTGGAGCGACCGATCTCGTCGTCCCTTTCGAAAAGTTGCGAATGAGCGACGTCGAGTCCGTTGGCGGTAAAAACGCCAGCCTCGGCGAAATGATTTCGCAGTTGCCCACCGGCGTGAAGGTGCCGACCGGCTTTGCCACCACCGCCCACGCCTTCCGTGAGTTCCTCAAGCACGACGGCCTGACCGAGCGCATCAACGCGCGCCTGGACAAGCTCGACACCGAAGACGTGCGCGCGCTGGCCGAAGCCGGCGCCGAAATCCGTGCCATGGTCGAGAACCAGCCGTTTCCGGCCGATCTGGAAAAAGCCATCCGTGATGCGTTCGTCACCCTGAGCGCGGGCAACACCCAGGCCTCGTTCGCCGTGCGTTCCTCGGCCACCGCCGAAGACTTGCCCGACGCGTCCTTCGCCGGCCAGCAGGAAACCTTCCTCAACGTGATCGGCATCGAAGAAGTGCTGCACAAGATGAAGGAGGTGTTCGCCTCCCTTTACAACGACCGCGCCATCAGCTACCGCGTGCACAAGGGCTTCGCCCATGCCGACGTGGCGCTCTCGGCCGGCGTGCAGCGCATGGTGCGCTCCGACACCGGCGCGGCCGGCGTCATGTTCACCATCGACACCGAAAGCGGCTTTGAAGACGTGGTCTTCATCACCTCCAGCTACGGCCTGGGCGAAACGGTGGTGCAGGGCGCCGTGAACCCCGACGAGTTCTACGTCCACAAGCCCATGCTGAAAGCCGGCAAGCGCGCGCTGATCCGCCGCAACCTGGGCAGCAAGCTGATCCAGATGGTGTTCAGCACGCCCGAAGAAAAGGCCGCCAGCGGCAAGCTGGTCAAGACCGTGGACGTGCCGGTGGAACAGCGCAACCGCTACAGCCTGAGCGACGCCGACGTCGAGCAACTGGCGAAATACGCGCTGGTGATCGAGCAGCACTACGGCCGCCCGATGGACATCGAATGGGGCCGCGACGGCAGCGACGGCCAGATCTACATCCTGCAGGCCCGCCCCGAAACCGTGAAGAGCCAGAGCGCGGGCAAGACCGAGGTGCGCTACAAGCTCAAGGGCAAGGGCGCCGTGCTGGCCAGCGGCCGCGCGATCGGCCAGAAGGTGGGCACCGGCCCGGTGCGCCTGGTGCACAACATCAGCGAGATGGACAAGGTGCAGCCCGGTGACGTGCTCGTCACCGACATGACCGACCCGAACTGGGAGCCGGTGATGAAGCGCGCCAGCGCCATCGTGACCAACCGCGGCGGGCGCACCTGCCACGCGGCCATCATCGCGCGCGAACTCGGCATTCCGGCCGTGGTCGGCTGCGGCGACGCCACCGAACTGCTCAAGGACGGGACGCTCGTCACCGTGAGCTGTGCCGAGGGCGACACCGGCAACATCTACGACGGTCTGTTGGAGACCGAGATCACCGAAGTGCAGCGCGGCGAAATGCCACCGCTGGACGTGAAGATCATGATGAACGTGGGCAACCCGCAACTGGCCTTCGACTTCGCCCAGATCCCCAACGGCGGCGTGGGCCTGGCGCGGCTGGAGTTCATCATCAACAACAACATCGGCGTGCACCCGAAGGCGATCCTCGACTACCCGAACATCGACGCCGACCTGAAGAAGGCCGTCGAGTCCGTGGCACGCGGCCACGCCTCGCCGCGCGCGTTCTATGTCGACAAGGTCGCCGAAGGCGTGGCCACCATTGCCGCGGCCTTCTGGCCCCGCCCGGTGATCGTGCGCCTGTCGGACTTCAAGAGCAACGAGTACCGCAAGCTGGTCGGCGGTTCGCGCTACGAGCCCGAGGAAGAGAACCCGATGCTGGGCTTCCGTGGCGCGGCGCGTTACGTCAGCGAAGAATTCCGCGAGGCCTTTGCCATGGAGTGCGAAGCGCTCAAGCGCGTGCGCGAAGACATGGGCCTGACCAACGTGCAGGTGATGGTGCCCTTCGTGCGCACGCTGGCCCAGGCCGAACGTGTGACCGGGCTGCTGGCCGAGAAGGGCCTCAAGCGCGGCGTGAACGACCTCAAGGTCATCATGATGTGCGAGATCCCGAGCAACGCCGTGCTGGCCAAGGACTTCCTCAAGTTCTTCGACGGCTTCTCGATCGGCTCGAACGACCTGACGCAGCTCACGCTGGGCCTGGACCGCGACTCGGGCCTGGAGCTGCTGGCGAAAGACTTCGACGAGCGCGACCCGGCCGTCAAGGCCTTGCTGACGATGGCCATCAGCGCCTGCAAGGCCGAAGGCAAGTACGTCGGCATCTGCGGCCAGGGCCCCAGCGACCACCCCGATTTCGCCGAGTGGCTGCGCGACGAGGGCATCAGCTCGATCTCGCTCAACCCCGACAGCGTGGTCGACACCTGGAAGCAGCTGGCCAAGGGCTGACCGCCACGGCGCGGACGTTCCGAGCAAACACCTAGGCATCGCCGGCCATTGCAATGCGATGATCCGGCGATGTCCGAGCGACCCCCGACCGACGAACACGACCGCCGCGCCCTGGTGCTCAAGGCGGTGTTGTTGTCGGTCATGTTTCTGGCGTCCTTCGGTGTCTGCTTCTTCGCGCGCGACCTGAGCTTCATCGTCAACGGCTGGCCCTTGCACTTCTGGATGGCGGCCCAGGGCGCGGTCCTGGTGTTCATCGCCATCGTGGTGGTCTACGCCACCGTCATGAGCCGGCTGGAGGCCGAAGAAGAAGAGGGCGCTCGGGACGATGGCTGATGCACCCGCCTACGCGGCTTACAAGCGCCGGCTGCACCGCATCCTGGCGTTCTACGTCGTCGCGCTGATCGCCTTCCTGCTGCTGATGGCCTGGGCCGAGCAGAGCGGGCTGTCCCGGCGCTGGCTCGGGCCGATCTTCCTCTTTGCCACGGTGATGATGTACGGCGGCATCGGCATCTACGGCCGCACCGCCGTGCCGGAGGAGTACTACGTGGCCGGGCGGCGCATACCACCGGTCTACAACGGCATGGCGGCGGCGGCCGACTGGATGAGCGCGGCGTCCTTCATCAGCCTGGCCGGCGGGCTGTACCTGCAGGGCTTCGGCGGCACCGAGTGGCAGGCCGGCGGCCTGGCCTATGTGCTGGGCTGGACGGGTGGGTTCTGTCTGGTGGCGTTGCTCATCGCGCCGCACCTGCGCAAGCTCAACCTCTACACGGTGCCCGACTATTTCGAGGTGCGCTTCGGCGGCCGCTGGCCGCGCCGCATCGCCGCGTTCTCGGCGGTGCTGTGTTCCTTCACCTACGTGGTCGCGCAGATCTACGGCATCGGCCTGGTGGCCTCGCGGCTCACGGGTGTGCAGTTCGAGATCGGCATCATGCTCGGCCTGGGTGGTGTGGTGCTGTGTTCGTTCCTGGGCGGCATGCGCGCCATCACCTGGACGCAGGTGGCGCAGTACATCATCCTGCTGCTGGCCTTCCTCATCCCGGTGTCCTGGCTGGCCTACAAGCAGGTGGGCAACCCGCTTGCACCGCTGGTGTACGGCGAGCAGTTGACGAAGATCGCCAAACTGGAACAGGAGTTGCTCGCGTCACCCGCCGAGAAGCAGGTGCAGGAAGCGTTCGGCCGGCGCGCGCGCGAGTACGCCGTGTGGTTGCAGGACGTGGAGGGCACGCTCAAGCGCGAACGCGCGGCCAAGCAGGAGCGCGTGCGCACGCTCAAGTCGCAGAACGCCGACATGGAACTGGTGATCGCCGCCACGCGCGAGCTGGCCGCGTTGCCGCCCGACGTGCCGACGGCGCGCGAGCGCTGGACGCGTGCCATGCAGGAAAGCGAAGAAAGGTCCCGCCCGCTCGGTGGACTCATGCCGCACAGCCAGGCCTTTGCCGGCGACCCCGATGGCACACCGGCCGAGCGCGCGGCGTTTCAATCGTCGCGCGCCAACTTCCTGGCGCTCATGTTCTGCCTGATGGTGGGCACCGCGGGTCTGCCGCACCTGCTCACGCGCTACTACACCACGCCGTCCGTGGCCGCCGCGCGCGAATCTGTCGCGTGGTCGCTGTTCTTCATCACGCTGCTCTACCTGAGCGCGCCGGCGCTCGCGGTGCTGGTGAAGTTCGAGGTGATGCAGAACGTGGTGGGTAGCAACTTCGACGCCTTGCCCGCGTGGATCGCGCAGTGGTCGCGGCTCGATGGCTCGCTGATCTCGGTGAGCGATGTCAATGGCGACGGCATCCTGCAATTCGGTGAGTTGCGATTGGGCGCCGACGTGATCATGCTGGCCACGCCCGAGCTGGGCGGCATGCCGTACGTGGTGTCGGGGCTCGTGGCCGCGGGCGGCCTGGCCGCCGCGTTGTCCACCGCCGATGGCCTGCTGCTGACGATCAGCAATTCGCTGGTGCGCGACACCTATTGCCATGAGGTCAAGCGCAACGTCACGCCGGAGCAGCGCGTGATTCTTTCCAAGTTTGCGCTGCTCAGCGTGGCCACGCTGGCGGCGTTCGTTGCCGCGCTCAAGCCCGCGGAAATCCTGCCGCTGGTGACCTCGTCGTTTTCGCTCGCGGCCTCGGCCTTCGTGCCCGCCATGATCATGGGCATCTTCTGGTCCCGCACGAGCGCCTCGGCCGCGGTGGCGGGCATGTTGCTGGGCCTGGGCACCACCGTGGCCTACATGATGATCAACGCGCCCAGCGTGCGCGCCTTCTTCGGCGTGAGTGGTGGGCAGGATCTGTGGTTCGGCATCCAGCCCTTGTCGGCCGGCGTGTTCGGCGTGCCCGTGGGCTTGATCGTGATCGCCGTCCTGAGCCTGTTGCAGCGCCGCAAGGCCGCCGAGGCTTAGGGGTTTACACCGATTCTGCGGGGGTCTGCGCGCGCAGAGCCGCGTATGTCAGGTTCCAGTCAGACGCTCCTAAAACACTGCGATGGCATTTTGTGCCCGCCACCAACTTAGGAGACTTCAACATCATGGCAACCTCAACGGCCAGTGCTTCTGCACCGATGACCAAGGAGGAGAGGAAGGTCATCTTCGCCTCTTCTCTCGGAACGGTTTTCGAGTGGTACGACTTCTACCTCTACGGCTCGCTCGCAGCCATCATCGCCCGCCAGTTCTTCTCCGGACTGGACGCCACCTCCGCCTACATCTTTGCCTTGCTGGCCTTCGCGGCGGGCTTCCTGGTGCGGCCTTTCGGCGCGATCTTCTTCGGCCGCCTGGGCGACATGATCGGGCGCAAGTACACCTTCCTGGTGACCATCCTGATCATGGGCGCGTCCACGTTCATCGTGGGTCTGCTGCCCAGCTACGCCTCCATCGGCATGGCCGCTCCCATCATCCTCATCATCCTGCGCATGCTGCAAGGCCTGGCGCTCGGTGGTGAGTACGGTGGTGCCGCAACGTACGTGGCCGAGCACGCGCCACACGGCAAGCGGGGCGCCTACACCTCGTGGATCCAGACCACGGCCACGCTGGGTCTGTTCCTGTCGCTGCTGGTGATCCTGGGCGTGCGCACGGCCATGGGTGACAAGGAGTTTGGCGAATGGGGCTGGCGCATTCCGTTCCTGGTGTCCATCCTGCTGCTGGCCATCTCGGTCTGGATTCGACTGAGCCTCTCCGAGTCGCCCGCGTTCCAGAAGATGAAGGCCGAAGGCAAGACCTCCAAGTCGCCGCTGACCGAATCCTTCGGCCAATGGAAGAACCTCAAGGTCGTGATCCTGGCGCTGTTGGGCCTGACCGCTGGCCAGGCGGTGGTCTGGTACACCGGCCAGTTCTACGCGCTGTTCTTCCTGACCACGATCGCCAAGGTCGACGCCACGACGGCCAACCTGCTGATCGCCGCATCGCTGCTCATCGGCACGCCCTTCTTTGTCGTCTTCGGTGTGTTGTCCGACAAGATCGGCCGCAAGCCCATCATCATGGCGGGCTGCCTGATCGCCGCGCTGACCTACTTCACGGTCTTCCCGATGCTGCTGAACTACGCCAACCCGGCGCTGGTGGCCGCACAGCAGGCCAACAAGGTGACGGTGACGGCCGACCTGAAGGAATGCTCGTTCCAGGGCAGCCCGATCGCACGCGACATCGATTTCCGCACCTCGTGCGACATCGCCAAGCGCGCGCTCACGCAGGCCTACATCCCCTACACCAGCGTTCAGGGCCCAGCCGGTGCCCCCGCAACGGTCACGCTGGGTGCCAAGGTGTTGAACTCGCCAGTGGGTGTGCTCAACGAGAAGCGCGACGGCTTTAACGCCGAAAGCGCCAAGGCCATCGGCGACTTCCGCAAGGAGCTGACCGACGTTGCCAAGGCCGAAAGCCTGACCATTGCCGCCGACCCGGCGAAGATGAACAAGGGCATGGTGCTGGTGATCCTGGTGTTCCTCGTCATCCTGGTGACCATGGTCTACGGTCCTATTGCGGCCATGCTGGTCGAGATGTTCCCCACCCGCATCCGCTACACCTCGATGAGCCTGCCGTACCACATCGGCAACGGCTGGTTCGGCGGCTTGCTGCCCACCACGGCCTTCGCCATGGTGGCCGCGACCGGGGACATCTTCTACGGCCTCTGGTACCCGGTGATCGTCGCTGCGGGCACGTTCATCATCGGCATGATCTTCATCCGTGAGACCAAGGACGTGGACATCTACGCCAAAGACTGACGACGAAAGTCGTGCTCCCTTGCTGTTGCGGGGAGCCACGTTCTTCAAATGGCCCGCCCTGTGCGGGCCATTTTTTTGGTGGCAACCGTATGGATAAACCCCAATTCAAATACCGATCCCGGCATGTAAAGCTCGTTTTGTCGAACTTCCGCATTGAAGACCACCATGAGCATTGTGAAAACCGAAGCAGGACAACGGGTCTTGAAAGACCGTTCGGTACCTTTGACGCCGCGGCAACGGTCGGTCTTCATCCTCATCGACGGCAAGCGCTCCATGAAGGACGTGCTGACCGCGTCGGCCGCGATGGGTGTGGCCGAGGAAGACATCGAGCGCTTGTTCGAGCTGGGTTTGATTGCCGACGAGGCGCCCCAGCCGTCCGTGGAAGAAGTCGCTGCGGCGTCCGCCAAGGAAGAGGCGGTCAAGGAGCACAAGGCGCGCAGCCCCATGCAGCGCTACCAGGATGCCTACCCGATCGCCACCCGCCTCACCGCCGAGCTGGGCCTGCGCGGTTTCCGGTTGAACCTCGCAGTGGAAGCGGCCGGCAACTACGAGCAACTGCTGGCCGTGGCCCCGCGGATCAAGGACGCCGTGGGCGCGGCCAAGTACGTGCCCCTGGACGACGCCCTGAACGACCGCTGAGCGGTCCCAGCCGCATCGGGCTATAATCGCAGGCTTTTCGCCTTGCCACACCGCTTCCAGACGCGGCGGGTGGCTGAACCCGCTGTGCTTCATTGCACGGCTCATCCTGAAGGAGTGTCTATGCGTCACTATGAAATCGTTTTGCTGATCCACCCGGATCAAAGCGAACAGGTTCCGGCCATGCTGGAGCGTTACAAGGGCATGATCACCGCCGGCGGCGGCAAGATCCATCGGGTTGAAGACTGGGGTCGTCGCCAGATGGCTTACCAGATCAACAAGCTGTCCAAGGCCCACTACCTGTGCGTCAACATCGAGGCCGATCAAGCCGTGATGTCCGAACTGGAGCACGCCTTCAAGTTCAACGACGCGGTCCTGCGCCACCTCACCGTGCTGCGCAAGAAGGCCGACACCGGTCCTTCGGCCATGATGAAGTCGGTCGAGCGCGAAGAAGCCCGCAAGCTTCAACAGCCCGCCCCGTCCCATCAATCGCAGGAACAGGCCGCCGCGTAAGCCCGCGGCGTGACGTCGTCATCGGGTGAATCTTCTTCAGTTGTCCGCCGTGGTCGTGCAGGTTCAGAGCCTGCGTTACACACCGGCAGGCATCCCGGCCGTCAACCTCGTGCTTGAACACGAGTCCCAGGTCGTCGAGATGGATACACCCCGGCAAGTGAAATTGCAACTGAGGGCCGTGGCCTTCGGTGCCCAGGCTGAAGTTCTGTCCCGACAGGGGCTCGACGCGGTTTGTGAGTTTCACGGTTTCATGACGAACCAGCGCAACGGCAAAGGCGTGGTGTTCCACATCCAAGATTTCAGCAAAACATAGGAAGGCCCATCATGGCTGCACCCAAACGTTTCAACAAAGACAAGCGCCCCAAGCGCAACACCCAGTCGCTGCTCTTCAAGCGCAAGCGCTTCTGCCGCTTCACCGTGGCCAATGTCGAAGAAGTCGACTACAAGGACGTGGACGTCCTGCGTGACTTCATCGCCGAAAACGGCAAGATCATCCCCGCGCGTCTGACCGGCACCCGTGCCTTCTACCAGCGCCAGGTCAACACCGCCATCAAGCGCGCTCGCTTCCTGGGCATGCTGCCCTACAGCGACCAACACCGCGTCTGAAAGAGAGCCTGACATGCAAATCATCCTGCTCGACAAAGTTGTCAACCTCGGCGCCCTGGGCGATGTGGTCAAGGTCAAGGACGGCTACGCCCGTAACTTCCTGATCCCCACCGGCCGTGCCCGCCGCGCTACCCAGAACGCCATTGCCGAATTCGAAACCCGCCGTGCGGAACTCGAAAAGGTGGCTGCCGCCAAACACGCCGAAGCGCAAGCCCTGGGCGAAAAGCTGTCCGCTGTGACGGTCAAGCTGTCGCAAAAGGCTGGCGTCGATGGCCGCCTGTTTGGTTCCGTGACCAACCACGACGTGTCCGAAGAGCTGAACAAGCAAGGCTTCGCCGTGGCCAAGTCGCAAGTGCGCATGCCCAACGGCCCGCTGAAGAACGTGGGCGACTACACCGTGAGCGTCAACCTGCACACCGATGTGACGGTGGACGTGAACGTGTCGGTGCTCGGCGAAACCGCCTGAGTCCCCGCAGCGTTCTGCAGAAAAGCCGCTGCCTTCGGGCAGCGGCTTTTTTTCTGGCGGCGTGACCCGCGATTGTTATCCCGCGTTCTGCACCCGATTCACACCGGATTTCCACAGGGTTGTCCACCCCCGATCGATGCCCCGGGGCGTACCATCGCTCTTTAGCTGCGAACCCTCCATGTCCACTGCCTTTTCGAGTCCCTTCCCCGACTTTGACGCGGGTTTTGAAGAATCCTTGGGCGACCGTCAGGTCGCCCAGTTGCGTGTTCCTCCGCATTCGATCGAAGCCGAATCCAGCGTGTTGGGCGGGCTGCTGCTCGACAACGGCGCCTGGGACCGCATGGCCGACCTGATCAACGACTCCGATTTCTATCGGCACGAGCACCGGCTGGCCTATTCCGCGATCGCGACCCTGGTCAATGGGAGCAAACCCGCCGACGTGGTGACGGTGTTCGAGCACTTGCAGAACCTGGGCAAGGCCGAAGAAGCCGGTGGCTTGGCGTACCTCAACTCGCTCGCGCAGTACGTGCCCAGCGCCGCGAACATCCGCCGCTACGCCGAGATCGTTCGCGAGCGCGCGATCCTGCGCAAACTGGTGGCCGCCAGCGACGAGATCGCGACCGCCGCTTTCAATCCGCAGGGGCGGCCGGTGGCCAAGATCCTCGATGAAGCCGAACAAAAGGTCTTCAAGATCGGCGAGGAGGGCTCGCGGATGAAGGACGGCTTCCAGAGCATGGACAAGCTCGTGGTCGACCTTCTGGACCGTGTGCAGGAGATGGCCGACAACCCCGCGGATGTGACGGGCGTCCCTACCGGTTTTATCGATCTGGACCGCATGACGTCTGGCTTGCAGGCCGGCGACCTTGTGGTGCTGGCGGCGCGTCCCTCCATGGGCAAGACGGCCTTTGCGATCAACATCGCCGAGCATGTGGCGTTGAACGAGGGACTGCCCGTCGCGGTGTTCTCTATGGAAATGGGCGCGGCGCAGCTGGCGGTTCGTGTCGTCGGCTCCATCGGTCGGATCAACCAGGGACATCTGCGCACCGGCAAGCTCACCGACGACGAATGGCCTCGCCTGACGGAGGCCATCGAGAAACTGCGCACGGTGTCACTGCACATCGACGAGACGCCGGGCCTCACGCCCAGCGAATTGCGCGCCAACGCCCGCCGACTGGCGCGGCAGTGCGGCAAGCTGGGCCTCATCGTGGTCGACTACCTGCAGCTGATGAGCGGCTCCGGCGGAAGCAGCGGTGACAACCGCGCCACAGAACTCGGCGAGATCTCACGGGGTTTGAAGATGCTGGCCAAGGAGCTGCAATGTCCGGTGATCGCGCTGTCCCAGCTCAACAGATCGGTCGAGCAGCGCACCGACAAGCGCCCCATGATGTCGGACTTGCGAGAGTCCGGCGCCATCGAGCAGGATGCGGACATCATCATGTTCATCTACCGCGACGAGTACTACACCCGGGACGCGTGCAAGGAGCCGGGCGTGGCCGAGATCATCATCGGCAAGCAGCGTAACGGACCCACCGGCACGGTGAAGCTGGCGTTCCTGAACATGCTCACCCGTTTCGAAAGCCTGGCGGGTGGCGGCATGGGCGGCGGCAGCGACTACTGATGCGGCGCGTCCAACAAAAAACCCGGCAGGCGCCGGGTTTTTTGTTGGAGAGAGAACGCTCGGGATTCAGAGCACTTCACTGGCAAAGTCGGCCAGGCGCGAGCGCTCGCCACGTGCCAGCGTGATATGCCCACCGTGCGGCCAACCCTTGAAACGGTCGACCGCGAACGTCAGGCCCGACGAGCCTTCGGTAAGGTAGGGCGTGTCGATCTGCGCCAGGTTGCCCATGCAGATGATCTTGGTGCCCGGGCCGGCGCGCGTGATCAAGGTTTTCATCTGCTTGGGCGTCAGGTTCTGCGCCTCGTCGATGATCACGTACTTGTTCATGAAAGTGCGGCCGCGCATGAAGTTCATGCTCTTGACCTTGATGCGGCTGCGAATGAGCTCGTTGGTGGCCGCGCGGCCCCATTCGCCCGCGTTGCCGCCATCGCCCTTGGCGAGGAACTCCAGGTTGTCGTCGAGCGCGCCCATCCAGGGGCCCATCTTTTCTTCTTCGGTGCCCGGCAGGAAACCGATGTCCTCGCCCACGCTCACGGTCGCGCGGGTCATGATGATCTCGGTGTAGCGGCGGTCGTCGAGCACCTGGGTCAGGCCACTGGCCAGGGCCATCAAGGTCTTGCCGGTGCCGGCCGTGCCCGCCAGCGTGACGAAGTCGATCTCGGGGTCCATCAGCAGGTTGAGCGCGAAGTTCTGCTCGCGGTTGCGGCTGGTCACACCCCACACCGCATTCTTCAGGTGGGTGAAGTCCTTCAAGGTCTTGAGCACCGCGGTCTTGTCGCGGATCTCGGTCACGCGGGCATAGAGCGAGGGCTCGCCTGGTGCCTCGAAGTAGACGAACTGGTTGATGTAGAACTGCCCCACCGCCGGGCCGCTGACGCGGTAGAAGGTGTGGCTGCCGCTCTGCCAGCTTTCAATGGTCTTGCTCTGGCGCGTCCAGAAGTCCTGAGGCAGCGCCAGCGCACCGGCATACAACAGCTCGCCGTCGTCCAGCGTCTTGTCGTTCTGGTAGTCCTCGGCGGCAAAGCCCAGGGCGCGGGCCTTGACGCGCATGTTGATGTCTTTCGACACCAGAATGACTTCGCGCTCCGGGTGGCGATCGCGCAGCGCATGCACCACGCCCAGAATCTGGTTGTCGGCCTTGCCCTGTGGCAGGCTGGCGGGCAGGTTGCTGTCCAGTGGCTCGGTCTGGAAGAACAGCAAGCCGCGCGCCGACTGGTGGCCCGTGGCCGCGAGCTTGAGGCCCTTGGTCATGTCGCCGCCCTGCTGCGCCACGAGGGCGTCCAGGGTGCGGCTGGTCTGTCGACCATTGCGCGCGACCTCGGTCATGCCCTTCTTGTGACCATCCAGCTCTTCCAGCACGATCATCGGCAGGAAGATGTCGTGTTCCTCAAAACGGAACAGGCTCGTGGGATCGTGCAGGAGCACATTGGTGTCCAGCACGAACAGGCGCGCCGGGCCGTTGTGGGCCGATTTGCCCGTGCCACGCCGGCGAGCGCTGGCGACGGGTGAGGCTCTCGTCGGCTCGTTGGCCGCGGGCGGTGTATCGGGCGCCCGTGTTTGCCGCGCCTGCGGGGCAGAAGGTGCTGTGGGAGTCAGAGGCACTTCGACCTGGGTTTTCAAGGCAGGCGGCGCTGCCGGTTTTCGACCGCGTCCGTTCGGCCGAGGGGCCGCAGGCTCTGCGCGTGCGATCGGCGCAGGTGGTGCCGCGACAGGTGCCGGGGCGTCCGGGGGCGAGAGCAGGTCCAGCGTTTCTTCGGCTGCTCGAAGGGAGTAGGCGTCGGGGGCTAGAAGGGCTGCGCGTTTGGAGGGGGCG
>NZ_SCML01000095.1 GCF_005503365.1 Hydrogenophaga sp. 2FB
ACGCCTGAAAAAGTGAACAGGAAAACCAATGAAATCAAGGGCTTATCAGACCACCCCTACGCCAGTGCTCGATCTCCTACCGTCACTTTTGACAACGAAAACAAATCGACCCCGTGTGCGCGGAAGTTTGGAATGGTCTGGTAGGCCACGGTAGCCATTGCAAGTATCAACTCGCGCACATGCGTGCAACCTCGCACGCCACCCATCGCCTCATCAATAGCCTTGCGCCAGCCAGGGCCCACAGTAGCGCCAATGAGGCCACGCACCGGATTGGCAGCATCGGAGCATTCGTCGAAAGGACTACCGGTAATGATGGCAATCGCATTGAATACCTTCAGTGTGTCGTCCAGCGTCAGCCGCACCTCCATGTAATGAAGGGCCTCGCCGGGCTGCCTCTCTCTTCCATCGGCGTTTCGCGTGAAATAAGTCTTGGTGTCCTTGATGCGCGCTTCGATGTCCCAGAGCCCATCTGCACGCAGAAATCCATGACTCTCTACGTGGCGAGAATGGATGTGTTCACGCTCTACGGAAGGGGGCAGGCTTCGCGTTGTCTCCATGGCATATCTCCTCGTCAATCGAGCTCCTGAGTCCTTCGGCCACCGACAACGATGATCTGACCGTATAGGTATCGGGATGGGGTAAATCAAGGTCTCGTCATCCGATTTCGAGTGGCATCCCAAGGCGAACCTTGCCCGGCTGATCCAGCAATGCCGCAGCGACCCGCTGCCGGTGCTCGCGCACGGTGCCACAACGCAAACTCCATGCAACGATACGGCGGTACCAGAGCTGCAGGTCGCATTCCATCATGAAGCCAATGCCACCATGGATCTGCTGCGCGGAACGCGCCACGAACACACACTTGTCACTTGCAAACGCCTTAGCCTGAGAAACTTCAACTGAGGCGGGGATACCCTGATCCAGTCGCCACAGAGCCTCTCGTGTAAGAAGCTGCGCGCCGTCGACGGCGATCAACATGTCAGCGCACAAATGCTGAATCGATTGAAACGCACCGATTGGCTGGCCGAACGCCTCGCGCTGCGCGGCATACGCGACAGCGAACTCCATGTCGCGTCGGGTGGCACCGACCAACTGCGAACACATGAGCGCAGTCGCGATGTCGAAGAGGTCCCGCGCCAGTGCCTCAGCCCGCACCGATTCGTCCACGACGTCGCATAGAGGAACGCGCAAGTCGCTGAAGTTCACGCGAGCCTGTGAGTCCTTTGCAGTAGTAACGTAGTCCACGGCCGAGACGCCTGGTGCCCCCGTATCCACGAGCGCTGCAGCTACGCCACCCTCCTCCATCCGGTAAAGGACTAGGCACATGCCGGAGGCGCGAAAACCGTCGACGAAAGAGCAACTTCCATTGAGAACGACGTATCCACCGTCACGCCGCCCTGTGAGTCCTGGGCTGTCATACGACCAAGCCCCCAACGGATCTTGTACAGCATATGACAGGATTAGGTCACCATCGATCACCCTACGTAGCAGGGCGCGCTGAGCATCCGAACCATGACGAGCCAGCACCTGCGCCACCACCAAGGTTCCGTGCAGAGGGACTGGTGCGATGTATCTCCCTGCCTCTTCCAACAAAAGACCGGCATAGGCCAGTGGCAAACCCTGGCCTCCATAGGTTTCAGGCAGGCTGATCCCCAGCCAACCAAGTTCCGCAATTCTCTGCCACAGCTGGGCACTGTACCGGCTGGGGTTTGTCTCTGTCGCGCGCACAAGCGCAGGCGTCGATTCCGCTGCGAAGAACTCGCGCGCGGTTTCCTGGATCAACGTTTCCTGTTCGTCGGGTAATACATCCACGGCGTTCAACTTTCAATTTTGGAAGAGGACATGTTTTGGGGTTTTCACATGCGGGACTTGGGCAGCCCAAGTCCCTTGCGGGCTATTTGGTCACGCATGACCTGCACACTGCCATGGTTGACAGTCGACTGGAATGCCGAGAGCAGGTTGTGCGCATACAGGCCCTCCTGCAAGTTGTCAGGCGACCCATTAAGAAGCTGCGCATGCGGCCCGAGGATTTGGCCAATGGCCTCGGTCGTACGCACTCCGTGCTCGGGCGCCCAAACCTTCTCTGCGGCACCTTCGTAACTAAAAGCCTGTCCTCGCTGTTCAATAGTCATGCTGCGCATAGTCATCAGACGACACACTTGGCCTTCAATCCACAGCTCGGCCACCTTGTCTCGCACCGAAGCATCAGAACGCAACGGGGCGGCACGGACATCATCGGATTTCAGCCAGTTGACGATGTCCTCGTCGCGCTTGACCGATATCAGGTAGCGCCATGCCCCCACGCGATCCAGATTTAGACCTCGCTGCGAGACTGCCCAACCATCACCCTCCTCGCCCAGCAGGCAAGACACCGGTACCTTCACATCATCGAAGAAGACCTCATTGGTGCGCTCCTCTCCGTAGGTCGTACCAGCAGGTCCGCCCGGATTGTTCTGCAATGTGAGCAGGGGACGCACTGTGATACCCGGCGTGTCCATCGGCACCAAGAGGATTGAAAGTCCGGCATGGCGTTTTGACTCAGGGTCAGTGCGCACCAACAGGAAGACATGAGTCGCAACCTGCGCATTGGTCGTATAGATCTTCTGACCATTAACAACATAGTGCGAGTCCTCACCAGTGCCGTTGCGTGTGGCTCTACAGCGCACGCCGGCTAAGTCAGTCCCACAGTGCGGTTCGCTGTAGCCTTGGCAGAAGATGATTTCGCGATGAATTGCCCTAGGTACGTAGTACTGCTTCTGTGCTTCCGTACCCGATGCCAGTACTGCAGGCGTTCCGGTACCTCCGCCACCGATCACGACTTGTGCGGCGCGGTAGAACTCCTCCTCCACCAGAAACTGAGTGATTCGGCTGCCTCCCTGACCGCCATAGGCTTTTGGCCAGGCGATGGCATTCCAGCCACGCTCGGCAATCTTTCTGAAAATCGGGGCAGCTCGCGGACCAAAACCTCGCCCGCGCTTTCCTGTGGTGAGGTCGGCCAAAACCTCCTCAGTGAAATGCTCTTGAATGAATGACTGAACCTCTAGGCGCAGTGCTTCTTCCTCTTCGCTGAAACTGAAATCCATGAGATGTATGCTCTTTGATGTTGATGTACTTGGTCAGCGACCGATCCTGGCCTCAATAAGGAACGGGCCAGGCCGTGCCACGGCATGCCTGAGCAGCTTCACCAGCGTTTCGCAGTTGTCCGCCGAGTCGGCCTCCACACCCATGCCTTCCGCGAGCTTCACCCAGCTGATGTCCGGGTCGACGATCGAAAGCATGCGTTCTGCACGTTCGCCCCAGGTCTTTGCACCTACGCCTACCAACTCACCTCTGAGGATCTGGTAGCCGCGGTTGGCGAATATCACCGTAACAACATTGAGCCTCTCGCGCGCTTGGGTCCAAAGCGCTTGGATGGTGTACATGGAGCTACCGTCACCTTCCATATTGATTACCACGCGCTCCGGGCAAGCAATTGCCGCACCCGTGGACATAGGCAACCCGCTACCGATCGAGCCACCAGTGAGCTGTAAGTAATCGTGAGCTGGAGCGCCCATGGAAGCCGGGAAAAATGAGCGGCCTGCGCTGATGGACTCGTCCACAATGATGGCGTTCTCAGGCATCAGCGCGGAGATGGTGCGCAGCACATTGTCGGCCGTCAGCGCACCCTGCGGCAGTGCCAACTCCCGGCGCACTTCGAGAATTGGCGCAATGCCTGTTGCGCCGACACGCTGCGCGAGTTCGCGCAGGGTCTCCTCGAGGTGGTCTGTGGGCGCGGTGAGTTCTACCAGGTTGGCGCCTGGTGCCATCAGGTAGTCGGGCTTTCCGGGATAGCCGAACATCGGAGCTGGCACCTTGGCACCGATAAGGATGACGTGCTTGACATCCTTGAAGGTCGCTACACCCTCATCCACCGGCGCGGGGGTTCTGGATATGGCGGTACGCCCTTCTCCACGTTCCATGCGTCCATTGGAATACTGGGCAAGCATTTTCGCGCCCGTGTACTGCACGATCTGACTGGCCAATGCCAGTGGAGCGGCACGTAGCGCACGCCCCCCCAGAACCAGCACAACACTTTCACCAGATTTCAGTGCCTTCACGGCTGCCTCAAATTGTTCGGCAGCAGGCAGCGTTGCCTTAGGCGTAGAAAAGTCGAGCGCATCGTGCGGCCTGGCCGGCATCCATGCCGTGTCGGCGGGCATGATTAGCGTCGCGATTCGTCCCGGCAAAGAGTTGGCCTCCCGAATGGCCTCGGCCGCGTCGGCGGCTACGCAATCCGCAGAGGTGGACGTTTTTACCCAGGCGGACATGGTGCGCGCTACGCCCTCGATGTCGCCGGTCAGTGGTGAATCGGTGACCTTGTGGCCTTGGCGATGCTCGCCCACGATATTGACCAGCGGTACTTGAGCGCGCTTGGCGTTGTGCAGATTTGCCAGCCCATTACCAAGCCCAGGCGCGAGATGAAGCAAGGTGGAAGCTGGTTTATCCGCCATGCGTGCATAGCCGTCGGCTGCACCGGTAACTACGCCCTCGAACAGACCGAGCACGCAGCGCATGCCTGGGATCTTGTCCAACGCGGCGACGAACTGCATTTCGGAGGTACCGGGATTGGCAAAACAGACATCGACCTTGCCGGCCAGAAGTGTTTCGACGAGCGTTTCCGCACCGTTGCGTTGCTGCATGAAGTCTCCTGTTGGTTTCTATTACTCGCTCTGCGAATCATGTATTCGCATTAAAAGAGTTTTGATCATATCCCCACAAAACCAGTGCGTCAACGGGACAACGTCGCATTGACAGTCGAAGCACACCTCGGTATCATTTCGAATTGCCGATTCACTCTGCAAATCATTTAAAGGGTAAACATGCTCGTCACTGACGAAGTGCGGTCCTACATAGGGCTGTCCACCAAAGCCGAATTCGCATGTGACGCGGTCGAGTCCGGCGCCGTGCGGCGCTATGCCCAAGCCATCATGGATGAGGATCCAGCCTACTTGGGTGAGACGAATGACGCCAATCGCCGCTTCGGCGGCCCAGTAGCGCCCCCACTGTTCGCAAACCATATGGTGCGCCGCCCGCTGGGCACTCCCGATCCCATCCAGGACAACGCGCAAAACCCTCTGTTCGACGGCATCGTTCCGGTTGCAAACCTTCCCGCCATCAGGCCTTTGGCGAATCTGGCTTCACTGAATGGCGGGTCAGAGTTCGAGTTCTTCCGCTATGCACGTCACG
This sequence comes from Hydrogenophaga sp. 2FB, assembly GCF_005503365.1. Lineage (GTDB taxonomy): Bacteria > Pseudomonadota > Gammaproteobacteria > Burkholderiales > Burkholderiaceae_C > Hydrogenophaga. Next base: position 5,224 of record NZ_SCML01000095.1, read on the forward strand.
GAGAGCGCGTCAGCGTCAAGTTGAGTTATGCCGACATCACCGAGAAGGCTTCCAGCAAGGGGCCGATGGTCTTGGTGGTGCGGCTATACGAGTTCATGACCGGCGACGGAGAGCTTCTGATGCGCTCCAGAAACACCACGATCAGGAGATAAGACTATGGCAGAACAACAGTATTTTGATGACGTTTGGGTCGGTCAGGAACTGCCATGGCTCACGAAGGGGCCGCTAGGGGAAATCCATCTCTTCCGCTGGTCCGCAACCATGGAAAACTGGCATCGCATTCACTACGACCGCCGCTTTGCAGTCGAACACGACAAGCTCCCCGACCTGCTGATCAACGGCTCACTCAAGCAGCAATTCGTGGTTCAGATGGTCAAAGACTGGGCCGGCCGCGAGGGCTGGGTTTGGAAGGTGAGCTTCCAGTTCCGCGCCATGAACTCCGTAGGAGAAACCTTGCACGTCTGGGGGAGGGTCAAGTCCACCGAGCGTCTGCAGGACTATGGTCTTGTGGTCCTCGATTTGGGCATTGTTAATAAGGACGGCAAAGAGAGCACCCCTGGCGAAGCCACCCTAGCACTCCCGTTCAGGAATGGCAGGCCAGTTCCTTATCCGTTCGTGCCGCCCACACAGACCACCACCGCTTGAACTCAAGCCCTTACCAAAAGCCTTTAGGAGTACAGCACCATGGCATCACTTCCCACAAGAGTCCAGATCAACGAGGAGGGCCCGCGCGAGGGCTTCCAAATCGAGAAAGGGACTATCCCAACGGCGCGCAAGATCGAGTTGATCGACAGCCTCTCGGAAACTGGACTGAATCGCATCCAGATTGTCTCGTTCGTCAACCCAAAGGCGGTGCCAGGAATGGCCGATGCCGAGGAGGTCGTAGAGGGATTTCACAAGAAACCAGGCATCAGCTACGTGGGCCTGTGGCTCAACGATAAGGGCCTCAAGCGTGCTATAGATAGCGGTCGCCTGGAGGTCAAGGGCTCCGTATCGCTATGCGCATCTGAACCGTTCCTGATACGCAATCAGAACCGGACAATGGAGGAAAACATTCCGCTGCAGCACAAGACCATGGAGATGTTCAAGGCGCATAACGTACCCGTTCTGCGTGGCGCAGTCATGGCGGCATTCGGTTGCAACTTCGCTGGCGACATCTCCGCAGAAACAGTGTTGAAAACCGTGGCGCAGACCAAGGAAATTGCTATGGCACACGGCTACAAGTTGGAGACGATGATGCTAGCGGACACCATGGCATGGGCAACACCCCGTTCGATCAAGCGCGTGGTGGGCGCTGTGCAGGACATGCACCCCGAGTTGGATATCTGTCTGCACCTGCATGACACCCGTGGCATGGGCATCGCAAATGCCTACGCAGGCTTGGAGATGGGCGTGAGGACTTTCGACGCTGCGGTCGCAGGCCTAGGCGGCTGTCCATTCGCAGGTCACGTGGGCGCGGCCGGCAACGTTTGCACGGAAGACCTAGTTTTCATGTGCGACGAAATGGGAATCGAGACAGGCGTGAACCTTGAGACACTCTTGGAATCCGCACGGCTGGCCGAGGAGATCGTCGGGCGCCCTCTGCCAGGCTCGGTAATGAAGGGGGGAAGCCTGCGAGCCCTGCGCGACAAGATCGCGACGGCCAAAGCCGCGTGAAATCGGGGCCGAGTACACAACACAACGAAACAACATTACACCGATGGAAAATCACAAAGAATCTCAAGGGAGCGGACCTCTCAAAGGTTTGCGCGTCGTGGAGCTGGGCATGCTGTTCGCCGGCCCGCTGATCGCCACCAACCTTGCCGATTTGGGCGCGGAGATCATCAAGATCGAGCATCCCAAGGGAGACGTCGTTCGCGGCCTGGGCCAAGGCGACAACAGTCTGTGGTGGAGTGTTGTCGCACGCAACAAGAAGCTGGTAGGTGTCGATGTCAAGAAACCAGAAGGTGCGGACATTGTTCGCCGCCTACTGGCCACAGCCGATGTCTTCATCGAAAACTTCCGACCTGGTCGCGTGAAAGAGTGGGGACTGGACTACGACACACTGCGCAAGGTAAACCCGGGGCTCGTCATGCTGCACGTGAGTGGTTACGGCCAGACTGGCCCCTACAGCGAGCGTCCGGGCGTGGGCACACTCGCGGAGGCCTTCAGCGGCTATGCCCACGTGACCGGCGAACCAGACGGACCACCTACTCTGCCTTCATTCCCACTGGCTGACGGCGTGGCGGCACTCACCGGCACGTACGCCGTTCTTGCGGCACTTTGGGCACGCGATCGCAACGGTGGCATTGGCGATGAAATCGACATCAGCCTCTATGAGCCGCTGTTGAGTATGACTGGCCCGATGCTGATCAATTTCACAAAGGGAGGCGTGGTATCCAATCGCGAGGGCAATCGAGCTCGCTGGTCAACTCCGCGCAACACATACAAAACAAGAGATGATCGTTGGATCGCCGTGTCCAGCGCGGCCGATTCACCAGCAATGCGTCTGTTCCAGGCCATCGGCCGAGAGGATCTCACCACCAATCCAGCGTGGGCAACCAATCGGGAACGCCTGAAGCGCGTGGACGAATGCGATAGCATGATTGCAGCCTGGATGCTTTTGCATACGCAGGCCGAGATCATGGAACGATTAAACGAGTTCGACGTCCTGGCGGCGCCAGTCAACGACATTGAAGGAATTCTCAAGGATCCGCACGTCCAGCAGCGTGGTTCTGTGGTCAGCATTCCCGATCCGGTGCTCGGTGACACTGTCGTACAGGAGGTTGTTCCCCGCTTCCGCAATGCCCCAGGCAAAATCAATTGGTTGGGCCGGCACGAAGTTGGCACCGACACGCTGGAATTCATGGTGGAAGCCGGCTTCAGCACAGGCGAGATTCAGAAACTTCATCGGAGTGGGATCGTAAAGGTGTCTTGAGGCCGTTTTCCGAAACGGAGAGGAGCGGGAAGTTGGTTACACTTTGTGAGTAATCAATCCGCTTTTCGCAGGGAATACATGGCCGCTTCTGCCCCCAAAAAAACCGCCGCAGTGCGCAAACCTAAGAGCGCGACCGACCGACAGTTCGTGACAGCGCTTGCGCGCGGCATGTCCGTCCTGCGCTGCTTCGACGCCCTGCACACGCAACTCGGCACCACCGAAATTGCTCACATGACCAAACTGCCACAGCCGACCGTGTGGCGGTTGTGCTATACGCTTCAACAGTTGGGCTATTTAGTGCAGGCGCCCGACAGCGACAAGCTTCGCATCGGCATGTCTGTACTCGGTCTCGGACAATACGCACTGAACTCCACCGATATCGGCGAGATGATCTTGCCCGAAATGATGCAGCTAGCCAAGCAAACGGGGGCTGCGGTGTCCTTGGGTATCGTGGATCAGGATGACATTCTCATTGTCAAGCGGGCAGAGGGTGATGGTCACCTGCTGATCAACCTATCTGTCGGCTCCCGGCTACCGATTGCCACCACATCAGCCGGCTGGGCATACCTTGCTGGCTTGCCCTCACGAACACGCGACGAGACCCTGCAGAAGCTCAGATATCAAGCTAGCAACAGATGGACGGCCTTGCGCACCGCCGTAGAAGCTGCCGCGACTAATATGGAGACCAACGGCTTTGTGTTTAACGAAGGTTTCTACCATCCCGACGTCAACGCAGTGGCTGCTGCGTCTTTCGACAAACAGGGCAGACCACAGTATGTAGTGTCGTGCGGCGGCCCCAACCTGAAACCAAAGTTGCTTCGTGAGGAAATCGGTCCACGTATTGGTCGACTCGCACGCAAGATCACAGTCGCACTCGCTGGCCGCCCAACCTGACAGACGCACACAATTTCGCACCGTTTAAGGTGCATGGCCGTCGTCAATAATTTGCATTGCAAATTATTTATCCGCAGGATTGCGCGCATCCTCAACTCTGCGCAAGAATGCATGACAACGGTCTCTATGTCATGCACAACCTAACCCATTCGATCGCGAGCTTCGTCTACTCTTTCTCCGACCGAGCCGTTCCTCCTGCGTCCATAGCGCTCGCACGAGCGGCTTTCATTGACCTGGTCGGCGTCATGCTTGCAGGTGGTCACGAACCGGTAGTGGGCATCCTGAAGAAGACCATGCCAGTGCAACAGGGTGCCGCTTGCAGTTTGCTGCTGAACAATAGCGATCAGCGGGATGCCTCAACGGCGGCGCTCATCAATGGCACAGCCGCGCATGCTCTGGACTACGACGATGTGCAATTCAACGCGCATCCCAGCACGGTGCTGGTACCGGCCATCTTGGCCGAGGCCGAACGGGGCGGAGCCTCCGGCATGCGTGCACTCCAAGCCTATGTGCTGGGCTACGAGGTTTGGGGCGAACTGCACAGTCGTGAGAAGTGCCCGTATCACGACAAAGGGTGGCATCCCACAGCGGTCATGGGCACAGTGGCCGCCACAGCCTCCGTCGCCTTTCTGCGCGGACTGGATCTTGATAGGACCAGCACTGCCTTATCGCTGTCCGCCAGTTTCACCGGCGGCGTGGTAGCCAATTTCGGTTCTATGACCAAACCGATGCACGCAGGCCGGGCAGCGGCGGCGGCCGTCACAGCCGTGGACCTAGCCGAGGCGGGAATCACTGCAGGCGACGACGCGATCGGCGCGCCTGATGGCCTGTTGGCTGCGCTGTCCACGGGAGGGGAAGTGAACCGCGACTCGGCGACTGGACTGGGAACACGCTGGTTCTCCACCAACACGCCGTTGCTCTTCAAGAAATACCCAGTATGTTTTTCATCACATCGACCAATCGATTCTGTGTTGGAGCTAGCCCTAGAGCACGCACTCAAGCCAGAGGACGTGGAGCGCATCGACGTTGCCGTGCGCGGCACCCAGGCGCGAGTGCTGCGATTCGATCGGCCGAAAACCGCACTGGAGGCGAAGTTCAGCATTCAGTTTGCGGTGACCTGTGCACTGTTGCGCGGTTGGGTCGGACTGCGAGATCTAGATGATCGCTTTGTCGCCAGCGACCTAGTGCAGTCGATGTTCGCAAAGATTCACTTCACGCACCTGCCTCTCAACTCAGATGGGACACCGCCCTTGGCGGATCGCGTGCAGATAAGCATGCGAGACGGTCGGCATATAGACAGCGGTGACCTCAAGTTCGTCAAACCCCACACACATCTTCGACAGAAGTTTCTCGACTGCTGCCAAGCCGGCAACTACATCGGTGGAGATGCACTGTTCGTGATGCTCAGCGCGATTGAAACACTTGGGAACGTGCGCGCACTTTCCACTTTGAGTGCATCGTCGTCGATTACTGACTTTCACCACCCGGCTGCGCTCGCGGCCTGATTCACCTGAACGAGAAGGACCACATGACCAAGAAAGTGAAAACCGTATGGATTTCGGTAGACGGCGGGAAAGGCCAGACCTACGACGCCTATCTCGCCCTGCCACCCGCAGGCACCGGCCCCGGCATTCTGTTGTTCCAGGAGATCTTCGGGGTCAACGACCATATCCAGGGCGTGGCCGAGCAGTATGCGCAGGACGGTTTCGTCGTGTTGGCACCCGACTTGTTTTGGCGCCAGCAAGCGCGCGTGGCCTTGGGCTATGACGGAGAAGACCGAAACCAAGCTGTGGCAATGATGAAAGCTCTGGTTCCCGAAGAGATGCAAGCGGATATCCGATCGGCCCTCGCGGCGTTGCGCTCCCGCCCAGAAACAACAGGCCGCAAGTCCGGTGCACTCGGCTACTGCCTTGGCGGTCGCCTAGCCTACACGGCAGCGGCGATTACAGACGTAGACGCTGCAGTGGCGTTCTATGGTGGTGGAATCCACGACCAACTGGCACTAGCGTCTAAGCTGCAATGCCCAATCCAGTTTCACTACGGCGCTAAGGACGAAAGCATTCCGGGGTCCGCCGTCGATAGCGTGCGCGCTGCCGTCTCGGACAAGAATGCCGAGGTGTTCGTTTACGAAGGTGCAAATCACGGATTCAACTGCTGGGACCGTGGCACCTATCACCCAAATAGCGCAGCACTTGGCCACGGTCGGGCACTGACATTTCTCGCGCAGCACCTTTTTTGACGGCTCTACAGCCGCATCTATGCCCTTCACCCACTTAATCGTTGGCGGTGGATCCGCCGGCTGCGTGCTGGCCAACCGCCTTTCTGCCAGGCCCGGCAACAATGTCCTACTCATCGAGGCCGGTGCCGACTTCCCCACCAGCGCGACGCCCGATGACATTCTGGACACCTATGCAGGTCGAGCCCTTGGCAACCGCGCGTATTTCTGGGATCTGCAGGTGCGCCGTGGGGACGACGTGCCATACCTCAACGAAAAGTCTTGCCGGCCCATTCGCTACGAGCAAGCCCGCGTGATTGGAGGCGGCTCAAGCATCAACGGTCAGGTCGCTTTGCGCGGCATGCCCGTGGACTTCCACCGCTGGAGTAGTCTGGGTGCTACCGGCTGGGACTGGGAAGGGGTGTTGCCCTACTTCTGCAAGCTCGAGTCGGACACACATTTTCCCGGTGACATGCACGGCGCCAATGGCCCCATCCCAATACGACGCTTCTTTCGCGAAGACTGGGACCCGTTCACCTGCAGCGTGGCACATGAGTGGGAGCAGCAAGGTTATGGGTACATGCCGGATATGAACGGCATGTGGGACGACGGCTTCGCGCCCATCCCCGTATCCAATGATGGACATAAGCGCGTGTCCACCGCCATGGGTTACCTTACGGACGCTGTGCGCGCACGGCCCAATTTGCAGATTCTGGCGCACACGGAAGTGCTGCGGCTGGTGCTCGAAGGCCGGCGCGCCATCGGCGTTGAAGTGCGCGATGAGACAGGTGCGCAACGCATCGTAACTGCGGACAACGTGATTCTGAGTGCAGGAACACTCCGCACACCATGGCTACTAATGGCCTCCGGCATCGGTCCCGCACGGCACCTGGCAGAACACGGTGTCCCAGTTGTGGTCGATCGCCCCGGCGTGGGACAAAACCTGCAGGACCACCCTCTCCTATCGATATCAGCCTATCTGAGCCGCAGTGCTCGCTCCTCTGGTGCAGCGCGGCGCAACTTTGCCTACCTGCGGTACACCTCTGGCATGGCGCCAGGCTGGAACAGCGACATGATCATGATGGCCGTATGCCGCTCCTCGTGGCACGCGGTTGGCCAACGCATCGGCACTCTGGCGGCCAACCTAGCATATGCATACTCGCGCGGCACGGTGACGCTGTCATCTCAAGGTTTAGCAGCTGGTCCGGACGTGTCCTTCAACTGGCTGGCAGACGAACGCGACCGTAGTCGCATGATGGATGCCTTTCGCCGCATGGCACGGTTGTACGAAAGCGAGGGAGTTTCAAGGTACGCCTCGTATCCTTTCCCTAGCAGCTACTCAGCCCGAGTACGACTGATTCAGCAGAACACGTTCCGCAACGCCGCTATGACAAGAGCGGGGGCCATTCTGATGGAGAGCTCGCCGCTTGCACGCCGATTCATCATTCGCAACTTTATTCAGGATGCACCTCCCGTGTCGCAGTTGCTGCGCGACGAAAATGCGCTGGAGGCCTACGTATGTGCCAACGTCGGTTCCACCTTTCACCCGGTAGGTACATGCCGGATGGGTGCAGAGGGTGATGTGCAGTCGGTGGTGGACCCGCGTGGTGGAGTCATTGGCATGCGCAACCTGTACGTAGCCGATGCCTCGCTCATGCCCGAGATCACTCGTACCAATACGAATCTGCCGACCATCATGATCGCGGAGAAGATGGCCGATCTAATCGGCACGGCAGGTTGATATCCACCTCGCCCCAAAAGGACGAGATTTCACGCATCCGGTCGGCCATGCCCGGCCGCGGCCATGAGGCATATCGCCCCAGAATCCCAATTTGCCAAGGCTACGCAGGCTTTCAACTCCATCAGGGTGAGGGGGTCGATTTGTTTTCGTTGTCAAAAGTGACGGTAGGAGATCGAGCACTGGCGTAGGGGTGGTCTGATAAGCCCTTGATTTCATTGGTTTTCCTGTTCACTTTTTCAGGCGT
>NZ_SCML01000096.1 GCF_005503365.1 Hydrogenophaga sp. 2FB
CCGCAACCCATCCCCCTGGTCCCCGCCGCGCCTGTCCCGGCGTTGGTGGCCGGTGTTCCTGCGCAACCTGCTGGTCTGGCGCAAGCTCGCCATTCCGAGCCTGGTGGGCAACATCGCCGAACCGCTGATGTGGCTCGTCGCCTTCGGCTACGGCATGGGCGCACTGGTCGGGCAGGTGAACATCGGCACGCCACAAGGCAACGTGGCCGTGCCCTACATCCTGTTCCTCGCCAGTGGCAGCATCTGCATGAGCGCGATGAACGCGGCCACCTTCGAAGCGCTGTACTCGGCCTTCTCGCGCATGCACGTGCAGAAGACCTGGGACGGCATCATGAACGCCCCCGTGAGCCTGGACGACGTGGTGCTGGCCGAGATGCTGTGGGCCGGCTTCAAGGCCTTGTTCTCGGTCACGGCGATATTGGGCGTGATGCTGGCGCTGGGCATCAGCCATTCGCCCAAGCTGCTGCTGGCGTGGCCGGTGCTGCTCGGCGTGGGCATCACCTTCTCGTGCGTTGCCCTGGTGTTCAACGCCCTGGCCAAGGGCTACGACTTCTTCACCTACTACTTCACCCTGTTCCTCACGCCCATGATGTTTCTCTCGGGCGTGTTCTTTCCGCGCGAGCAGCTGCCCGAGGTGGTGCGGCATTTCTCCAACCTGTTGCCGTTGACGCACGCGGTGGAACTGGTGCGCCCGCTGTTCATGGACCAATGGCCCACGGATGCCTGGGGACATGGTGGCGTGTTGCTGGCCTACACGGTGGTCGCCTTCTGGCTGGCGCTGTCGCTCACGCGCAAGCGGTTTGCGAAGTAGGGCCTTGTTCAGCGCACCGGCGCATCCACGCCAAACACCTGCTTCAGGTACGCCAGAAAGGTCTGGTCATCGCAGAGCGTCTTGCCGGGGCTGTCGGAGAGTTTGGCCACGGGCTGTCCGTTGCATTCGGTCAGCTTCATCACGATGTTCAGCGGGGTGGGGCCCAGGTCGTTGCTGAGGTTCGTGCCGATGCCAAAGCCGAGCTGCGCGCGGTCGGCGAAGTGCCGGTACAGCGCCAGGGCGCGCGGCACGTCCAGACCATCGGAGAACACCAGCCGCTTGGTGTTCGCATCGATGCGCAGCTTTTCGTAGTGCGCCAGGGCCTTTTCGCCCCAGGCCACCGGGTCGCCCGAGTCGTGCCGCAAACCGTCAAAGAGCTTGGCGAAGTAGAGATCGAAGTCCGACAGGAACGCGTCCATGCCCACCACGTCGGTCAGGGCGACGCCCAGGTCTCCTCGGTACTCCTGCACCCAGTCTTCCAACGCGGCCTTCTGGTGGTCGCGCAAACGCACGCCCAGTGCCTGGTAGGTCTGCAGGTATTCGTGCGCCATCGTGCCGATGGGCACCAGGCCGAGGTCGCGCGCGAGCAGCACGTTGGAGGTGCCCTTGAAGTACTGCGGCACCGCGGTGTTGAGCGTGGCCACCACTTCGCGCTGCCATTCGCCGGAACAGCGGCGGCGCAAACCGAAATCGAAAAATTCGAACGGATGGCGCTTCGCCGGCTCCCGGGAAAAGTCCTGGAACAACGCCACCTTGTTCTGCAGGCGGCGGCGCCCTTCGGCCTGGGTGTCGGCGGTCTGCAGTCGGCGGAAGTACAGCTCGTTCACGATGGCGAGCACGTGGATCTCGAAGCCCGTCACATGCACCAGCGGTCCACGGGCGACGATCTCCAACTGATCGCCATTCGCCCGCACGTCGATGAACGCACGCTGGAACCGGAAGATGCGCAGGAAGTCGACGAAGTCGGATTTGATGAAGCGCAGGCCGCGCAAGAAGGCCAACTCGTCGTCGCGGAAGCCCAGGCTGCACAGGTGGTGAATCTCCTGGCGAACCTCATCCACCAATTCCGCCAGCGGGTAGACACTGGCGTTGCGGCAGACGAAGGTGAACGTGGCCTGGGTTTGCGGGTGCCGATGCAGCATGGTCTGCCACATCGTGAACTTGTAGAGGTCGTTGTCGAGCAGGCTGTGGATGACATGGCTCATGGCACGGCTTTCAAAGACTGGCGTTGTGCGCCAGTGTGCCGGAGATTGAGCCAGGTTCCGTGGACGGGCTGCCCGCCGTCCTGGGCGATCAAGCGGGGCAGAAACGCCCGCTTGAGCCCTCAAGCAAGAAGATCAGTGAACCGCGTGCAGCGCGGGTTGGGCATCGCGGTACAGCTCGCTGCCCGAATCCATGAACGCGTCGGCATCGATCACCGCGTCGAACGCACGGGTAGCGGCGTCACGGATCTTGGGGATCAGCGGCTTGTCCAGCGGGCGGCAGATGCGTTGGCGCAGGCCGCGCAGGTTCACGCTGGTTTCCATGGCGCTGATCACGGCTTCCGGATCGAGCATCAGGACGAAGGGGTTCAGGCGGGTGGCGGTGGTGGACATGGCGGGATTCCTCGATGCAGATGGATACGGTGACAAACGTGTTGTCGATGAAACAAACTGTATTCGCCACACCCCGAGCCGTTAAGTCGGCGCCTGTCCATTCCGGCTGTAAGAAGTTGCCTGACAAGCGGTTCGCCTCCCCTACACGCCATTCGTGAACTGTGTCACGAACGGCCGCCGCGCAAGGCCTCCACGCTGGCGCGCACCACCGACTGCACGCTGCCGCTGTCCTTGAACTGGTTGCGCAGGTAGGTGGCGTGGTTGCCCACACGGCCCGCGGTGCGTTCGATCTCGTCCAGCGCGGCAAGCGAGTTCAATGCCACGCCGTGCGGCGTGAGGTGCCGCAGCGTGGCCAGGATGTCTTCGCGGATGCTGATCTGCTCGCGTGTCTTGGGGTTGACCATCATGCCGTCCAGTCCGAAGCGGCAGGCCTGGAAACGGTTGTAGGTGTAGACGAGGTAGTCGTCTTCTTCGGGCGGCAGTTCGCGCCGTTCCAGCAGGTGGCGGCACAGCGCCTGCAGGTAACACGCGAGCCCCGCCGCGCGCTCCACCGTCAGCGGCGTGTCGCACACGCGCAGTTCGATGGTGCCGTACTCGGGCTTGGGCCGGATGTCCCAGTAGAAGTCCTTCATGGACTTGACCACGCCGGTGCTCTCCATCTTGGTGAAGTAGACGTTGGCGAACTCTTCCCAGCTCAGCGTGAAAGGCGCGCGGCCGCTGAGCGGAAACGCGAACACCGAATTGAGCCGCGCCGAATCGAACAGCGTGTCCACGCCCTGCGAGAACGGCGACGAGGCCGACAGCGCGATGAAGTGCGGCACGTAGCGGTTGAGCGAGTGCAACAGGAACAGCGCCTCGTCGGCGTTGGAGCAACCGATGTGCACGTGCTGGCCGAACACGGTGAACTGCTTGGCGAGGTAGCCATACAACCCTGAGAGCTGTTCGAAGCGCGGCTTGGAGAAGATGCGCTGTTCGAACCAGCGCTGGAACGGGTGTGTGCCACCGCCAGCGAGTTCGATGTTGAGCCGGTCGCCCGCGTTCACCAGGGTGTCGCGGATCTGTTGCAGTTGCGTGAGCAGCGGGCCGTGTTCGCGCTGAATATCGGTGGCGATCTCGATCATGCTCTGCGTCATCTCGGGCGTGACCACGCCCGGGAAGGGTTTGCGGCGCAGCAGTTCGAGCAGGTCGTTGGCGCTGCTGGAGAGGTCCAGGTCGTAGGTGTTGACGAGCTGCAGTTCGAGCTCGACACCCATGGTCAGCGAATCCGAGGATTTGAAGGTTTCCAACGGCATGGGTCAGCCTTTCGTGACGTGGGTTTCCTGCGCCGCCATCAGCGCGCGCTGCGTGACCACCGGCCCCAACAGCTCCTGCAACAGCATCATCCCGGCCGTGACCGAGAGCACCTCCACCGCGGGCGCGAAGCCATAGAGGCGGCTTTGCTCGATCAGCAGAATGGCGAAGGCCGACATGGGCGTGAGCGCCAGGCCCGTGAGCAAGCCCTTGCGCTCGGTGATGCCCGAGAAGCGCGCGGCCACCAGGTTGCAACCCACCTTGGACGCGGTGCGCATGAGGATCAGCAACACGCCGAGCAGCATGCCGGTGCCGATGCTGGCCCATTCGAGCAGCGAGGCGATGTAGACGAAGAGGAAGATCGACAGCATGTCGCCGGCGGTGCCGAAGTCGCGCTGCGCATTCGTCAGGTGCACGCGGCGTTCGCGCGCGACCACGCCAAAGGTCAACGAGGCCAGCAGCGGCGAGATCTTCAGGCCGTAGGCCGCCGTGGTGAGCAACAACACGGAGAGCGCGAACACCACGGTGACGCCGCGTTCGTTCGTGCTGCGCAGGCGCAGCAACCAGGGCACGGCCACGCCGAGCAGACCACCCACCGCCACCGAGGTGCCGACCTGGTGGATGCTGCCAAAGGCCGCGAGCACCAGATCGCCCGAGGTGCTGAGGTACCAGTAGCCCACCACCAGCTTGAGCACCAGCACCGAGACCATGCAGTTGATGGCGCACAGGTGCAGCACACGCTCGGTCACCTGGCCGGCGCTGCGCAACTCGTTGGCCACGCGCACGATGCCCGCGGGCGAGGCCGAGATGGAGAGCGCCGCGATGATGAGCCGCAGGTCGGTCGCGAGATCGAACCAGCCGCTGACCCAGTAGATGACGCAGAAGGTGACGATGGACTCGACCACGCCGAGCACCAGCACCCACGGGTTGTGGCGAAACCAGCGCAGGTTGATGCGGTAGCCGAGTTCGAACAGCACCAGCGAGAGCGCCACGTTGGCGAGAAAGGGCAAGCCCGGCACATCGTTGGTCAGGCCGGGCAGGTTGATCAGTCCGCCCATGAGGCCGACGGCCACATAGGTCGTGACACGCGGTATGTGCCACAGCTCGTACACGCGCTCGGCGGCGAACCAGGCGAGCAGGAGCACCAGCGGCCAGGCGATGGACTGGAGCAGAAAACTGTAATCGGTGACCATGGGCAGGACTCCAGGGTGGGGCTTGTGGGAAGGGGGCTCAGCGTGGTGCGCAAGGCACCTGCGGAGCCACCGGGCAAACCGGCATCAGCGAAGCGCGCTGACTTGAGCACCGGGGGGACGCAGCGACAAGCAACAAACAAGACAGTGGCAAACGGCGTGCCACCTCGAACGTCAGACCGCGAAGCGCTGCGCGAGATCTTTCAGATGAAGTTCGTCGAGCACCTGCTGCAACCGCTGCCGGGCCCGTTCGCGTGCGCCGTTGCGATCGTGGTCCATTCTACGGGCCAGAATCAGCTCGTTCTTCATCGAGTGCTCCCACCCAACCAGCTCGGTCACCGTCACGGTGTAACCATGTGCTTCAAGCTGCAGGCAACGCAGCACGTTGGTGATCTGGCTGCCGAACTCGCGCGTGTGCAAAGGATGGCGCCACAGCTCGGCCAACGGGGTACGCGACAGGCTCAAGGCCTTGTGCTGACGCATCACGCTCGCCACTTCGGCCTGGCAACACGGCACGAGCACCATGTGGCGGGCCTGCTTGGCCAGGCCGAATTGAATGGCATCGTCGGTGGCGGTGTCGCAGGCGTGCAGCGCGGTCACCACGTCGATGGTGGCGGGCAGCGCGGGATCGGTGAGCGCTTGCTGCACCGTGGTGGCGAGAAAGTCCATGCGCTCAAAGCCGAGCTTGCCGGCCAGTGCCTGGGATTTTTCCACCAGCTCGGCGCGCGTTTCCACACCGGTCACGCGGCCCACCGGCTTGTCCTTGAAGAACAGGTCGTAGAGGATAAAGCCCAGGTAGGACTTGCCGGCGCCGTGGTCGGCCAGTGTCACGTCGCCGCGCGCGGCGAGCACCTCGGCCAGCAAGGGCTCGATGAACTGCACCAGGTGGTAGACCTGCTTGAGTTTGCGCCGCGTGTCCTGGTTGAGCCTGCCTTCGCGCGTGAGGATGTGCAGTTCCTGTAGCAGCGCGATGGACTGCCCGGGCCGCAGCTCGGGCAGTTGTTCTTGCAAGGTGGGTGCGGCGTGCGCGCGGGCTTTCAGCTTCGACATGCGCCGATCATAGGCGCGCGCCCGTGCTCACTCTTCGAGCTTGACCGCGCCGGACCGGATCAAACCCCGGTAGTGATCCAGCCGTTCCTTGATCAGGCTGCGGAACTCTTCGCGCGAGTTGCCCACGGGCTCGTAGCCCATCGTCGCAATCTGCTCGCGCACCTTGGGCAGCTTGATGGCCGCGCGAAACGCCTCGCTCAACCGGTCCAGCACCTCCTTGGGCACACCGGCGGGCGCCACGTAGCCCACCCATCCATCGGTCCGGAAGTCCACACCGAGTTCGGCGAACGTCGGCACGTCGGGCAAGATGGCGACGCGCTTGCGGGACGTCACGGCGATGGGTTTGATCTTGCCGTCCTGGATGTAGGGGCGCGCGGACTGACCGGCCAGCATGAACTCGATGGAACCGCCGGCCAGGTCGATCAGCGCGGGCGCCTCGCCACGGTAGGACACGTGCGTGGCCTTGATGCCCAGCTTGTCCGTCAACACCACCGAATTGAAGTGAAAGCTGCTGCCGCTGCCCGGGGTGCCGTAGTTCATCTTCCCGGGTTGGGCCTTGGCCTTGGCCACGAGTTCGCGCAGATCCCCCGTGGCGGACACGCGCGGGTGCGTGACCAGCACGTTGTAGGTGTCCACCGCGATGGTGATGGGTTCGAAGTCCTTCAGGGGATCGAACTTGTAGGTCTTCTCGGTCAGCGGCTGGAAGATCATCAGGCCCGGCACGGTCACCGCGAGGGTGTAGCCGTCCTTCGGCGAGCGCGCCAGCTGCTCCAGCCCGATGCGGCCATTCGCGCCAGGGCGGTTCTCCAGGATCAGCGGCTGGCCCAGCGAGCGGCCGACCTCTTCGGCCAGCGCACGGCTCACCGCATCGGCCAGGCCACCGGCCGGGAACGGAATGAGCAGGGTGATGGGCTTCTCGGGCCACGCGGCCGATGCCGCACCCGCTGCCGCCAGCGCCACCACCGCGAGCGCGTTTTTCCAGAATGTCATTTCGTGTCTCCTTGGTCCATTTCAAATACCACAACGATCCGTCCTGCCGCCGTCAAGCGGTCTCCATCTGCGGCTGACCGAAGCGGCGCCATTGCCGTGTCGCGCTCGCGTACTCGCGTTCGAGTTCGTAGACCACCTCGGCCACCGGGCTGATGCGCTTGATGGCGCCCACGCCCTGGCCAGCGGTCCAGGTATCGACCCACTTGCGCTGCTTGAACGAGCGGTTGCTGTCGTAGTTGCGGGGCGGTGTCGGTGGCAGGTCGTCGGGGTCCAGGCCGGCGGCCCGCAGCGAAGGCTTGAGCCAGCTCGCCGGTGTGCCGGTGATGCCGCTGCTGATGACGAGGTCTTCCGCCGTGGCGTCGATGAGCATCTGTTTGTAGGTGGGCGAGGCCATGCTCTCTTGCGTGGGAATGAAGCGCGTGCCCATGTAGACCAGGTCCGCGCCGGCCATGGTGGCGCCGGCCACGCTGTACCCATCGGCGATGCCGCCGCCGATGACGACGAGGCCGTCAAAGAACTCGCGCAGCGCGCGCACGAAGGCGAACGGCGACATCCAGCCGGTGTGCCCACCCGCCCCCGCGCTGACGCAGGCCAGGCCATCCACGCCCGCGTCGGCGGCCTTTTTGGCCAGGCGCAGGTTGACCACGTCGGCCAGCACGATGCCGCCGTAGCCGTGCACCACCTCCAGCGCGGGCTTGGGGCTGCCCAGGGCGGTGATCACGATCGGGGGTTGGTACTTCTCGATCAGCGCCAGGTCCTGCGACAGGCGCGCGTTGGACGAGTGCGTGACGACGTTGGCGGCCCAGGGGCCGACGATGGCATCGGGGTTCTCATCCCTGTGGGCCCGCAGCCCTTCGGTGATGGTGAGCAGCCACGCTTCCAGTGTTTCGATGGGGCGCGCGTTCGGCGTGGGAAACGCGCCCACGATGCCGGCCTTGCAGGCTTCGAGCACCAGTTCCGGCCCCGACACGAGGAACATCGGCGCGGCCACGACGGGCAGGCGCAAGGGGTGCCGATGGAAGAAGGATGTGACGGTGTCTGGTTTCATGAAAGGCTGTTGTCTGTTGCAGTGGACGCGCTGGGAGCGATCGCCTCCAGGTCGTCCAGGATGTGTTGAATGTCTTCGCCCACTTGGGGAAAACGGGTGGGCGTGCGCCGCCCCTGCCAGGAGGACGCGCCGGGAATCCTGACGAGCGGGCACGGTCCGGCATCGGGCAACGCCAGGGTCTCGATCAGGTCGAGACCGTCGCCGCCCTGCGATGCCAGGAAGTGCGGAATGTCCCGGGCCTCGCACGCCATCACGCCCTGGGGCGCGAGCAGCTCCTCCCACTGGGCCGCGGTCTTGCTCTGCAGGACCGCGGCCAGTTCGTGCCGAAGCGCGCCGGCGTTCTGCGAGCGGGACTGCGGTGTCGCAAAACGCGCGTCCCGCAGCACATCCGAACGCCCGAGCAGCGCGAACAGGCGCTCCACGTCGGCCGGTTTCTGCACCGCCACCACCAGAACGCCTTGTTGCGTCGGGTAGTCCCCCGTGGGCGCGGTGAACTCCGCGTTGCCGACCTTGCCATCGCTGAGCGCGCTGGAGATGATGCGCGGCGCGAGAAACGCGGCCATGGCGCCGGCAAGCGTCACCTCCAGTTGCTCGCCCGTGCCAAATCGGAAGCGGCGCAGCAAGGCGCTGGCAATGGCCTGGTAGGCATACAGGCCCGTGATCTGGTCCGCCAACACCACGTTGCGCGTGCGTTGTGGCGTGCCGCTCTCGTCCGCATTGATGTGCATCCAGCCCGAGTAGGCCTGCGCAATGTGGTCGATGACCGGCCGGTCGCTGAGCCGGCTGTTTCTGCCGAAGCCCGTCACCGAGCAATAGACCAGCGTGGGCTTGTCCTGGCGCAAGCGTTCGGGGCCCAGGCCCAGGCGATCGACCACGCCAGGCCGGTAGCTCTCGACCACCACGTCGCAGGTGCGCGCGAGGCGTTGGGCGGTCGCGAGATCGTCCGCGTTCTTGAGATCGAGCTGGATGCTCTTCTTGCCCACGTTGACCGCGATCGCGGCGGGCGCATGCCCGCGGATCTGGTTGCGCGCGTGGCGGATCCAGTCGCCACCGGGCGGCTCGACCTTGATCACCTCGGCGCCGTGGGCCGCCATGAGCATGGTGCTGTAGGGGCCGGCGATGCCTTGCGTCAGGTCGAACACGCGAAGGCCTTCCATGGCCAATGGGGTGGGGCTCATGGCGTGCGCACCCTCCAGGTGGCGAGCGCCTCGGCCACGGCCAGGGGTTGCTCCAGGGGCAGCAGATGCCCCGCGCCCGGGATCTCCACGTACGCGCAGTTCTGCGCCTTGGCGGCTTCTTCGGCCTGCCGCTTCACCGGCACGACCGCGTCGTGCGAGCCGGCGAGCCACAACGTGGGCACACCCGCATTCAACAGATGCGAACGGTCCTTGCGCAGCATCGTGGCGCGCACATGGGCCACATAGCGCTGCGCGCTGTAGGCCGTTGCCAGCTCACGCCGGCGCGCCACCAGATCGGGCCGCTCGCGGTTGTCCGGGTGGAACGGGGCCACCGACGACGACGCGGTATCGACGTAGGTCGCGGGGTCGAACGTGGACAGCGTCTGCTGCCGTTTGGTTTTCTGCTCGTCGGAATCGGCGGCCGCGCTCGAGCCCATGAGGCACAGGCCCAGCACACGGTCACGCGCTTTTTCCAGCACGGCCATGGCCACATAACCGCCGAAGGAATAACCGGCCAGATGGAAGCGCGGCGGCGCCGAGGCCAGCACCGCATCGGCCAGGGCCTCCACGTTGTCCAGTGGCGGCAGGGTCGGGCAGTGGCCGTGGATGTCGGCCGGCAGTGCGGCGGTCACGTCCCGAAAGACGTCGCCGGTGTTGTTCAGTCCGTGAAGGAAAACGATGTCCATGGGGGTTCCTCAGGGCAGCATGCGGCTGTCGCGGTTTTCACCGTGGATGCGATCGCCTTCCACCCAGCAGGCGTGCACGCCCACCGAAATGCGCTCGGGCAGGATCACGGTGGCCAAGGGTCCTCTGGCGATATCGGTCGCGTCGAACACCAGCGCTTCGGAGCGGTCCTGCACCATGTCCGTCACGTAGACCAGCAGGTAACCATCGTCCTCGCCCGTCGCGCCCAGGCGGCGCGCCATCTGCGGCTCGCTGCCATAGCGGCCCGGTCCGTATTCGAAGCGCTGCGTGGCGCCGGTCTGCAGGTCGAATTTCTTCAAGCCGCAGAACAACCACTCGCCCGGCTGGTAGAGGATGTTGTAGCTGTAGCGGTAGGGCCGGCCCACGTAGTCGTTGCTGACGATGGGGAACTCGGTGATCTCGTCGTCCAGGTACTGCTCGGTCGTTTGCCCGGTGACCAGGTTGAAGCGCCAGCGGTGCATCATGGTCGGGTTGTTGTGCTTGTCCAGGCGGGCCTTCATGCGGGCGTACACGTCGCCGCCGTCGGTCTTGCCCACCGGGTGCATCACGGGGTTGGGCATGATGCAGCCGTCCATGACGATCTCGTCGCCATCCTCGTAGCAGTTCGCCAGGTGCAGGATGTGGCAGGCCTTGGCCTCGAACCACTTCACCTCCGAACCACTGCCGCGGCGCGGGATGACGCCAAAGCGCGCCGGCACCTCGGGGTGGAAGGCCAGCTTGCGCACCCCCTTCTTCAACAGTTCGGGGTCGAAGAACTGCGGCGTGTCGTGCAGGATGGTGTAGTTCTTCGTGATGCCCAGGTCGTGCGGCCAGCGCGCGCCCGGCAACTCCACCGGTACGTAGTGCACCAGCTGGTTGTTCCGATCCACCACGCCGTAATGCATGTACGGCCAGACTTCCGGGTAGTTGAAGAACATCATCTCGCCGGTCTCCGGGTCGACCTTGTAGTGCGAGCCGATGCCGTGCGGCATGACGTGGCGGGCCCAGTTGGCGTCCGGCCCCTGGGTGTCGAGCGAGATCGGGTCCAGGCGCCAGGGCTCGCTGCCTTGCGACATCGTGGCCAGCAACTTGCCCGCGTGGCAGATGATGTCCGTGCCCGCGTTGTCCTTCATCGAACCCATCGCACCCCAGCCGCGCCGAGACCCTTTGTCCGGCTCGAGGATGCCGGTCCACAGGGACGCCTGCGCCCCCTGCTCCGCGAGGAAGCCGGTGGTGCGCACGAAGCGGCTGCGGTACGACGCCTGGCCGTTCTGGAAATGCACGGCGTGCAGCATGCCGTCGCCGTCGAACGGGTGGTACATGCCCATGGGCTCGTGCACCTGGTTGTGCGTGTTCCGGATGTAGATGCCGTCCAGGTCCTTGGGAATGTCGCCGATGACTTTCAGGGTGCCCACGTGCGCCACATGCTCGTTGAAGTTGGGCGTGAAGGCACCGTTGAGAAACGGGTGGTCGGTGGGTTTGAGGGTGCTGTGAACGGTGTTGATGACAGTGCTCATGATCGGGATCCTCTCTGTGGCTCTCAAACGTGCTTCGCGGACAGCTCGGACAGGAAGCCCAGCAGCGCGGCGTTGAACGCTTCCGGTTGTTCCGCGAAGGCGTAGTGCGCGGCCCCCTCGATGCAGACGAAGCGCGCATCCGGAATCAGCCCGGTCAGCGACTGCATGCCTTCGGGCCGGCCCACCTTGTCCAGCGCTCCCGCGATCAGCAGCGTGGGCACGCTGACGGCTTTCAGGTTGTCTTCACCGTCGTAGCCCACGATGGCTTCGATGGCCGCGCAGAAGGTCTCGGCGCGCATGCCCGAGGCCACGTCCACCACCAGGTCCACCAGGGGCCCGGACGAGGTGGGCGCCAACATGCCGCGGATTACCGGCAAGGCCGCTTCCTTGAACGGCAGGCCGCGCCGGATCGGGCCGATGCGCTCTTCGGCGAACGTGGCCTTGTCCTGCGCCGACTTGCGCGAGAACGTGGCGACCGTGGCCGAGATCACCAGACCCTGCACCAGGCCCTTCGCGTGCAGCGAGGCCAGTGGCGCGACGATGCCGCCCATGCTGTGGCCCACCACCACATTGAACCGACTGGCCTCGCGCTGGATCAGCCGCGTGGCCGCCTCGGCCAGGCCTTCGATGGACAGGCCACCCTCGGGCAAGGGGCTCAGGCCATAACCCGGCGCGTCCCAGGCCACCACGCGGTAACCGGCGCGCACCAAGGTGGCGATGAGCGGACGGAAGTACGCGCGGCTGCCGTAGGCGCCGTGCAGCAAAAAGAGGGTGGTGTCGGCATCGCCGGCCACTTCGTAATCGGGGAGTCGGGTCGTGTTCATGCGTTGCAACTCTAGGCAGCCGCCCGTGCCGCGGCGACTGCTATGTGGCACAGTTCCGCATTCCGGAACTGCAGAAACTTCCCCTCGCCACCCGCTTCACCACGATCAACATGGCCTGGAACACCCCGTGACCCCCACCCTGCACATGGCCGCCATCCCCACGAACGACCGCGATTTCGTCGCCTCGCTGGCCAAGGGCTTGTCCATCCTCTCGGCCTTCGAACACGCCGATGTGCTGGGCAACCAGGAACTCGTGGACCTCACCGGCATGCCCAAGGCCACCGTGTCGCGCTTCACCGGCACGCTGGAGAAACTGGGCTACCTGCGCTTCGACGAGAAGCTGCGCAAGTACCGCGTGGGTGGTCGCGTGTTGAACCTGGGTTCCCTCACCATGCAGAAGCACGGCATCCAGCGCGTGTCCGCGCCGTTCATGAAGCAACTGGCCGACGAGCTGGACGTGAGCGTGCTGCTGGCCACGCGGGAACATTCGCGCATGCTCGTGCTGGAGATCGTTCGCCCGCCGGTCAACCAGGTCACGATCAACAAGGCCGTGGGCGACCTGCTGGCGATGGAAACCACCTCGCTGGGCCTGGCCTATCTGGTCGCCGCGCCCACCCGGGAGCGCGCCGCCATCCTGAAAGAGCTGCAACGCGTGCCATCGGTGGACTGGCCCAGCTACCGCGCCGACGTGGAGCGCGTGCACGCCGAGTACAAGCGCTTCGGCTTCGTGGTGTCGCGCCGCGTGCGCGGTGGCGTCCTGAGCGCGGCGGCGGTGCCGATCGTTTCCAGTGCGTCGGAGATCTTCGTGCTGTCCTGCGCCGGGCCCTCGCAGCAATTGACCAAGGCCCGCCTCGAAAAGCGCGTGGGCCCCTTGGTGGCACAAGCCGCCAAGGCCATCCAGCTGGCGATGAAAGAAGAAGCGCAAGACGGCGACAATCGCGCATGACTTTTCCCGCCGACGACGCCCCCCGCAACCCCCACCCCTACAGCGC
>NZ_SCML01000097.1 GCF_005503365.1 Hydrogenophaga sp. 2FB
ATTTGCTCCTCGGTGAACTTGCTCTTCTTCACGACATGCTCCTGCCCACTTGGGGCCTTCATCATGCCGGCTCTCTCTGTAACCGAACGGTTCGAAATCCGGGTACAGGGTCAACATGTACCGCATCGCCGAGGACAACCAGTGCCTGCTGGAAACCTCATTTCACGAACCCGCGACCGACACCTACTGGGATTGAGGCGATGGGAAGCATTGCCGCCAGGCGGGGTAGTCCCCGCGAATGACCACGCTCCATGAGACGGCCTATCCCAGCCTGAAACCCGATCCGACACCCCGTGAGCTGGCGGAGCTTTACACACCGACCAAGGATGAACAACTCCTGGCTGCCGGCATCGGCAAGCGCGCCTTGCCGCGCATGGCGGCACTGATCCACCTGAAAGTCTTCCAGCGCCTGGGCTATTTCATCTCCCTGGCCGAAGTGCCGCCGGTGATCCGGGAGCACATTGCGCAGCAGGTGGGCGTGGTTAGGCCGCCCCCGGCGGCGGACCTCAAGCGCTTCGAGGCCTCGGGCTCGCGCACCGCCTTGTTTGCGACCTTACGCCGGCACCTCAATGTCAAACCTATGAACCCGGGGGGCCACGCCTGGCTGGAGGTCGTGGCCGACACGGCGGCCGAGACCAAACACGCGGTGGCCGACATCATCAACGTGATGCTGGAGGAGCTGGTCCACCATCGCTACGAGCTGCCCGCCTTCTCGACGCTGGACCGGATGGCGTATCGAGCCCGGGAAAAGAGCAACAACCGGTATTTCTCCGCAATCACCAACCAGCTGACAGCCCATACCCGGACCTTGATCGACAGTTTGCTTAAAACCGCCACGGGCGAGTCGGTTTCTGCCTGGCAAATGCTCAAACGCGAACCCAAGCGGCCGACCAACAAGGAAACGCGCACCTACATCCAGCACATCCGGCGCTTGCAGTACCTGGTGGAGCAGCTTCCCAAGCCCGACGTGCCGGTGCCCAAGCTCAAACAGTTTCGCCACCTGGCGCGCGCCCTCAATGCGGCCGAGATGGCCGAACTCAAGCCGCAAAAGCGCTACGCCCTGGCGGTGATCTTCATCCGGGCGCAGCATGCCCAGTCCCTGGACGATGCCGCGGACCTGTTTATTCGCCTGATGCAGAACCTGGAAAACAATGCCAGGCAGAAATTGCTCTCGTTCCAGCAGGAGCGGGTCCAAAAAACCGACATGCTGGTTGGCCAGCTCAAAGACATCCTGGGCGCCTACCAGCTGGAGGGCACCGACACGCAGCGTGTGGACGCCATCGGCACCACCCTGGTGGCCGACGTGGACGAGCTGCTCAACGAATGCGAACAGCACCTGGCCTATGCGGGCCGCAACCATCTGCCTTTCCTGCTGCAGCCCTACAAGATGGTCCGGGCCCAGTTGCTCAACTGCATCGGCATCGCCTCGCCCAAGGCCAGCAGCGAGGACCAGGTAGCGGAGCGGCTGATCGAGGCCCTTTACAAGCTGCGCGACAACCGTGCGGACATCGTGCCGCTGGACATGCTGGGCCTGACTGAAGACAAGGATTTCCGCTGGATGTCAGGCCAGTGGAAGCGGTTGGTGTTGGTCCGTCCATCCGGCAAGGGCCGGGCGGAGGCTGTCCACCGCCGGTATTTTGAACTGGCGGTCATGCATGCTGTCAAAGACGACCTGAAGTCGGGCGATCTCTTCATCAAGTACGGCGAGCGCTATGACGATTACCGCGAGCAGTTGGTCGATGACGAAACCTTTGAAAGAGAAGTGGGCGACTATGGCCAGGTCACCGGCATCGAGACAGATCCCGGCACCTTTGTGGCGATGCTCAAATCGGCGATGTCCCAGCGGGCCCACGACATCGACGCCACTTTCCCGGAAAACGCCCATGCCGAGATCGTCGACGGCCGCCTGATCCTGCGGAAACCGCCGCGCTCAGAAATCGTCGAGGCGGCCGCGCGGATCGACGCCCTGATCACCGAGCGAATGGAGGCGGCCAGCATCGTGGACGTCATGATCGACACCGAGCGCTGGTTGGACCTGCACAAGCTGTTCCGGCCACTCGCCGGGACCGACAGCCGCCTGGAGGATCTGCGCATGCGCGTCATCACGACGCTGTTTTGCTACGGCTGCAACCTGGGGCCCGTGCAGACCGCCAAATCGATCAAAGGTCTGAGCCGCCGGCAGATTTCCTGGCTGAACTTGAAATACGTCAGCGAGGACCTCCTGGACAAGGCCATTGTCAAGGTGATCAACGCCTACAACAAGTTTGAGCTGCCAGGCTACTGGGGCACGGGCAAACACGCGTCGGCGGACGGCACCAAGTGGAATCTTTACGAGCAAAACCTACTGTCCGAGCACCATATCCGCTATGGTGGGTACGGCGGTATCGGCTACTACCATGTATCGGACAAGTTCATCGCGCTGTTCAGCCATTTCATTTCCTGCGGCACCTATGAGGGCATCCACATCCTTGACGGGCTGATGACCAACGAATCGGACATTCGACCGGACACGATTCACGGGGACACCCAGGCCCAGAGTTACCCGGTCTTCGCGCTGGCGCACCTCCTGGGCATCCAGCTCATGCCGCGCATCCGGGGCATCCAAGACCTCAAATTCCATCGCCCGGAGCCGGGCAATGTTTACCGCAACATCAATGCGCTGTTCAGCGATGTGATCGACTGGCGGCTGATTGAGCTGCATTTGCCGGCGATGCTGCGGGTGGCGGTTTCCATCAAGACCGGCAAGATCACGCCGTCGGCGATCCTGCGCCGGCTCGGCACCTACAGCCGCAAGAACAAGCTGTATTTCGCGTTTGTAGAGCTTGGCAAGGTCATCCGGACCATGTTCCTGCTGAGCTACATCGGCGATGTCGGGCTGCGCAAGGTAATCCATGCCGAAACCAATAAGAGCGAGCAGTTCAACGGCTTTGCTCAGTGGTCATTTTTTGGGGGAGAAGGGATCATTGCGGAGAACATCCGGCACGAGCAGCGCAAGGTGATCAAGTACAACCACCTGGTGGCCAACATGATCATTCTGCACAACGTGGTGGGCATGACGAAGGTGCTGCAGGAGCTTCGCGACGAGGGGACCGAGATCACGCTGGAGATCCTGGGCGGCCTGGCGCCGTTCCGCACGGCGCACATCAACCGGTTTGGTGACTACACGCTGGATTTTCGGCGGAAGATTGGCCCCTTGAACTTCGATGCCACCATAATCCCAATGGAATCATAGACTTAGGGTCGTTTCTGCTGGGTTTTACATGAATCCCTGCCGACCCTCTACCACACGGACGCGGTGTCGGGCACCACGTTCGGCTGGTCACCGCCATTGGAGATGACGTAGTGCGATCGTTGCTCCGGGCGCAGATGTTCACGCCGGTAGTTCCAGCCGACGTTCATCAGCTCCACCGCATCCAGGGCACTGCGGCCACGCCACGGCAGGAGCGCGGAATGGGCCGAGCGGCCCGTGAAGGTGTATTCCACCGACAGCATGCCGGTGCCATCGGCCTGGCCCCAGGTGGTGCGCAGGTTGTTGCTGACGTGGTTGTACAGGACGACATCCACGCCGTTGAACACGCCATCGCGCACCATGAACGGCTTGCCGGCCAGCAACTCCTCGGCCACGCCGGGCCACAGCAGCAGCGTGCCCGGCAGCTTTTCGCGCTGCATCAAGTCCTTCAAGGCCAGGGCCGCCACGATGTTGACGGCCTGCCCTGAGTTGTGCCCTTCACCGTGGCCCGGCGCATCGGCCACCAGCGGCTCGCGGTAAGCCACCCCGGGCTTCTGCGAGGCGCGCGGCAGGGCATCGATGTCGCTGCCCAGCGCAATCACCGGTTTGCCCTGGCCCCAGCGCGCCACCCAGGCCGTGGGCATGCCCGCGACGCCGCGCTGCACGGAGAAGCCATGCTCCTCCAGCAGCGCGGTCAGGTAGCGCGAACTCTCCACCTCCTGGAACGCCAGCTCGCCGTAACTGAACAAGGTGTCGTTGATGACCTGCGCCAGCTTCTGCCGGCTCTGCACGCCTTGTACAGCCAGGGCCTTGAGCGGCGCGTTGTCCACGACGGGCGTGGCCACGGAGCCCACGGGCTGGGCGCCCGCGGTCAATGCCATGAGCGTGATGCCCATGGCCAGGAGGTGGGCGAACTTGTGCATGCCTGCGCGATCCTCAGAAGGCGTGCGAGATGCCGGCGCCGACGAACGACGGGTCGGCGTTGGCACCTGTGAGCGCAGCGCCGTTCAAGGTGATCGTCGAACCGCCTTTGTTGTCCACACGACCGTACCGCGCATAGAGCTTGGTGCGCTTGGACAGGTCGTTGTCATAGCCCAGTTGCCAGCCTTTGGCAGCCACGGGAGAGCCCGACACCTTGCGGCTGGCGATCTGCGCCAGCACGGTGTGCGGCCCCTGGATATTCCAGGCCACCGAGGCCTGGAGGTTCGTGCTGCGCAGATAGCCGACGGCACTCGACCGGTTGGTATTGGCCGTGGCATACAGGGTGATGTCCGACCATTTGTAGCTCGCCCCCAGCATGTGGGTCTTCTCGGTCGTGGGTGCGGCCACGGGTGCGGCGGCACTGCCGCTCTTGAGTGCCTGATAACCGTACCCGAGGTACAGCGGCCCCGAGCTGTACTGGACATTGAAGCCTGCCCCGTCGCCCGAATTCGAGTTGTTGGCCGCCTCGCCCAACGTCAGCATCGCCTCGCCCGAGAAGCCACTGAGGTTCGGCGTGGTGTAGCGCAAGGAGTTGCTCAGGAACCCGGGGACGGTGCCGGAGGTCCCCGAGCGGGTCGAGGCCCCGCGGAACATGTTGGTGATGAGCGATGTCCGGTTGCGCGCCAGCACGTCCGACTTCAGCCCCACCACAAAGGTCGGTGACCACATGCGGCCCGCGTCGACGGCGCCCCACGGACCGGACAGGCCCACGTGGACCCAGCGGCTGAAAGCCAGATCGTTTTGCAGCGTGCCGTCGTCCTCGTTGAAGCCCGACTCCAGCCGGAAGTTGGCCTTCAATCCACCTCCCAGGTCCTCACTTCCGCGCATACCCCAGCGCGACACCGACGACCCGCCCGAGCTCACCCGCGTCACATGCCGCCCGTTGCCGGTGTTGGCCTGTTCCAGGAACGCATCCACCTGCCCATACAGCGTGACCTGCGCACCCACGTGCCCGGACACCGCGCATGCCAGCGCGCCCACCACCCCCAAGACCATCTTGCTGCCCATTGAAATACCTCAAGTAAATAGAGTCCACGATCCCTGATGGCTTTCGGAACACGCCGAAAGTGCTGGGCATTGTGTGAGTTGAGGTGATTCGGGAATAATATTA
The DNA here is from genome assembly GCF_005503365.1 of Hydrogenophaga sp. 2FB. Lineage (GTDB taxonomy): Bacteria > Pseudomonadota > Gammaproteobacteria > Burkholderiales > Burkholderiaceae_C > Hydrogenophaga. Next base: position 5,322 of record NZ_SCML01000097.1, read on the forward strand.
TTTGGGTATAAAGCTATGACAAAACTGATTCACCCAAAGGACCGCCGTGGACACCCCTCTCACGCCCAGTGCATCTACCCTGCCCTTTCGCCTGAAGTTCCGCCAACTCGTTTTGCTGGACGCCCTCGGAGACTCCTTGTCCTTGCGCAAGGCCGCCGCACTGGCCAACCTGACGCAGCCCGCGGCCACCCGCGCCATGGCGGAACTGGAGTCGGCCTTTGGCGTGCAGTTGTTCGAGCGCTCCCACCGGGGCATGGCGCCCACGGTATATGGCGAGGCGCTGGTGCGGCACGCCCGCCAGGTGCTGTTCGACGTGCAGCGCGCGCACGACGAGATCCAGGCGCTGCGCTCGGGCTCGCACGGCTTTGTCCGCGTGGGCGCCCTGTTGTCCTCGGCCGTGCGGATGCTGCCCATGGCCATTGGTGAGGTCAAACGGCAGTTCCCGCGCATGCGCATTTCCGTGGAACAGCACCCCCAGCTTCCGCTGATCAGCAAGTTGCGCGAAGGCAGCCTGGACATGGTGCTGTGCCGCCTTGTGACCAACAGCGTGGACGCGGAAAGCCTCGATCAGGTGGTGCTGTTTGACGATGATTTCGTGCTGGTCGCGGGTCGCAACCACCGCCTGGCGCGAAGCAAATCCCTGGCCATGGCCGATCTCGTCGACGAGCCCTGGGTGCTCCCGCACGCCGGCGGCCCGCTCTACGACCATGTGTGCGCCCTGTTCCTCACCCAGGTCGGCCGCCTGCCCGCCAACGTCGTCGAGTCCACGACGTCATTGGTCACCAACCTGATGCTGATCGAGCACTACGGCTTCCTCAATTTCATGCAGCGGTCCGTGGCCCAGACCTACACCAAGCGGGGCGTCCTGCGCATCATGCCGATCTCCCTGGGAAGCCCCATCGGGCCCCATGTCGTCGCCGTGCGGCGCGACACCAGCCACCCACCGGCGGTGGATGCCCTGCTCAAAGCCCTGCAGCAAGTGACCGCGGCGGCACCCGAACACGATTGACAACTTGCGGGTTTTCCATGAACCGAAAAATGCATATCGTAGGAAAAAAATAAGATTACCTTGAATCACCCGCTTCGTCATATTCTGCGAACAGGCCTCTTCTTCGGGGCACCCTTTCACAGACTTCAACGACGACATGCCAGTGATTTCAGTCAGTGCTTTTCAATTGCGGGACATGCTCCTGGACGGCGGCGAAATCGCCGTTCTCGACATCCGTGACGAGGGCTTGCACACCGAGGGACACCTGCTGCTGGCGGCCTCGCTGCCGCTGTCCCGATTGGCTCTGGACGGCGGCTGGCGTGTTCCACGGCGCAGCACCCGCATCGTACTGGTGGACGATGCGCCCGAGCACATCGCACGGGCTGCCGCTCTGCTGGCACAGGCGGGCTACACCCAGTTGTTCGCGCTCGACGGTTTTCATACCCATTGCGAAGCGGCAGGCCTCGGGGTCTTCAGTGGCAAGTACGTTCCCAGCAAGGCCTTTGGCGAGGTGGTGGAAACACAGAAGCACACGCCGCAGCTGGACACCGCTGCCTTGCAGGCCCTGCAGGCCAATACCCCCGAACTGCTGGTGGTGGACAGCCGCACGCCGCAGGAATTCCAGCAGTTTTCGCTGCCCGGCGCGCAGAGCTGTCCGGGCGCCGAACTGGTCTTGCGCGTCCCCGCAGCCGTCGAGCCGAACGCCGTGGTGCTGGTCAACTGCGCGGGCCGCACGCGCAGCATCATCGGCGCGCAGTCCCTCATCAATGCGGGCGTCAACGCGCGCGTCTATGCCGTGGAGAACGGCACCATGGGCTGGCATCTGCAAGGCCTGGCGCTGGACCAGGGGCAGACCCGCATGCTGGCCCGGGCGCAGGACCCGGCGCAGATCGCCCGCAGCCGGCAGGCCGCCCTTGCCCTTCTGGAACGCACCGGCGGCCAGCTGATCGATTGGGCGCGGTTGCAGGCGCTGAAAAGCGATGCGGACAGCACCACCTATTTCTACGATGTCCGTCTGAAGGACGACTACCTGCAGGGCGCGTTGCCGGGTGCGCGCAACGCCCCCGGCGGCGAGCTGGTGCAAAGCACGGATTACTTTGCGCCGGTGCGCCATGCCCGCATCGTGGTCGTCGACACCGATCTGGTCCAGGCGCCCATGACCGCGCACTGGCTGCGCCAGATGGGCTGGCAGGCCGATGTGCTGGACCCGGCCACCGCACCCGCGTTGCGGCCCCCGCAAGCCGACCACGCGGCATGGCTCCACGCACCCGCGCCCGTCGAGACGGTGACGGTGCAGTGGCTGGAGGCCGCGCTGCGCGATGGCCTGGCGGTCACCGTGGTGGACTGCGGCAGCAGCATCGACCACCGGCACGGCCACATCCCGGGTGCGTGGTTCTCCACCCGCTCCGCCCTTCCCGACAGCCTGACCGCATTGCCCCACCCGGGCACCACCCTGGTGTTCACGGCCGGCGATGAGGCTTCGGCCCACTTCGCGGCAGCCGATGCGCAGGCTGCCGGCCATGCGGTGCGGCGCCTCGCCGGCGGCACCGCCGCATGGCGCGAACAGGGCCTGGCGCTGGAGACCGGCGCGTCTCGCCTGCTCAGCCCATCCACCGACGTCTGGTACTCCCCCTACGAAGTGGAGCCAGAGCAGCGCGAAGCGGCCATGCACGCGTACATCACCTGGGAAACCGGATTGACGCAACGCATTGCCGGCGAACCCGGTGTCCATTTCAACGTGCTGTAACCCACCATGACGTACCCCTTTCATTGCTACAACCCGCCCGAGCTGGGCGCTCCGCTCGGCCCCTACTCCCAGGCCCTCGCCATTCCGGCGCACAGCCAGTTGCTGCTGCTCTCGGGCCAGACGCCTCTGCGCGAAGACGGCAGCATTCCGGATGCGTTCGAGGAGCAGGCCGAACTGGTCTGGCATCGCATTGGCCTGGTCCTTGCACAGGCCGGCCTGGGTTACCAGCACATCTGCCGCGTGGTGACTTACCTGGTCGATCCGGCCGACGCACCGGCACATGCGCGGGTCCGCATGCGCCACCTGGGTCCGGCCCGCCCTGCTTCGACGGGCATCGTGGTGCCCCGTCTTTTCAACGCGGCCTACAAGCTGGAGGTGGAGGTCACCGCAGCCTGGCTGCCCACCGCGTCAGTGGCCGTCCAACCGGCTGCCTGATTTCTTCCATCCTCGAAAGTGAGTCTCGACAATGAAGAGTGAAGTTGCATCCCCGCTCACACGCCGCGCGCTGTGCACCCGGTTGGCGGCATGGGGCACCCTGGCGGCGATGCCACCCGCGCTGTGGGCACAACCCGCCTATTCCTCGCGCGTGGTCAAGCTGGTGATTCCCACGGCGCCCGGCGGTTCGGTCGATTCCATCGGCCGCTTTCTCGCGGAGTCCCTGACGCGGCCACTCGGCACCACCGTCATCGTGGAGAACCGCGCCGGCGCGGGCGGCACGATCGGCATCCAGTCGGTGGTCAAAAGCCCACCCGATGGACTGACGCTGGTGCTCGGCATTGCCGCCACCATGTCGGTGCAACCCGCGGTGAACACGCTGCCCTACAACCCCGTGAAAGACCTCGCGCCGGTGGCCGTGTTCGCCCAGGGCGGTCTGGTCATTGCGGTGCCCGCCGCCAGTCCGGCGCAAAACGTCAAGGACCTGCGCGCGCTCGCCGCCAAAAAGGGTGAGCTCGCGTTCGGGTCCGGAGGCCAGGCCACGTTCGGCCACCTGACTGGCGAATTGCTCAAGAGCGAACTGGCCGTGCCCATGCGGCACATCCCGTACCGGGGCGCAGCGCCCGCGGTGACGGACCTGATGGCCGGCCTGCTGGACCTGGCCGTGGTGGATGCCTTCTCCGCCGCGCCGCATGTCCAGTCCGGCAAGATCCGCATCCTCGCCATCGCCGGCCCCAACCGCCACAACAGCTTCCCGCAAGTGCCGACCTTGTCGGAGTCGGGCGTGCCATTCACACGGGGCACCTGGATCGGTCTGTTCGCGCCCGCCGGTGTGCCGCAAGACATGCTGGACCGCCTCACGGGCGACATCAAGAACCTCTCGGCCCAGCCGGAGTTTCGCGCGCAGGTTCAACACCTGGGCTTCACCCCGCTCTTCATGCCGCCCACCGACGTCAGTCGCATGCTGGCGCAGGAGATCGAGGAATGGAAACGCACGGCCAAGACGGCCAACCTGAAGATCGACTAGGCGCATGTCCTCCACGCTCACACAACAACGCGCAACGGCGGTGCGGGACACCGTGGCGCAGGTGCGCGCCTTGCTAGGGCAAGACGCCGCTCCCGGCCTTGCGCAAGCGCAGTGCGCGGCGGCCTGCATGCAGAAGCTCGCCGCGCAGACCGCGCTGTGGGACAGCCGCGACTTCCCCATCGAGGGAGACAAGCTCTGGCAGGCCTACACGCTGCACGAAGACGCCGATGGCGCGTATGCGATGTATGCCGTGGCCATGCACCCGGGGCACGCGCAGCCGCCGCACGACCACACCACCTGGGCCTTGATCGCCGGTGTCCGTGGCGCGGAGCGCAACAGCCTCTACCGCCGCCCACAAGGCAGCGGGCCTGCGCCACTGGCCCACCTGGGGGACATCACCGTCGCGGCCGGCAACAGCCTGGCGCTGGGCCCCACCGACCTGCACGCCATCGAAGTGCCGGGGCCGGGCGACGCACTGCATCTGCATCTCTACGGACGGGGTTTCGCGCACTTGCAAGAGCGTCGGATCTTCGACCTGCTCACGGGCGAAAGCCGCGCTTTCCCCGCCATCCCGAACGTTTCCTGAAGACGCCTTCCGTGAAGACGTTTTGATTCTTTCTCTCTCAACCTTTTCAACAGATTCCGATGACTGCTTCCATTCTTGACCACCACGGCGACGGTTTCGTGCAAGCCAACGGCCTGCGCCTGCACTACGAACAATGGGGTGACGGTGCCCACCCGGTGGTGGCGCTGCACGGCACATCGCTGCACGGCAAGGTCTGGTACTGGCTGGCCAAGGCCTTGCCCACCCACTACCGCCTGATCGGCCTGGACCAGCGCTCGCATGGCGACTCCGACCGCGTCGGGTCCGGCCAGTACGGCGTGGAGCACTACTGCGCCGACCTGGAGGCCTTTGCGGACCGCATGGGCCTGGAGCGTTTCTCCATCGTGGGCTCATCCCTCGGCTCGCGCGTGGCCTTGCTCTATGCCGCGCGCCACCCCGAACGGGTCAGCGCCCTTGCCCTGCTCGACCTCAGTTTCGAAATGCCCACCGAGGCTTCCGAACACATGGTGCACGCCCACGTGACCCGCCCGCGCACCTTCCCGGACTTCGAGACCGCCGTGGCGTTTTCCAAGACGCTGCCGCAGCGCCTGCGCTTTGCCGACCAGGTGCACCGCGACACGCTGGTGGGCGACCTGCGCCAGCTCGGCGACGGCACCTGGGAATGGCGCTACGACAAGGACGCGGCCATCGAAACCCTGCGCTGCGCCGCGCGCGACATGTGGGACTCGGTGCGCGCCGTGCGCTCGCCCACCCTCATCCTGCGCGGGGCCGACAGCGACGTGCTCATCGCATCCACCGTCGAGCGCCTGAAGCGCGAACTGAAGGGCGTGCAGATCACCGACGTGCCCAACGCCGGCCACTCGATCTGGGGCGACAACCCCGACTTCACCGCCAACGCGATCGTGGAAGCGCTGGACGCCGCCGTGCCCACGCAACCCGGCACCGCCGAGGGCTCGCCCACAGCCGGACGCTCGCTGCAGATCAAGACCCCCGGCCTGAACTTCCACGCTCGGGAATGGGGACCCGCCGAAGCGCCTGTGTTGTTGTGTCTGCATGGCACCTCGATGCAGTCCAGCGCGTGGACCGCCCTGGGCAGCGCCCTGCAAGACCAGTGGCGCGTCATCGCCCTGGACATGCGCGGCCACGGCGGTTCGGACAAACCGGCCACGGGCTACTCGCTGGGCCAGTACGCGGCCGACGTCGAAGCCGTCATGGACGCACTGGGCCTGGAGCGCGCCAGCCTGATCGGCAGCTCGCTCGGAACCCAGGTGGCCATCGAGTTTGCGGCGCGCTACCCCGGTCGCGTCGACAAGCTCGCGTTGTCCGACCCGAGTTGCCTGATCCAGCAAGCGGCCATCGACCAGTACGTGTCCTTGCACCGCACACGGCCCCGCCGCTTCCACGATGCGGACGCTGCCCTGGCCTTCTCCAAAAGCATGCCGCAGCGCAAACGCTTCTCCGACCAGGTGCACCGCTTTACCCTGGCCGGCGACCTGCACACCACCGCCGACGGCCAGCTGGAATGGCAGTACGCGCTGGAGCCGATCCTGCAAACCTTCGAGGCCCTGACCGAGGACCAGGAGGCCGCCATCAAGGCCGTCAGCGCGCCGGTGCTGATCTTGCGCGGCGAGGAATCGCACGTGCTGTCCCGCCCCGACGCCCTGAAACTGCTGGGCTGGTTCGAGCAGGCCGAGCTGGTGGAGTTTGGCGATTGCGGCCACACCATCTGGGGCGACCAACCGGCCGCGCTGGCCCGCGAAGTCCGCAGCTTCCTCGCGTCCGACGCGCACGCCATGGTCGCTGCATGAGCCAGCCGCAAGCCGCCACCGTCGTTACCCACGGCGGCCGTCCGCACGGCACGCGGGTCACCGTCAACCCGCCGGTGGCGCGCACCAGCACCGTCGTGTTCGACTCGATGGCCACACTCAAGGAGGCGCTGGCGGAGCGCGCCCACCACGAGCGCGGCCTGCTCTACGGGCGCAAGGGCAGCTCCACCGGCGACGCACTGGAAGACGTGTTGACCGCACTCGAAGGCGGCGACCGCACCCGCCTTTTCGGCTCGGGCCTGGCCGCCATCTCGTGCACGCTGCTGGCCTGCGTGCGCCCCGGTGACCACGTGCTGGTGATCGACTCCTGCTACGACCCGGTGCGCCGCTTGTGTGCCCAGTACCTGGCGCCCATGGGCGTCAGCGTCGACTTCTTCCGCCCGGACCTCAGCGACTTCGCCGACAAGATCCGGCCCGAGACGCGCCTGGTCTGGGCCGAGTGCCCGGGCACGCTGCTCTATGAAATGTGCGACCTGCCGGCACTGGTGGCCATCGCGCGCCAGCACGACAACATCACCGTGGCGGTCGACAACACCTGGGGATCGAGCCTGCTGTACCACCCGCTGGCGCTGGGGGCCGACATCTCCGTGGTGGCCGGCACCAAATACCTGGTGGGCCATTCCGACGTGATGCTCGGTGCCGTCATCACACGCGAGCCTGCGGCGAGCCACCGTATCGCCGACATGGCCGACCTGCTCGGCCACTCCGTGAGTCCGGACGATGCCTATCTGGCGCTGCGGGGCGTCCGCACGCTCACGGTGCGCATGGAGCAGCACCAGGCCAATGCGCTGAAGGTGGCGCAGTGGCTCCAGCAGCAGCCGATCATTCGCACGGTTTTTCACCCGGCCTTGGCCGACGACCCGGGCCACGCTTTGTGGCAGCGCGACTGCAAAGGTGCCAACGGACTGGTCAGCATCGAGTTCGACCCCGCCGTCAGCGAGCTGCAGACGCATGCGTTCGTGGAAGCATTGCAGTGGTTTGGCATCGGCCACTCGTGGGGCGGCTACGAAAGCCTGGCGTTGCCGATGCACTGTCGCTTATACACCTCTGAAGCTGCCGACGATATAA
>NZ_SCML01000098.1 GCF_005503365.1 Hydrogenophaga sp. 2FB
CACACGTCCACCACCGGTATGCCGCCGTCGGCCATGCGCAGCGCATAGGCGATCTGCTCTTCGCTGAATCGAGACTTCTTCATCGCTTCTCCTTGCCCCTCTCGGGGCCTTGGGAAGCAACCGTACCTCTAGTTTTGAGCTGTGCAGATTTTTCGGAGGCACGTCACAACTGTCAGCATCCCTCTCAACACCAGACGCTTGATCCGGGATCCCGCCGTCGGCCAGATGACGCACAGTAGGAGGCACAGTGCACTTAGGATTTGACCGCCGCCGGCACCGCTGCAGACCGGTCATTGGCTCAGGTTGCTTGAGGAACTCAAACGGGCGTAGGAGAGGGAAAGTGGCCCGATATCCAAGGAGCAGCGTACTGGTCGCAGCACGACGGAACACCCGTCGCGACAGTGCGAGTAACCTGCCTCAATTCACCGCCCGCGCCGTTCCCACCCAGTGCGGCGCACGCAGGTCGCGCTTGAGCACCTTGCCCGCGGCCGACAGCGGCAGCGCGTCGCGGAACTCCACGGTCTTCGGGCATTTGTAGCCGGCAATGTGCTCGCGGCAGAACGCGCGAATGCCCTCCACGTCGGCCTGTGCATCCGACTTGAGCACCACCACTGCGTGCACAGCCTCGCCCCAGCGTTCGTGGGGCACGCCGATCACCGCGCAGGACAACACCGCCGGGTGCCGCGCCACCACGCTTTCGACTTCGGCGGAGTACACGTTCTCGCCCCCGCTGACGATCATGTCCTTGATGCGGTCCACGATGAAGAGGTAGCCGTCCTCGTCCATGGTCGCGCCGTCGCCGGTGTGCAGCCAGCCTTCGCGCAAGGCCTGTGCGGTTTCGGCGGGTTTGTTCCAGTAGCCGACCATGACGTTGGCGCCCCGCACGACCACCTCGCCCACGGTGCCACGCGGCACTTCATGCCCATCCCCATCCACGATCTTCACGGACACGCCGATGCCGGCGCGCCCGGCCGAGCGGAACCGGCCGTTGGCACGACCTTGCGCGCCGTGGTTCTCGGGTGGGTTGGACGACACACTGGGGCAGGCTTCGGTCAGTCCGTAGGAATGGAAGAAGTCCACGCCGGGCAGCGCGGCCAGCATGCGTTCGAGCACGGGCGCGGTCATCGGCGAGGCGCCGTAGATCAGGCATTTGAGGCTGCGCAGGTCGTGCTCTGCGAACGCCGGGTGGTCGACCAGCATCTGGATCATGCTGGGCACCAGCAGGGTCTCGGTCACCGCCTCGCGCTCGATGGTCTGCAGCACCTCCAGCGCGTCAAAGGCCGGAATGACCACGTGCGTCTCGCCCGCAATGAACTGCATCAGCGCACGCGCCATCGCTCCGGCGTGGAACAGCGGCGCCGCGTGCAGCACGCGGCTGCCGGTCAGCGGCTGGGCCGGCGCCATGCGCTGCAGGCTGGAGGCCCACAGGTTCAGGTGCGTCTGCATCACGCCCTTGGGAAAGCCCGTGGTGCCGCCGGTGTACATGATGCAGGCCAGATCGGCACCGCCGCGGCCCGCGTCCTCGACCGGTGCCGTGGCCTCGATCAGGCCGTCGCACGACAACAGGCCTTCGGGCGCGGGGCCGTCACCCAGGTGGATGAAGATGGGCGCGTGCAAGGCCTTGGCGCGAATGCCGTCCACCAGGTGCAGGTGCTGGTCGTCGACAAACAGGATGCGCGTGTCGCAGTCGTCGAGCGAATAGACGATCTCGGGCACGCTCCAACGGATGTTCACCGGGTTGAGCACGCCGCCCGCCCACCAGACCGCCATCATGGCTTCGAGCCACCGGTCCGCGTTCTGAGCCAGCACGCCCACACGGTCACCCGGCGCGAGCGGCAGGCCGCGCAGCGCGCCGGCCAGGCGCGCCACGCGCTCGCCGAATTCGGCAAAGCTGCGGCGGCGGCCGCGGAACACCGTGGCCACATGCCCGGGAGACTGTTGCAGCGCGCGCTGCAGGCCTTGGGTCAGGTACATGCCGTCATTCCACCTTCGCGCCGGAGACCTTGATCAACTTCTGGATCACCGGGGCACTGGCTTCCAGGTTGTGGCGGAACTGGGCCGCGGTGTTGCCCATGCCCACCAGGCCATACACCTGAAAACGGGCCCTGAGGTTGGTGGACTGGATGGCCGCGCGCGCCTCTTTCTCCAGCATCGCGAGGATGGGGGCCGGGGTGCCGGCGGGCGCCATCATCACCATGCCGCCCAGGGGCCGGTACTCGGCATCGGGCAGACCGGCTTCGGCCATGGTGGGCAGGTCCGGCATGTTCTTGAGCCTCTCGTCACCGATCAGCGCCAGCGCGCGCAACTTGCCCGAGATCAGGTACGGCGCCATGGTGCCCAGCGTGCCAATGCCCGCCTGGACCTGGTCGGACATGATGTCCAGCGCCATCGGTGCTTCGCCCTTGTAGGCGACGTGCGTCATTCCCAGCTTGTGCGATTCGCTGAGGTAGGCGTTCAACAAGTGGCTGGACGAACCCACGCCAAAGGAACCGTAGCTCACCTTGCCCTTGTTCTTGCCGGCCCAGTCGATGAACTCTTTCATGGTCGTGGCGGGAACACTCTTGCTGACCGTGAACACCAGGCTGGCCGAGCAGATCTCGGTGATGGGCGCGAGATCGCGCTGCACGTCGTAAGGCACCTTGGCGAACATGTAGGGCGCGTAGGCCACCGGGCTCGAATGCGCCACCAGGATGGTGTAGCCGTCGGGCGCGGCACGCGCCACCGCACCGGTGCCCAGCATGCCCGCCGCGCCGGGTCGGTTGTCCACGACGATCGGCTGCTTCATGCTCTTGCTCATTTCCGCGGCGAGCGCGCGCGAGATGGCGTCGGTGGCGCCGCCGGGAGGCGCGGGCAATACGAAGGTGATGGGGCGGTTCGGGTAGTCCTGGGCCAGGCCCACCGTGCTCCAGGCCAGGGCGGCGATGGTGAGGGTGGTGGTGATGAGGTTCCTGGTTCGCATGTCATGTCTCCTGTTGTTGTCACGAATGGGGTCAATGGGTCTTCACGGTCGGGCGCCGAGGGTCTGCATCAACGCGCGCAGGCGATGTGCGGGCCGGGTTCGGTCTGGAACAGCTCGTCCACCAGGTGCGCTCGCCGGGTGCGCGTGGCCGCCTGGTTCACATAGCCTTTGTCGGCGATCTCGTTGGCGTCCATGGACGGCGGTTCGGCCATCAGCATCAGGCGCCCGACGCTCAGGCTGGCGCTGCCATCCTGTCCACGCAGCCGCTCGCGCAACGCGGCGACCACGGTCGGGTGCGCCACCAACGCGGCGGCATCGAGGCCCGCCAGCTCGGGCGCCAGGCGCTGGCACGCCGCCACGTTGGGCCAGGCCAGCGCGGCCACGAAATCGTGGTCGTGTCCGCAGATCACCGCGTCGGTGATCAGCGGTGCACAGGCCTCGACCAGAGACAGGCGCACCGCCCCGGTCCGCACCCAGGTGCCGTTGATGAGCTTGAAGTCTTCGGCCACGCGGCCATCAAATCGCATGCCCTGGCGCGGGTCGCTCGGGTCCACCAGACGAACCGCGTCCCCCAGGCAGAAGTAACCCTCGTCGTCGAAGGCCGCCTGGGTCAGGTCCGGCCGATTGACGTAGCCGCTGAAGTTGTGCGCGCCGCGCACGCGGATTTCGTAACGCCCGCCTTCCAGTGGCACCAGCTTGACGTCGGTGCCGGGCGCGGGCGCGCCGATGTTGGACAGGTCTTCGCAGGCCCAGGTGCGGTAGGTACCGACGCCGGTCGTCTCCGTCGACGCCAGGCCGGTGCCGAAGACGATGCGCTCGCCCACCGTGCGCTCGGCCACGCGCTGGATGCGCTCGTTGACGTCGCGCGGCAGGCTGGCACCGCCGTAGCCAAAGTTGACCACGCGGGCGAAGAGGCTGCGCGCGAGTTCGGGGTCGCGCTCCAGTTCGGTGGCCAGCAGGGTCCATGCGGCCGGCACCGAGGTCAGCAGGGTGGGCGACACCTCGCGCAGGTTGCGCACCGTGCGCTCGAACATGCCCGGCATCGGCCGCCCGTCGTCGATGTAGTGCGTGGCCCCCAGCAGGATGGAACGCCCCAGGTTGAGCACGCCACCGAGGGCGTGGTGCCACGGCAGCCAGTCGAGAAACACCGGTGGCTCATCCGATTCGGTCAGCGCGGCGAACATGTACAACAGACTAGCCGCGGTGGCCTGCAGATTGCGGTAGCTGGTGGCCACGCCCTTGGGCACGCCGGTCGAGCCGGAGGTGAACAACACCCGCGCCAGGTGCTCGGGCCGCAGTGCGGCGTGCGCATCTGCCACCGCCTGGATGCGCGCCGCGCTGAGCTCGGTGGCCACCAGATCGCGCCAGGCGATCTGCCCGGCGTGGTCGCCACGCACCGAGATGACGGGCACGCCGCTCGGCGCGATGGCCGCGATGGCGCGCGCCACGCTGGACGCGTCCTGCACGAACAGCGCGGCCGGTGGCACCAGCTCGCACACGCCCTTGAGGCGGGCGAAATCCGTGCTGAGCAGCGAATAGGCCGGCGACACGGGCGCGGTCGGCACACCCACATACTCGGCCGCCAGCAGCACCACCAGCTGCTCGAGCGAGTTGCCCGACAGCAAGACCAATGGCCGCTCCTGGCCCAGCCCCATCTCCAGCAAGGCGGCGCCCACCGCCTGCACCTGTTGCCACAGCTGCGCCCAGGTGAGCCGGCGCCACTGCCCTTGCGCATCGCGCTCGCAGAAGGCGGGTGTGTCACCGCGGCGCTCGGCCCAGCCCGGGATGTGTCCGGCGAAGCCGAGGTGCACCGGCAGCTTGGGCACCAAGGGCGAGCTCAGGATCAGGGTACCGTCGGCGCGCCGCTCGCACAGCGTTTCGCGCGGCGGATAAGGCACGGGTCGGTAACGGGGCGTGGCCGTGGGCACGGTCGCAAGCGAATTCATGGGTGCTGTCTCCTGAATCAATCGGTCCGTTCGTTTCGACGGGTCCTTGCCACGCTTCGTTCCGGCGTGGTCGCGCCCGCGTTTACTGCGGCGAACCGGCCACGGCGACCACCTGCCCCGTGATGTAGTTGGACTCGGGCGTGCAGAACAGGTAGACGGCGCCCGCGGCCTCTTCGGGTGTGCCCCCGCGTCCCAACGGGTTGCGCTGCGCGTGCGACTTCAGCAGCTCCGGGTTCAGGCCCACGCGGATGTCGCGGCCTTCGATGTTGACGGTCGCACCGGCCTTCGCATCGGCGGAGGTCATGCGGGTGTGGATCAGGCCGAACGCCACGGCGTTGACGTTGACGTTGAAGCGGCCCCACTCGCGGCTGAGCGCGCGCGTCATGCCGATCACGCCGGCCTTGGCGCTGCTGTAGTTCATCTGGCCCGCATTGCCGTTGAGTGCGGAGGTGGAAGAGACGTTCACCACCTTGCGGTAGATCTGGCGGCCCGCTTCCTGGTCGGCCTGGGCCTGGGCCTTGATCACCGGGTGCGCGGCGCGCAGGATGCGGAAGGGCGCGGTGAGGTGGCAGTCCAGGATGGCGTGCCACTGCTCGTCGGTCATCTTCTGGATCACGTCGTCCCAGGTGAAGCCGGCGTTGTTGACGATGATGTCGATGCCCTTGAAGTTGTCCACCGCCGTCTTCACGAAACGTTCGGCGAAGTCGGGCGCGCTCACGTTGCCCACGCAGGCCACGGCGTCCACACCGGCTTTCTTGAGCAGCTCCACCGTCTCGTGCGCCGGGTCGGCATCGAGGTCGTTGATGACGAGGCGTGCGCCTTCGCTGGCGAGTTTTTGTGCGATGGCCTGGCCGATGCCGCGGCCGGAACCGGTGACCAATGCCACCTTGCCGTCGAGTTTTCCCGTGTGGTTTGCCATGATGTGTCTCCAGGTTGAGAAGTGTTTAGAGGGGCTTAGAGGGCGACCACGGCATCGCCGAGGATCTTGCTGTCGCCGTACTGGTTGGTGGTCTGGATCTCGAGCTTCACGCGCTGCTCGCCGTCGACCGTGAACTTGTCCACCACCTTGCCGGTGCAGGTGATCTGGTGTCCCAGGTGGGTGATGCCGACAAAGCGCACGCCCCACTGGCGCAGCTGGCGCTGGTCCACCCACTGGGTCAGCAAACGCCCGAGGTAGGCCATGGACAACATGCCATGCGCGAACACGTCGGTAGCGCCGGCCTTGCGGGCGTAGTCGATGTCGATGTGGATGGCGTTGTGGTCGCCCGAGGCGCCCGCGAACAGCGCGAGCGTGGTGCGGTTGATGGGCGCCAGCGCCAGCGGGGGCAATGTGTCGCCCACCCGAATCGCGTCGAATTTTGGTTGGTTCATGGTGTGTTCCTTTCAGCCGTTGCGGTGCACCAGCACGCTGCGCAGATCGGCCACGTGCTCGTCGCGCTGGTTGGTCACGCGGGTCTCGCGCACCACGAAGTCGAGCGCCCCGCCCTTCTTGTCGTAGATGTCGGCGATGCGCACCTCGAACTGCAGCGTGTCGCCGGCGTAGGCCATGCGGTGGTGGGTGAAGGACTCCTCGCCATGCAGGATGCGGCTGGGCACGATGCCCAGCTCATCGCGCCAGGCGTTGGACGGCATCTGGAACTCGAGCGAGAACAGGAAGGTGGGCGGCAGCGGCAGGCCCGGGTGTCCGGCCTCGCGCGCGGCCGCCTCGTCGAAGTAGATCGGATTGGTCTCGCCGACCGCCTTGGCGAAGAAGCGCAACTGCCCCGCTTCGGCCGTGGCCTTGAAGGTGCCGATGGTTCGGCCGATGTGTTTCTTGTCGATCATGGAAATGTCTCCTGGCCGTGAAGCCGCTTCAGTCGGCGCGCTGGTAGAGGGTGACCACGCCCGCACCACCCAGGCCCAGGTTGTGCTGCAGCGCAACCTTCGCGCCCGCGACCTGGCGTTGATCGGCCGTGCCGCGCAACTGGTGCGTCAACTCGTAGCACTGCGCCAGGCCCGTGGCCCCCAGCGGATGGCCCTTGGACAACAAGCCACCGGAGGGGTTGACCACCCAGCGCCCGCCGTAGGTGTTGTCGCCGTCGTCGACCAGCTTGGGGCCCTCGCCTTCGGCGCACAGGCCCAGGCCTTCGTAGGTCAGCAACTCGTTCTGCGCGAAGCAGTCGTGCAGCTCGATCACGTCCACGTCCTCGGGGCCGATGCCGGCCTGCTGATAGGCCTGGCTCGCGGCCAGACGTGTCATGTCGAAGCCCACCACGCGGATCATGTCGCGCGCGTCGTAGGTGCTGGGCGTGTCGGTGGTCAGGGATTGGCCGGCAATGAACACATCGGTGCGCAGGCCACGCTTCTTCGCAAAGGCCTCGGAGACCACGATGGCCGCGGCGCCGCCGCACGTAGGCGGGCAGGCCATCAGGCGGGTGATGACACCGTCCCACAGCATCGGCGCGGCCATTACGTCCTCGGTGCTCACCACGTTGCGGAACACCGCCAGCGGGTTGCGCGCGGCGTGCTGGCTGGCCTTGGCGCGGATCTTGGCGAAGGTCTCCAGCTTGGTGCCGTACTTCTGCATGTGCGCGCGGCCGGCACCCGCGAACTGGCGGATTGCCGACGGGATCTCGGGCTGGCCGACCAGTTCGTCGACCAGCTTCTGGGCCCGCTCCAGCGCGGGCGCGCGGTCGGTCCACGCCGACTTCAGCGCACCGGGGTTCATCTGCTCGAAACCGAAGGCCAGCGCGCAGTCCACCGCGCCGCTTTGCACGGCCTGGCGCGCCAGGAACAGCGCCGAGGAACCCGTGGCGCAGTTGTTGTTGACGTTGATCAGGGGAATGCCGGTCATGCCGACGCGGTACATGGCTTTCTGGCCACAGGTGGAGTCGCCGTAGACGTAGCCGGCGTAGGCTTGCTGGATGTCTGAAAAATCGAGGCCGGCATCGGCCAGCGCCTGGCGGATGGCCACTTCGCCCATCACGTCGTAGGGCTCGCTGGTGCCGGGTTTCTTGAAGGGGATCATGCCGACGCCGGCGACAAAAACTTTGTGGCTCATGGAGTGTTCTCGTTGAAGAAAGGAGTGGTGTGTGCGGTGTCAGAGCTTGCGGGCGATGAGGTCGCGCTGGACCTCGCTGGTGCCGCCGTAGATGCGGTTCACGCGCATGTCCACGAAGGCGCGCGCCACCGGGTACTCGAGCATGTAGCCGTAGCCACCGTGCAACTGCACCATCGTGTCCAGCGCCGTGCCGAGCGTCTCGGTGGCGAACAGCTTGGCGATCGCCGCCTCTTCGAGCGTCAGGCGCCGGCGCATGTGCTCGGCGAGGTAGTGGTCGATCAGGGTGCGCGCGGCCACGGCCTGGGCCTTGATGTCGGCGAGCTTGAACTTGGTGTTCTGGAAGTCCCACACGGTCTGGTTGAAGGCCTTGCGGTCCTTCACGTAGTTGATGGTGTGCTGCAGGCAGGTCTCCAGCGTTGCTGCCGCGGCCACCGCGATGCAGAAACGTTCCTGGGGCAGCTCGTGCATCAGCGCGTACATGCCCTTGCCTTCTTCGCCCAACAGGTTGCTCACGGGCACGCGCACGTCGTCGAAGAAAAGCTCTGCCGTGTCGGCCGCGTGCTGGCCCACCTTGTCGAGCTTGCGGCCACGGCGAAAGCCCGGGCGGTCGGCCTCGACGAGGATCAGGCTCATGGCCTTGGAGCCGGTTTCGTTGGGGTTGGTCTTGGCGACGACGATGACCAGATCGCAGTTCAGCCCGTTGCTGATGAAGGTCTTGGCGCCGTTGATGACGTACTCGTCGCCCTCACGGCGCGCGGTGGTGCGGATGCCCTTGAGGTCGCTGCCGGTGCCGGGCTCGGTCATCGCGATGGCGAGCATGGTCTCGCCCGAGGCGCAGCGCGGCAGCCACTTCTGCTTCTGCTCTTCGGTGCCGAGGCGGAAGATGTAGGGAGCGATGATGTCCGAGTGCATGCCGAAGGTAACGCCGGTGATGCCGAGCGCCGCCATCTCTTCGGACAGCACGGCGGCATGGCCGAAATCACCGCCGCCACCGCCGTATTCGGTCGGCAGCATGGGGCACAACAATCCTTCGCGGCCGGCCTTGCGCCAGACCTCGCGGTCCACCCGGCCTGCCTCGTTCCACTCCGCCATGCGGGGTGCGCATTCGCGCTCCAGAAAGCGCCGCGCGGTGCTGCGGAATTGCTCGTGATCTTCGCGGAAAACGGTTCGCGTGACTTGCACTGGAATCTCCTCGGTGGGCCTGTGGCCGGATGGCTGTCTGCTAGGGGTTCAGCTTAGGCACCACCCGCCGCCGCGGCACCACCCGTATCGGGTTGCGCCACCCGGGCGAGTTCCTGTTCCTGCAGCTCGCGCCAGGCCAGCTTGCCGGTGGACGACTTGGGCAGGCTGTCGACGATGTCCACCAGGCGCGGTGCCTTGTAGGCCGCCATGGTTTCGCGGCACCAGGCCAGGATGTCTTGTGCGCTGGCGGTGGCCCCCGGCTTGAGGGCGATGACGGCCTTGACGGTCTCGCCGCGGCGCTCGTCGGGTGAGGCGATCACGCAGGCCTCGTGAATGGCGGGGTGGCCGTTCAGCACCGCCTCCACCTCGGCGGGCCAGACCTTGTAGCCCGACGCATTGATCATGCGTTTGAGGCGGTCGCGCATGAACACGTAGCCGTCCTCGTCCATGCTGGCGAGGTCCCCGGTGCGCAGAAAACGCTTGCCGTCGATGACCAGAAAACTCTCGTGGTTGGCTTGCGGGTTGTTCCAGTAGCCCAGCATCACCTGCGCGCCGTGGGCCACGATTTCGCCCACTTCGCCGGGTGCCACGGGTTGCAGGGTCTCGGGGTCGAGCAGGCGCAGGTCGACACCAAATGTCGGCACGCCCAGACAGACCCGTTTGGGCGCGTGGACCGGGTTGGCACAGAGAAAGGCGGCGGTCTCGGTCAGGCCGTAGCCCTCCACATAGTCCAGGCCGTAACGCGTCTTGAGCAACTGGTTGATGCGCTCCGGCGTGGCCGCGCCACCCCCGGTCACCAGGCTCAGGCTGCTCAGGTCGCGGTCTTCGATGCCCGGCAGGGCAAAGAAGTCCACCAGCATGGCTGGCAGGGCGGCCCAATACGTGACGCGGTGGCGCTCGATGAGCGTGGCGGCATTCTCCCGGTCCCACCGCGGCATCAGCACGGTGGTACCGCCCGCATAGATGGCGGCGTTGACGTTGTGCTGCAGTCCGAGCAAGTGGAACAGCGGCGCGACGCAGAGGAACACCGACTCGGCATTGACGCGGCGCCACACGGTGTTGCCCACCACCGACGTGAGCACGGTGCGGTGGGTGTGCATGCAGGCCTTGGGTGCGCCGGTGGTGCCGGAGGTGTAGGGCAGCATGCACAGGTCATCGGGGCCGGCCTCGCGCGGGGCGGGCGTGTGGTTAACCAACAGGGCGGCGGACCAGCGCGATGCGCCCGCGGGCAGCTCGGCCACCCCGGACGGCTGGCGCACCCAGTCGGGAATGTCCAGCCCGGCGTCGTCCGCGCCCAGCAGGTCGCCATAGGCGTGCACGACCAGATGCCGCAGCGGTCCGTGGCCCAGCAGCGGCGCGATCGCCGCCACCAGTTCCTGGGCGACGAAGGCCGCCACGCAACCGCTGTCCTGGACGATGTGGTCCAGCTCGTCGTGCAGCAACATGGCGTTGACCGGCACGAACACGGCGTCGGCGCGCAGGATGGCCAGGTAGGCGACGATGAACTGCGGACAGTTCTGGCTGAACACGGCGACACGGTCACCGCGCCGCACGCCGCACACCCGCTGCAGATGGCCCGCCATGCGTTCCACATCGCGCAGCAAATCGGCGTAGGTGATCGCTGTGCCGAAGAACTGAACCGCGGTCTTGGAGGGAAAGCGCCGGGCCGAGACCTCGAGGCTGTCCGCCAGGCTGGTCTCGGGGATGTGCACCTGACTGGACAGGCCAAGGCGGGCGTGTTTCGCGTCCAGGCGCAGGGGGCTGGACGGCGCCTTCAGCGCGCCCTTCTTTTCCTTCATATGCCGGTCTCCACAACGTTGTCACATGCCATGCCCTGGGTATCGAAACCCAGGCCCAGCTCCCTCAGGCGCTCCATCGCCTGCGCGTCGAAGCCCCAATCGCGCAAGGCCGCGGCGCCCCGCTGTCCGCGCGCGGGCGCGGGCTTTGGCACCGCCGACGGCGTGGCGGAAAACCGCGGCGCCGGGCCTGGCTGGATGACACCCGCCACCTTCACAAAGCTGCCACGGGCCTGGTGTTGCGGATGGCTGGGCGCCTCGGCGAATCCCAGCACGGGGGCCACGCAGGCGTCGCTGCCTTCGAAGACACGGCACCAGTCCTCGCGTGTGCGGCTGGCAAACGCCGTTTCGAAGGCCTCGCGCAAACGCGGCCAGCCCTTGCGGTCGTGTTGACCCGGCAGACCGGCCGCGGACAAGTCCAGCTTGTCCAGCAGTTCGGCGTAGAAGCGGGCTTCGACCGCACCCACCGCCATGTACTGGCCGTCGAGGGTCCGGTAGTTGTCGTACCAGGGGGCGCCACCGTCGAGCATGTTGCTGCCGCGTTCCTCGCGCCAGTTGCCAGAGGCGATCAAGCCCCAGAACACGGCGCCCAACTGAGCAGCACCTTCCGTCATGGCGGCGTCCACCACCTGCCCCGCGCCACCGCGCTGCACGTTCAACAAGGCCGCCACCACGCCCAACGCCAGCAACATGCCACCGCCGCCGTAGTCGCCCACCAGGTTGAGCGGCACCACCGGTTTTTCGCTTTTGGGACCGATGCCCGACAACACACCCGACAAGGCGATGTAGTTGAGGTCGTGCCCCGCCCGGTCGGCCATGGGGCCGTTTTGCCCCCAGCCGGTCATGCGGCCATAGACCAGGCGCGGGTTGCGCGCCAACGCCACGTCGGGGCCCAGGCCCAGCCGCTCCATGGTGCCGGGCCGAAAGCCCTCGATCACCACGTCGGCCCGTTCGACCAGGTCCAGCGCCGCGTCCACCGCGCTGCGCTGCTTCAGGTCCAGCGTGACCGAGCGACGACCACGTCCGACCACGTCAATGCGGGGACCGCTGGTCTTGGGCCCCAGGTCTTGCGGCGGCACAGGCCGATCGATGCGGATCACGTCAGCCCCCATGTCGGCCAACAACATGGCGCCAAAGGGGCCCGGGCCGATGGCCTCGAACTCCAACACCCGAATTCCGGACAGAACACCCATGACAGATCCCCCTGTTTGCGTGGATGGAGCAAGACGCTCCTGGATGGCGGCAAGTACACCAGCCCGAACGCGCGCGCGCTCCACCCACATCGGGTAGCGCCCCATTACGGCGCCGCCAACTGCTGCGCCAAAATGGCTGGTTGAACGCAACCCCTCTCCCCATGTCACAGACGTCGTCGCCGCACAGCCTTCCGCTCACCCCGACCGAGACCCTCCAGGCGGTGGCCGGCACCAAGCTGGCGCCGCCGCGGGC
>NZ_SCML01000099.1 GCF_005503365.1 Hydrogenophaga sp. 2FB
CGCCTACCCCTCACTTGAACCCCGAAGACCTCCTGGCCCTGATGCCCCCGCACCACCGCGAACCCGTCGACATGCGCGAAGTCATCGCGCGCCTCGTCGACCACTCCGACATCCTCGAATTCAAACCCCTCTACGGCGCCGCCACCCTCTGCGTGCAAGCGCGCATCGAAGGCCACGCCATCGGCATCATCAGCAACAACGGCCCGATCGACGTGGCCGGTGCGAACAAGGCCACGCACTTCATCCAGTGGATGTGCCAGCTCGGCCACCCCCTCATCTACCTGCAGAACACCACCGGCTACATGGTGGGCAAGGACAGCGAGCAGGGCGGCATGATCAAACACGGCAGCAAGATGATCCAGGCCGTCACCAACGCCACCGTGCCACAGATCACCATCCAGTGCGGCGCGTCCTTCGGCGCCGGCAACTACGGCATGTGCGGACGCGGCTACGCGCCGCGCTTCCTCTTCAGTTGGCCGCAGGCCAAAACCGCCGTGATGGGCAGCGAGCAGGCCGCGCGCACCATGCAGATCGTGGCCGAGGCCGGCATGGCGCGCAAAGGCATCACGCCCGATCCGGCGCAGATGCAGGCGCAGTTCGACCAGATCGTGAACGTGTTCGAACGCCAGGCCGACGCCTTCTACACCAGCGGCCTCGTGCTCGACGACGGCGTGATCGACCCGCGCGACACGCGCGCCGTGCTCGGCTTCTGTCTGGACACCTGCGCCGAAGCCGCCGCGCGAGAACCCCGGCCCATGCAGTTCGGCGTGGCGCGCATGTAGACGCGCACGAAATACCCCAGGAGACACCGATGGCATTCACCCACGAACACCGCGAAGTCCAGAAGACGCTCAAGCGTTACATCGACGAGCACATCAACCCGCACGTGGACGCGTGGGAAGCGGCCGAGATGATGCCCGCGCACGAGATCTTCAAAGGCCTGGGCGATCTCGGCCTGCTGGGTCTCACCAAGCCCGAGGCCTACGGCGGCGCGGGCCTCGACTATTCCTACAGCATGGCCATGGCCGAGACGCTGGGCCACATCCACTGCGGCGGCGTGCCCATGGCGATCGGCGTGCAGACCGACATGGCCACACCCGCGCTCGCGCGCTTTGGCAGCGAGGAACTCAAGCGCGAATTCCTCGCGCCCGCCATCGCGGGCGACGCGGTGGGCTGCATCGGTGTGAGCGAGCCCGGCGCGGGCAGCGATGTGTCCGCCATCAAGAGCGTGGCGCGCAAGGACGGTGACGACTACCTCATCTCCGGCCAGAAGATGTGGATCACCAACAGCCTGCAGGCCGACTGGATGTGCATGCTCGTCAACACCAGCGACGGCCCCGCGCACAAGAACAAGAGCCTGGTGATGGTGCGCATGCGCGACGAGAACGGGAAACTCGTCAAAGGCATCGAGGTGGCGCAGAAGATCCGCAAGATCGGCATGCACAGCAGCGACACCGGCCTGATCTATTTCGACGACGTGCGCGTGCCCCAGCGCAACCTGATCGGCCAGGAAGGCGCGGGCTTCATCTACCAGATGCAACAGTTCCAGGAAGAGCGCCTGTGGTGCGCGGCCAGCACCTTGCAGTCGCTCAGCAACTGCATCGAGTGGACGGTGGAATGGGCGCAGGAGCGCAAGCTGTTCGGCGCGTCGCTGGCCGACCAGCAGTGGGTGCAGTTCAAGCTGGCCGAACTCAAGACCGAGGTGGAGAGCCTGCGCGCGCTGACCTACCTGGCGGTGGAGCACTACGTCGCCGGTGAGGACGTGACGGAGTGGGCCACCATGGCCAAGCTCAAGGCCGGGCGCTTGAACCGCGTGGTGCCGGACACCTGTCTGCAGTTCTGGGGTGGCATGGGGTTCACCTGGGAGAACAAGGTGTCGCGCATGTTCCGCGATGGGCGGCTGGCGTCGATCGGGGGTGGGGCGGATGAGGTGATGTTGGGCATCCTGAGCAAGACCATGGGGATTGCGAAGCGGGCGGTGAAATGAAGCGCCGCGCCACGGCCGACACACCATGAAAAAACTCCTGATCGCCAACCGCGGGGAGATCGCGCGACGCATCATCCGCACCGCGCACGCCATGGGCATCGAAACCGTGGCGGTCTACTCGGAGCCCGACGCGCAAGCGCTGCACGTGCGCGAAGCCACCACCGCCTTCGCGCTCGGCGGCACCGCGTCGGCCGACTCCTATTTGCGCGTCGACCGCCTGCTGGACGCGGCCGTGGCCACCAACGCCGACGCGGTACACCCGGGCTACGGCTTCCTGAGCGAGAACGCCGACTTCGCGCAAGCCGTGATCGACGCCGGCTTCCTCTGGGTCGGTCCGCCACCCGCCGCCATCCGCGCGCTGGGCAGCAAGTCCGCCGCCAAGGCCCTTGCCGCAGAACAGGGCGTGCCCTGCCTGCCCGGCTACTTTGGCGACGACCAGCGCGAAGAAACCTTCGTCGCCGAGGCGCAGCGCATCGGCTATCCGCTCATGGTGAAGGCCGTGGCCGGTGGGGGTGGGCGCGGCATGCGCCTGGTGCACGAGGCCGCACAGTTGTTGCCCGCGTTGAGAAGCGCGCGCTCCGAAGCCCTGGCGGGATTCGCGAACGGCGATTTGCTGATCGAACGCGCGCTGCTGCGCCCGCGCCACGTGGAGGTGCAGGTGTTCGCCGACACGCACGGCCACTGCGTGCACCTGGGCGAGCGCGACTGTTCGGTGCAACGACGCCACCAGAAGATCATCGAAGAGTCGCCGAGTCCTGCCGTCTCGCCCACCTTGCGCGAAGAGCTGGGGCGCTGTGCGGTGAGGCTGGCGAAGGCGGCGGGCTATGTGGGGGCTGGGACGGTGGAGTTTTTGCTGGAGGGGCACTCTCACCCCAGCCCTCTCCCGCATGCGGGAGACGGTATCGATCCCTTCTTCCTGATGGAGATGAACACGCGCCTGCAGGTCGAGCACCCCGTTACCGAAGCGGTCACCGGTCTCGACCTTGTCGAATGGCAACTGCGCATCGCACGCGGTGAACCCTTGCCGCGCACCCAGGGCCACATCAGCTTCACCGGCCACGCCATCGAAGTGCGCCTGTGCGCCGAAGACGAACACTTCACGCCGCACACCGGCCGCGTGTTGCATTTCGCCGAACCTCCCATGCCACGCGGCCTGCGCTTCGACCACGCGCTGGAGACCGGCGGCGAAGTCACGCCGCACTACGACGCCATGCTCGGCAAGCTCATCGCCCACGCGCCCACCCGCGCCGAGGCGATCGACCAACTCGCCCACGCACTCGACCGCACGCAACTGCTCGGCCTGCCCACCAACCGCGCCTTCCTCGCCGCCTGCCTGCGCAACCCCGTCTTCCACGAAGGTGGTGCGCTCATTCCCTTCCTGGCCGAAGAGGGCGAGGCGATCCGCGCCACGCTGCAGCCCCCGCCCGACGCGGTGCTGGCGGGCGTGCTCGCCGCCGTGTTCCACGCCGAAGCCCCGGCCACCGCGCTGCCGTGCCCCTTCGCCCGACCGCTGCGCTGGCAGCACGGCGAGCAGGTGCTGGACATGGCGGTGCAGGAACAAGGGCAGGGCGCCTTGCGCGTCACGCTGGACGAGCGCGCCGTGCAAGCCCGCGTGAGCCCCGGGCGCGTGATGATCGACAGCGTCACCTGGCCCGTGACCATCGCCGCGCTCGGCGAGGGTCGTTGGCAGGCGCAGGCCGGCGCGCACAGCGTCGAACTCACCGACATCGGCCTCGCGCCGCGCGAGCGCGCCGGTGGCGCATCGGCCGCGCGCGAGTTGCGCGCCCCCTTCAACGGCAAACTCATCGCGGTGCACGCCCAGCCCGGCGAGCGCGTGGCGAAAGGCGAGCCGTTGCTGGTCATCGAATCGATGAAACTCGAACACACCTTGACCGCGCCACGCGACGCCGTGGTGGACAGCGTGTCCGTCATCGCCGGCCAGCAGCTCGCGCCGGGGCAACTGCTGATCACCTTCGCCGCCTGACGACATGGCCACCCCGCACGACTTCACCGCCGAAGACCGCGCCGCGCTCATCGACACCGTGCAACGCTTCGCCACGCAGGCCATTGCGCCGAACGTGACCGTGTGGGACGAGGCAGGCGAATTCCCCGACGGCCTGCGCCAGCAAGCCGCGGCGCTTGGCCTGCTGGGCCTGGGCTACCCCGAGCACCTGGGCGGCACACCCGCTCCATGGGGCGTGCGCAACGCCATGTCGCGCACGCTGGCGCGCTTTGGGGGCAGCGGCGGCGTGATGGCCAGCCTGTTCACCCACAACATCGGCCTGCCGCCCGTGCTCGCGCACGGCACACCCGAACTGCAGGCCGAGGTGATTCCCCCCGTGCTGCGCGGCGAGCAGATTGCGGCACTCGGCATCACCGAACCCGGTGGCGGCTCCGACGTGGCCGCGCTGCGCACCACCGCGCGCCTCGAAGGCGACGAGTACGTGATCGACGGCGAGAAAGTTTTCATCACCTCCGGCATGCGCTGCGACTGGATCACGCTCGCCGTGCGCACCGACCCGCACGGCAAGGGTGCTTCCGGCATCTCCATGATCGTGGTGCCCTGCCACACACCCGGCATCTCGCGCAACGCGCTGCAGAAGATGGGCTGGCATTGTTCCGACACCGCGCACCTGCATTTCGACGGCGTGCGCGTGCCCGCGCGCTACCGCCTCGGAGCCGAGGGTGCGGGCTTTCGCATGGTCATGGGCAACTTCAACGGCGAGCGCCTGGCCCTGTCCGCCATGGCGCTGGGCTTCGCCGAAGCCTGTTACGACGAAGCCCTGGCCTGGGCGCGCCAGCGCAGCACCTTCGGCGCGCCGCTGATCGAACGCCAGGTGGTCCGCCACAGGTTGATGGACATGCGCATGCGCCTCCAGTCCACCGAGGCCTGGCTGGAAGCACTGGGTGCGCGCGTCGATGCGGGAGACCACGGCGCGGATTGGGTGGCGAACGTCTGCCTGCTCAAGAACCACGCCACGCAGACCATGCAGTTCTGCGCCGACGCGGCGGTGCAACTGCTCGGCGGCATGGGCTTCATGCGCGGCACCATGAGCGAACGCCTCTACCGCGAAGTGAAGGTGATGATGATTGGTGGCGGCGCCGAAGACATCATGAAGGAACTGGCCGCCCGACAATGGGAACTATGAGCAAACACACCACCACCTCCGCCGCACCCGTCGTCTTCGAGCCCGAATTCATGGCCATGCTCAAGGACCTGTTTGAAGAGAAGGTGGTCTTCAACCGCGTGATGGGCCTGAAGATCACCGACGTCACGCCCGGCATGGTGAGAGGCCGCCTCGCGATGAAACCCGATCTGGTCGGCCACTACCTGCACAACCGCGTGCACGGCGGCGTGGTCAGCGCGTGCCTGGACTCCCTGGGTGGCCTGGCCTGCATGGCCGCCATGGGCGCGCGCCACATGGACGAAGACCCGGCGCAACGCGTGCACCGCTTCACCAAACTCGGCACCATCGATCTGCGCGTCGACTACCTGCGCCCTTGCGTGGGCGAGCACTTCGACATGCGTGCCGAGGTGCTGAGGTTGGGGTCGCGCGTGGCGAGCACGCGGATGGAGTTTCTGGGGGCGGATGGGAAGCTGCTGTGTACTGGGGCTGGGGCTTATATTGTTTCTTAGTGTTATTTCAAGCATCGTGCACAGGGGCACGTTCTCCGCAGGAGCGTTTTATTGCACGGGACCAGAGGGTTGGGCTGGTGCCCGTACCGTCAAAGTTTCGATCTCGTGTCTCGGAATGACTCGGGCTCTCTTCAGGCCGATGTCGAAGTAGGCCAAATGGGTTGATGAGCTGTCCAGTACATAGCCGGTTCCCATAGGTTCTCCTCGCCTTAGTAGCTGGATGCAATTGGATCGAGACTCCTGGCACCCTTTAGAAAAGTCCTTGACATTGGTCGCTGCAAATTCCTTGCCAATGATCCCGCCTACTGTTGCGGGTATCCCTACAAGAAAGAACATCACGACCGTGACCGAAACAAGAAGAATCGCAAGCCAAGTACCGATGGCGGCCAGTGTCAATATTTTCTGCACCCATACAGGGAGTCTCTTGAACCAGCCTAGCTTCTTCTCTGCAACCAAAAATGGATTCCAAGACCCAGTCAGAAGTCGTGCGTATAGGACAAGGATCGCTGACGCGAGAACGACCCAGTGAAAGTTCTTTAAGAACGTGAGCAGTAACATTCCGGCGCCATTCCATACGCCGTAGTAGCCTCGAATCAGAAGCCAGTCAACGGACTTCGGAAACTGGTCGGAGTTAACTCCCCAAGCATACAGATAGGTTTGATGGATCACCACTCCCATCAGATGAAGAAGTACTGTCGCCACGCCGATCAAGGCTGTCGCAGTTGCTATGACGCTTGTCCACGTGACAGACGGTCTGGAAGACATCCGCACAAGGCCTTTGTCAAGGATGATTGGATTGGATTCATTCATGGTGTTGCTCAGCGCGGGCGACCGCATCCTCCGGCTCCCTGCGCAGGAGTTTGGTGTTGACGGTGTTTCAAGGAAAGTGGCCTACCGTGGTCGAGCCACAAACGAGGCCGCGGACAGTGCACAACTCGCGCCAATAGCACCAGGCAGAACATAGAGACGAGGCGCAGCCTTGAAGTCGAAGAGCCTGTAGAGCTGATACTGTTGCGCTCGAACTTCTGATTTGGCAACCTCGTTGCGCGTCACAAAGAACGGTGTCTCAAACCCGTACTTTGTTGTCTTGACCTCTATCAAGCGCTCGGCACCAGACTCTTCAAACGAAAGAATGTCAAAGCCCGCGTGATCTCCTGTGACTACTGAGGTGTGCTCGATGCGGGAGGCAAGCGACTCCTTGCCCGCATGAATGAGCCGTGCCGTCTCATAGTTGAGGACAAAGAGTTCGCCCGCCGTGCCCAGGGATCGATTGCGCGCTTCTCTTTCAACATAGTTCGTAGAAAGTTGCATGAGAGGGGGCTGCGCTTCACGAACGCCGTGTGGTTCTGTCGCGGCATAGGGTTTGCTGGTGAGGATGGCAAGGATATCGTCAACCTCAGGAACAACGATAGGTGAGTCCGCATCGGCGGCAGCAATTGAAAGCAACGATGTGCTGTTCGGAAGCAGCTCTGCAAGGACTTCAGCGATGAGGCCTTGATAGTTGGGCAACTGCCTGTACCCGGGGATGTAAGGGAAATTGGAATCGATCAGCGCGGCACTGATATTCCTGTGTTTGAACTCGATGGATTGCTCCGACCGTCCATTCAATAGCGGCATCAAGGCCCGCCGATGTGCAGATTTGTTGAAAGGCGTTCCTGCCAACCAAGACGAAAGCATGGACAGATAGTCCCGCACGGTTGCCTCAACCTCTTCCCGACTCCAGTCTTTTCCTGTCATGGTCGGAGATTGTGGCGGCTTTGATTGCATGGCGAACTGGTTTTTTTCGAGCGAAACATAGATCAGCAGTGTTAGTTAAATAGATTTACTTTTTACGCATCAAACCTGCTGCGTACGGCCAATGAACGATGTATGGAAACTCAATGAACCTTCCATACTCATCACAGTCCGATCTAGTTACAAGCAGTTTCGAATAGCTATCATCCGGCATTCGCACCGCGCGTTCCCAACCCGAGCCACCCGTTGTCGCTCGCAGCCACCGTCGGCGTCGCCAGAGAGGCAGACACCTTCACAGCCACCGGCCAGCATCGCCTCTCCGTCCTCCTTTCTTGCCATCCATGTCAGCACCTGACCGATCCGCCGCCGCGCCTCCACCCACCCGCATGCCTTGGCCCCGCCGGCTGTTGTGGCTGGCCCTGCTGCTCGGCATCGCCGCGCTGGCCTGG
>NZ_SCML01000009.1 GCF_005503365.1 Hydrogenophaga sp. 2FB
TCGTTCAAGTCCAGTCCGGACGCGACATCCAGCACAGCGGCAAGATCACGACGCAGGGCACCGCTGCGCTGAGCGCAGGGCGCGACATCCATGTGGCCGGCGGTGAGATCGCCGCGAAGGACGCGATCGTGCTCGATGCCGGGCGTGATCTGGACATCGCCAGCACCACCCGCAGCACCACCACGAAGATCGCAGGCAACACCTTCGAACGCACCGGCGTCGACCGCCAGGCGAAGCTTTACGTCAGCGGCGAAGCCGGTGTGATCCTGGCCCAGGCCGGGCGCGACATCACCCTCACCGCGGCCGACATCCGCAGCGACAGCGAAGGTGGTGTCACCGCCATCACCGCAGGGCGCGACCTGAACCTGAACACCGTGCGCACCCGCGCAGAAGACGACCTGCACTGGAACGAAGACAACCGCCAGCGCACCACCCGCAGCACCGAGGTGGGCACGCGCATCGAAACCACCGGCGACCTCCAGCTGCAAGCCGGGCGCGACCTGAACGCGCGCGCGGCCAACGTGCAGGCCCAGGGCGATCTGAGCGCACAGGCCGGGCGCGACGTGAACATCGCCGCAGGCGTTCAAACCCTGGACTACGCCGACGCCCACCACAAGAAGACCAGCGACTTCCTCGCCAGCGGCAGCATCACCACCCGCAGCACGCTCAACACGGCAGACGCCATCTCCAGCCAGCTCGGTGGGCGCACCGTGGACATCCGGGCCGGGCAAGACCTCTCGGTACACGGCAGCAACCTCATCAGCGACCAGGGCACCACCTTGAGCGCCGGGCGCGACGTGAGCATCACCGCCGCGCAAACCACCTCGAGCAGCACGAACTTCCGGGAAGAGAAGAACAGCGGCCTGCTCGACAGCGGCGGAGGCCTCATGCTGGGCAGCCAGCAGCAGAGCAGCGACCAACAACGCGAGGGCACGGGCGCGGCCGCGTCCACCATCGGTGCGATCGATGGCGATGTGACCATCACGGCGGGGAGGCACTACCGCCAGACAGGGTCGGACGTGATCGCGGCGGGCGCGGCTGTCCTGGTCACCCCTCCCAATGAGCAGGTCACGGGTCACACCAACCCGAGTCAACCCAAAACGGGTGGCCACATCACCGTCATCGCGCAGGACATCCAGATCACCGAAGCGCGCACCCGCGAACGCAGTTGGCTTGAGGAGAAGAGCCGCCAAAGCGGCATCAGCGTCGGCGCGGGCGGTGCGTTCATGGAAGCCGCACAGAGCATCACCCAAACCGCCGAAGCCACGGGCAAGACCGAAGACGGGCGCATGAAAGCCCTGGGCGCGGCGGCGGCGGGCATGCAGGCCTACAACGCCGGCAAGAGCATCGCGGCAGACCCGAATAGCGCCGCGAGCGTGAACATCAGCATCGGCGCGAGCAGCAGCAAGAACACCCTGGAGCAAGAAGCCGACAACGCCCGAGGTTCGAATCTGAGTGCGGCGGGTGACGTCCGTCTGATCGCCCGCGGAGCGGGCAAGGATTCCGACATCCTCGTGCGCGGCAGCCACGTCAAGGCGGGCGACACCGCGCTCCTCAACGCAGAAGGCGACATCGAGCTGCAAGCGGCCGAGAACACCGCAAAGGAACGCCGCCGCAGCGAAAGCAGCAACGCCAGTGTGAGTGTGGGTTACGGCGTGGGCGGCTGGACGGTCAGCGCCAGCGCCCAATCGAGCAAAGGCGCGGGTGACGGTGAAGACCTCATCCACAGCAACACCCGCATAGAAGCGGGCAAGCTCGTTCAACTGCAATCGGGTGGCGACACCACGCTCAAAGGCGCTGTGGTGGCGGCCAACACGGTCAAGGCCGACGTGGGAGGGGACCTCCTCATCCAGAGCCTGCAAGACACCAGCGTGTGGGACGAGACGAGCAGCCAGTCGGGTGGCTCTGTGAGTTACGGCAAGGCCACACAGCAGGGCGGCGCTAGCGCGAACGCCAGCAAAACCAGGATCGAAAGCGACTTCGCCTCGGTCGCAGAACAAAGCGGTATCCGCGCCGGGGACGGCGGCTTCCAGGTCAACGTCAAAGGCAAGACCGAACTCATCGGCGGCGCCATCACCAGCACGCAAGCGGCGGTGGACCAGGAGCGCAACCAGTTCGACAGCGACGGCGGCCTCACGCTGAGCGACATCCACAACAGCGCGAGCTTCGAGGCCACAAGCGTCGGTGTGAGCGTGGGGGTGGGCAGCCAGCTCGGCAACAGCGGCGCGGGCGTCGGATCGGCTTCGGGCTCGACCAGCAGCACCACCCTTGCGGCCATCTCCGGCATCGCGGGCAACAAGGCCGCGCGCACGGGGGACGCCGAGACCGGTCTCGTTCCCATATTCGACAAGGAGAAGGTGCGCGACGAAGTGGAAGCTCAGGTGGTCATCACCAAGGCGTTTGGGCAGCAGGCGGGAAAAGCCATTGGCCAGTACGGCAACGAGCAACTGAAAAAGGCGAACACACTCAAAGAGCAGGCCGCATCCGAAACCGATCCCGCGATACGCCAAGCACTCATCACTGAGGCGAACGCGCTGGAGGATACGTGGAAGGAGGGTGGTGTGGGGCGTGTCGCGCTGCACGTGATCGCTGGCTTAGCGAGCGGTGGCATTGATGGCGCCGCAGGCGCTGGCCTGACTCAAACGGCCTTGCCGGTCATGGGTGACCACATCGCGGCACTTGATCTGCCTGTGGAGGTCAAGCAAGCCATGGCACAGACCATCGCAGTGGCGTTTGGTGCCGCCGTCGGTGGAAGCGCCGGTGCTGCAACGGGACTTGCCGCTACTTCGCAGAACTATCTCAGCGCGACCGATCTTCGAAACAAGCACCAGAAACTAAACGATTGCCGCAGCGCCGGTGACGCCGCTTGCGAGATCAAGGTGCTCCGAGAGTACGAGCTTAAAAACGCAAAGAACACCGGCGCGATCGACTACCGCAGCGTGCTCAGCGAAAGCGCGTTGCAAGCCGAACGGGCATTGCTTGAGCAGATGCTCAAAGACCCCGCACTCAGCGACGCGGCCAAAGCCGAAGCCCGGCGCAGCATCAAGGAGCTCGACACCGCGATCAACGTGATCCAGCGCTCGCCAGTGTTGCGCGATGCCGCAGAGCTGGGGCTGATTGCCCTGGATGTGGTCGCCATGGGGCAACTTGCCGTGGCCAAGGCGTTGACGACGACTGCCGTGCGCGAGTTGGTACTGGCGCGCACCGGCAAGGAAATCAATGAGATTGCCGCTTCGCGGATTGCGAACAACTTCTATACAGAGGGCGCTCCCATTGAGTATGGGAAAAGTGTTTTTGTCACTAATATTGACGAAGCTGTTTTCTGGTCGGGGAATACCAATGGAACGGGTGGAGTGGAGGCCGCTAGAGCCATAGCTGAGATGTATAAAGGGAAAACCCTCGAGCAATTGCTCGAGCAGCGACAAATCAAAATGCCAATTTATAACCCCGCGGACGCATCAACAGTCCAAGCTTGGATTGATGTTTCAACAGAGCTCGCGAAAAACGCATCTGGTGAAGTTAAAGTTGTGCTGGGTAGCATGCGCCGACCTCAGAATATCTGGGAGACTTACGAATTTCCGACGCTTATCAACAATCCGGCTGTTTCAAAGGTTATTGCGGTCGATCCTTACACGATGAAAGAAACTATCATTTTTAACAGGGGTCCAAAATGATCGTAAATTCAACTCCAGGCGCACTGACTCTTCAGGCTAATGATGGGGAGTGTATTGTTTTTCCCGGTGAATGGACGCTTGAGCCAAAGTTTTATTTGTTCAAAAAAAATGCACACAAAAAAGATAGTAAAAAACCACTGGATGCCAGTAAAGCGATTGAGTACTTGAAGCAGCTTCTATTCGATGCAGGTGAGAAAGGCTGGAACATTGTTGTGGAAGATTAATCCATCTCGTTGAGACTCATTGCATCTTTGCGCACCATGCAAATAGTAAACCTTGATGTCTTGGCGGATTTGCATGCCGCCGATCAGAAAGACTCTGCTTCAGCAATCGATTGGCTTGTTTCAAAGATTGAGATGCTGCGAGATCACATTCACACTGGTGGAGCGGTTGTTGTACATAAGGACACGACCATGATTGAAATACGAGATGACTCCTTGTTTATGGATTGGATCAGGAGCGAGTTCCCTAGCATTGTCTCGGGGTCAACACCTACAGGCTCAGTTTGTTTTTCTGCAATAGATGACGAAAGCGCGGGATGATGCACTCATCTAACACCTTGCTCATAGTGCGGAGAGCTTTTTGTGCAAAAGCATGGTCATGCTGGCGATCGGTCCTCACTACTTTTCCCCCGCTGCATTTTGATGCTATGAGAATTTTCGCAAATTCAAAATCACGGCAGACCCATATGACATTCAAATCAATTTGGAGTTGATGGACGAATTTTTACGCAATCGAGCTGGTGGTTGAGAGCTAAAAGGGGGGTGGGATCGGACTGCACTGGTAAAAATGACATGGATGGACGAAATCTCCTGAGGGAGATCATCTTTAAATTCTATAAAAACAATGGAGGCAGGCACATATATTTATTTCAAATTACTCAAGAGAGTGAACTTGGATGGCACGAGCAATACTGTCTGCTCGAAAGAAAACATATCTTTCAGTACAGTATCGGTATAGATAGAAACATTACCGTGGGCGGCCTTTCGCTGGCTATTGGCCCTCACTATTTTTGGCCAACTCAATTCTGGAGCTACGAGAACTCAAGGAGATTTAGCATGAAGACAAGTGTCCCCGCGATCGAGAGAAACCTGCGGTTGCTGGATGAGTTTTTGGGGCACCCATCAAATGGTTAGGAGTTCGGACCGCACCTGAACAAGGTTTGCACAAGCTAGTGCCAGCCTCGAGTACATGCGCAACGTAGCCAAGCCGCACGGATACGCGGCATCACACCCAGCGCCGCAGCAGACTACCCGTGCAAATCATCCCGCCGCGCAATCTCCAGCAGCCGCTCCAGCTCATGCGGATGCGTGCGCTGGTTGTAGCGGTGCCACAGCGCGATCAAGCCCATACAGCCCGCGACGAGCACGCCAAACGCCGTGATCGCCGCAAAGGACGACAGGCCCACGCCGGTGGAGAAACTGTAGGCGGCGCCCAGGAACAGGATGCAGGCCTGCTCGTTGAAGTTCTGCACCGCGATGGAACGCCCGGCGCCCATCAGGTTGTGGCCCCGGTGCTGCAGCAGCGCGTTCATCGGCACCACCAGGAACCCACCCAGGCCGCCCAGCAACACCAGGAACGGCGCGGCCACCCAGACGTTGTCGATGAAGTTCATCAGGATCACCAGCACCCCCATGGCGATGCCCAGCGGCATCACGCGCGTGGCCTGGTCCAGCCGCATGCGCATGGAGGCGATCACCGCGCCCACGGCTGTGCCCACGGCCACCACGCCCACCAGCGAGGTGGCTTGCGTGGTGCTGTAGCCCAGCGCCGCGCCCGCCCAGGCCAGCACGATGTAGCGCAGGTTGCCCGAGACGCCCCAGAACAGCGTGGTGGTCGACAGCGAAATCTGACCCAGCCGGTCGCGCCACAGGCGGCTGTTGCAGCGCCAGAAGTCCGGCAGCAGCGCCAGCGGGTTCTTCGGCATGGGGCGCGGCGTCACGCCGGTGAGCGGAATGCGGGTGTTGAACCAGGCCGCCAGCGCGTAGACCACCATCAGCGCGGCGATGGCCGCCTGCGCCGGATGGTGGATGCCGGTGTGGACGCCAGGAATGTCAACCGAGAGCAGGACCGAAGAAATCCAGGGGCTCACCAATTGCCCGCCGAACAGCACGCCCAGGATGATGGAAGCGATCGTGAGGCCCTCGATCCAGCCATTGGCCTTGACCAGTTGCGAGGGCGGCAGCAGCTCGGTGAGGATGCCGTATTTGGCCGGCGAGTAGGCCGCCGCGCCCAGGCCCACCAGGGTGTAGGCCAGCAGCGGGTGCACGCCGGTGAGCATCAGCAGACAGCCCACCACCTTGATCGCGTTGCTGATGAACATGACCTGGCCTTTGGGCCGGGCGTCGGCGAACGCGCCCACGAAAGGCGCGAGCACCACGTAGAACAAGGCGAAGAGGGGCACGAGGGCGGCGCTCTGCCACTCGGGCGCGCCGCGCGTGCGCAGCAGTTCGATGGCCGCGACGAACAACGCGTTGTCCGCCAGCGAGCTGAAGAACTGCGCCGTCATGATGGTGTAGAAGCCGCGCTTCATGGCGATGATTTTGTGCGCCGGACCCCGTTGGCACAGGCCTTCGGTGTGGGGAGCTCCGGCTTTTTTGTGCGACAGTTGACGGGCGTCTCCAGAGGATGCCGGGTTATAGCACGCGGTCTTGACGCCTCGGCTGCACGCACTGACCCGCTGGCGACCTGTGGCGCCTCTGCACAGCCCTCTGCGACTTACCGCACATCTCTTCTTCGCCCGACATGCCCCGCCCCATCCTCGCCACCGTCCATCCCGAAGCCCTTCGCCACAACCTGCAGCGCGCGCGTGACTGCGCGCCCGACGCGCGCGTGTGGGCGGTGGTCAAGGCCAACGCCTATGGCCACGGCATCGAGCGCTGCTTTGACGCGCTGCGTTCGGCCGACGGGTTTGCCCTGCTCGATCTGGCCGAGGCCGAGCGGCTGCGGGCGCTGGACTGGCGCGGCCCGATTCTGTTGCTCGAAGGTGTGTTCGAGCCGCGCGACCTGGAGCTGTGCTCGCGCCTGCACCTGTGGCACACGGTGCATTGCAGCGAGCAGATCGACTGGCTGGCTGCGCACAAGACGCAGGTGCCGCACCGCGTGTTCCTGAAGCTCAACAGCGGCATGAACCGCCTGGGCTTCACCCCCGCGGCGTTTCGCAGCGCCTGGGCGCGGCTCAATGCGCTGCCGCAGGTGGACGAGATTTCGTTCATGACGCATTTCAGCGATGCCGATGGTGTGCGCGGCATTGCGCATCAGATCGCCGTGTTCGAGGAAACCACCAGCGATCTGCCGGGCGAGCGCACGCTGTCCAACAGCGCGGCGATCCTGCGCCATGCGAAGGGCGTGTCGGGTGACTGGGTGCGCGAGGGTGTTGCGCTGTACGGCGGTGCGCCCGACTTTCCGGAGAAGACCGCAAGCGACTGGGACTTGCTCCCGGCCATGACGCTGTCCAGCCGCGTCATCGGCGTGCAGTCTTTGCAGGCTGGCGACACGGTGGGGTATGGCTCCACGTTCACGGCCGAGGGGGCGATGCGTGTGGGCGTGGTGGCCTGCGGGTATGCGGACGGGTACCCGCGCCATGCGCCCACCGGCACGCCGGCGTTGGTGGATGGGGTGCGCACGCGGCTGATCGGGCGGGTGAGCATGGACATGCTCATGGTGGACCTGTCTGCGCTGCCGGGCTCGGGGATGGGCTCGGAGGTGGTGCTGTGGGGGCGGTCGTCCGCCGGTGTCGTGCTGCCGGTGGACGAGGTGGCTTCGGCGGCGGGGACGATTGGCTATGAGTTGATGTGCGCGGTGGCGCCGCGCGTGCCGTTTGCGCCTTCACCTGCGTAGCGCGGGCTAGGTCCCTTCTCCGGCCAGCGTGTCTTGGACCAGAGGCACCCAGGGTCCGGCTTTGCCGGCCCAAGGTGTCGTCCCCCCTCGAAGCGCCGAAGGCGCGCTACAGAGGGGGGAAGCCGCGTGAGCGGCGCAGGGGGGTGCCCCCTATCTCTCTGGCGAACACGCCGCAAACCCATACCGCTCACAAAACGCATTCCCCAACACCGGCAACCACCGGGGAATGTCGTGGAACTCGCG
Source organism: Hydrogenophaga sp. 2FB (assembly GCF_005503365.1). GTDB lineage: Bacteria > Pseudomonadota > Gammaproteobacteria > Burkholderiales > Burkholderiaceae_C > Hydrogenophaga. The sequence goes on from NZ_SCML01000009.1 coordinate 7,758, forward strand.
CGCCACCACGGCCAGCACCTCGTCATGGAACGGCTGGTACTTGAAGCCCACACCATCCACCGCGAAGAACGCCACGCCGTCCACCTCGAAACGCTTCATGCTCACGCGCTCGAAATACGGCGCGAACTCGGCCAGGTTCGGCTCGTCGTACAGGAACACCCGGATCGGCTTGCCCTCGTACACCCGGAAATCGACGATCTGATCGTCCTGCCGCGCGTGGTGCTTGCCCACGCCGAACACCGGCACGTACTGCTTGTGGTGGAACGCGAGCATCGCCGACGGGTTGTAGGTGCGGCCCATCAGGGTCGCACCCGCCGGCAGGTCCTGCTCCAGCGCCTTCACGATGGCGCCGGTCTCGCGCAGGAACACCGCGCGGTCATATATCTTGAACGGTTGCCACCACGTCAGCGGCGCCCAGGCGACCGCGGCCACCACCAGCAGGTGCGGCACCGACAGCGCCACCGTCCACACCAGGCTGCGGCGCAGCGGACGCGCCTCCAGCCGCAACCCCGCCCACACCACGAACACCGGCACGAACCCCAGCACCCAGTGCAGGCCAATCGTGCGGCGCGTGCTCAGCAGCGCGAACACGATCAACGGGAACAACCACAACACCGCCAAGGTGCGCGGCGTGGTGGCCGACACCCCCGGCGCCACGCGCGCGGACGCGGCACGCCACAACAACCATGGCGTGAGCAGGTACACCACCATCACCGCGTACACCGCGAACGTGGTGAACGACCAGGCCGATCCCTCGTTGCGGTTGAACACGTTGAACATCACGTTGCTCCAGCCATGCGTGGCGTTGAAGGCCACGTTGAAGGCGATCGAGGGCAACGCGAGCACGAAGATCAGGAACGGCGCCCACCAGCGCTTGCGCCGCCAGCCAAAACAATGCGCCGCGTACGCAAAACCCAGCAGCGCCGCGAAGTACTTGGAGAGAAAGGCCAGGCCGAGGAACAGGCCGGCCAGCGCGTACCAACCCAGGCCACGGTCCTTGCAGGTGTCGGCGCGCAGGTAGCACCAGACCGAGAGCGCCATGAAAAAGATCAACGGGGTGTCGGTCGTCACCAGCACGAACAGCCACGACCACGGCATCGCCAGGTACACCGCGCCGGCCAGCCACGCACTGGCTTCGCGGTCTTCGGGCAGGAAGCGGCGCAGCACGTCCACCACACCGAGCGCGATGAAGCTGGTGACGAGCAGCGTGAAGCTGCGCAGCATCAACGGATGGTCACCGCCCTGGCGCAGCAGCGCGAGCAGCCAGCCCACCATGGGCGGGTGGTCCGAGTAACCCCAGGAGGGGAACACGCCCCATTGGTAGAAGAAGGCCTCGTCACCCGTGATGGGGAAGCTCGCCGCGATGACGATCTTCAACAACAGCGTGATGGCAAACGCGCCCCAGAAGATCTGGCGCGAGACGTGGGCGGAGAATTCGGAGGCGTGCATGGGGGAGAGAAAGAAGAATCAGGCGTCCAGGGCGAGCAGCGACACGCCCACCACGATCAAGGTGCAACCGGCCACGCGCAGCCACGAGAATGGCTCGCCGAGCCAGAGCACGCCCAGCGCCATGGTGACCACGAAGCCCAGGCTCACCAGCGGATAGGCCATGCTCACGTCCAGGCGCGAAAGCACCCACAGCCAGAGCACGGCGCTGGCCCCATAGAGCACGAGGCCGAGCCACACCATCGGGCTGGTCAGCGCGTGCGCGTAGGTGCTGCCGACGTCGGCGGCGGCGTTGGGCGCGCCCATGCCGCGCTTCATGGCGATTTGTGCGGCCGACGAGAGCAGCACGCAGAACACGGCCAGGCCCAGAGCGATGGATTTCATGGGAACGTGTCCTGGTTCAGAAACCGACGGTGGCCACCAGGCCAATGCCGCCCATCACGAGCAGCGTGACCCAGCTGAACGGGTCCTTCAGGGCGAACTGCAGCGGGTCTTCGCCGTGCAGTTCGCGCCGCCCGGTCTTGAGCCAGATGCGCATCACCCACAGCAGCAACACCGGCGCCGCGGCCCACAGCATGTCGGGATGCGCGTAGAGCTTCTGGCTGTTCTGGCTGTCGATGTACAGCGCCAGCACCATCACCGACAGGAAGCCGCTGGCCATGCCCATCGCCCGCAGCGAGGCCAGGTCGCGCGGTTGGTAACCGCGCCCGGGCGCGAGCGTGCTGTCGTCGTCCTCCAGCTCTTCGAGTTCGGCGCAGCGCTTGATCAGCGCCAGGCTCAGGAACAGGAAGATCGAGATCGCCAGCAGCCAGTTCGACAGGTCCACGCCCGAGGCCACCGCGCCCGCGCCGATGCGCAGCGTGTACAGGCCCGAGAGCACGAGCACGTCGATCAGCGCCAGGCGCTTGAGGTACAGGGAATACGCCAGCGTGGTCACGGTGTAGGCCAGCAGCACCATGGCAAAGCCGGTGGACACCTGGAAGGCGAGCACGAAGGCCAGCACCAGCATCACCGCGCCCAGCGCCACCGCGGGCACGATGCCGATGGCGCCCGAGGCGAGCGGGCGGTGGCGTTTGATGCGGTGCGCGCGGTCGTTGGGCAGGTCGAGCAGGTCGTTGACCAGGTAGGTGGCCGAGGCGCACAGGCCAAAGGCCACGAAGGCCATCAGCACCAAGGCCCAGAGCGCCGGGTCCAGCGAGTGCGCGGCCAGCAGCGGCACGAACAGCAGTCCGTTCTTCGACCACTGCTTGAGCCGGACCGCGCGCAGCACGGTCTTCAGGCTCAGCGGTTGGCGTTCGAACACCTGGGCTTGCGGCTGGCTGCGCTGGAGCGACGCGACCACGCCCGCCGGCGCGTTCACCGCCACCGCCTGCGCGCTGCCGCTCCACACGTCGAGGTCGTCTCGGCTGTTGCCGGCATAGGCCCAGCGGTCGTGGCCGTGCGCGCGCGCATGGGCGTCGATGGCGGCGCGTTTGTGGGCGCGGCTCAGGTTGATGCCGTCGCCTTGCGCGTTGGTGCCCAGCGTATCGTCGAACACGCCCAGGTGATCGGCCACGTCGCGCACGATGCGCGCGTCCGCCGCGCTGGCCAGCACCAGCGGACGGCCACTGGCGTGTTGCTCGCGCAGGTAGTCCACGAAGGGTTCGTTGTAGGGCAGCCGCGCCGGGTCGGGCCGCACCGCATCGGCCAGGCGCTGCTTGAAGCGGGCCTTGCCGCTGGGCAACCAGGCCAGCATGCGCAACAGGTTCAGCGGGTTGCTGCGCACGAACAGCATGACCGATTCGTGCAGCGTGTCGCTCGGCGTGAGGGTGCCGTCCATGTCCACATAGAGCGGACAGGCATCGGGCGCGTGGTCGGTGGAGGCAGGGAGCGTCAAGCGGGCAGTCCGTGAAGCGGAGAGGCGATTTTAGGGGGCGGTCCCGCGCTGCGCGGGTGGGCGAGCGCCGGGTTCAACCGCGTCCCGCGCCCGTGCCCGGGCGCAGCGTGGCCGGCGTCTTGAGCTTGCCGGTCAGCCAATGCAGCGCCACCGCCACCAGCAACAGGCACAGCATGCCCAGCGCCCACGCGCTCCACACCAGCGGCGCGACCCAGTCCATCAGGGTGCCCGATGCCGTTGGCAGCACCTGGGCAAGCCCTTGCACCAGACCGATCCATGCCGTCTGCAAGGCCTTCAGCCAGGTCGGGTCGATCCACGTGCCCAACCAGTCCGGCACCTGCCACTGGCCGGTGGCGCTCGCCGCGTCGGTGGCCTGGCCCGAGGCCAGCATCGACAGCAGCCATTCGGTGACCTGCACCGACGCGGCGGCCAGGCCAGTCCAGCACAGCGCGAACAAGCCGAACACACCCCAGATGAGCGCCTTCATGGCCGGCCTCCCACGGGGAAAGCGCAGGGGGTGGCCGGGTGGTGGAAGAAGGGTGTCATGGGCGGTGAAATCCTGTGGGTGACGGAGGGGCCTCTTTGGAGAGGCCCCGAGCGTATCCGGTTCCCGTTCAGCGCCGCGCGGACCCCAGCCGCCCGCGCGCCACGGCCACGAAGCCCGTGGCCAGCAGCAGAAAAGCGATCAGGAGACCCAGCGCGTTCCACAGCGTCTGTGGGTAACCGAGCAGGTTCACGTCGATAAAGGGATAGGGGTAGTGCTGCAGCCAGGCACCGCGCAGCAGCGCATACACGAGGTAGGCCAAGGGCCAGCACGCCCAGCGCAACGGTGCCCGCCAGGCCATGCGCGCGGGCGGCACCACCACCCACCAGTGCAGCAGGCACAGCAGCGGTGTCAGGGTGTGCAGCACGGTGTCGGCCACCCACTGGGCGCCTTGCGGGTTCCAGAGGTGTCGCAGCAGCAGGTGGTAGGCCAGCCCGACCATGGCGATGCTCACGGCCACCGCCGCGGCCACACCTGGCTGGCGGAACCAGCGCCCGGGCCCGCTGTGCGGACCCAGCGCCGGCCAGCTCAGGCTCACCGCGACCAGGACGTTGGTCAGCACCGTGAAATAGCCCAGGTAGGCGATCCACCCATCGACCGTCGACCCGCCCTGAGCATGCGCCAACCGCAAGGACAGCGCGAGCTGGAGCAGCACGCCGAACCACGCCACCAGGGCCACCAAGGCGGTCAGCCACCGCGCACGCCACAGGGGCGGCGGGTTCATTTGCCTGTGGCCGGGCACACGAAGGCGCAGCCGGGCGGCGTGCGGCCGACAAAACGGCCGTCGGGGCACTGCTGCACGTCCTGCGTGCACATGATGGGGCCGCGCTCGCTGGCCGGCGGTGGCGGCGTGGTGGGTGATGTGGTGCAAGCGCCCAACCACAGGCAGAGGGCGGCCGCGCCGAAGAGGGTGAGGTGTTTCATGGCCGCATTGTGGACGTGAAGCGGGGCTTGTGGGCGTCGATGGCGCCGTGGCCGGGGCGCTGGCGCCCAGGTCTCAGGGCGTTTGCCGATCTGTCGGGCCGACCTCGGATAGCGGCGTCGGCACCACCGCCGCAGGCTCGTCGGCCGCCATCGACACCGCACGCGCTCGCACCCGCGTGGCCGTGGCGATGCCCCACACCGCCACGAACATCGCCGCGATCACCGGGCCGATCACGAAGCCGTTGATGCCCATCACGGCGATGCCGCCCACGGTGCTGATCAGCACCAGGTAGTCGGGCATGCCGGTGTCCTTGCCCACCAGCAGCGGGCGCAAGACGTTGTCGACCAGGCCGATCACGAACACACCGAACGCCACCAGGCCCACGGCCTCCACGGTCTGGCCGGTGGCAAACAGCCAGATCGCCACCGGGCCCCACACCAGCCCGGCGCCCACCGCTGGAAGCAGCGAGAGCACGGCCATCAGCACGGCCCAGAGCAGCGCGGCGTTGACGTCGAGGAACCAGAACGCCAGGCCGCCCAGCGCGCCTTGCACCACCGCCACCACCAGGTTGCCCTTGACGGTGGCGCGCAGCACGGCGCCGAATTGCTCCAGCAATTCCTGCTTGTCTTCGGGCGGCAGCGGGATCGCCATGCGGATCGAGCGCACCAGGCTGCCGCCATCGCGAATCAGGAAGTACGCCAGGTACAGCGAGATGAAAAGGCTGACCACGAGGCCGAGCACGTCCTGCCCGAAGTTGAGTGTTTGCGTGGCGATGAACTGGCTGCCTTGCGTCACCAGCTGCGTGATCTTGCGTTGCAGAAGGTCGAAGTTGCCCAGGCCAAATCGGTCCAGGAGATCGGTGAACCAGACGGGCAGCGCGTCGAAGAGGCTGCGCAGTTTCTCCGCCGGCCTGAGCTCGCCCGACTCGATGCGCGCATACAGCTGGGTGGCCTCGCGGGTGAGCGAACTCACCACCAGCACGGCGGGCAGCACCACGATCACGAGCGCGGCCAGCATGGTCGTGAGCGCGGCCAGGTTGCGGCGCTGCCCCATGCGCGGCAGCAGCCAGCGGTTCAGCGGAACGAACAGCAGGGCGATGATGGCGCCCCACAGGATGGTGCCGTAGAAGGGCAGCATGATCCAGGCGAACGCCACGGTCACCCCCACGAGCAGCACGCGCAGCATGACCGAACCCGAGAGCGGTTTCATGACCATCGCCATCGGGCCCAGATCCAGCAAAGGCGAGGTCGCGGCGGGGGTGGGCGGCGTGTCAGGGGTGTCCGTGTTCATGGGCGCAAACTGAAGTGGTCGACAGGCGCAGTATGCCGGCCGTTGGCTACCATCGCCGATTTGTCACAAGCCCGGAGGGCAGGAATGCAGGAACCCACAGCGCGCGCGCCCCGACCCTCCGTCAGCGCCTGGACCCGCTCGTTGCTGGCGCGGTTTGACGGTGCGGTCTTGCGTGTGGCGCCGCCGCGCGCCAGCGCCAGCACCTCGGTCACGGGGCTTGCGGCATTGCAAGCCTGGTGTTTCGCCGGGGCCTTGCCCCGCGTCGAACAGCGCTTCACCGTGGCCACGCTCGCCGAGGCGGGCCTGGCGCATGAGATCGATGCCTTTTCCCGCCACCTCGATGGCACCGACCAGCTTGCCGCCGCGGGCGGGCGCTGGGCCGGCTTGTGGCTGCGCCTGCGCGTGAAGCTCAACGATGCCCTGGCGTGGCGCGCGCGGCGGCCGTCGGACCCGTGGGACGCGGGTTACCTGATCGGCGACGCGCAAGCCTGGCAGCGGTTCCAGCCGCGCCGCGCCACGCTGATGGTGGCCGACGGGCACCTGAGCGATGCCGCGCTGCGCGAGGCCGTGCGCATCCTGCAATCGAACAGCGCGGGCTACCGCCACCCGGTGCGCTTGCTGGTCGTGGGCCGCAGCATCGATGCCCTGGCCTGGTCGAGCACGCCGAGCAGCTCGTTGGCCATCCGCGAAATCGCCTGGCCGTCGGACGCGGCCGCGCGCGTGTCCGTTGCCAGCGCTTCGACTGCCAGCGCCAGCCGGTAGGCCCGTTCCAGCGCCTCGGCCAGGGCCATCGCGCTCGGGTCGGTCTGCATGCGCGGGACCGCTCTACAGGGCGCGCGCCAGCATCAGCGCACCGAGCGCGATGAACACGCCGAACAGCGCGCGCTGGAACACCGGCAACGGCAGGCGTTGGCGCAGCCGCGCGCCGATCCACACCCCCGCGCAGGCCGCCACCAGCGCGAGCGCGTGGGTGGTCAGGGGCACCGACGCGCCCGTGCTCGCCGCGATCTGCCCGAGCCGCGCCGCCAGCGCCAGCGTGGCCACCAGAAAGCTCAGGCCCAGCGCCTGGATGAACGCCTCCTTCTCCAGGCGCAGCGTCTGCAGGTAGGGCACGAGCGGCATCACGAACACGCCGGTGGCGGCCGTCAAGCTGCCCGAGAGCACGCCGGCCACGCCACTCGCCATCCACGGACGGCGCGAAAAATCGGGCAGGGCAGGGCGCGCCAGACCCCACAAGCCATACGCGATCAACACCCCGCCCAGCGCGATGCGCGTGGCCGGGCCGGCGTGGCCCAGGTCGGGCAGCGGGCTCCACACCGTCGCCACCACCACGCCCAGCCAGAGCGGCCACAGGCGGCGCAGCAACATGCGCGCGTGCGGCCCGGTGCATTGCACGATGTTCGTCAACAGCGAAGGCAGGAGCACCAGCGTGGCGGCGGTGGCCGGCGGCATGACCAGGCCGAGCAGCGCGATCGAAAACGTCGGCAAGCCCATGCCCGAAATGCCTTTGACGGTGCCCGCCGCGGTGAACACGGCTGCAATGAGCCAGAGATGAAATGCGTCGTTCATGCGCGGCATCGTGCGGGCCGCAGCCCATGCTGTCCATCGCGCATCGCCAGAGGTATCCTTCGCCGATTCCGGAGGATCGAACCATGGCCGCCACACCCACCTACCGCATCGACCCGTTCGACCTGCGCCTGTTCGCCGCCATCGTCGAACACGGTTCCATCACCGCGGGCGCGCGCCACATCCACCTCTCGCTAGCGGCGGCCAGCACCCGGCTGCAGCAACTCGAACACGCCATTGGCGCCACGCTGCTGCTGCGCTCCAAGCGCGGCGTGCGCACCACCGACGCCGGGCGCACCCTGCTGCTGCACGCGGGCCGCCTGCAGCGCGACATGGAGGCCTTGCACGCCGACATGGCCGCGCACGCGTACGGTGTGCGCAGCACGGTGCGCGTGTTGTGCAACACGGCGGCCATGACCGAGCACCTGCCGCAACTGCTCGGCCGTTTCCTCGTCGCGCACCCGGACATCGACGTTGACCTGCGCGAGCTCGGCAGCCAGGACGCGCTGGTGTCCATGCGCCAGGAGCAGGCCGACATCGGCATCGTTGCCGACTACGTGGGCACCGAAGGCTTGAACACGCGCTTCTTTCGCGAAGACCGCCTGGTAGCGGTGTTGCCGAAACAGGGCGCGCGCGCATCGCGGCAACCGCTGCCCTTCGTGGACCTGCTCGAACGGCCTTTTGTGGGCCTGCCGAGCGAGAGCGGCATCAGCCGCCTGCTGCACGACAAGGCCCTGCAACACGGCCGGGGCCTGCACCACCGCGTGCGCGTGCGCGGGCTCGACGCCGTGATGCAACTGGTGGGCGAAGGCGTGGGCGTGGCGGTGGTGCCGCAGGCCACGGCCATGCGCCTGGCCAGCGAACGCGTGTTGGCGCGCCCGCTGCGCGACGACTGGGCCACGCGGCAGCTGCTGCTGTGCACGGCGGCGGGCGACGCGCCCATGGGTGCGGGGGCGGCAGCCTTGCATGCGTTTCTCGCCCGGCAGGGATGAGCGCGGCCTCAGCCCCGGACCGCAAACCCCTCGGCCAGGGCCCCGCGCAACCACGCCACGAAAGCCGACACCGCGCGCGGCACATGGCTGGCGTACGGCCGGATCGCGTAGATCTGAGGGCTGAAGGCGCCCACCGACGCCCAGTGCTCCAGCACCTCCACCAGCTGGCCCGATTGCAGCGCGGACTGCGCGCTGAAGTCGGGCACCAGGGCGATGCCCAGGCCCGAGATGGCGGCGTCGCGCAGCGCCTCGCTGTTGTTGGCGCTGAACGGGCCGGACACCGGCACCGTGATCCGTTCCGTCTTTTTCCGGCCCTCGCGGGCGTTGAAATGCCAGGCCGGTGTGTCCTGCGCGCGCGGGTAGTGCAGGCAGTCGTGCTGCGCGAGGTCCTGCGGCGTGTGTGGCGTGCCGCGCCGGCGCAGGTAGTCGCGGCTGGCCACCAGCACCGAGCGCGTGGCGCACACCGGCCAGGCGACGTGGGTGTCGGGCGGCGACGCGGTGTGGCGGATCGCCAGGTCGAAGCCCTCCACCGCCAGTGCGTTCAACCGGTCCGACAGGTCCAGCTCCAGCCGCACCTTGGGGTGCGCGCGCAAAAACTCGGCCATGCGCGGCACCAGCTGCTGGCGCGCGAACGCCACCGGCGCCGTGACCCGCACCAGACCCGCTGGCTCTTCCGCCAGGTCGCGCACGCTGGAAAAACTCTGCGCGATGCGCTCGAACGGATCGCGCGTGTCGGCCACCAGGCGCTGCCCCGCTTCCGTAAGGCGCACGCTGCGCGTGGTGCGCTGCACCAAGGCCACACCGGCGGCGCGCTCGAGCTCCGCGATGCGCTGGCTCATGGCCGCCTTGCTCACGCCCAGCCGCTGCGCCGACGCGGTGTAGCTGCCTTGTTGGGCCAGCACCGTGAGCCAGTGCAGGTGCACCCAGAGGTCTTCCACTTTTTTCTCGTTCATGCCCTCATTGTTCACCATTGCAAACAATCAGTTCAGGTTCCAGGGCTAGGCGAGGGGGTTCTCGCTGCCTAGACTGGGCCCATCTTCCCGACCAACCCACCGCAGCCCACCATGACCCATCCTTCCGCCATCGACCATTTCATCCACGGCGCCGTCACGCCAGGCACGTCCACGCGCCGGCAGGACGTCTACAACCCCGCCACCGGGGCGGTGAGCGGCAAGGTCGCGCTCGCGAATGCAGCCGATGTGAACGAGGCCGTGGCCGCCGCGCGGGCCGCCTTCCCGGCCTGGTCCGACACGCCACCGATCCGCCGCGCGCGCGTGATGTTCAAGTTCCTCGAACTGGTGAACCAGCACAAGGACGACCTTGCGCGCCTCATCACCGCCGAGCACGGCAAGGTCTTCACCGACGCGCAGGGCGAGGTGGCGCGTGGCATCGACATCATCGAATTCGCCTGCGGCATGCCGCAACTGTTGAAGGGCGATTTCACCGACCAGGTGTCCACCGGCATGGACAACTGGACGCTGCGCCAGCCGCTGGGTGTGGTCGCCGGCATCACGCCGTTCAACTTCCCCGTGATGGTGCCCATGTGGATGTTCCCGGTGGCGATTGCCGCGGGCAACACCTTCGTGCTCAAGCCCAGCCCGACCGACCCCTCGCCCTCGTTGTTCCTCGGCGAACTCTTCAAGCAAGCCGGCCTGCCCGATGGCGTGTTCAACGTCGTGCAAGGCGACAAGGAGGCGGTGGACGCGCTGCTGGTGCACCCGGACGTCAAGGCGATCAGCTTCGTCGGCTCCACACCGATCGCCAACTACATCTACGAGACCGGCGCGCACCACGGCAAGCGCGTGCAGGCACTGGGCGGCGCGAAGAACCACATGGTGGTGATGCCCGACGCCGACCTCGACCAGGCGGTGGACGCGCTGATCGGCGCGGCCTACGGCTCGGCCGGCGAACGCTGCATGGCCATCAGCGTGGCGGTGCTGGTGGGCGACGTGGCCGAGAGGATCATGCCCAAGCTGATCGAGCGCACCAAGGCATTGAAGATCCTCAACGGCAACAACCTCGCCGCCGAGATGGGCCCCATCGTCACGGCGGCCGCGCACACGCGCATCGCCGGCTACATCGAAGCCGGCGTGAAGGAAGGCGCGAAGATGCTGGTGGATGGCCGCGGCTTCGACGGCGCGCAGGCCGGCGAGGGCTGCGACCAAGGTTTCTGGATGGGTGGCACGCTGTTCGACCACGTCACCACCGACATGAAGATCTACAAGGAAGAGATCTTCGGCCCCGTGCTCGGCTGCGTGCGCGTGGCGGACTTCGCACACGCGGTGCAGATCATCAACGACCACGAGTTCGGCAACGGCGTTTCGTGCTTCACGCGCGACGGCCACGTGGCGCGCGAATTCGCGCGGCGCATCCAGGTCGGCATGGTCGGCATCAACGTGCCGATTCCGGTGCCCATGGCCTGGCACGGCTTCGGCGGCTGGAAGAAGAGCCTGTTCGGCGACATGCACGCGTATGGCGAGGAGGGCGTGCGCTTCTACACGAAGCAGAAGTCGATCATGCAGCGCTGGCCTGAAAGTATCGGGAAAGGTGCGGAGTTTGTAATGCCCACGGCGAAGTAGGCTTTCCCTGCGCGCCCTTTGGCGCTTCCCCCCGGCGAAGGGGGGACGCTGTCATGGGCCGGCGGAGCCGGACCCTCGACAGCCCTGGACTATGCTCCGGCTGCATTACAACGATCCGAGAGACAAACATCCATGAGCGACACGAGCTTCGACTACATCGTGATCGGTGGCGGCACCGCCGGCTGCCTGATCGCCAACCGGCTCTCTGCCAACAAGCAAAAGCGCGTGTTGCTCATCGAAGCGGGGCGCAAGGACGACTACCACTGGATCCACATCCCGGTCGGTTACCTCTACTGCATCGGCAACCCGCGCACCGACTGGCTCTACCAGACCGAAGCCGAACCCGGGCTCAATGGCCGCTCGCTGCGCTACCCGCGTGGCAAGACGCTGGGCGGCAGCTCCAGCATCAACGGCATGATCTACATGCGCGGCCAGTCGCGCGACTACGACCAGTGGGCGAAACTCACTGGCGACGACGCCTGGCGCTGGGAGAACGCGCTGCCCGACTTCAAGCGCCACGAGAACCACTACCTCGGCGACGAGAAGAACGCCGCGCTGCGCGACCCGAACTTCCGCGCGTACCACGGCCACGGCGGTGAATGGCGCGTGGAGAAACAGCGCCTGCGCTGGGACGTGCTCGACGCGTTCGCCGTCGCAGCGCAAGAGGCCGGCATCCCGCACACGGCCGACTTCAACCGCGGCGACAACGAAGGCGTGGGCTACTTCCAGGTGAACCAGAAGGACGGCTTGCGCTGGAACACCGCGCGCGCGTTTCTGCGCCCCACCTGCTACGGTCGGCCCAACTTCGAACTCTGGAACAGCGCGCAGGTGACGCGCCTGGTGACCGAGCGCGGGGCCGACGGCGCATTGCGCTGCACCGGCGTCGAGGTGTGGGACGGCACGGCCCATGTGACCGCCGAAGCGACCGCCGAGGTGGTGCTCTGCGCGGGCAGTATCGGCTCGCCGCAGATCCTGCAGCTCTCGGGCATCGGCCCGGCCGCGCTGCTGCGCCAGCACGGCATCGACGTGGCGGTGGACCTGCCCGGCGTCGGTGCGAACCTGCAAGACCACCTGCAGATCCGCGCGGTCTACACCGTGAAAGACGCGCCCACGCTCAACGTGCTGTCGTCGTCCCTGCTGGGCAAGGCGCGCATCGGCCTGGAGTATTTGTTCAAGCGCAGCGGCCCGATGAGCATGGCGCCTTCGCAGCTCGGCGCGTTCACGCGCAGCGACCCCGCCCAGCCCTACGCCAACCTCGAGTACCACGTGCAGCCGCTCTCGCTCGACGCGTTCGGCGAGCCGCTGCACACCTTCCCCGCGTTCACCGCCAGCGTCTGCAACCTCAACCCCACGAGCCGGGGCACGGTGAACATCCGCAGCGCGAACTTCGCGGACGCGCCCGCGATCGCGCCGAACTACCTCAGCACGCCCGAAGACCGCCAAGTGGCGGCCGACAGCCTGCGCGTGACACGCAAGATCGTCGCGCAACCGGCGCTGTCCAAGTACCAACCCGAAGAGCTCAAGCCCGGCCCGCAGTACCAGAGCGACGATGAACTCGCGCGCCTGGCCGGCGACATCGCCAGCACCATCTTCCACCCGGTGGGCACGACGAAGATGGGCCGCGATGACGACCCCATGGCCGTGGTCGACAGCCACCTGCGCGTGCGCGGTGTGGCCGGTCTGCGCGTGGTCGACGCGGGCGTGATGCCCACCATCACCAGCGGCAACACCAACAGCCCGACCTTGATGATCGCGGAGAAGGCCGCCAGCTGGATCCTCAAAGGCGAGTGATCCTCAGCGCAGGCGCCCGACGTAGCGGTTGCCCTCGCCCGAAGACGCATTGCGCAGCGCTTCGGCCGCTGCTTCAAACAGCGTTTTGGAGCGCGGTGTCTCCATCTCCGGAATCGCCGCTTCCAGCTTGTCGACCCAGGGCACCAGTTCCGCGAGCTCCTCGGTGGTGGCTTTTTCTCGCGCGAACCGGATGATTTCGCGTGCGTAGTCGCTGTTGGTGGCCATCCATTCGGTGTCGGTCACGCGGCCGGTCTTGCGCCGCAGCAGCACGTGCAGGTGGGCGGCGATGGCAAAGGTGTCGCTCGTGCTCATTCAGTTCAGGCTCTCGTTGTGCAAGGAGACATCGAGCCCCGCGCGCTCATCGCCCTCGCGCACACGCAGCCTGACCACGCGCGAGGTGATCCACAGCACCACCGCCGTCATCACCAGGCTGTAGCCCAGCACGGCCACACAGGCGATCGCCTGCGCCAGCAGGCTGCCTTGCGCGCCCGAAATCACCGGGTCGGCGAGCACGCCGGTGAGCAGCGCGCCCACCAACCCGCCCACGCCGTGCACGCCGAACACATCCAGCGAGTCGTCGGCGCCCAACCGTTCCTTGAGCGCGGTCGCACCCCAGTAGCAGGCCATGCCGGCGACCAGACCGATAACCAGCGCGCCGCGCGGCGTGACGAAACCCGCCGCCGGCGTGATCGCCACCAGGCCACCGACGATGCCCGAGCACATGCCCAGCAGCGACGTGCGTTTGCGCGCCAGCCACTCGGCCCCCATCCAGGCCACCGCGCCCGCCGCGGCGGCCACGTGCGTGGCCAGGATCGCCAGACCGGCACGCCCGTCGGCGGCCAGGGCCGATCCACCGTTGAAACCAAACCAGCCGACCCACAGCAAACCCGTGCCGGCCATGGTGATGCCCAGGTTGAAGGGCACGAAAGGCTCCTTGCCGTAGCCCGTGCGCGGGCCCAGCGCATAGGCGCAGACCAGGGCCGCCGCGCCGGCGTTGATGTGCACCACCGCGCCGCCGGCGAAGTCGAGCGCACCCAATTGCGCGAGCCAGCCGCTCGGCTCCCACACCCAATGCGCGATCGGCGCGTACACCAGCAGGAGCCACAAGCCCGCGAACAGCAGCAAGGCACCGAAATGCATGCGTTCGACCAGGGCGCCCACCACCAGCGCACAGGTGATGACGGCGAAGGTCAGCTGGAACATGGCGAAGACCGATTCCGGCACGTGCGGCGCGATGTGGCTCACGGCCACCTGCGCGCTGCTGCCCAGCACCTCCATGCCCGCGAAACCGATGCGACCCATTCCACCAATGAAACCGCCCAGGGCGCCGCCCGGCGTGAACGCAAGCGAGTACGCCAGCGCAAACCACAACAGGCTGACCACCGCCGCGATGCCCACCACGCTCGCCATGGTGTTGATGACATTCGTTCGGCGCACCATGCCGCCATAAAACAGGGCGATGCCGGGCAATGTCATCAAAAGCACCAAAGCGGTGCTGACCATGAGCCAGGCGGTGTCGGCACCCTGGAGGGCGCTGGCCGCCACCAGTCCGGGCGCGGCGAGCGCCGCCTTCACGGGCTCGGCGACGGGGGCGCCCTGGGCTGCAACGCCCAGTGGCCAGAGCAGGGCGGCGGCCAGCGGAATGGCGAGGGACGGCAGGGTGCGGTGGTGTGGGTGCATGGTGAGTTGCGTCTGAACAACGAACGACGCCGACCCTTCTGCATATCCTGTGCCAAGGGTTCTCCCGCCCAAGGGAAACTCCGTATGCACAGGGGTGGTGCGATTCGCTACAGTGCACGCACTCGCCAACAGCGCCCAGCGCTGGTGACCGCGGGGGACCGAGGAGACAACCCAGTCCAACTACAAACAACGGTTCAGCGTCCTCCAGAGATGCCCGATTCTTCAAAGCCGACCCCACAAGGGTCGGCTTTTTTTTGCCCAGGATCGGCCGGCGACAATCTCGCCCATGGAATTGCTGCTCGTCTCGCTCGCCTCCCTGTGTGCCGGTTTTGTGGATTCGATCGTCGGTGGCGGCGGTCTCATCATGGTGCCGGCGCTGTTCGCGATGTTTCCCACCACCCACCCGGCCACGCTGTTCGGCGTGAACAAGGGCGCCTCGGTCTGGGGCACGGCGGCCGCCACGCTGCAGTACGCACGGCGCGTGCAGATGCCCTGGCATGCGCTGTTGCCCGCCGCGGCGGTGGGCTTTGTGGGCTCCATGGCCGGCGCGTGGACGGTGACCATCATCTCGCCCGACTTTCTGCGGCGTGCCTTGCCGGTGATTCTGCTGCTGGTGCTGGCGTACACCCTGGCGCGCAAGGAACTGGGGCAGCACCATGCGCCGCGCTTCAGCGGCCGCCGCGAAACGCTGGCCGCGGCGGTGCTGGGCGGCACCATCGGCTTCTACGATGGCTTCTTCGGCCCCGGTACCGGCAGCTTTTTCGTCTTTCTGTTCGTGCGCTGGCTGGGCTACGACTTCCTGCACGCCAGCGCCAGCGCCAAACTGATCAACACCGCGACGAACCTGGCCGCGCTGATGCTGTTCGCCTGGAAGGGCCATGTGTGGTGGCACTTCGTGCTGGCGATGGCGGTCGCCAACGTGGTCGGCAGCCTGCTGGGCACGCGGCTGGCGCTCAAGCACGGCAGCGGGTTTGTGCGCATCGCCTTCATCGTCGTGGTCAGCGCGCTGATCCTGAAAACCACGTACGACGCGTGGCTGCGAACCTGAGGCGTCGCCTTACTGCGCCGCCGCTGCCGCGGTGGCCGGGGCGAGCGGAGGCCAAGGCATCTCGCTGGCCTTGAGCGGCGTGCCGATGGGCGCACCCGCCTGGCCCAGGCGCACCGCGGCCAGGTCTTGCGGGTTGGGGTACTGGTCCATCAGCAGGTAGTCGAACACGCGGCGCGCGATCGGGGCTGCGTGCGCCGCGCCGAAGCCGGCGTTCTCCACGATCACCGCCAGCGCCACGCGCGGCGCGTCGACCGGCGCGAAGGCGAGGTACAGCGAATGGTCGCGCTGGTGTTCCTCCAGCCGGCGCGCGTCGTAGCGGTCCTTCTGGCCAATGGTCACCGCCTGCGCGGTGCCGGTCTTGCCGCCGCTCTGGTAGCCCGCGCCCGCGAACACGCGGGTGGAGGTGCCTTCGGTGGTCACGGCCTGCATGGCGTTGAGCACGAAGCGCACGTTCTCGGGGTTGTAGCCCAGGTTTTCCGGGGGCGGGCCAGGCAACGGCACGCGTTCGCGCGTGACCACGTTCTCGGTCGCCATCGTGAGGTGCGGCTTGTACTTGATGCCGCCATTGGCCACCGTGGCCATGGCGTGTGCCACCTGCAGCATGGTGAAGTTGTTGTAGCCCTGGCCGATGCCGAGCGAGATCGTTTCGCCCGCGTACCAGCGCTGCTGCTCGGGTCGCTTGTAGGTGTTGCGCTTCCAGGCCTGACTGGGCAGCACGCCGCGCACCTCGCCCCGCAGGTCGATGCCGGTGATCTGCCCGAAGCCCAGCGGCTTCATGAAGTCGTGCATCGTGTCCACGCCCATGTCGTTGGCCAGCGAGAAGAAATAGGTGTTGCTGGACTTGACGATGGCGCGGCGCATGTCGACCGCGCCCAGCCCGTCGCCATGGCTGCGGAAGCGGTGGCCGCCGAACATCCAGAAGCCCGGGTCGTTCATCACCATGCTGGCGCTGCGCGAGCCGGTTTCGAGCGCGGCCAGCGCCATGAAGGGCTTGTAGGTGGAACCCGGTGGGTAGGTACCGCGCAAGGCCCGGTTCAGCAGCGGCTTGTCCATCGACTCGTTGAGCGCGCGCCAGTTGTCCACGTCGATGCCGTCGACGAACAGGTTCGGGTCGAAGGTGGGTTTGCTCACGAAGGCCAGCACCTCGCCCGAGCGCGGGTCGATCGCCACCAGCGCGCCGCGCCGCTCGCCGAACATGTCTTCCACCAGCTTCTGCAGCTGGATGTCGATCGACAGCACCACCGCGTTGCCCGGCGTGGCCGGCGTGTTGGCCAACTGGCGGACCGCGCGGCCACCGGCCGAGGTTTCCACGCGCTGAAAACCGGTGGTGCCGTGCAACTCGCGCTCGTAACTCTGCTCCGCGCCGAGCTTGCCGATGTATTCGGTGCCGCGGTAGTTGGCCTGGTCTTCTTCCGGCCAATCGGCAATCGCTTCGGTTTCGCGCTGGTTGATGCGCCCGATGTAACCGACCACGTGGCTGGCGATCTCGCCATTGGGGTATTGGCGCAGCAGGCGCGCGCGCACGTCCACGCCGGGGAAGCGGTAGCGCTGCGCGGTGAAGCGCGCGACTTCTTCGTCCGTCAGGCGGGTGCGCAGCGGTAGCGAGTCGAAGCGGTGCGATTCTTCGAGCAGCTTGCGAAAGCGCCGCTGGTCGCGGGGCGTGACCTCCACCAACTCGCCCAGGCCGGCGATGGTGGCGTCCATGTCCTCCACGCGCGAAGGCGTGATCTCCAGCGTGTAGGCCGAGTAGTTGGTGGCCAGCACGCGGCCCTTGCGGTCCAGGATCTGCCCGCGGTTGGGCACCACCGGCAGCACCGCGGTGCGGTTGCTCTCGGCCTGCGCGAGCAAGTCGTCATGGCGCACCACCTGCAGGTACACCATGCGCGCGGCGATCAACCCGAACCCGAACACCACCGCCAGGCCGATCAGCAGCACCCGGGTGCGGAACTGCGCCAGGTCGGCTTCGACGTTGCGGATTTCGGTCATGACTACAGGGGTCTGTTGTCGTCGGGGTTCGGCGCGCAGCGTTGCGGCACCAGCAGCAGCACGCTCACCACGGGCCACAACGCGGCCTCGATCAGCGGCGCCAACAGGTACGTTATACCCGGGAAGCTGCCGCCACCCACCATGCGAACGAGCAACTCGAGCACGTGCGCGGCCACGAACAGCGGCAGCACCTGCACCGCCTGGTTGGGCACGCCGAACCACAGCAGGCGGCGGTGCATGGAGATGGCGAGAAAGCCCAGCACGGTGTAGGCCAGCGCGTGCTGGCCGAGCAGCGCGCCCTGGTGCACGTCCATGGCCAGGCCGAAGGCGAAGGCCACGCCCACGCCGATGCGCAGCGGCTGGTGCACGCTCCAGAACACCAGCACCACGGCCAGCATGTCGGGCACCCAGGCGGCGCGGCCGAACAGGCCCATGTTCATCACCATGTTGAACACCAGCGCGACGAACAGGCTGAACCAGATGAAGACGGGGTTGGCGGGCAGCAGCAGTTGCTGGCCAGGACGCATGATCATGGCGTGGTGCTCCTCACACCCGGGCGGTTGCCGCGCGGCGTCGGGCGCGGCGCGTCGGCGGGCGTGGCCAGCGGCGAAGGCGGCAGCACGGCGGCGGTGGAGGCCAGCACCAGCACATGCAGCGTGCCTTGCACGCGCGCCAGCGGCACGCACTGGATGCGCGCAAACGACGAGTCCGCCTGGCGCTCGACCGAGGTGACGCGCGCCACCGGCAGGCCAGCCGGGTACACGCCGTCCACGCCGCTGGTGGACAGCAGGTCGCCCTCGGCGATGTCGGCGCTGGCCAGGGTGTAGCGCAGCTCCATGCCATCGCCATTGTTCGAGGGCTGGCCATACGCCACGCTGCGCACGCCGGTGCGCGTGTTGAGCACGGGAATGGCCTGGTCGCGGTCGATCAGCAGCGTCACTTCGGACATCAGCGGGTAGACCCGCGTCACCTGGCCCAGCACGCCGCTTTCATCCACCACCGGCGAGCCGGCTTCGATACCGTGCGTCTGGCCCCGGTCGATCACGATCTTGCGCGAATACGGGTCGGCCGCGTCGTACAGCACCTGCGCGCCCACCGCTTGCGTGCCGATGCGCTCGCGCATCGCGAGCAGCTCGCGCAGGCGCTGGTTTTCCAGGGTGATCTGTTCGAGCTGCAGGCTGCGCTCGGCCTGCGCCGCGAGGCGCTGCAAGGCCTCGCCCTCGCTCTTTTGCGCCGCGTGCAGCGAGGTGAAATACCCCCCGGCCATGGAGGCGAACTCCACCGGCTTCAACACCGTCCACTGCACCGGGTAGAGCACCATCGCCACCGCGGTGCGGATCGGGTCGGTGAGCTTGAAGCGCAGGTCGGCCACCATGAGAAACAGCGCCACGGCGCTGAACACCACCAGTTTGGACAGTGCCGACGGCCCCTGTTTGAAAAAGGGCGGCGGGGTGCGGTCCAGGGTGCCCAGTGGCATGGGGCTCGGGGTGCTGTTCGGAAGTGGTGGAGGAAGAGGGCCGTCGCGCCGAGGAGGAACGACGGCGGGCGCTTATTCGCTGGTGAAGATGGTGCCCAGGCGTTCCATGCGCTCCAGCGCCATGCCGCAACCGCGCACCACGCAGGTCAGCGGCTCTTCGGCCACCAGCACCGGCAGGCCGGTTTCTTCGGCCAGCAGGCGGTCCAGGTCGCGCAGCAGCGCGCCGCCGCCGGTGAGCATCATGCCGCGCTCGGCGATGTCGGCGCCCAGTTCGGGCGGCGTGTGCTCGAGCGCCGCCTTCACGGCGGTCACGATGTTGTTCAGCGGATCGGTCAGCGCTTCCAGGATTTCGTTGCTGGAGATGGTGAAGCTGCGCGGCACGCCTTCGGAGAGGTTGCGGCCCTTGACTTCCATTTCCTTGACTTCGCTGCCCGGGAAGGCCGAGCCGATCTGTTTCTTGATCGCTTCGGCGGTGGGTTCGCCGATCAGCATGCCGTAGTTGCGGCGGATGTAGGCAATGATGGCGTCGTCGAAACGGTCACCGCCCACGCGCACGCTGCCTTTGTAGACCATGCCGCCCAGGCTGATCACGCCCACTTCGGTGGTGCCGCCGCCGATGTCGACCACCATGGAGCCCGAAGCGTCCGACACCGGCAGGCCGGCACCGATGGCCGCGGCCATCGGCTCTTCGATCAGGTACACCTCGGAAGCGCCCGCGCCCAGGGCCGACTCGCGGATGGCGCGGCGCTCGACCTGGGTGGAGCCGCAAGGCACGCAGATGATGATGCGCGGGCTCGGCTTGAACATCGAGCGCGGGTGCACCATCTTGATGAACTGCTTGAGCATCTGCTCGGTCACGGTGAAGTCGGCGATCACGCCGTCCTTCATGGGACGGATGGCTTCGATGTTGCCCGGTACCTTGCCCAGCATGGCCTTGGCTTCGTGGCCGACCGCCTGGATGGTTTTCTTGCCCTGGGGGCCGCCTTCGTGGCGGATCGACACCACCGAAGGCTCGTCGAGCACGATGCCCTTGTTGCGAACGTAAATGAGGGTGTTGGCGGTGCCGAGGTCGATGGCCAGGTCGGTCGAAAATTGCCGACGAAAAGCTTCAAACATGGTGCATGGATCCTGTGGGGCACGGGCGCGGCTGCGCGCGCTCGTCGCCGTGAATGGGGCCGGTTGGATGGCCGGGCATTGGTTCTAAGTGATTGATTCCAGGGCGAAAATCGCAACGGCGCACAGGGCGCGCCGCTAAACCTTGGATAATAACGTATCCCCTGTGTACAACTGCACGCAAAAAGGGGGCAATTGGGCTGTTTACAAGCCGTTTCAGGCGCAATCGCGAGCCTGTCCGGCATCCCCTCTTTCCACCCGGAACCGTTTCTGTCATGTCCCTGACCCTGTCCGACATCGGGCGCATCGCCAACCTGGCGCGCCTGGAGCTTTCACCGGCGCACAGCGAAACCATGCTGGCCCAGCTCAATGGCTTCTTCGACATCGTCGAGCAGATGAACGCGGTGGACACCACCGGCGTGGAGCCGCTGGCCCACCCCACCGCCGTGATCGACCACGTTTCGCTGCGCCTGCGCCCGGACGTGGCGAGCGAGCCGAACAACCGCGAAGCCAACCAGAAAAGCGCGCCCGCCGTCGAACGCGGCCTGTTCCTCGTGCCCAAGGTGATCGAATGAACGAGTTGCACACCCTGGGCGTGGCCGAACTCGCGGCCGCCATCGCCGACAAGAAAACCAGCAGCCTTGAAACCGCGCAGCACCTGCTGGCGCGCGCGAAGCAGCACGCCGCGCTCGGCGCCTACCTGTCCTTCAACGAAGACACCACCCTGGCGCAGGCCCGCGCGGCGGATGCGCGCGTTGCCGCCGGCGAGCGCAGCCCGCTCCTGGGCGTGCCGCTGGCCCACAAGGACATCTTTGTCACCAAGGACTTTCCCACCACCGCTGGCTCGAAAATGATCGAGGGCTACCAGAGCCCGTTCGACGCGACCGTGGTGCAGCGCCTGGCCGCGCAGGGCGCGGTCACGCTGGGCAAGCTCAACTGCGACGAGTTCGCCATGGGCGGCAGCAACGAGAACTCCGCCTATGGCGCGGCGCACAACCCCTGGGACACCAGCCGCGTGCCGGGCGGTTCGTCGGGTGGTTCCGCCGTGGCCGTGGCAGCGCGCCTGGCGCCCGCCGTCACCGGCACCGACACCGGTGGTTCGATCCGCCAGCCCGCCAGCTTCTGCGGCATCACCGGCATCAAGCCCACCTACGGTCGCTGCTCGCGCTACGGCATGGTGGCGTTTGCGTCGAGCCTGGACCAGGCGGGCCCGATGGCGCGCAGCGCCACCGATTGCGCCGTGCTCCTGAGCGCCATGGCCGGACCCGACATCGACCGCGATTCCACCAGCCTGGACCACCCGGCCGAGGACTACACCACGCTGCTGGGCAAACCCCGCGAAGGCGCCACCGCAGCGCAACCACTCAAGGGCCTGCGCATCGGCTTGCCGAAAGAGTTCTTTGGCGAAGGCTGCGCGCCCGACGTGGTGGCCACCGTGCGCGCCGCGCTGGCCGAATATGAAAAGCTGGGTGCCACGCTGGTCGACGTGTCGCTGCCGCGCACCGAGCTGTCCATCCCGGTCTACTACATCATCGCGCCCGCCGAAGCCAGCTCCAACCTCAGCCGTTTCGACGGCGTGAAGTTCGGCCACCGCGCCGCGAAGTACGACGACCTGATCGACATGTACAAGAAGTCGCGCAGCGAAGGCTTCGGCCCCGAGGTGCAGCGCCGCATCATGATCGGCACCTACGTGCTGAGCCACGGTTACTACGACGCCTATTACCTGCAAGCGCAAAAGATCCGCCGCCTGATCGCGCAGGACTTCCAGGCCGCGTTCGCGCAGTGCGACCTGATCGCTGGCCCCGTCGCGCCCACCGTGGCGTGGAAGATCGGCGAGAAGAGCAACGACCCGGTGGCCAACTACCTGGCCGACATCTACACCCTCTCCACCAGCCTCGCCGGCCTGCCCGGCATGAGCGTGCCGGCCGGCTTCGGCGCGGGCGGCATGCCCGTGGGCCTGCAGCTCGTGGGCAACTATTTCCAGGAAGGTCCGCTGCTGCAGGCCGCGCACGCTTTCCAGCAAGCGACCGACTGGCACACGCGTGCACCGCAAGGCTATTGACATGAGCTCCAGCAAATCCCTTCTGGTGGGCGGCTACGAAGTCGTCATCGGCTTCGAAACCCATACCCAGCTCGCCACACAATCGAAGATCTTCAGCCGCGCGCCCACCGCGTTCGGTGCCGAGCCCAACACGCAGGCCAGCGCGGTCGACCTGGCCTTGCCCGGCACGCTGCCCGTGATGAACAAGGCGGCGGTCGAACTCGCCATCCGCCTGGGCCTGGCGCTCGGTTCGCACATCGCCGAGCAAAGCGTGTTCGCGCGCAAGAACTATTTTTACCCCGACCTGCCCAAGGGCTACCAGATCAGCCAGTTCGAGATCCCGGTGGTGCAGGGCGGCGAGGTGTCGTTCTTCCTCGGTGACGAAAAGAAGACCGTGCGCCTCGTGCGCGCGCACCTCGAGGAAGACGCGGGCAAATCGCTGCACGAAGACTCAGCACTCGGAGGTGGGGGCCAGAGCGGCATCGACCTCAACCGCGCCGGCACGCCGCTGCTGGAGATCGTGACCGAGCCCGACATGCGCTCCAGCGCCGAGGCCGTGGCCTACGCGAAAGAGCTGCACAAGATCGTGACCTGGATCGGCATCTGCGACGGCAACATGCAGGAAGGCTCGTTCCGCTGCGACGCCAACGTGTCGGTGCGCAAACCCGGCGCGCCGCTGGGCACGCGCCGCGAGATCAAGAACCTGAACAGCTTCAAGTTCATGCAGCAGGCCATCGACTACGAGGTGCGCTGGCAGATCGAGCAGATCGAAGACGGCCACGCGATCCAGCAGGCCACCGTGCTGTTCGATCCCGACACCGGCGAGACGCGCGCGATGCGGACCAAGGAAGATGCGGCCGACTACCGCTACTTTCCCGATCCCGATCTGCCGCCGCTCGTGATCGGGCGCGACTGGGTTGAACAGGTGAAGGCGGGCATGCCCGAGTTGCCGCGCGCCATGGCCGATCGGCTTGTGGCGGACTACGGCCTGCCCGAGTACGACGCGACCACGCTCACGCAGAGCCCCGCGATGGCGGCTTACTTCGAAACCG
Organism: Hydrogenophaga sp. 2FB; assembly: GCF_005503365.1. Lineage (GTDB taxonomy): Bacteria > Pseudomonadota > Gammaproteobacteria > Burkholderiales > Burkholderiaceae_C > Hydrogenophaga. Next base: position 31,164 of record NZ_SCML01000009.1, read on the forward strand.
CGGCCAAGGCCAGCGGACAAGCCAAACTGATCAGCAACTGGATCATGGGCGAGGTCTCGCGCCGGCTCAACGCCGACGAAGGCGATATCGCCAGCGCGCCGGTGAACGCCGCGCAGCTGGCCGCGCTGATCGGGCGCATCGCCGACGGCACGGTGTCGAACAACGCGGCCAAGCAGGTCTTCGACGCGCTGTGGACCGGCGAAGGCAGCGACGTCGACGCCATCATCGAAGCCAAAGGCCTCAAGCAGATGAACGACAGCGGCGCGCTGGAAAAAATCATCGACGAGGTGATGGCCGCCAACGCCGACAACGTGGCCCAGTTCCGCGCCGGCAAAGAGAAGGCGTTCAACGCGCTGGTCGGTCAGGTCATGAAGGCGAGCAAGGGCAAGGCCAACCCGCAGCAGGTGAACGACCTGTTGCGCCAGAAACTGGGTTGATCAAGCGGACGTGGGGCCCGAGCGATCGGCCCCACACAGGCTCAACGCGGTGGGGCGGTGTTGCTGCCCGCGCGAGGGCCACCCGCAGCGACCCACAGCTGCTTGAGCTTGACCAGTTCTTCGTCGAAACGCGCGTTGACGCGCTGCTTCTCCTGGGCCTGCTCTTCCAGGAAGCGTTTCTGCACCAGCATCTGCTTCTCGTTGTCTTCCACCTTGCGCTTGAGCCAGTTGGGCGCCTTCGACACGTCGCCTTTGTAGAACTCCATTTCGGTGCTGATGTCCTTGCGCTGCGCGACCAGCGCGAGTTCGCGCTTGTTCACCGCGCCGATCACCTCGTCGATCTGCGCTATGGCGTCCGCCCGTTCCTTGTCGTGCACACCCTGGTTGGGGTAGCGGATCAGCAGGGCGCGATCGCGCCGCTTTTCTTCCTGAATGCGGGCCTGCTGCTCGGCTTCCAGTTTGCGCTGGGCATCAAGCCGCGCGCGCTCGTCGGCGGTGTAGCTCGGTGGAATGGTCTTGACGACGGTGCCGCTCTTGCCGAGCTGGTTTTGTTCCCGGTCCAGGCACTCGACGATGGGACGGTCCGACGTGAGGCGACGGCCCTTGGCGTCCACGCAGCTGTAGATCTGCGCCTGCGCCGCCGTGCTCCACAGGCCGGCGCCCAGCAGCAGTGCACAACAACGTGCCATGCCCGGACGCTGGCGCTGAAAGGAGAGCGGATGCGGGTGGTTGGGCATGGGTGGGGCGGTTCAGGCGACGCCGTAGCGTTGACGGTAGGCCAGAACGCGTTCGCGGTGTGCGTCGTGCTCGCCTCCCGTTTGTCGGGACAGATACTGCAGCAAATCGGCGAGCCTCGCAATCGTGCAAACCTGCATACCCAGCTCGCGCTGAACGTACTGCACGGCGCTGTGGTCCACGTCCTGCACGCGCCCGTCGGGCCCGACCTCGGTGGCCTTTTCCTGGCGGTCCAGCGCGATCGCGATCGCGTGCGGCACGGCACCGGCGGCGCGGATCAGCGCGATCGACTCGCGTGCCGCGGTGCCGGCGGACATCACGTCGTCGACGATCAGCACACGGCCTTTGAGCGGCGCGCCCACCAGCGTGCCGCCCTCGCCGTGGTCCTTGGCCTCCTTGCGGTTGTACGCAAACGGCACATTGCGGCCCAGCCGCGCGAGTTCGATCGATACGGCCGCGCCCAGCGGAATGCCCTTGTAGGCCGGACCGAAGATCATGTCGAACTCAATGCCGCTGGCCACCAGGGCGTTTGCATAGAATTGCGCGAGCCGACCCAGCTTGGCGCCGTCGTCGAACAAGCCCGCGTTGAAGAAATACGGGCTCATGCGCCCGGCTTTGGTCTTGAATTCGCCAAAGCGCAGCACGCCGGCTTCGACGCAAAACCGCACGAACTCCTGCGCCAGCGCAGCAGAAGCATCCTCATCTGGCGCGCCCGCTTGCGCCGCGCTTGTACCCAACACCATGGAGAAGTCCTTGTTCAAATTGACCAGCCTCAACCTCAATGGCATTCGCTCCGCCACCACGAAAGGGTTGGAGAAGTGGCTGTCCACACACGCGCCCGATTGTATTTGTGTGCAGGAAGTGAAATGCCAGGCCAGCGATGTGACGGGCCGCTTCGAGGAAATGGCGGGGCTCAAAGGCCATTTCCATTTCGCACAGAAGAAGGGCTACTCGGGCACCGGGGTGTACACGCGCCACGAACCGAGCGACGTGCTGATCGGCTTCGGCTCCACCGAGTTCGATGCCGAGGGCCGCTTCACCGAACTGCGCTTCGACACGCCCCAGCGCAAGCTCTCCATTCTCAGCGTCTACTTCCCCAGCGGCTCGTCCGGCCCGGAGCGGCAGGAAGCCAAGTACCGTTTTCTGGCCGACTTCTACCCGCACCTGCAGGGGCTCAAGAACGGGCGCGAGTTCATCCTGTGCGGTGACGTGAACATCGCCCACCAGGAAAAGGACCTGAAGAACTGGCGCAGCAACCAGAAGAACAGCGGTTTCCTGCCCGACGAGCGCGCCTGGATGACCAAGCTGCTGGACGCGGGCGGCATGGTCGATGTGTACCGCCACCTGCAACCCGACACCACCGACGCCTGCTACACGTGGTGGAGCAACCGCGGCCAGGCCTACGCGAACAACGTGGGGTGGCGGCTGGACTACCACCTGGCCACACCGGCGCTGGCGGCACTGGCGCGCAGCGAGTCGATCTACAAGACCGAGAAGTTCTCCGACCACGCGCCGATCACGATCGGCTACGACTTCACGTTGTGACGGCGGGACGCGCCGCGGACGGCGGCGCTACCAGCGCAGCAAGCGAGGCCCTACCAAGGCGCCGGCCACCACCGGCAGCAGCATGCCCAGCACGTACCAGATGGCGATGAAGGGCGCGGCGAGTTCGGGGCAATGGATGGCATAAACCGCCGCGCCACACGCACCGCCCAGCGCCCCCGCGCCAGCGCCAGCCAGTGCGGGACGTACCGGGGCCATGGACCGCAGCACCCAGATCGCCGCGAGGAACACCGGTAGCGACAACACCGCGATGTTTTCCGCGCACACCCGCCAGGTTCGGCTCAGCACCAGGGTGGGCATGTCGCTGGTCGGGGCCTGCAGGAGCACCACCAGCCCGAGCGCCCAGAGAAAGGCGATGGGCACGACCCAGGCGGCCCACGCCACGCGCGTGTCGGCGCCGGGTCGACCCAACCGGGCGACCAAGGGCAAGGCCACCAGCGCCATCAGCAATGGCGTGCCGAACTTCACCCAGAACATGGGCTGGGCAAGGTACGCCTTGAGCGCCGGGTTGACGCCCAGCACGGTGCCCATGAGGAGCACCGAGATCGGCACGGCGACCAGCAGGCCCAGTGCCAGCCGCCGCGCGGCGACGTGGCGCTGCACCGGCACGGTATCGCTCGCCAACAGGTCGATGAGGTCGTCGGTCTTCATGGGGATACCTTTGCGCCGGGCTTCGGCAGGGCGGCGATGCGGACTGCCAAGGCCTTCAGCCCGCGGTGGATGCCGATCTTCACGGCCGATTCGGACATGCCCGTCTCGCGCGCCACGTCGGCCACCGAGCGCCCTTCCAGCTTGACCTGTTCGATGGGCAGGCGCTGGCGCTCGGGCAGGGTGGCGAGCAACTGGTCCAGGTCGCGCCGCGCTTCGGCGGCTTCGCTGTTCGAGGTGTCGAACAAGGCGTTCTCGCCGTCGTCCAACGGGTCGTGCAGTGCCTCGCGCACCTGGCGCGCGCGCAGCAGATCGATGGTCTTGTAGCGCGCGATGGCGTGCACCCAGGCGGTCACCGGCTGGTCGGATTGGTAGGTGTGGCGCTGGTTGTGAATCGCCAGCAGGGTGTCTTGCACGAGGTCCTCCACGTCATCAGGCCAACCGGACAGGCGCCGGCGGTAGAACGACCGCAAGCGGGTGCCCAACAACTGAAGGAAACGGCGGTACGACGCCGCGTCGCCGTCCAGGCCGGCGAGCATCAGGCTGCGCAGCGTCTGTTCGGTGTGGGCGTGCGCCGCATCGTTGCTGGACGAAAGTCGTTCCATGGGAGCCGCAGCTTACACGGGGCCCTTGAACCCCGTGAAGGGGCTTGCAGTTGGCCGGCGTGACCGGCCTTGGCGCAAGCGGCTGACCGCTTTACTTCTTCATCTCGTCCTTTTTCATCATGTCGTCTTTCTTCATGGCGTCCTTTTTCATCGCATCGCCCTTGGCCATGCTGTCCTTGGACATGGGGTCCTTCTTCATGGCGTCCTTGGACATCGAGTCCTTGGCCATGCCGTCCTTCTTCATCATGTCGTCGGCCGCGAAGGCCGAGACGGAGGCGGCGGCCAGGCAGGCGGCGAGCAGGGCGGTGTTGAGCTTGTTCATGGTGAGCGTCCTAGTAAGGTCAAAAAATGCGCCGTGGTCCGGAATGGGCACGGTCGCGCCGTCTGCGGCGATGAGCACAACCTGCTCAACTCCCGCCGAACCAGTTGTAGCCCTGGTCTTCCCAGTAGCCACCCGGATAGGTGTTGGTGACGAACATCGCCATGATGTTTTTCGGGTTCTTGTAGCCCAGCTTGGTGGGCATGCGCAGCTTCATCGGGAAGCCGTACTTCGGCGGCAGGGGCGCGCCGTCGCAGGTGAGCGCGAGCAGGGTTTGCGGGTGCAGGGCGGTCGCCATGTCGATGCTGGTGAAGTAGTCGTCGGCGCACTTGAAGCCGACGTATTTCGCGCTCAGGTCCGCGCCGATGCGGCGCAGGAAATGGGCGAACGGCACGCCGCCCCAGCGGCCGATCGCGCTCCAACCCTCCACGCAGATGTGCCGCGTGATCTGCTCCTGTTGCGGCATCGCGCGCAACGCGTCCAGTGTCCAGCGCTGCTTGTCGGCCACCAGCCCCGTGACCTCCAGGCGGTAGCCGTCTTCCTTCACCACCCGCACCTCGTCTTCGCCGTAGTAGGCGTTGAAAGGAAAGGGCCGCGTGATCTCGGCTTCACCGTAGGTGGGCGCCAGCCGGTTCGGATCGAACAACCAGCCCTGGGCGTGGTCGTTGAAGCGCGAGATGTGGCCCAGCACGGCCTCGACGTCTTCGTGGTCGCTGATGCTGCAACCGGTCAGCAGCGACAGGCCACCCAGCGTCAGGGAGGTGCGCAAAAAGTCGCGACGGGCCGCCGGGGCCATGCGTTTTTCGAGCAGCTTGCGTGCGTCGAGCAAGACCGCATCGGCGTCGATGTGGGGCAACACGCGGCGTTTGAACAGGTTCATGCGGTAGTCTCCTTGCCGCGGGCGCTCAGCATCGTCAGAAGCGTGCGTGGCACCAGGGCGACCATCACCAGATGCACGGCGATGAACCCGACCAGGAGCGCCATGCCCACGAAGTGGATGCGCCGCGAAAATTCATAGCCGCCGAGCAACTCGCGCAGCACAGGAAACTGCACCGACTTCCACAGCACCAGCCCCGACAGCACGATCACCAGGATGTCGATCATCACGAACAGGTAGGCCAGGCGTTGCACGCTGTTGTAGTGGCGTGGATCGGCGTGCGAGAGCTTGCCTCGCAGGGCGGCCCACGCATCCTGGAGGATGGCGCGCGGCGACAGGGGAAAGAACTTGCGCAGCAGCCTGCCGGTGAGCACGTTCATGAGCAGGTAGAACACACCGTTGGCCACCAGCAGCCACATCGCGGCGAAATGCCATTGCAACGCGCCCGCGAGCCAGCCGCCCAGGGTGATGTCGTTGGGGATGGTGAAGCCGAAGAACGGCGCCGCGTTGTAGATGCGCCATCCGCTGGCGATCAGGATCAGCACGGCGAAGGCATTGAGCCAATGGCTGATGCGCATCCACAAGGGATGGATGGGTCGGGGTTTTGCCGTACCAATCATGTGAACTCCTGATCTGACGGCCCGGACATCCCGGGTCGCGATGGAAGTTCGGTGCGGCGGTGCGGCTGGTTACAGCGGGACCACTTTTATTTTGGACCAGGGGTTCGGCCTGGGCGCCTCAGCGGTATTGCGCCGCCGAGATGAATTCGCGAAAGGTTTCGCACCACACCACGACCGTGTTGTAGTCGGCCGGGTTGGCGCCGGGTGGCAGCGCGACGATGAAGTTGTCGAAGGTTTTCACATCGCCCACGCGCAGCGAAGCGGCCTTGATGCGGTGGAACTCCGCTTCGTCCTGCACGAAGCTGGGCGCGAGGTAGAGCTTGTAGTCGGGCCCCGGCGCGAGCCGTCCCATCAGGGCCACCGCCGAGGGCCCCACCGACACCGTGCCCTCGCCCCAGTGCAGCGCATCGCTGCCCTTGAGGTCGCGGCGGAACTGGCCGCTGAACGGCGCCTTCGCGGCCAGGGCGCCGACCTCGGTGGCGTCGGGCGCGGTGGGCGCGATGAGGATGGGCAGCAGGTAGATGCCCGCGGCGAAGCCGGCCAGCGCCACCAGGGCGTGTGAAACGAAAAGGATCAGCGCTTTCTTCATGGCGGTCTGCGAACGATCGGCGGCCAGCGTCGGTGCTGCCACCTTAGTGAGGTGGGGTCGCGTGGTCAAGCTGCAGGGCGCGTCGGCAGTGCCGCGTCCAGCGCCGCGTGCGCTCGGAATTTACGCACAAGTTATGCCGCGCCTTGGGGTTCTGGCGAACACTTTCCGCATGGCTATTTCGCCATTCGTTCGCACAAAAACCCATGGTCGAGTCTCTTCTTCTCCTCGTGCTGCTCGTGGCCGTCGGCTGGCCCTTCGGGCGCTACCTGGCTGCCGTCATGCGCGGCGACCCGATGCGCAGCGATGTGCTGTTCGGCTGGATCGAGCGGCCTATCTACGCCGTGCTGGGCACACGCCCCGGCGTCGGCATGAGCTGGCGCGGCTATGCCGGCGGCTTCCTGCTCTCCAACCTGTTGCTGGCCACTGTGGTCTGGGTGATCTTCATGACCCAGGCCTGGTTGCCGCTCAACCCGGATGGCATTCCCAACATGGGCTGGGACCTGGCGCTGCACACCATGGTCTCGTTCCTGACCAACACCAACCAGCAGCACTACGCGGGTCAGGCGCAGCTGTCCTACCTGTCGCAGATGACGGGGATCGTCGGTCTTCAGGTGGTCACGCCGGTGATGGGCCTGGCCATGGTCGCCGCCACCTTGCGGGGCCTGTTCGGCGGCCGCCAGGCCATGGCCCAAGGCCCGGATGGCGCTGCGTCGGACACCCGAGTCACGGTCGACGTCGGCAACTATTGGGTCGACGTGACCCGCGCCACACTGCGCTTCGTGCTGCCGCTGTGCCTTGTGTTCTCGGCGCTGCTGACCTGGCAGGGCGTGCCCGCGACGCTGCAGGCCGGCCCGGTGGCCACGCCGATCGACGCGACGGCCGAGTTCAAGGAACAGAAGATTCCCGTTGGCCCGGTGGCGCCCATGGTGGCCATCAAGCAGCTGGGCAGCAACGGCGGTGGCTGGTACGGCCCCAACAGCACCGTGCCGCTGGAGAACCCGACGCCGCTGGCCAACTTCCTGGAGGTGTTCGCCATCGCCATCATCCCGGTGGCCATCGTCTTCATGGTCGCGCCGTTCACCGGTCGCCGCAAGTTCGGCACCCTGGTGTTCGGCACCATGCTGGTCATGTCGGTGATCTCCGCCGGCATCGGCCTGTGGTCGGAGAGCCATTCCGCCACCGCCATGGACATCGCGCTGATGGAGGGCAAGGAGATGCGGCTGGGCGTTGAAGCCTCGGCGCTGTGGGCATCCGCCACGACCCAGGTCAACAACGGTTCGGTCAACCTGATGCTGGACTCTTCCGCACCCCTCACCGGCATGGTGTCGATGGTCAACATGCTGATCAACGCCATCTGGGGCGGGGTGGGCTGCGGGTTGATGCAGTTCATCGTCTACCTGATGCTGGCGGTGTTCCTGGCCGGCCTGATGACGGGCCGCACGCCGGAACTGTTCGGCCGCAAGATCGAAGGGCCCGAAGTCAAACTGCTCGCCGTGCTGGTGCTGCTGCAACCGCTCGTCATCCTGGGCTTCACGGCCGTCACGCTGGCCGTGCCCGGCCTGAGCGGCCACTCCAACCCGGGCTTCCACGCCATCAGCCAGGTGTTCTACGAGTACGTCTCGGCCTTTGCCAACAACGGCTCGGGCTTCGAGGGCCTGGGCGACAACACGACGTGGTGGAACGTGAGCTGCGCGATCGTGCTCGCGCTGGGTCGCTTCCCCGCCCTCGTGATCCCGCTGGCCATCGCCGCGATGCTCGCCGCCAAGCGCCGCGCGCCCGAAGGCGCCGGCACGCTGCACGTTGAAACGCCGACCTTCGCCCTGACGCTGATCGGCATCGTCGTCATCCTCACGCTGTTGCAGTTCATGCCGGTGCTGGTGCTGGGCCCCGTGGCCGACCACCTGCTGCTGACCGATCTGCTGGCCCGTTGAAGGGAGTCCCCCATAAATACCACGCATACCCATCCGTCGTCGGGTGCGGGCCACAGCCTGAAGCCCGCGCTCATCGATTCGTTCAAGAAACTCGCTCCGCAGCACGCCATTCAGAACCCGGTGATGGCTGTCGTGTGGCTGGGCACTGTCGTCACGGCCGTGGCGACGATCGCGGGCTGGACCAGCGCCGGCTTCGGCTGGGCGGTCACGTTCATCCTGTTCGTCACGGTGCTGTTCGCCAACTTCGCCGAAGCGGTGGCCGAGGCGCGCGGCCGCGGCCAGGCCGCCTCGCTGCGCCGCGCGCGCAAGGACCTTGTCGCCCGCCGCCTGAGCCCGTCGGGACAAGAGCACGCCGTGCCCGCGGCGGAACTCAGGCCCGGCGATCTCGTGGTGGTGGAAGAGGGGCAGTTGATCCCCGCCGATGGCGAGATCGTCGAGGGCCTGGCCACCATCAACGAGTCGGCGGTCACGGGCGAATCCGCCCCCGTGCTGCGCGAGGCCGGCACCGACCGATCGGGCGTGATCGGCGGCACCAAGGTGCTGTCCGACCGCATCGTCGTGCGCGTCACGGCCGAGCCGGGCCACAGCTTCCTGGACCGCATGATCGCGCTGGTCGAAGGCTCGAACCGGCAGAAAACGCCCAACGAGATCGCGCTGGGCATCGTGCTGGCGGTCATGACGCTGACCTTCCTGATCGTGGTCGTCACGCTGCCCTTCATCGGCGGCTTCGTGGGTGTCGAGATCAACGTCGTCCTGCTGGTGGCCTTGCTGGTCTGCCTGATCCCGACCACCATCGGCGGCCTGTTGCCGGCCATCGGCATTGCCGGCATGAACCGCGCGCTCAAGGCCAACGTGCTGGCCAAGTCCGGCAAGGCCGTGGAGGTGGCGGGTGATGTGGACGTGCTGCTGCTGGACAAGACCGGCACCATCACCCACGGCGACCGCCAGGCCACCGCCTTTCACGCGATGGCGGGCGTCGACGCCACGCTGCTGCGCCAGGCCGCGATGCTGGCCTCGCTGGCCGATCCCACGCCGGAAGGGAAGTCCATCGTCAAGCTCGCGCGCGAGAAGGGCGAGGCGCTCGTCGATCCGGAGCAGGCGCACTTCGTGCCCTTCACCGCGCAGACGCGCATGTCGGGCGTGGACCTGCCCGATGACCGCGTGATCCGCAAAGGTGCGTTCGATGCCATCGCGGCGCACGTCAAGTCCCTGGACGGCCGCGTGCCGGCCGAGCTGGAGGCGCGTGTCTCGGACGTGGCGCGCAAGGGCGCGACGCCGCTCGTGGTCAGCGATGGCCGCCATGTGCTGGGGGTCATCGAGCTGTCGGACGTGATCAAGCACGGCATCAAGGAGCGCTTCGCGCGCTTGCGAGAGATGGGCGTGAAGACCGTCATGATCACCGGCGACAACAAGCTGACGGCCGCCACCATCGCCGCCGACGCGGGTGTGGACGACTACATCGCCGAGGCCCGACCCGAAGACAAGCTCGCGCGCATCCGCGCCGAGCAGGCCGGCGGCCGGATGGTCGCCATGGTGGGCGACGGCACGAACGACGCGCCCGCCTTGGCGCAGGCCGACGTGGGCCTGGCGATGAACTCCGGCACGCAAGCGGCCAAGGAGGCGGGCAACATGGTCGACCTGGACTCCGACCCGGCCAAGCTGCTCGCGGTGGTCGAGATCGGCAAGCAGCAATTGATCACGCGCGGCGCGCTCACGACCTTCTCGCTGGCCAACGACGTGTCCAAGTACTTCGCCATCCTGCCGGCGCTCTTTGCGGCAGCGATTCCGTCGATGGCCGTGCTCAACGTGATGAACCTGTCGAGCCCGAGCAGCGCGGTGCTGTCGGCGCTGATCTTCAACGCCCTCGTGATCCCGGCGCTGATTCCGCTGGCGCTGCGGGGCGTGCGTTTCAAGCCGGCCAGCGCCACCCACCTGCTGCGCAACAACATGCTGGTCTACGGCGTGGGTGGCGTGCTGTTGCCATTCGTGGCGATCAAGCTGATCGACCTCGTGCTGTCGGCCCTGTTCAACCTCTGAGGCATTTCCATGACCATGACATCCACCCTCACCGCCACCCCGCGCAAGGCCGACGTGGAGAGCACCCCGGTGGTCGACCGCGGCCTCTGGCGCGGCGCGATCGTGCTGACGGTTCTCTCGCTGGCCGGCTTCGGCTTTCTCTATTCGCTCGCTGGCGTCGGCGTGGGGCAGGCGCTGTTTCCCAAAACCGCCAATGGCAGCGTGATCGAGCGCGATGGCAAGGTGATTGGCTCCGAACTGGTCGCACAGCCCTTCGTCAGCGACACCTATTTCCAGTCGCGCCCTTCGGCGGCTGGCTACAACACCATGTCCCTGGCCGGCAGCAACCAGGCGCGCACCAACCCCGACATGCGCCAGCGGCTGGAGGAGGCACGCGCCGCTGTGGCACAACGGGAAGGCGTGGAGCCCTCGGCGGTACCGGGCGACTTGTATACCCAGTCCGGCAGCGGCATCGACCCGCACATCAGCCCGGCCGGCGCGGCGATCCAGGTCGATCGGGTGGCGCGCGCGCGCAGCCTCGAACGCAGCGCCGTCGAACGGCTGGTGGCGCAGCACACCGACGGCAAGCAGCTGGGCGTGCTGGGGCAGCCGCGCGTGCACGTGCTGAACCTCAATCTGGCACTGGACGCGCTGAAGGCGCCCGCCAGGCCGTAAGGACGCGAACCCCATGCGCGTGCCGAGCACCCACCGGCGACGCGGCGCCGGCCACCACAATACGGTTCGTTTCCACCAGAAAGACCGATGACATGGGTTCTGACAACACGGAACAGGCCGACGCCCTGATCGGTGAGTTGCGGCGGCAGGCCGCGGGCAGGCTCACCGTCTTTCTGGGCGCCGCCCCTGGCGTGGGCAAGACCTACGCCATGCTGGCGCGCGCGCGCGAGCTGCACCGCCAAGGGGTTGACGTGGTGATCGGCATCATCGAGACGCATGGCCGCAGCGAAACCCAGGCGCTGGTGGAGGGCCTGCCGCAGCTGCCGCGGCGCAAGATCGACTACCAGGGGCGCACGCTGGACGAGATGGACCTGGACGGCCTGTTGGCCCGCAAGCCCGCCATTGCCCTGGTGGACGAGCTGGCGCACCGCAACGTGCCCGCCAGCCGGCACGAGCGGCGCTGGCAGGATGTCGAGGAACTGCTCGACGCCGGCATCGACGTCTACACCACCGTCAACATCCAGCATCTGGAGAGCCTCAACGACGTGGTGCACCAGATCACGGGCATTCGCGTCAGCGAGACCGTGCCCGACGCGGTGTTCGAACGGCTGCGGGACATCCGCCTGGTCGACCTGCCCGCGCGCGAGCTGATCGAGCGCCTCAACCAGGGCAAGGTGTACCTGCCCGAGCAGGCGGCGCAAGCGCTGCAGGCCTTCTTCTCCCCCTCCAACCTCACGGCGTTGCGCGAGCTGGCGATGCAGACCGTGGCGCAACACGTCGACGCCGACCTGCGCGAGAAACGCACGGCGCGGGGGCTGGGGGACATTGCGATCCAGCGCCACGTGCTCATCGCCATCGACGGCAAGGGCCAGTCGGAATACCTGGTGCGGGCGGGTGCGCGCATCGCCGAGCGCCGGGGGGCGCCCTGGTCCGTGGTGGCCGTGGACACGGGCCATTCCGCCGACGCCGCGCTGCATGCGGAGGACCTGGAGCGCGCCGCCGCCCAGCGGCACTCCCTGGCGCACACCGAGCAGCAGCGGCAGATGGAGCTGGACAAGGCTTTTGCGCTCGCGCGCAACCTGGGCGGGGACACCGAGATCCTCTACAACACGGACATCCCGCAAGCCCTGCTGGACGCGGCAGCCGCGCGCGGCGCGCGTTCGATCGTGATCGGCCGCACGCGCGAGCGACCCATCGCGCGCATGTTCAACCGCACGCTGACCCAGCAACTTCTGCTCCGCGGCGCGCGCTACGAACTGACCATTGTCAGCACGCCGCAGGCGCGGCAACGCGCCCGCCGCTTCCAGGACCTGGCGGGCGAGCGGCTGGCCAAGGGCGAACCCGTCCTGATCGCGCTGGCCACGGTCGGGGCCATTGCCGCCGCGGCCGTCGCCGAGCGCTTCCTGGGGCTGGAAGACCTCTCCACGGTGTTCCTGGTCGCCGTGCTGCTGGTGGCCTCGCGCACGCGCATGGCGGCCGCGGTCATCACCGCGGTGCTGTGTTTCCTGGCCTACAACTTCTTTTTCATCGATCCGAGGCTCACCTTCCTCATCGGCGCGCCACGGGGTGTTGCCACCGTCATGCTGTTCATGGCCGCTGCCCTGATCGCCGGCCGCCTGGCCTCGCGCCTGCGCATGCAGGTCATCTCGCTGCGCACCGCGAACACGCACACGACTGCCATGCAGCACCTGGCGCGTCAGCTGTCCAAGGCGGCCGATCTCGGCCAGGTGATCGGCGCCAGTGCCGCCGTCCTGCAATCGAGCCTGAACGCCCAGGCCTGGGTGCGCATCAACGGCGAGTCCGGCCCGTCGGCGGTGGCGGGCGAGCTTACCGAGAAGGACCTGGTCGCGGCCGACTGGACGCAGCGGCACGGACAGCCCAGCGGCCGGTACACCGACACGCTCGGCCATTCCACGTGGTGGTTTCTGCCCATCCTGTCCGAGCAGGACACGCTCGGCGTGGTGGGCTTGCGCTTTCCGTCGGCCATGGGGCGGCTGTCGTTCGAGCAGCGGCGCCTGGCCGAAAGCATGACGGACGACATCGGCCAGGCGGCGCTGCGCGCGCGGCTCGTGTCGGAACTGGAAGTGGCCAAGGTGGCGGGCGAGACGGAGCGCCTTCGTTCGGCCTTGCTCTCCTCGGTCTCGCACGACCTGCGTTCGCCTTTGTCCTCCATGATCGGCGCGGCCGACAGCCTGGCGCGTTACGGCAAGGACATGGGCGCCGACGACCGCAGCGATCTGCTGCAAACCATCCGCGTCGAAGGCGAGCGACTGGACCGGTACATCCAGAACCTGCTGGACATGACGCGGCTGGGCCAGCAGGGCCTGACCTTGACGCGCGACTGGATTGGCGTGGACGAGCTGGTGGGCTCCGCCGCGCGGCGTCTGCAGCGCTACGAGCCGACGGTGAAGGTGGAAACCGACATCGACCGCGCGATCGGTCCGATCCACGTCCACCCCGCGCTGATCGAGCAGGCCCTTTTCAACGTCATGGAGAATGCCGCCAAGTTCTCGCCACCGGACGAGCCCATCCGGGTGCAGGCCAGGCCCGCTGGCGGCCACACCGTCCAGATCGACATCTCGGACCTGGGGCCGGGCATTCCGGAGGAGGAACGGCGCAGGATCTTCGACATGTTCTACAGCGTGGAGCGCGGTGACCGCGGCCGGCACGGCACCGGACTCGGTCTGACGATCGTGCAAGGCATCGTGGGTGCCCACATGGGCAAGGTCGAGGCCCTGCCGGGGCCGCAAGGACGCGGCACCGCCATCCGGCTGACCTTGCCGCATGGCGAGCAGTCCAACGAAGGGGTATGACAACGTGAGTTCATCCGCCGAATCGGCGCCGCCCGCGCGGGTCCTGATCATCGACGACGAACCCCAGATCCGCAAGCTGATCGACATCAGCCTGCGGTCGCAGGGCTACCTCACCTTGCTGGCGAAAACCGGCCAGGAGGGCTTGAGCATGCTGGCGGGAAAGGGCGCGGACATCGTGGTCCTTGATTTGGGACTTCCCGACCGCGATGGCCAGGACGTTCTGCGGGAACTGCGGCAGTGGTCGCGCGTGCCCGTCATCGTGCTCACCGTGCGCTCGGGTGAAGACCAGAAGGTCGCGTTGCTCGACGCGGGCGCCAACGACTATGTGACCAAGCCGTTCGGCATCGAGGAACTCATGGCGCGCATACGCGCCTTCCTGCGCGTGGCGGGCCTGCGCAGCGGGTCCGGGCCGGTTTACGACGATGGCCACCTGCACGTCGATCTCGCGCAGCGCGAGGTGCGGGTTCAGGGCGCGGTGGTCACGCTGACGCGCAAGGAATTTGCATTGCTGGCGTTCCTGATCGAGCAACCCGGCCGGCTGGTCACGCAGCCGCAGCTTCTGCGCGAGATGTGGGGGCCCAGCCACGAAGAGGACGCGCACTACCTGCGCATCCTGGTCGGCAAGCTGCGGCACAAGATCGGCGACGATGCTTCGGCACCGCGCTACATCGCGACGGAGCCGGGGGTGGGCCTGCGATTCGTCGGCAAGGAACCGCTGGCGGGATGATGGCCATGGGCCTGTCTGGCCGCCGGGTTTCTTCTTTGTTGTCAAATTCGACTCTTTGCCGACCACCAATATCCCCACCCATGCTGCGCTACCACACCGTCCCCGTCACCGCCTTTGCCCAGAACTGCTCATTGGTCTGGTGCGACGAGACCCTGGATGCCACCGTGATCGATCCCGGCGGCGATCTGCCGTTGCTGCTGTCGGAAGTGCAGCGCCTGGGCATCCACCTCAAAGCCATCTGGCAGACCCACGCGCACATCGACCATGCGGGCGGCACGGCCGAACTCGCGCGCCAGCTGGACCTGCCCATCATCGGCCCGCACCCGGGTGACCAGTTCTGGATCAGCGGTTTGCCGCAGCAGGGCGCAATGTTCGGTTTTCCACCGGCCGAGGTCTTCACGCCCACGCGCTGGCTGGCCGATGGCGACACGGTGCAGATTGGGCGCTGCACGCTCAACGTGCGGCACTGCCCGGGCCACACGCCGGGGCACGTGGTGTTTCACTCGCCCGAGGCACAACGCGCGTTCGTGGGCGACGTGCTCTTCGCCGGCAGCATCGGGCGCACCGACTTTCCGCAAGGCAACCACCAGCAACTGCTCGACAGCATCCGCGAGCGCCTCTGGCCCATGGGTGACGGCACGGTGTTCATTCCCGGTCACGGACCGGAGAGCAGCTTCGGGGAAGAGCGGCGCAGCAATCCGTACGTGCGCGAGCGGGTTTAACTTCTGCGCGCCTGCTCGTACAGGCCCTGCACCTTCGGCACGTTCGCTTCCAGCTCACGGATGCGGTTCGGGCCGCTGGGGTGGGTGGAGAGAAAACCGACACCCTGACCGCCGCCGTTGGCGGTCATCTTCTGCCACAGGCTCACGGCAGCGCGTGGCTGAAAGGCGGAGCGGGCCGCGAGTTCCAGGCCCACAAGGTCGGCCTCGGTCTCGTCTTCGCGGCTGAACTTGAGCGTGAGCAACTGCGTGCCCAGGTTGGCCGCTACATCACCCAACTGTCCGAGGCCGAGCAGTTGCGCCACGACGGACAGGCCGATGCCGGTGGCGTTGCTCTTGGCCACGCGCGAGCGCGCGTGTTCGCGCAAGGCATGGGCCATTTCGTGGCCCATGATCATCGCCGTCTCGTCGTCGGTCAGGCTGAGCTTCTCAAGAATGCCGGTGTAGAAGGCGATCTTGCCGCCGGGCATGCAGAAGGCGTTGATCTGGTCGCTCTGGATCAGGTTGACTTCCCACTTCCAGTCCTTGGCGCGGGCGTTCCACTGCGTCGAGTGGGGGATGATGCGTTTCGCGATGGCGTGCAGCCGTTGCACTTGCGGATGGCTGGTCGGCATGAGAGCCTTCTTGGCCTGGGCCTCGGCCATCATTTCCCCGTACTGCTTGCCCGCCGCATTCTCGAGTTCCTCGGCGGGCACCAGGTTGCGCAAGGTGGAACCTTCGCCCACGTTCACCTGGGCCACAGCCGGCAACGCGGCGCTGGCCGCCGCGGCGGTGCCCGCAAGCAGGAAGCCGCGCCGCGCCGACCACACGTGTTCAGGCTGGGTGGTGGGGAGAGGGGAGGAAGAAGACTTCAGGTCGCAGAGGAAGCACATGCGTGAATAATAGACAAAGCCGGGTGTTTGTGCCTACCCGTTTCCCGGCGGCCTCTCAATTTTTATTCACCCATGCCACCAGCCCAGCCCTTGCCGGACACCGCCCCCACCGTGTCCGAACCGCCGGCACGGCCCACCTGGGGCGAGACGCTGCGTGTCTACCTGGAGCCGGCCAGCCTGCGCATGTTCGCGCTCGGTTTTTCGGCCGGCCTGCCGCTGTTGCTCGTGTTGGGCACGCTGAGCTTTCGCTTGCGCGAAGCCGGCCTGGACCGCACCACCATTGGCTACCTGAGCTGGGTCGGCCTGGCCTACGGTTTCAAGTGGTGTTGGGCGCCCTTGGTGGACCGCTTGCCGATCCCGTTGCTCACGCGCTGGATGGGCCGGCGGCGCAGCTGGCTGCTGCTGTCGCAGTTCTGCATCATGGCGTCGCTGGTGGGCATGGCGCTGGCCGATCCGCGCAGTGGGCTCAACGTGGTGGTGTGGTGCGCGCTGGCGGTGGCGTTCGCCTCGGCCACGCAGGACATCGCGCTCGATGCCTTTCGCATCGAGTCGGCCGATGTGCGGCACCAGGGCGCGCTGGCCGCGACCTACCAGACCGGATACCGCCTGGCCATGATCTGGGCTGGCGCGGGCGTGCTGTGGATCGCGGCGCGCGCCGAGGTGGCACCCGCCGTGTCGGGCGCGGGCGCTGCCCTGCCCGGCGCGCTGTACCAGCAGGCGGCGTGGACGACGGCGTACCTGGTCATGGCGGCCAGCATGCTGGTGGGCGTGTTGACGGTGTTGTTCTCCCGCGAGCCCGCGCGCGTGGCCTTGCCGCCCGCGAGGAACGCTGCCGAGTGGTTGCGCGGCGCGCTGGTTGAACCGTTTGCCGATTTCCTCCAGCGCTATGGCAAGCAGGCACTGCTGATCCTGGCGCTCATCGGCGTGTACCGCATCAGCGACGTGGTGATGGGCATCATGGCCAACCCGTTCTATGTCGACATGGGCTACACCAAGGACGAGGTGGCCGCGGTCACGAAAGTGTTCGGCGTGATCATGACGCTGGTGGGCGCCTTCATCGGCGGTGCGCTTTCGCTGCGGTTGGGCGTGATGCGCGTGCTCATGCTCGGCGCGGTGCTCTCCGCCGTGAGCAACCTGCTGTTCGCCTGGTTGGCCGGCCACGGGCACGACGTGCGCGCGCTGGTGATGGTGATCTCGGCCGACAACCTGAGCGCGGGCGTGGCCTCGGCCGCGTTCATCGCCTACCTTTCGGGACTCACCAACGTGAAGTACTCGGCCACGCAGTACGCGCTGTTCAGTTCGATGATGCTGCTCGCGCCCAAGTGGCTCGCGGGGTACTCGGGCGCGTTTGTCGATGCCTACGACTACCCCACCTTCTTCATCGCCACCGCCTGCCTGGGCGTGCCGGTGTTGCTGCTGATCTGGTTGGCCACGCGCTGGGCCCCCGTCGACACCAAGACCTGAGGTTCACGCGCCGGGCGTGCTCAGCAACGACTTGAGCGTGGACTTCTGCACCTTGCCCAGCGCGGTCTTGGGCAGCGCGTCCAACCGGTGCCAGTGGCGCGGCCACTTGTAGCGCGCCAGCCGGCCGTCCAGAAATGTTTGCAACGCCGCGGCCCAGTGTTCGTCTGCGGCGGCGCGCAACACGACCACCGCCACCACCACCTCGCCCCAGCGCGGATCGGCCTGGCCGATGACGGCGCATTCAGACACCCAGGGGTGCTGCGCGAGCAGGTTCTCGATCTCGGCCGGGTAGATGTTTTCGCCGCCGGAGATCAGCATGTCCTTGGCGCGGCCGACCACGGTGAAGCTGCCATCGGCAGCCTGTTGTGCCAGGTCGCCGGTGTGAAAGAAGCCCTCGGCATCGCAGGCCGGCAGCGCGGGCCAGTACCGCTGCACCACGTTGGGCGCGCGCACCCAGACCTCGCCGACGGCACCCTCGGCCACAGGCTGTGCGTGCATGTCGCGCAAGCTCACATCGACGCCGGGCGCAGGCCAACCGCACGAGCCCAGGTGGCTTGCCGCGTGCGTGGGCGGCAGCGCGATGGAGAAGGGACCGGTTTCCGTGCTGCCATACACGTTGCACACCGGCACGCCGCGCGCGTGGCAGGCTGCGATCAGCGGCGCGGGCAGCAGGCTGGAGCCGGCCCAGATGGCGCGTAGGCAGGAGAGGTCGACGCCGAGCCAATCGGCGTGCGTGGTCAGCGCCTGCAAGGTGGCGGGCACCTGCAGCGTGAGCGTGGGGCGTTCGTTGGCCAGGGCGTACAAGGTGGCGGCCGCGTCGAAGCGTGCGTGCAGCAGCACCTGCGCGCCCACGCCGAGCGCGGGCAGGGTCTGGATGCACAGGCCGCCCACGTGAAAGAGTGGCAGCACGGTGAGCACGGTGTCGTCTGCGGTCATGCCCTGCACCTGCGCCGCGATGGTCATGTTGACCAGCAGGTTGCCCTGCGTGTGCAGCGCCCCTTTGGGCGCGCCCGTGGTGCCCGAGGTGTAGACCAGCAGGGCGGGGTGGTCGGCCGTTCCCACGGCAGCGGTGGAGGTTGCGCCGTCGAGTGGCAGCCCGTGCACCGACATCACGGCCGTGTGCGTCTGTGCCGCCAAGGCCGGGGCCGCGTGGGACAAGGCGTCGTCGTGCACCAGCAGCGTGGGTCGAGCGTCTTGCAGCACCGTGGCCCATTCGGCGGGTGAGAGGCGGTGGTTCAGCGGCACGAGCAGCGCACCCAGGCGCGCGAGCGCAAACAGCAGCGCGATCTGCGCCGGGTGGTTCAGCCCCAGCCAGGCCACCCGGTCGCCGGCACGAAGCCCGTGGCGGTGCGCGAGCCCGTGTGCAATCGCGTCGGCGTGTTGCGCGAGGTCGGCGAAGGTGAGGTGGGCCCAGCGTGCGTTCGACACGCCACCCGCCGGGTCGTGCCAGCGCAAGGCCGTGGCGGCCCCTCGCTCACGCGCCAGCCGGTGCAGCAGCGCGGTCAACGAAGACGCCGGCAGCGCAGGGGGCGAGGGTGGCCAGGGCGCGGACATTTACATGACTTTACGCGAGCCGCAAGGCCGATTCACACGCCGCTGACACGATGGCCCTCACCGGCGCACGCCGCTACACTGAAAACCATGACCTCTCCCCTGCTGATGATTGAAGACGACAGCCGCCTGGCGCAGATGGTGATGGAGTACCTCGGCCAGTCCGGCTTCGAGGTGACCCACGCCAGCGACGGTGAACAGGGGCTGGCGCAACTGCAGCTGATCCAGCCCGAGCTGGTGATCCTGGACCTGATGATGCCGGGCATGGACGGCCTCGAGGTGTGCCGGCGCATCCGCTCGTTGCCCGGCGATGCCGCGCGCGTGCCGGTGCTCATGCTCACCGCCAAGGGCGATCCGATGGACCGCATCATCGGCCTCGAACTCGGCGCGGACGACTACCTGCCCAAGCCCTTCGAGCCGCGCGAATTGCTCGCACGTGTGCGCGCGGTGCTGCGCCGGCGCGGCGAGACCGGCAGCGCCAGCGTGGCGCGCTCCACGCCGGTGTTGCGCTTTGGCTCGCTCGACATCGACCGCGACGCGCGCACCGTGCAAGTGGCGGGTCAAGCGTGTGAGCTCACCTCCTACCAGTTCGATTTGCTGGTGGCGATGGCCGAGCGCGCCGGGCGTGTGCTCACGCGCGACCAGATCATGGAAGCCGTGCGCGGGCGTGAGCTCGAAGCCTTCGACCGTTCGATCGACGTGCACATCGGCCGCATCCGCAACGCCATCGAAGCCGACAGCAAGGATCCAAAACGCATCCTCACGGTGCGCGGCGTGGGCTACGTGTTTGCCAAGCAACAGGAATGAGCAGTCTCTTCGGTTCCCGCTTGTACGTGCGCATCTGGCTCGCCGTGGTGGCGGCCGTGACCGTGCTCACGCTCGTGGTGGGCTGGCTGTGGCAACAGGCGCTGGACGAAGACCGCGCCGAGCGCGAGGCGCGCGTCACCCGCACGATCATCGTGCGCGATGGCGCGCGCGACATCCTCGGCGAAGCGCCCGCGCGCGCGGTGAGCATCCCGGGCGAGGGCTGGGAGTTCGAGGTGCTGATGAAAGACGGGCAGACCTTGTACGTGCTGCTGCCCCGAAGCCGTCCCTCCAGCGGACCGGGTCGCCGCACGCCCGAATGGTTCCAGACCCCGACCGGCTTCGCCTGGCTGCTGGGGCTGGTGGCCTTCGCGGTGGCCCTGGGCGCGTACCCCATCGTGCGGCGCCTGACCAAACGACTGGAGACCTTGCAGAAGGGCGTGGAGCGCTGGGGCGATGGCGACCTGTCGACCCGCCTGCCGATGGGAGGGCAGGACGAGGTGGCGTTTCTCGCCACCCGCTTCAACGCCGCCGCCGAGCGCGTGCAGACCCTGGTGCAGTCGCACAAGGCCTTGCTCGCCAATGCCTCACACGAACTGCGCTCGCCGCTGACGCGCATCCGCATGGGCCTGGAGCTGCTCGGCAAGGACGGCGCCAGTGCCGCGCAGCGTGCCGAGATTGCCCGCAGCATCGACGAACTGGACCAGCTCATCGACGAGATCCTGCTGGCCAGCCGGCTGGACCTGCGCGACGCGCGCGATGCCTCCGCGCTCGGGCCGACCGAAGAGGTCGACCTGGTGGGCCTGGCGGCGGAGGAATGCGCGCGCACCGGCGCGGACCTGGACATCGCGCCGGGCGCGGCCCCCGTGCTGGTGCAAGGGCAGGCGCGCCTGTTGCGCCGGGTGCTGCGCAACCTGCTGGAAAACGCCCGCCGCTACGGCGGGTCCGCAAGCGCGGTGGGCGGTGACGCACAGGTGCGCCTGACCATCCTGGTGCCCACCACCGCCACGGGCCGAGGCGGCGGCTCAAGCGTGACGCTATGGGTGGAGGACCATGGGGCGGGTGTACCGCCCGACCAGCGCGAGCGCATCTTCGAACCGTTCTACCGCCTGCCGGGCGCCAGCGAGCGCGAAGGTGGCGTGGGGCTGGGCTTATCGCTGGTGAAAACGATCGTCGAGCGCCACGGCGGCACGGTGCACTGCGAAGACCGGCCGGGTGGTGGCGCGCGCTTTGTCGTTCGGTTGCCGGTGTGAGCTGTATTTTTCGACCGGAAACACACGCGTCATCCCCCAAATGGGGGATGGTCGAAACGCATGATGCGGCGCACAATATCAACCGTTGCTGTCACAACGCCGGGTCCCAAGATTCGGCGGCGAGCACATCAGGACCGGCATTTGAAGCTGTTCTCCAACGACGTCCTCAAGGACATTTCCAGCCACCGCATGTCGGTGGCTTTTTTTTGCTCAGGCGCGCAGGGGGGCCGGGCGGCTGTTGGGCAATGAGTGCACGAAGTCCACCACGTCGCCGGTGGGTTGATAACCCTGCACACACACCTGGAGCAAGTTGCGCACGGTTGTCACGTCGTTGCGCGCCATGGCCTCTTCCAGCGACGCCAGAAGGGCTTGCAATTCCGCCCAGGGCAGGCTGTCTTCCAGTGCTTTCATGATGCGCTTGTGCTGCGTCGGCTGGGGGTTGTCGCCGATCAGCAGTTCCTCATACAGCTTCTCACCGGGCCGCAGTCCGGTGATCTGGATTTCGATGTCGCCCGTGGGGTTCTGCGCGGTCTTCACTTGCAGACCTGACAGCTCCACCATGCGCTGTGCGAGGTCGATGATGCGCACCGGTTCGCCCATGTCGAGCACGAACACATCGCCCCCATGCGCCATCGCCCCGGCCTGAATCACCAGTTGCGCGGCTTCGGGAATGGTCATGAAGTAGCGTGTGATGTCCGGGTGCGTCAGCGTGATCGGCCCGCCGTTCTGGATCTGCTCGCGAAACAGCGGCACGACCGAGCCGCTGGAGCCCAGCACGTTGCCAAAGCGCACCATGGCGAAGTTCGTGGTGCCGCCGGGTTCGGCTGCCAGCGCCTGCAGCACCATCTCGGCCAGACGCTTGCTGGCACCCATCACGTTGGTCGGGCGCACGGCCTTGTCGGTGCTGATCAGCACGAAGTGGGAAACGCCGGCGGCTTGCGCGGCGCGGGCGCACACCCAGGTGCCCCAGACGTTGTTGCGCAGGCCTTGCACGGGGTTGTGTTCCACCAGCGGCACGTGCTTGTAGGCCGCTGCGTGGTAGACCGTTTCGGGTTGCCAGGCCTGCATGATCTGTGTGATGCGCGCTTCGTCCTGCACCGAGGCCAGCAGGGGAATCAACCGCACCGAGGCGCCTTTGTTGTCGTCTTCCTCGGTTTCAAGCGGGTCGGTATCCTGGCCCAACAGCGCGATGAGTTCGCGGTGAATCTGGTACAGCGCGAACTCACTGTTCTCCACCAGCAGCAGCGTGTACGGCTGGCATGCGGCAATTTGCCGGCAGAGTTCGCTGCCAATGCTGCCGCCGGCGCCGGTGACCGCCACCACCTTGCCCTGGTTGAGGCGGGTGAGCAGCGCGGTGTCGGGGACGACGGGGTCGCGGCCCAGCAAGTCTTCGACGTCGAGTTCCTGCACATCGCTCAAGGCAACCCGGCCCGACGCCAGGTCCGACATGGTGGGCAGCGTGCGCACACGTACCGGGTAGTGCCGCAGGGCGTCGAGGATGTCCAGGCGGCGTTCGCGGGAGATCGACGGCAGGGCAAGCAGCACGTCTGTGACCCCCAGGTTGGGAATCAACTCCGCCAGCTCGGAGGGGTCGTACACCGTGCGCCCATCGAGGCTATTGCCCTGCAACTGGTCGTCCTCGTCGAGGAAGCCCAGCAAACGCTGTTCACTGCCGCGCGAGAGCGCCGCCGCGAGCTGCCGGCCTGCCTGACCAGCGCCGTAGATCAGGATGCCGGGCAGGTGCTCGCGCTGCAGCATGGTGCGGTACAGACCGCCCAGCCAGTAACGCACCACCACGCGGCTGAACCCGACGGCAACCAGCAGCAGCAGGGGCTGGATCACCCCCACGGTGCGGGGAACGCCCGTGACGCCGATCACAGTGAACAGGGTGGCGTAGAACAGCGCGTACAGCACCATGGCCTGGGCCAGGCTGACCATGGCGTTCCAGCCCGCGTAGCGGAAGATGGCACGGTAGAGGCCGAAGCGGATGAACAGCGGCAGTGCCATCAGCACGGAACCCATGATGGCCAGCATGTGCGGCGGTGTCAGGTGAACCCAGTGCTCCAGACGAAGGCAGAGCGCCAGCCAGACGGTGAGCGAGCACAGCGCAATATCCACGCCAACGGCGAGAGCACGCTTGGCCACACGTGGCATGTGCAGCAGCGAGGCGGCGGCGAAGCTCTGCCTGAGGTCCCTGTTGTTCATCGCGGTTTTTTTCTAGTGGGCCACGCCGTCACGGCGCAGCACTTTCACGAACGTCATCCAGAGAATGCGCAGGTCGAAGCCCAAGCTCCGGCGGCGCAGGTATTCTGCATCCAGCGCCACCTTTTGCGGAATGGGCAGTTCGTCACGGCCATTCACCTGCGCCCAGCCGGTCAGCCCCGGCACCAGTTCGTGCACGCCCTGCTGCGTGCGCAGTGCGATCAGATCGTCCTGGTTGAACAAGGCCGGGCGAGGGCCGACGAAGCTCATGTCGCCTTTGAGGATGCTCCAGAGCTGCGGCAGTTCGTCCAGGCTGCTTTTGCGCAGGAACGGTCCGATGGGGGTGAGGTACCTGGTGGGCTCGGTGAGCAGGTGGGTGGCCACGGCTGGCGTGTCCACGCGCATGCTGCGGAACTTGGGCATCTTGAAGATGCGGTTGTGGCGGCCCACGCGGTCGCTCCAGTACAGGGCCGGGCCTCGCGAGGTGAACCGCACCGCCAGCGCCACCAGCACCACCGGCACAAGCAGCACCAGCCCCGCACACAGTGCCAGCAGCAGATCGAAGAGGCGTTTCATCGCGCCACCATACCGGCGGTGGCCCGGCGCAAACCTTCGTCGACGCTGATGGGGGGGGCCCATCCCAGCGTTGTGCGCGTGTGGGTGATGTCGACCTGGAGGTTGCCGAGCAGTCGCTGCGCCATGTCGCGTTTGCCAACGACCGCTGCGCCCAGCTCCAGCAAGGCCGGTGGCACGGGCAGCAGACGCGCGGGCGTGCCTATCGCCTGGCCGATGCGGCGAATCAATGCGGTGGTGGAGAGGTCTTCGCCATCACTCACCAGAAACGTCTGACCGGCTGCGGCGGGATGGTGAATGCACGTGATGAGCAGGTCAACGAGGTTGTCCAGCGCCACGAGGCTGCGCCGGTTGTTGCTGACAGAGCCCAGTGGAAGCGGGATGCCACGTTGCACCGCGCGCATGAGACTGGCGAAATTGGCCTTGACGCCCGGGCCGTAGACCAGGGGTGGGCGGACGATGACGACTTCCATTCCGGTGTCGCGGGCGATCGTTGGCAGGCCTTGTTCGGCTTCCATTTTGGAGATGCCATACGCGTCCCCTGCTGCCGGCGCGTCTGCGGCGGTGAAGGGGTGACCCGCGGACGTCGCCTCACCGTTGACCTTGATGGAGCTGACGAAGACGAAGCGACGCACGCCGGAACGGGCGGCTTGCCGCGCAAGATGGAGTGTGCCGTCCACATTGGTGCGGCGGAACTCGCGCAAGGGGTCGCTGGAGCGTTCGTTCATGACATGGACGCGCGCGGCAAGGTGAACCACGGTTGAGCAACCGTTGAGTGCAGCGCTCCACTCCGTTGCCTCGTGGATGTCGCCCACGGCCACGGTGGGCAAGCCGTGGACCGGCATATCCGTGGCGCTCCGAACACAGGCGCGTACCGGGCGCCCTTGTGCAGCCGCGCGCGCGCATAGCGCGCGGCCCACGTAGCCGTTGGCACCGGTAATGAGGGTTGCTCCAGCCAGGCTCGCCGTTGCCGCGTTCACGGTTTGCGCCACACGGTTCGATTCACGTAGCCGGTGTAGCTCATGACGACCCGCAGCACCTGCTGGGACACATTCACGGCCTCGTAGTCCGGCACAGGCCGCGCCGACAACGGGCCGCGCTGGTGCTGGGCCATCACCACCTTGACCGCGTCCAGCACGTGTTCGGGATCGAGGCCGCTCATGATCAAGGTGCCCACGTCCATGCCTTCGGGGCGTTCGTGTGCGTTCCGGATGGTGATGGCGGGCAGGTTCAGCAGCGAGGATTCTTCGGTGATGGTGCCGCTGTCGGACACCACACACGCCGCTTCCATCTGCAGCTTGTTGTAGTCCAGGAAACCGAAAGGCTTGACAAACTTCACCAGCGCATGGGGTGCGCCGTGGTCGATGTCTTCCAGCCGCTTGGCGGTGCGGGGATGGGTGGAGACGATCACCGGGAAGCCATAGGCATCGGCCAGGGCATTGAGGCTGTCGAGCAGGTTGCGCAGGTTCTCGGGCACATCGACGTTTTCCTCGCGGTGCATGCTCACCAGGAAGTAGCGGCCGCTGCTCAGGCCCAGGCGGTCCAGCACGTCGGAAGCTTCGATCTTCGGCCGGTAGTGGTCCAGTACCTCACGCATGTGCGAGCCCGTCTTGATGATGGTCTCGGGCGGCACGCCTTCGGCGATCAGGTAGCGCCGGGCGTGCTCTGAGAGCACCATGTTGATGTCGCTGAGGTGGTCCAGCACCTTGCGGTTGAGCTCCTCGGGCACGCGCTGGTCGAAACACCGGTTGCCGGCTTCCATGTGAAACACCGGGATCTTGCGGCGCTTGGCCGACAGCACCGACAGGCATGAGTTGGTGTCGCCGTAGAGCAGCACCGCGTCCGGGTTTTCCTGCTCCAGCACCTGGTCGGACTTGATGATCACCTGGCCGATGGTCTGCGCCGCGTTCTCGCCCACCGCCGCCAGAAAATGATCGGGCTTGCGGATCCCCAGGTCATCAAAGAACACCTGGTTGAGCTCGTAGTCGTAGTTTTGCCCGGTATGCACGAGCACGTGCTGCGTGTGTCGATCGAACTCGGCGATGACGCGGCTCATCTTGATCAGCTCGGGCCGTGTGCCCACGATGGTCATCACCTTAAGCATGGAGCGCGTCCTGGATGAAGTCGAGCTTGAGCAGCAGCTGCTGGACCTGTTCGATGTCGAGGCGTTCGGTGTTGTGCGAGGTGTAGTCTTCCAGCGTCGATACGCGCGTTTCGCCTTCAACGAAATACTTGTTGTAGTTGAGGTCGCGGTCGTCGGCTGGCACCCGGTAGTAGCGCCCCATGTCATCGGCGCGCGCCATCTCTTCGCGCGACAGCAGGGATTCGTACAGCTTCTCGCCGTGCCGCGTGCCGATCACGCGCACGGCGCTCTCGCTTTTGAACAGCGCAATGAGCGCCTGGGCCAGATCGCCCACGGTCGAGGCGGGTGCCTTCTGCACGAAGATGTCACCTTGCACGGCATGCTCGAAAGCATGCAGCACGAGATCGACCGAATCTTCCAGCGACATCAGGAAGCGGGTCATGTTGGGATCTGTCACGGTCAAGGGTTTTCCCGCGCGCATCTGGTCCACGAACAGAGGGATCACCGAGCCGCGTGATGCCATCACGTTGCCATAGCGGGTGGCGCACAGCACGGTCTCGCCTTCCAGGCGCGAGCGGGCCTTGGCCACCATCAATTTCTCCATCATGGCCTTGGAGATTCCCATGGCATTGACAGGGTAGACCGCTTTGTCCGTGCTCAGCACCACGACGCGTTTCACACCCGCGGAGATGGCCGCGTTCATCACGTTTTCCGTGCCCAGCACATTGGTGCGCACCGCCTCCATGGGATAGAACTCGCAGGACGGGACCTGCTTGAGTGCCGCGGCGTGAAACACATAGTCGACGCCATGCATCGCCTGGGCAACGCTGTCCAGATTGCGCACGTCACCGATATGGAACTTGAGCTTCTCGTTGTTCAGCGCGATGCGCATGTCTTCCTGCTTCTTCTCGTCGCGGCTGAAGATTCGGATCTCTCGCACGTCGGTATCGAGAAAACGACTCAGCACCGCGTTGCCGAATGAGCCGGTACCTCCGGTGATCAGCAGGGTCTTGCCAGCAAACATCTCATGTCCTTCAGTGAAAATCGCGCATCCGCGCGACGAGTTCGGGCCAGGGCGCGGCGACATAGCCGGTGGCCTCCCGGAAGCGCTCGGCGTTCAACGAACGGTCGATGGTGAGGCGGTCGTCGGGCTCGATATCGATCGTCTTGCCGTAAGCGTCGCGCACCAGTTGCAAGAGGTCGTACTTGGCGATCGGCTGCGCCGCGACGTGGTAGAGGCCAGACAGTTCAGGGTGGGGCAGCACGACATCGCGCACGACGCGCGAGAGTTCTGCCGTGGGCAGGCCCGAGAAGATGGCCTTCCGATAGCCTTTGACGGTGCCTTGTTGCGCGAGAAACCAACCCACCAGTCCGTGTGCGCTGCTCAGTTCGTGGCCAATGATGGAGGTGCGCAGTGTGACGGCATTCGGGTACGCCACTTCGCCCAGGTACTTGGAGCGGCCATACAAATCCTCCGCGTCCGACGGGTCGGACTCGCGGTAGTCGCCCTTTCGGCCATTGAAGACGCAGTCGGTGCTGATGTGCACAAAGCGCGCGCCCACCAAGCCACACAGTCGGGCCAATCGATGGGGCAGCAGGGCGTTGATAGGCAGTGCGGACAGCGGGTCGTCCGCCTGCGCCAGTTGTTTCACGAGGCCGATGCAGTTGATCACCGCCTCAGGGCGCACCTGGGCCAGCAAGGCGGTCAGTGCGTCGACGTTCTCGACATCGATGCCGGTGACGATGCGCTGCGCCAAGGCGGCGTCAAAGTGTTTCAACACGCCGGCCGAGCGGGCGGTTCCCCACGCTTCGTATGCATCCGATTGCGACAGGGTGCGCAACATGGCGTTGCCCAGCATGCCCGAGGCACCCAATACCAAAACTCTCACCGCGATTTCTCCTGTTTTTGAATGGCGTGTGTGGCCAAAAGTTCTTCGAACTGCCCCACCAGATCACTGGCCAACCGGTCCAGAGAGAAATGAGCAAGCGCATACCGGCGGGCATTTTCGCCCATTTTGGTGCGTGAATCGCTGTCCATTTGTGTCAGAACCTGCACCGCTTCGGCCAGTGCCTGGGCATCACCGGCGGCGCACGCTATGCCCGCGCCGGCTTCAGTGACCACCCGGGAGCCCTCGCCATTGAGGGAGGCAATGACAGGCCGCCCGGCGGCCAGATAGCCTTGCACCTTGCTCGGAATCGTGTACGCGAAGATCGGTTCGTCGCGCAGCGACACCAGCAGTGCCGACGCTGCCTCGTACAGCCGAGGCATGGCAGCTGGCGGAAACCGCCCGGGCAGCACCACGTTGCGCAGGTTGCGGCGCTGGATCTCGTCGTTCAGCCACGAAGAGAGACTGCCGCTGCCGATCAGGAAGAACCGGGCCTGTGATCCGGAATTCTGAAGCCGCTCGGCCGCGTCCAGGATCGTGTCAAGGGATTGCGCGACGCCGAGGTTGCCGGCGAACACGACCGAAAAGCCCGAGGCAATGTTGTTGGCCAGGGCGTCTACGTCGGCCAGCGTGTCCGAGACCGGCTCTTCGACCCATGCGTTCGGGTAGTAGTGGATGTCGGCCGCGCCCTTGGTCAGCGCGAGAATGGGTGCTCTGAACGCCTCGGAGGGCACCAGCACCCGGTCGGTGTGCCGGTAGATGAAGCGGACCACATGGGCCACGAGGCCGAGCACGCGCTGGTTTTTGATGAATCCGGTGGCTGAGAGGCTCTCGGGCCAGAGATCCTGTACCCAGAGCGCCATGGGCGCGCGCTTGAGTCGGGCGAGCCAGATGGCGGGCAAGGCCTGAAGCAGAGGAGAGGGGGCGTAGACGAACACGGCATCGAACGATCGATGGCGCAACATCCAGGGGCCGATGACGGTTCCTGCCACGATGAACGACAGATAGTTCAGCAGCAGGCGCAGCGACGATTGTTTGCCTCGCGGAGAGAGCGGCAGGCGCAGGACCTCGATGCCGTCGTAGGCGTCGCGGGCGGTGCCCCATGCCGAATGGCCGGCAAACACCTTGCCTTCCGGGTAATTGGGTTTGCCCGTCATGACCGTGACCTCCATGCCCTGGTCCCGCAGCTTCTTCGCCAGTGCGTTGATGCCGAAGGTTTCAGGCCAGAAGTATTGGGTGAAGATCAAGACCTTCATGCGATCGTCGTGGCATTTTTTTCATCGGTCGTCGTCTTGGGCTGCAAGCGCGCAATCAGTAGGCCCCAGATGAAGAAAGTGATGATGCCTGGATAGGGTTGACGCATCCCTACCTTGAGCATGTTCTCAAAGAGCAGCAGGTACAGCGCGGCCATCGTGGTGCCGAGCAGCATCGGGTTGGACAGCAAGTCTCGACGCTGTCGCCACACCCATTGGATCGTGGTGAACATCAGGATGATCAAGGGCAACATCGAGATCGCACCGAAGTTGTACAGGGCGTCGAGCCAGTAGTTGTGCGCGCTGGGGTGCCGATCCCGATCGGGCGGTGTGGCATGCCCGAGGAAAAAGGCCCTGGGCGACTCCACGACACCGCTGGCATAGAAGCGCCAGTGCGTCGCGCGGGTTTCGCCGCCCGCCGTTGCGGTGGTCTCTGCCCGTGCCAGGTAGGGGGCCAGTTTGTTGCGCCATTGCAAGGTGTCGCGTGGTCCATCGGCATTGCTCAGCGACCGTGACAACACGCCGGCCTCGGAAAGAACCACATAGGAAATCGCGCAAATCGCCGCCAGCCCGAGCGTGGCCATGGTTCGGCGGCTGATGCGAATTTTGCGTAGGTGGGTTGCCGCGAAGCCTGCCAAGCAGAACGACGCACCCAGCAGTGCTCCCCAGGACAGCGATGCCACGATGTAGAGCATGGCGACCGGCAACAGAATCCCCAACGCGACGCGGTATTTCAAACCGAGGTTCCACAGCGACTGGCTCGCCAGCATCAGCAGTGCCACGATGATCATCGGCACATACTGCAAATGCTGGTAGATGCTGAAGAAGAACACCTTGGGATACAGCAGCGTGTAGCCCTGAAGCCAGGTCGCGAGCAATTGGGCGGGCAGGACCAGCAGCAGGACCCACAGCGCGGCGCGTTCAAACGGCGGCGCAGAGGTCGAGGCGCCATACATCTGTCCCAGCACCAGGCCAAACATGGGCAGCAGAAACTGCGCCAGCAGGATGAGTTTGGCGCCTTCGTACGCGTTGTTGCCCTGCGTGATCGTGAGCGAGGTCATCACGAAAAGCAGCGCCGTGAAGAACAGCGTCGCCAGTGTCCTCGCGGCACCCGCGTAGTTGCCCAGCAGCGCGATCCCTGCGAACAAGGCCAGAATCGACAGCGGTAGTGGCAACTTCAGAATGCTGCCGCCTGCATCGAACACATAGGCAGCGTCGCGAAACAGCCCGCCCTTGATCTGGAAGAAGACCGGGATCAGCAACAGGAAGCCGATGCCCATCAGCATCGGCTGCAAGTGGGTGGAGGACGCACCCTTGCGCTGCCACCCCACACCCGACAGGAAGGCCAGGCTGAGACATCCGCTCAGACCGTACAGGCCGGCCAGTGCCTTCGGACCCAGCACGTAGAACACGAACGGCACGCAGGTGGCGATCAACACATTGGCCAACAGATCGGGGCCGAACACGTTTTCTCCTCCGGTCTGCTGGATCAGACGCGTGCGCAGGGCGGCCGCCACGCTCATGAGCGCGCCGCCTGCCATCGAAATCCCCACGGCGAGCCAGAAGTTAGGCGAGCGGCCCAGGCCGGCCAGCCAGGCGGGCTGCATCACGGCCAGAGCACTCACACCGGCGGCGATCAGCAACATGCCGAGTGGGATGACCAGCAGCCATTTCGGCAGGCCTCTGCTGCCAAAACGGTGCGCCAGCGTGGGCGCCAGCGCCTGCCCGTAGATCGTCGGGATCAGGCCGCCGATAGCAAAGGCCGTGAACAGGTCTCCAGCCACCACCTTGCCCGCGAGCAACACGATGGAGATGCGAAAGACATACACGCTGGTGCCGATGATGGCTGTGGAGCCAAAATGGGGCAGCAGGGCCTGTAACGAGAGGTGCCCCTCACCTTTGTCGAGGGAAAGCTGCGCCTGGCGCGTTGCGAGGAGTGGTGCGAGGGCCCAAGGCAGTGCACAGAGCGCAAGACTCCAATCGAGAACAAGCGGCAGCAGGCAGAGCAGAAACGAAGCACCTTCGGCCACAACGGCCTGGGTCGGGATGGCGAGCTGTTGTTTCTGCTCGTGCCGCGCAAGGCCGATCTCGCCCAGCCATTCCGAAGCCCGTCGCAGGATCAGCACCAGGGCCAGCGCAGCGCTTGCATCACCAACACCCACGCTGAGCAGATACGCAGCCGCCGAGAGCGGCAACAGCAGCCACAGGCGGGTTTGCAGCAGGCGTGCGGCTGCCGAGCCAGTGGGGTCCGCAAGAATGAGGTTGCGGCCGTTGGCGGAAAAGGCATAGAAGAGCGCGAGCGTGGCACCTTGGACGAGGCCGATGTTGGCTGCGATCTCCGAGTACCCGACAACGCCGAACACCAGGAGCAGTGCCGTCATCGAAAACGAGTTCAGCAAGGCGGCGAGGGGAAAGACGAGCAGCGCGCGCCGCGGCGCGCTACCAGAAGATTCTTTGCCAATATGCTTCATCATCGTGAGCGGCTAGCGAGCGATGCGAGGCGTGTTCATCAAACGCCGGATCGACCAGCTCGCCACGCCTATAAGCAGTACGTTCAGCAACACAGTGCCAAAGAGCAGGTGGGACTGCCCCGGAACGTATCCAAAACTCGCGTACCGAAAGGCCACGACTTGGGCAAGCAACGAGCACAGCACCCAGTTTTGCCCAGCCAGTCGATACGACAGGAACTCGAAAAGCGCGCCCACCAGCCCGAGCACAAGCAGGCCGGCGAAGACGAAGGCCATCGAGCCGGGGTAGTAAAAGAACGCGATGACACCGGGAAGTGAAACGAAATGGTGCTTGGACTTGTCGATCCCCAACTCGTTATAGGGTGAATCGATAAAGTAGCGGTCAAAAAGGCTGAGCCGACCTTCCTGAAACGTCTCCTGCCAAGCTTCTCGCCAAAGAGGCCAGCCGAGTCGGTCGGAAGACGACACCGCCATCACGCCCTCGATACCGACCCACCGATCGATGAAGAGGGGCCCCGTCATGGTCTTGGCGCTCTTGGCAAAGTCGTTGGAGTCGTAGGCGAGCGTCGCCTCCGGGGTTGCCGCCGTGGGGGGATTGTAGATCGCGCCCAGCACGCTGCTGGCGCGTAGGTAGTTGACGCAGAGCACCGACGCCGCGAACAAGACGGTGAATGCGATCGCAGCCACGGCCACGGTTCGCAGATGTAGCCGCACGCTCATGGCCAGCACGGTGCGCAGGCCACCCAGCCCCAGGGCCGCGGCATTGAGGACCATGCCACGGCTAAGCAGTGAAACATTGGACGCAAAGCACTCCAGCAACGGCGGGAAGATAGCCACCATGGACACGTTTCGCTGAAGTTCGATCTCGAACCGGATGATCAGCGCCGCCATCGAGGACAGCCCGAACTGCAGCAGCCACTTGTAGATGCCATTGAGGCCAAATGGCAACACCGTTTGCGTCACCATGCCCCGCTGGTAAATGCCCAGCCAGATGTTGCTGAGTGCGATGCCCAGCACCAACAAGCCGAATAGCACAAGACAGGTCGTGCGGTAGGCTCGGTAGAGTTCGAACAGACCTTGGCCCGTGCACGACGGCGGAGTCGCGGGGTAGCAAAACAACCGCTGCCTGATGAGGCTGGCCAACAACAGGCCACCAAAGCCCAACGAGGCCACCATCAGTGCGTGATCGAAAGCGGCGCCCGAACCGTCGAAAGCGCCAATCGATTCGTGAAATCGACCTGAAGCGAACGCCACGCGCAGCGACAGCTTCAGCCAGAAGCCAAGCCACAGGAAGATGCCGATGAAGGTGTCGAAATAGATGGCCTTCTGGCGAAAACCGATGAACAACAGAGCGTTCGCCGTCAGCGTAAACAGCGCATAGACGATCCATTGGCCTTCATAGCGGGCGCCCGCAACAAGCGCCAACCCCAGGCATGCCAAGGCAAACAGCGAGGCGAAAATTCGGATCATCGGTATTCAAGCTCCATGCGTGGTGCGGAGCAGGCGCGCTTGCTTGCGCGCTCTACTGCTGTGATGCGGGCGGATTTTACGTGGGTGGTCACTTGCGGGCGGATTGCGGTCGTGCTGTTTCGCCAATGACATCGCGCACGAAGGCTGTGCTGGAAAACATGGGTTGCGGCGCCTGCTCTTGCCGCAGGAAGCGGCTGACCGCGCGGGCGATGGATACCGGTGAGTTGGGGTTGAACGTCTCGGCAGGCGTGACGACATCGCGCACATAGTCCAGTTCGGACGCGAGTATGGGCAGGCCCAGCTGTGACGCTTCAATCAGTGGAAGCCCGAACGATTCCAGCGTCGATGGGTAGATCAACGCACGCGAGCGCCGGTAACAGCGCGCCATGTCGGTGGGGGCTACAGGACCGACATTGGTGATCCGCAGGCCGTGGCGATCCTGTGTGTGCCTCAGGTGCTCGAGCAGGTCCGCATGCCTTTTGGGCTCCAGGGTCAGGCACAGAGTGGGAAAAGAGCCTTGCTGTGCAAGAGCTTTCCACGCGTCAATCAACTGTTGGTGGTTCTTGTGCGGCTCGCCAGAAGCCACGTAGATGAAGTCGAACTCGGGAGGTTCGATCTGCCCAGACCCGGAGGATGTCTCAGAGGGAATGAACGGGAACACGCGAGCCGCGACGCCGGTCTCGCGCAGGAGTTCACCCGCCATGGAGGCGGTCTGGACATAGACGAGCATCGTTTCCATGTCCAGGCGATGAGAAAACCAAAGCCGCTCCAGCCCAATGCGCCAGCGCTCCCACAAGGAAAATGCGCGCAGATTCCGCTCACCGAAGAGATACCGGTTCTGCAGAAACACGGCCACACGCCCCTGGTTGCGAAACAAGGGGGGCAGATTGCCAAAACACAGCACCGTGTCGCCGGGCCGTGCGAGTTGCAGGATGCGCCTTTCTGCGCGCCACCGTCCCACCAAAGTGGGTGAAAAGCGTTCCAGCACGAGATCCGTCGGCACGCCCGACGTGTCCAGCCGGGTGTCGAGCAATGCCACACTGTCTCGTGCGGGGACGGCATTGAGCAAGGACAGCAGCAGGGTGCGCCCGCCGCCCAGATGAACGTTGGGTGCGTGAACGATCAGCGTCACGCTGCCACCTTGGGCCTGGCAAGGACCAGCAGGGTTTCTCCGCCCATCAGGCGTGCGCCCAGGTCGTGATGGACGGCGTAGATTGCCTGGCGCAGCAAGCCTGCCATTCGGGTCTTGAACGATCGGCGTGGGGCGTTGAGCGAAGCGCCGGTGTAGCGTGCTTCCACGATCTCGTAGCCGCATTCCTCGAGCATGGCCACGGCCAGTCCGCGCGTGAAGTAGTGCAAGTGCCCTACTTTGTGGCGCACGTGCAGCAGCGGACGCTCGCGCAGCACGCTGATGGCCGAAAGGTCGAGCGGGATGTGGAATACGGTCCAGCCGGTGCGCTCGCGCAGGCGCGCCAGGAAGGAGAAGGGATCGCCCAGGTGTTCGAGCACGTCAAGCACCATCGTGAGTTCGGGCGCAGGCTCGTCGCTGGCCAGGTAGTCGCCCAGGGTGAAGTGAATGTCGTCGGCTTGGCGTCGCGACCACAGCGCGGGTAGGCCGGGGGCGATGTCGAAGCCCCGCAATTCGGCCTGCGGCAACTGGGCGCGCAGGGCCGACAACACGCCGCCCGCGCCGCAGCCCACCTCGACTACGCTGGCAGGGGACAGGCCATGGCGCGCCAGCAGGCCCAGCACCTGGTGGGCTTTCCAGGGCGAATCGGCGCTATCCCAGTCGGGGTTCTGCCGGGCGTAATCGCCCTCGGTGTAGCGGCGGGTGACAGGGTCGTGGGTCATGGGTTTCGCGCGGACAGGCCGGAGCGCAGGGTCCACAACAAGCGGTGGCCTGCGCGGTTGAACAAGGCATTGCCGAGCAGGCGCAGGGCCCGCATGGACAGCACGCGCGACCAGGACTGCGACCAGGCCGCACGCACGGAACGGCCCGCCGCGCCCCATCGGCCCGCCCGCAGGTGCAACTGCGCGCTGATCAGGTGCGCGTGCGCCAGCGCTTGCGACCCCTGGGTCATGATGTCGGGCGCCAAGCCCGGCGTGCGCAGGAGGCCTTCGATGATGGCGACGGGTTCGGCAGCGCGCTGCGGCGTGGTGGGCGCGAACGACTGGGAGTCGTCGTGCACCCGGAAACCGGCGAGCGGTCGCTCGATGCGGATGAAGTGCCCATGCAGTCCCAGGCGCAGCCAGAAATCGTAGTCTGGCATTTGCCGCAGCGCCGGGTTCCACGGCCCAGTCGCGTCGTACGCGTCTCGGCGGAAGAAGGCGCCCGGGCCGGGCGGGCACACGACGTCGACGAACATGGCGCGGTAGTCATAGGGCGGCGCCTGCACCTGCCTCACCGGGCGCGACTGCGGGTCGAGCAGGTGGTAGTCGCAATAGGTCGCCACGGCGTCGGGATCGGCCTGCAAGGCCGCCACCGCTGCGCTCACCGCGCCCGGCGCCAGGGTGTCGTCGGCGCTGAGGTAGCCAAGGATCGAGCCCTTGGCCATGGACCAGCCCTTCTCCAGCGTGCGGGCCTGTCCGATGTTGGCGTGTCTCTCGCGCAAGAAGTCGCCGTCCACGCGCGCCAGTACATCGGGCGTGTGGTCGGTCGAGCCGTCGTCCAGCACGATCAGCTCCAAAGGCGAGTGATCCTGCGCCAGCACGCTGCGGATCGCCTCGGCCAAATAGTTGCCGTGGTTGTAGGCCGGGATGACGATCGAGACCAGAGGGGCGGGCAGGTTCATTTCGAGGCTCCGTGCGGCAGGACTTTCCATTCGCCAGGACGGGTTTCGATGCATTGTGGTGGCTGTGCGTCGGCCGCCGGCGGCACCACATACACCACGATATCGCCTAGTTTGACCAAGTGGCGCACAGGTTCGCGCGCCCGCAACAGGCGCTCCTCCAACTCGCCGTGCGAGCTGCGCTCCACCACCATGTAGCGAAAGCCGCCCGCCTGCAGGGCGGCCAACACGTCGTCGGCTTCGGCCACGCTCTTCTTTTCGGCCCGACTGGCCTGGCACTGCAACTGGTCCGATCGTAGCCAGTAGCCGTAGTACGCGGCCATCATGACGCGCTCGCCGGGCCGCCCCTCAGTGGCCAGGGCTGACAGGGCTCTGCAGGATCCGCTGGCCTTGAGGCAGCGTTCGGCCCGGTCGGTCATCAGCAGGAGCAGGTTGTGCGGGCCCGAGCGAACCGTGCTGACGGTCCAATAGAGCGCCAGCGCCAGCAGGCCCCAGGCGCCCAGGCGCAGCCACCAGCGCCGATCGGCCAGCGCTGCCTCAGCCGTCAGCGCCGCCAGGGGCGCGAACAACATGAGCGTGGCGAGGATATAGCGCGGCGCGAGTACCGAGGGCCGAATGAGCACCCAGGCCAGGGTGGACAGCACGGCGGCCAGCGTCACCGCAGTCACGGGACTGTCGAGCAGTCGTTTGTCGGTGGCGCCTCGCCGCAGCACGAACCAAGCCAGTACCGGCAGGCCCAACAGCAGCATCGAAACGCCACCACCTTGCATGGGGTACTCGCCAAACACCAGAGCGTAAGGGTAGGTCAGCAGGATCTCTCGAGTCACCTCGGGGCTGTGCCAGACCTGGTTCAGCCAGGAGCCGACCTCACCCATGCCGAGGAAGGGTGCCAGCGGCGCGCCATACAGCACCCCGTTCTTGAGGAACTGGGGCAGCCAGGCCAGCACCGCCCAGGCGCCCAGCACAAGGGCGGTGCGCATGAGGTCGCGGGTGCCGTACGCCTGGCCCCGGCCACGGTGCTGCCAGACCAGCAGAACCAGCATGGCCATCCCCAGCGTGATCACGTACGAGAATTTGGCGACCGTGGCGCTGCCAGCCATCAAACCCGCCCAGGCCAGGGCGAGCCTGCGATCATCTGTCGGCGCATCGCGCAGCAGCCAGTACAAGGCGGCCAGGGCGAAGGCGGCGCCGAACAGGTCCACCTTGCCGTCGAACACATACAGCGTGAAGCTCGACGAAGAGATCAGGATGATCCAGGCCACCCAGCGCGCCACCAGGCCACCGCCGCAGCGGCCGACGATGCCCGAGAGGAACACGCCGCAGGTCAGCGCCACCGGCCAGACCAGGAACTTGGCGGCGGCCGTGCCCTGCCAGCGCATCAGCACGGCGTAGTGCAGTTCCGCCGGCAGGCTGATGCTGGAAAACGGCTCGTAGGTGCCGCGCATGGGCTCCAGCACGCCGCTGCTGGCCATGATCATGGCGTAGGCGAGGTAGAAGGCTTCGGCATCGCCCGTGGGCGGCATGGTGAGGGCGGCCGGGGCCAGGCACAGGAAAAACAGCACCACCACTGCGGCCAGGCAGCGCATCGGCCAGTTCAGGTGCCAGATGCTGCCCCAGGCGTTGCGCAGCATGGCCAGGCCCCGCGCGGCGCTTGGGCGGCTTGCGATCAGCGCCAGCCAGCCCAGGCCCAGCACGGCACCGACCGGCACGGGGCGCAATTGGCCCATGAGGCCCAGCACGGTGAACACCGCGGTGAAGACCATCAGGCCCGCCAGGAATTGCGTGGCGAGGTCCACCCAGGCGTCCGAGGTGGGCGCCGGCCGGGCGGGAGCGCGATGGTCCAGGGCCCATTGAATGGCGCGGCCTGCCCCCAAGCAGGCCAGGGCGTGTGCGGTGGTGACCGGTACAGCCAGCATCAGCGTGGCCAGGGTGACAGTGGGGTGGGCGTTCATGTCTTGTCGTCTGGGCAGTGCGCGGACGCGATATCCTGCGCCCCGATGGCGCGCGGCGATGGCGCAGCCGGTCGCGCCAGGAAGCACAGCGCGCCGATCAGCGTGGATCCGAGCAGGGTGGCCAGGTGCAGCAGGACGACGAAAGCCAGTGCCTGGGCGCCGTGCACCTGCAGCATGCCCAGGGCCGCCACGCCGAAGAACTCGTAGGTACCCACGAAACCCGGTGACGCCGGGACCATGGTGCCGATGGCGATCAGCAACAAGACGAAAAGGGCGTTGCCGGGCGCCAGGTCGAGCCCGATGGCGCGTGCGATGAGCCACACCAACGCCACTTCCAGCACCCAGATCACAACCGTGAGTGCCAGGAACCCGGTGAAGTGTTTCAGGCGAAAGCCACCGGCGATCCCGTCAAGTGCCGATGCGAGGATGTTCTGCACCCGAGTCGCCGCCTGGATCGGGAGGCGCTGAAGCAGCCGTCGGTGCAGCCACGGAATGAGGCGTTTGCCCAGGAGGTGGGCAGCGGCTAGCAAGGACATTGCCAATACCGTGATCGCGGTCACCGCCAGGCCTGCTTGCTTGAGCCACTCGGGAATGGCGGGGTAAGAGAGCAGCACAACCGACAACAACGCGAGCATGAAGGCGAGGTCCGCGGTGCGCTCGACCACGAGTGTGGCAAAGACCTTGGTGCGCGACATCTGCTCAGTGCGGCCCAGTTCAAGGGCGCGCGCCACGTCGCCGGCCCTGGCGGGCAGCACATTGTTCAGCAGGTAGCCAATCATCAGTGCGCGAAATCCAGGCCACCA
Source organism: Hydrogenophaga sp. 2FB (assembly GCF_005503365.1). Lineage (GTDB taxonomy): Bacteria > Pseudomonadota > Gammaproteobacteria > Burkholderiales > Burkholderiaceae_C > Hydrogenophaga. The sequence continues at coordinate 69,861 of NZ_SCML01000009.1, forward strand.
GTGCACCGGTGGTTCATGTTCCACCACGAGCCGCCAGCGTTGAGTTCGCAGCGCGAACGAGGCAATCAGGATCAGCGGCAATGGCAAGAGGATCGTGAGGTCTGCGCGTGCCAGTGTCCTGGCCACCTCGCTGAGGTCGAAGTTGCTCAACAGCCAGCCGATGGCGATCAGGCTCACGGCGAGACCTATGAGTGTCAGAGCGTGCTGTCGCCAGCGGTTCATCTTGCGGCTCGCCCATCAACGAGGCGGGTCAGCAGCGCGCTCATGTCTCGAGCCACCTTCGGCCAATTCATATGCTCCTGCACGAAGCGCCGTCCGCCGAGGCCTACGCGGCGCCGGTGCGTCTCGTCGGTCAGCAAGGGGCGCAACCGTTCCGCGATGACCTCAGGCGTGTTGTCGATGCATTGCACGAGGTGCTCTCCGTCGATCAAGGTCGCCGTACCGAGCAGATCGAGTGGGGTGTTGACCACCGTGGGAACCGCCAGCAGCATGGCCTCGATGGTGGCCGTGCCCATGCCCACGTAACGACCCGTCAGGGACGAGTACAGCAGGTCGGCGGCTTTCATGTGGGCGAGTACCTCTTCATGGGGGCACTCCCCGAGAAACTCGACACGCTCGCCCAGGCCGAGACTGTGCGCGAGCCGGCGCGCCTCGTCGTAGTACACATGGCCCACGATGCGCAGCCTCAAAGCCGGGAAGTCTGGAGCGAGCAGGGCAAAGGCCTTGACCAGCGGTACGAAGCTGCGCTGTTCGCTGACGGCCCCCACACCAAGAATCACGTTGCGCGCTCGGTGGTCGCTCTCGTGCGCCAGAAGCGCCATGCTGTCGCCGGCCACACCGTAGTTGACGATAGCGGTCTTGCGCAGCACGCGTTCGCCCTGTACGTCCGCCAGGTACTGGCGAATCTGCGTGTCCCACGCGACGACCGCATCACAGAACGGAAACACCGCGTGGCCGCAGATCCATCGATCGAGTCGATTCAGGATGCGGTCACGGCGCGGATTGAGCGATTGCAGCTGCGTGCCCACAGAGCAGACCAGGGGCGCCTTGACGCACCAGGCCGCGAATGCGGCCGGTAACGCGATGTCCAGATAGTGGTTCACCAGCAGTACCGCGTCGGCCTCGAACTTGCGGGCGATGCGTGCCAGACGCCACCAGTTGAGTGGATTGAATGCGCAAAGCTGGTAGTGCTTGAAGAAGCCCGCCAGCGGCAACCGCCACGCCGGCAGACGGTGCACCGTGAGTTCGTCTTCTTTGGTGCTCGACAAGGTTGAGCCCAGTGTCACCACTTCGACGACATGACCTTGCCGCTGCAACTCCGCCGCCAGGCTCTGGGTGTAGAACGCGGTACCGGTGCGCATGGGCGGAAACATGCCGCCCACCAGCAGGATGTTCATGTGCCTGACCTTTGAACACGTGCAGGCACGCCCGCCACCACGGCCCCTGGAGCCACGTTTTGCACCACGGCACTGCCCAGCCCCACCAGTGCACCGTCGCCAATGCGAATGTTTTCGCGCACGTTGCAGCCGCAGCCCAGGTAGGCTGCCCGGCCCACGTGCACCCGGCCCGAAAGGTTGACGCCGCTGGCGAGGATGCCGAAATCCTCGACACACACATCGTGGTTCAGCACGCAGTTGGCCAGTACGGTGACGTGGCGGCCCAGGCGCACCTGCGCCAGCAACACCACGTTGGGGTACAAGATGCAGCCTTCCCCGAGATCGGCGCTGCTGGCCACGACGGCGCGTGGGTGCACCAGGCTTTCAAAAGGAAGCCCTGCCAGGCCTTTGGCCTGCAACAAAGCCTCGCGGCGCGCGTTGCTGCGCGGGCTGCCCAGGCAGTCGACCAAACGGCCGTTGCCCAGCAGCTGCGGCGCGTCGCTCAGGCCGCCGAGCACCGGCACGCCGAATTGCTGCGAGCCCGGCGTCAGAGCATCGTCGAGCAGGCCGCGCACGCGGTAGCGCGGGGCCTCGCGGTTGATGTCGTCGACGATGGCGAGCACGTCGGCACTGGTGCCGCCGCCACCCACCAGCACGAGCTCGATCAGAGCGTCAGATGGCATTGCTGCGGTACCAGTCGGCCGTCCGGCGAATGCCTTCCTCCAGGTCGACCTTGGCCTTGAACCCCAGCACCTCGGCGGCTTTGCGGGTCTCGGGGATGCGCAGCTCGATGTCGGCCGACAGCGGTGGCTTGAACACGATCTCGGACTGCGAGCCCAGCACGCGGCACACCGCTTCGGCGAGACCGAAGATGGTGGTGACCGCGCGCGCATTGCCCACGTTGAAGGATTCGCCGATGGCCTTGGGATGTTCCAGTGCGAGCATCAGGGCGTCGACCATGTCGTCGACGAAGCACCAGGCGCGGATCTGCGAGCCGTCGCCATAGATGGAGATAGGCTCGTTGCGCAGCGCCTTGCGGATGAAGATCTGGATGGCGCCCTCGCCGGTCTGGCCGGGGCCATAGATGTTGAAGGGGCGCAGCGTGACAATGGGCATGTTGTGCTCGCGGAAGTAGGCATGGGCCAAGTGCTCGCCAGCAAGCTTGCTGACGGCGTACACCCAGCGCGCTTCGCCGGCGGAGCCTGCCACCGCCTGGTTCTCCTCCGTCACCCGGTAGGCCATGCTGCCGAAGACCTCTGAGGTGGAAAACTCGATTACGCGGTCCTTCACACCCGCTTCCTGTGCCGCGCGCAGCACGTTGGCGGTGCCGATCATGTTCACTTCCATGGTCTTCACGGGGGACTTGATCACGGTGTCGATGCCAGCGATGGCGGCCGCGTGCACCACGATGTCGGCATCCGTGAACACCCGTTTCACCGCCGCGGGATCGAGGATGTCGCCCTGCACCAGCGACACGTTGGGGTGCAGTGCGCCGCCGGTGTGCTGGATGGTGTTGCGCGCCAGGTTGTCGAACAGCGTGACCCGATTGCGGTCGGCCAGGCGGCCGGCCAAGGTGGAGCCGATGAAGCCGGCGCCGCCGGTGATGACGATGTGTTTTCCGATAATGGCCATTTGGTGTTCCTCTTCAGAGGGTGTTATGTCAGTCGCTTGACGGCAGCCCGCAGTCGAAGGCGGTCCTCGGGCCGCAACACAACGACGAAGGCGATGAAGGTGGCCATGATCAGCAGGGCTGATTTGCCAAGGAGTTGCAACAGGTCCCAATGAGGTGCAGCCTGGTTCCAGGCCAGCCCGGTGGTGACCAGGGCCACGGCAAGCGCCAGAGCGGCCGCGCCGCGCCGGGCGTCGAAAGGGACGCTGAAATGCACGTTGCCCCCGCCAACGAAGCCGGCGAAGACACTGGCGGCCGCGATGATAGCAGCCAGTGCAGCGCCGCTCGGACCCAGCAGGGGCACCAACGCCAGGCACAGCGCAAGGTTGAAAGCGGCTCCCGCCAGGTTGAGCAGGGCCACCCGGCCGGTGCGTTCACCCAGAAACAAGCCCGGCGCGAACACGTATAGCGCGGCCAGTATCGATGCCGCTGCAAGGATGGGCAGCACATGGCGCGCTTCATGGAACTGCGGACCCGTGGCCGCCAGCAGGATCTCGCCGGCGAACAGGCTCAGTCCTCCCAGCACGGGCAACATGCCGAAGCAATAGAAGCGGAATGCCTGTGCCAGCTGTCCGCCCATGCCTTGCTCACGCCAGGCGCGGTAGACCAGCGGCGATAGCGCGGCCTGCAGACCCACCGTAAGGATGCCCGTTACCGACGCGAACCGCGCCGCCACGCCGTACACGCCCAACGCTTCGAGGCCCAGGACGTTGCGCACCACAATTCGATCGACGAACGTGCTGCAGAACACCGCGATGCCCGAGACGACCAAGGGTAGCGAGAAGCGCAGCATGGTACGAAACGCCTTGCTGTCGGCCCGCAGGCCAAGAAGGCTACGGGCCGACCAAGCCGACACCGCCAGACCCAATGCGGCACCTGCAAGCTGGCCGCAAAACACGCCTGCTACCCCCCAATCTGCGTGGACAACCAGCGTAGCGCCAACAGAAACAGTGCCAACGGCGTATGCCAGGCTTGCGAGCAGGTAGGCGCCTGGGCGCAGAAGCCAGCGCAACAGATCCTGCAGCAGGACGAAGACGCCGTTGAGTGCCAGCGCAGCCGCGATGAGCACGATCTCGGAAGCCCCGGCCTGGCCGTCGAAAAGCCACTGACTCAGACGATCGGATGCTGCCGATGCAAGCAGGAAAAAGGCGGTGTACGCCGCCGTCGCGAAAAGGACGGCGGTCGTTGCATACCGGCGTCGGTCTTGAGGCGAAGACGAATCGGCCACATACCGGGCCATGCCCTGGGATATTTCCAGCGCGACGGTCAGGTTCACCAGTGCGCCAGCAATCGTCGCGACTTCGACCACGCCATAGTGGCCTGCCCCCAGGACGCTGGTGTAAACCGGTAGCAGGAAGATTTGCAGCCCGCGCACCAGGAGCATCGCAGCGCCATACTGCAAACTGTCGCTGGCGAGGCGTCTAAACATCCCCGGCCTCCGCCTGAGCGAAGGTGGCGAAGGCCTTCTGAAGCGCGGGCGCATGCGAAAGGCCCAGCGCACCGATGCCATGGCGGTCAATCAGGCGGCGGACGGTCGAACGGGCTTGCTCTCGCGTGAGCCCGCAGCCTTCCAGGTAGGGGCAGCTTGCCGGCGCGACCAACCACTCCGGTGGTACTTCCTGCACAAGCTGCAGCATCTTGGCCGCCACGGCCCTCTGTGACCATTGGGCCGAGACGTATTCGCGCGCCACCTCTCCGAGGCGGGCCAGCTCCTGCGGATCGGCGGCCAGATCCCGCAAGCCTTCCTCCAGTTGCTCGGGTGCGACAAATGTGGTGGGCGGTCGCCAGGACTCAGGCACTGCCTCTCCCACCAGGGCGCTGAAATAGCCGCCGACCAGAGCCGGGCAGCCGCTGGCCGCAGCCTCCGCCGCGAAGCCCGCCATTGGCGTATCGGACCAGGCCTGGTCGATCACGACATCGGCTTCACGCAGGGCGGCCATGACCTCATGGTTGGGCCGTCCGGAAATTTCCCGGTAATCGATGGGCATCCCCTCCTGCTGCAAGCGGGTGACGATGTTCCGGATGAGCGCGGTGCCCTTGCCGGCCGTCTGGGAAGGCGCATGCAAAACGACTGTCGCGGGTGTGGGCGTTTTCCGTTTGCCTGCACTGCTTTCCGGAGCGGGAAGGGGCGTGGGCAACCCGATGGCGTAGAAGTTGACATAGGACCGCGAGAGGAAGTGACCGTAGCTGGGTCCACAGACGATGACGTCCGCATAGCGCTCCAGACGCCGCAGGAAGCGCACCCGCCGAGCAACCTCTGTGGCCAGTTCGTCGAGTGCCCGGTCCGCGGTGGCGCTGTCTTGCCACTGACCATCGAGTGCCGGGCGCAGAGCGGGGAAAAACCCGTCGATGTATGGCGGGCGGGCATCGGTGCCATGAAGGGTGTAGATGACCCGCTTGCCAAGCCAGCGAAGCAGGGCCAATTCACGCAGGGCAAAGAAAGACGAGCCGGCGCCCAGAATGAAAACATCAAAGCGGCACATCGCCCAGACCAGCAGCGCCGAGCGAGAAGCGATGACGTTCGTCAGGGCAACTGCGCTGCGAAGGCGGGACGTGTCTGCCGCGACGGCCCGGCGAGCGACAGCGCGCCGCGACCAGGCCACGATCCAGGGGACCGGGCCCGCTTCATAGCCGAACTGATGGGCATGGACGGATACGTGCACGGCGTCTGCACCGAGCTCCAGCAGCCCCAGCCTAAGTCGAGAGAAATAGCCTGACACCTCGGTAATGCCGAGGAAGATGCGTGGTGAGCGAGCTCTGCCGCGCTTCACGCCAGACCTATGACTCTTGCTGGCGTGCCCCACGCGCGCGAGCCCGCAGGGATGTCCGAGTTCACCAGGCTGTTTGCGCCGATCACGCAGCCGTCGCCGATGCGCACACCTTTGCTGACGACAACGTTCGGACCCAGGTAGCAGCGGCTACCGATGGACACCGGTGCCCGCTCAGCTGGCGCCGTTCCCCCGCTCAGCGCCCACGCGACGGTGTCATGGCTGTAGATCTGGACGCCCGCACTGATCGAACAGAATGCGCCAATGTCCAGACCACCCGATCCGTCCAGGACGGTGAAGGGGCCGATCCACGTTTTCTCGCCGATGCGGACCTGACCGAGCACCAGCGCACTGTCGTAGATGCTGGCGCCTGGACCGAAGCCGAGGCTGGCGGCGCGTTCCCATCGGTCGACGATGTAGTCGCCGAACGGCAGCGAGCGTTGCCACTCGGTCAGCACCTTGCGAGCCTGCTCGGCGTGGAGTTGCCTGAGTGCGACAAGCAAGTTGTCCAGCGCGAGGTCCGGGGACTTGTCGGGGTCCATGGAATCGTCCATTTACCGCTCCTTTCAGGGTAGGTGCTGCTCGAGCCAGGCGTTCAGGTTGAGCAGCGACCAGATCAGCAGGCGCCGGTTCTGGCGACCCTGCAGGTGATCATCGACCAGCGAATGGATGCTCGCGCGGTCGAGATACTCGTAGATGCGCGGCTGCCCCTGCAGCAGCGTGCGGCGCACAAAGTCGATGCTTTCGCCCTTGAACCAACTGGCGTCAGGTGAGGAGAAGCCCTGCTTCTCTGCGTCCGCGATCCCCGCCGGTATGTGGCGACGCATCACGTCGCGCAGCAACTGCTTGCCGTCCCGCGTCTTTTGAAAGTACCTGTCCGTCTTGCCGCCCGGCTCGTTCTCGTTGATGCGCACCACCTCCGCCAGGTTGTTGAGCTTGAGGTTGACCGGGCATTGCATGGCGAAGTCGACCAGGTCGTTGTCCATGAAGGGCACGCGGGCCTCCAGCCCGTGCGCCATGCTGAGCTTGTCCTCCACCACGAACAGGCCGTGCAGGAAGGTCTTGGCCTCGAAGTAGAGCGAGTGGTTGATGTAGTCCTCGGGCCGGTCGAGCTCGTTGTCGTGCGTCAGGAAGACGTCGCGAAAGATGTCGCGCGTCCAGACGTGCTTCACGTCGCCCCAGATCGGTGCGAATACCTTGGACAGGGCCGTGTTGGGGATGAGCCGCTGCCAGAACGCGTAGTACTGATCGATGTAGTGCTCGAAGTCCTGGTTGACCGCGGCGCGGTAGTAGCGCCAGGGGTAACCACCGAAGAGCTCGTCCCCCCCGCTGCCGGACAGCACGACCTTGACGAACTTGCTGGCGAGTTGGGCGGCGTAGTAGTTGGGGTAGCTCTGACCCACCCGGGGCTCCTCCAGGTGCCAGGCCAGCCGGGGCATGCAGCGCTCCATGTCGCCGGCTTTGAGCACCATCTCGTAATGCTCGGTCTTGAAGCGCGCCGACATGGCCTCGGCTTTGACGCGTTCATCGAACGCCAACTCGATGCCAGAGGCCGAACTCAGGTCAAAACCGCAGGTGAAGGTCTTGAGGTTCGCGAAGGACTGTGCGGCAACCGCGGTGATCGAGCCGCTGTCCATGCCGCCCGACAGATAGGCGCCCAGCTCGACGTCGCTCACGAGCTGGCGGTTGACGGCTTGGCGGAACAGGCGGTCGAGCTCTTCCAGGTACTCCTCGCGGCTGGCGGGCTGGTCCGGTTCGCGGAAGCGGTAGTCCCAGTAGCGCGTGCGGACCAGTGCCGCGTTCGGCTGGCGCAGGTCCAGCGTGGCGTAGTGGCCCGCGGGCAGCAACTGCACATCCTCCAGCAAGGTGCGATCGGTGAAGATGTTCTGGAACGTCAGGTATTCCAGCAGCGCCGCTTTGTCCAGCTTCCGCTGGAACGCGGGATGGGTCAGGATCGCCTTCTGTTCCGATGCGAACAGCAACTGCCCGTTTTGCCGTGCCACGTACAAGGGCTTGATGCCGTAACGGTCGCGGGCGAGCAGCAGGCGTTGTTCCTTGCGGTCCCACAGGGCCAGTGCGAACATGCCGTTGAGGCGCCCCAGGGCCTCGGCGCCCCAACACGCCAGGGCGTGCAGCAGCACCTCGGTGTCGGATTGCGAGCGGAACCAGTAGCCAGCCGCCTGCAATTCGGCGCGCAACTCGCGGAAGTTGTAGATCTCGCCGTTGTAGGTGATGACGTAGCGGTGGTCGGCGCTGATCATCGGCTGATGTCCGCCGGGCGTGAGGTCGATGATGGCCAGGCGTCGGTGCCCGAACCCCACCGGTCCTTCGATCCAGTGGCCTTCGCCGTCAGGACCGCGATGGGCGATGGCATCGGTCATCCGCTGCAGGATGGCCGGCGACACCGCGTCGCCCGATAGATTGATCAGACCAGCGATGCCGCACATCAGGGGTTCGAGCTCAGAACCTGGTCGATCACATAGGCCTGTTCGGCCTCGCTCATGCCATGGAACAGCGGCAGCGAAATGCTGCAGTCATTGGCGGCCCAGGCATTGGGGAGGTCGCCTGACGACAGCTGGTACTTCTCGCGATAGAACTGCAGCATGTGCACGGCGTGCGTGGCCGGGCGCGTGGAGATGCCGGCTTTCAGCAGCCGGTCCATCCAGTCGTTGCGGCGCGCATTGACGCGGGCAATGGCATCGCGCGTGACAGGCTCGGGCTGGAACAGGCAGGGGTAGCTCTGGTAGCCATGGGTCATGTTGTCGATATGGGCCGGCGTGCGCAGCCAGGACAGGCCGGCGAACGCCTCGTCATAGACGTGCGCCAGGCGTTGGCGCTCGGCCACGATGGCCGCCGCACGGTCCATCTGCGCCGAGCCCAGGGCCGCCTGGATGTCGGTCATGCGCTGGTTGTAGCCGGCGTCGGGGTGGTCGGCCAGCAAGTAGGGGCGAGGGCCCAGGTGGCGCTGCAGGTCGCTGATGGCCGCCCCATGGTCGCGCAGCCGGCGCAGCTTCACCGCCAGTTCGTCGTCGTCGGTGGTGACCATGCCGCCTTCGCCGGTGGTGATGGCCTTGCGAGGGTGGAAGCTGAAGGACGCTGCGTGGCCGAAGGTGCCCACGTGGCGATCGCCGATGCGGCTGCCGAAGCCGCAGGCGGCATCTTCCAGCACCCAGAGCTTGTGTGCGCGTGCCAGGCGGTTCACGCCGTCCATGTCGGCCGGCAGGCCGAACAGGTGCACAGGCAGAATCGCGCGCGTGCGCGGCGTGATCTTGGCTTCGAGGTCGGCCAGGTCGAGGTTGAAGGTCTCGAGGTCGATGTCGCAGAACACCACCTTGCCACCCAGGTGCTCGATGACATTTGCAGTGGCAATCCAGGTGAAAGCCGGAACAATGGCTTCGTCACCAGGACCGAATCCCAGTGCGGCCAGCGCCAAGTGCAGGCCCGTGGTGCAGGAGGTCACAGCGATCGAATGTTTTGCGCCGGTAAAGGCGCTCCATTTGTCTTCGAACTCTCGCACCTTCGGACCCTGCACAAGCCAGCCACTTCGCAGTGGGCCGAGCACGCTCTGGATTTCTTCTTCGGTGAGTTGGGTGCGGGCAATGGGGACTTGCATGGTCGCGGTGTTTGTACTCATGGGATACCTTTTATGGTTCAGGTCGGCAGGCCGACGGCAGTGCGCCGCGCCGCTACCTCGGCCTTGTGCGAGGCGCGCCATTCGATCAGGCGGCGCAGCCCTTCATCGAGGCCAATCTCAGCGGTGAAGCCGATTTCCTGGCTGGCCTTCTTGGGCGAGCCGATGCGATTGCGCACCAGCGTGGCCTGGCTGCGCGGGGCGTAGCGGATCGGCTGCTGGCAGCCAGTAATCGCGATCAGCCTTTCGGCAAGTTCCTTCAGCGAGGTACGACGGCCGGTGCCCACGTTGTAGAAGCTGTCCACCGTGTCGGCCTTCATGGCGCACACGTTGGACAGTCCGCAATCTTCCACTGCCACGAAGTCGAAGGCCTCGGAGCCGTCGCCCATGATGGTCGGGCTCTCGCCTTTGTCGATCGCGTCAAGCATCTTCATGATCACGGCAATGTAGGCGCCGTGGTAGTCCTGACGCGGACCGTAGACGTTCATATAGCGCAGACCCACGAAGTTAAGGCCGTAGCGGTGGTGGTAGGCGCGCATCATGGCCTCGCCAGCAATCTTGGTGGCGCCGTAGAAGTTCTGGTTGTTGAACGGGTGGTTCTCGGTCATCGGCTCTTCCACGGCATCGCCGTACACGGAGGCCGAGGACGACCAGACCAGGCGCTTGACGCCCTTGGCCACACAGGCTTCCATCACGTTGAAGGTGCCGCGCACATTCACGTCGAACGCGGTGCGTGGGTATTCGTGGCATTGCAGCAGCCACAGTGCGGCGAGGTGGAACACGCCGTCTGCACCCTCGAAGGCCGATTGCAGGATGTCGGTCTGCATCACGTCGCCGCCCACGTCGTAGACGCGCACGCGTGGGTCTTTCAGCGCCTCGGTCAGGTTTTCGCGCGTGCCTCGCACAAAGTTGTCGTAGATGAGGACTTCGCCGATGTCTTCCTTGAGCAGGCGGTCCACGGTGTGCGAACCGATGAGACCTGCACCGCCCACGATCACGAATTTCTTGCCTCTGACGTCCATGTGTACTCCTCGTTGAATCGAATGTGTTGCTTCAGGCCGGGCACAGGGCCGACTGCAGCGCGTTGACCACGCGGATCTGGGTGGCCTCGTCCAGGCCCGGGTGCATGGGCAGGCTCATCACGCGCTGGGCAATCAGATCGCCCACGGGCAGACGGGCCGACGGGTCGGCCACCGCGGGTTGCTTGTTGAGTGGAATCGGGTAGTGCACGGCGGTGGGAATGCCAGCCTCCTTGAGTGCGGCCAGCACCACTTCGCGGTTGTCCACCTGGATGGTGTATTGCGCCCACGAGCTGACGTTGTGGCTCTCGATATGCGGCGTGGTGTCGATGCCCGCGGCGCGCAGCAGGCGTTCGTAGCGGGCGGCCACTTTCTGGCGCAGCGCGATCTCTTCGTCCAACACCTTGAGCTTGGGCAGCAGCACGGCCGCCTGCAGCGTGTCGAGCCGGCTGTTCACGCCCACGCGCACGTGGTGGTAGCGCCGGTCCTGGCCGTGGCGCGAGATCTGGCGCATCACCTTGGCCTGCTCGTCGTCGTTCGTGAAGATCGCGCCGCCGTCGCCATAGCACCCCAGCGGCTTGCTGGGGAAGAAGCTGGTGCAGGCGATCTGGCTCAGGTTGCAGCTCTTGCGCCCTTTGTAGAGTGCTCCGAAGCTCTGCGCCGCGTCCTCGATCACCGCGATGCCATGGCGCGCTGCGACCGCGTTGATAGTGTCGAAGTCGGCACACTGGCCAAACAAGCTCACCGGAATGATGGCCTTGGTGCGCGGCGTGATGGCGGCTTCGAGCTTCGCCGGGTCCAGGTTGTAGGTTTTCTCGTCGACGTCCACGTACACCGGCTGGGCTCGCAGCAGCGCCACGGTTTCAGCGGTGGCGATGTAGGTGAAGCCCGGTGTGATCACTTCATCGCCTGGGCCGATGCCCAGCGCCATCAAGGCGATCTGCAGCGCGTCGGTGCCATTGGCCACGGAGATGCAATGCCGCACACCGGTGTAGGCGGCCAGCTTTTCCTCGAGCTCGTCCACTTCGGGGCCCAGGATGTACTGGCCATGGTCGAGCACGCGCTGAATGCCGGCGTCGATCTCGGTCTTGAGCCGGCGGTATTGCGCCTTGAGGTCGATGAATTCCATGACTGATCAGCTCCTGAGTTTTTCCAGCGTGTTCCCGCGCAGCGCATAGCGCGCGCCGGTGTGTTCGCAGGTGGCTTCGGCAGCGCCCTCGACAGGCAAGGGCAAGCGCTCGCCGAACTCGCTCATCCAGCCGAGCTGTCGCGCCGGCACGCCCACCATCAGCGCGTAGGCTGGCACGTCGCGGTTAACCACCGTGCCCGCAGCCACAAAGGCGTGTTCGCCGATCGTCACCCCGCACACCACGGTGCAATTGGCGCCCAGCGTGGCACCGCGCTTGACCAGCGTGTCGCGGTACTCGTTCTTGCGTTCGATGAGCGCGCGGGGGTTGTAAACGTTGGTGAACACCATGCTGGGTCCGCAGAACACGCCTTCTTCCAGCGTGACATTGTCGTACACGCTTACGTTGTTCTGGATCTTGCAGCGGTCGCCGATGCGGACCCGGTTGCCCACGAACACGTTCTGCCCCAACGAGACGCCCGCGCCAATGCGTGCACCGGCGCACACATGCACGAAGTGCCAGACCCGCGAACCGGGCCCGATCTGCGCGCCTTCGTCCACGATGGCGCTGGGGTGGATGCTCACGTCCTGCATCAGCCGCGCCTGCCTTGCACGAAGGGGTGGACTTCGCCCGCCTCGCCGCGAACTGGCGTGGCGCTGCGGATGACGTCGACGGTTTCGATACAGTGGCGTGCATCGGCCAGGCCGTAACCGTGCCCGGCCAGCAACTCGCGGTAGCTGGTGGTGTGCAGGTCGGTGAAGCCTTCGGAGAATTCGAGCTGCTCGCCACTGATGTCGATGTTGCGGAAGGTGGACTTCTTGCCCTTCGCCTCGTCAGGCAGGTCGTTCGCGTCGATGGACAGGAACCAGCGCACGCGCGCGCGCTCGTACTCCAGGTAGCCGGCCGCATTGGCTTCACCGCTGTGGTGCACGACGTTGCGCTGCAGCTTGCCGAAGACGAAGTGCAGCATGTCGTAGAAGTGCACGCCGATGTTGGTGGCCACGCCGAAAGCCCTGCGTGGGTCGCCCTTCCAGCTCTCGGCATACCACTTGCCGCGCGAAGTGATGTAGGTCAGCTCGACATCGAACTTGGTGTCCTTGGGCGCGGCGGCCACTTTCTCGCGCAGTTTCAGGATGGCGTCGTGGTGGCGCAGTTGCAGGATGTTGAAGACGCGGCGCCCGGTCTCCTGCTCAATGCGCGCGAGCTCGTCGAGCAGGTCGGGCGTGGGCACCAGGGGCTTTTCGCAGATGACATCGCAACCCAGGCGCAGGCCGGCCGCGATGTGTGCGTGATGCAGGTAGTTGGGCGAACACACAGACACGTAGTCCAGCGCCGTGCTGCTCTGGCGCTTGAGCTGGTGTGCGTGCTCCAGGAAGCGCTCGAACTCGGTGAAGAACTCGCTTTGCGGCGAGATGCTGTCGATGATGCCGACCGAGTCGTTGACGTCGTAGGCCACCGAGAGCTTGTTTCCGGTGTCCTTGATGGCGCGCATGTGGCGCGGAGCGATGTAGCCGGCGGCGCCGATGAGGGCGAAGTTCTTCATGTGGGGTTGATCTATGTTCAGAGACGGAAGACGGTGAAACCGTCGCGCGTGGCGGCGTGGCGGTCGTACAGGCTCTTGAGGTCGCCCAGCACGGGCTGGCAGTCGCCCTTGCACAAGCGGCGCAGTGCGGCCGAATCCATCGCTCGGAATTCCTCGTGCCCCACAGCCACGATCAGGCTGTCCACCGGCTGCGCGCCATCCAGCGTCGAGAGCTCGATGCCGTATTCATGGCGCACTTCCTCGGGGTCGGCCCAGGGGTCGACCACTACCACGTTGACGTTCCAGGCCTGCAGTTCGCGCACCAGGTCGGCCACCTTGCTGTTGCGGATGTCGGGGCAGTTTTCCTTGAAGGTGACGCCCAGCACGCCGACCGTGCTGCGCGGCACGTCGATGCCGTTGTTGAGCATGCGCTTGATGACGTTGCGCGCCGCGTAGCGCGCCATGTTGTCGTTGATGCGCCGCCCGGCCAGGATGACCTGCGGGTGGTAGCCCACCTCTTCGGCCTTGTGCGTGAGGTAGTAGGGATCGACGCCGATGCAATGGCCGCCCACCATGCCGGGCCTGAAGGGCAGGAAGTTCCATTTGCTGCCGGCGGCTTCCAGCACCTCCAGCGTGTCGATGCCGATGCGTTCGAAGATGACTGAGAGCTCATTGACGAAGGCAATGTTGAGGTCCCGTTGGCTGTTCTCGATCACCTTGGCGGCTTCGGCAACCTTCAGGCTGCCGGCCTTCCAGGTACCCGCCTTGATGATCTGGGAATACAGCGCATCGACCGCGTCCGCCACCTCAGGCGTGCTGCCGCTGACGATTTTGCGGATGGTGGTGAGCGTGTTGACCTTGTCGCCCGGGTTGATGCGTTCCGGGCTATAGCCGCAGAAGAAATCTTTGTTGAATATCAGTCCGCTGTGGCGCTCAAGCACCGGGACGCAGACTTCCTCGGTGGCACCAGGGTAGACCGTGGATTCGTAGATCACCACATCTCCGGCTTTGAGCGCCAGTCCCACGGTTTCGCTGGCCTTGATCAGCGGCGTTAAGTCTGGCCGGTTGGCTTGGTCCACCGGGGTGGGCACCGTGACAATGAAGACTTGAGCTTCTTGTAGATCATTGTTGTCGCAACTGAAAGCCAGCTGTTTTGCCAGAGCAAGTTCTTCCGTGCTGCACTCGAGCGTGTGATCACGACCTTGGCGCAACTCGTTCACGCGATCGGCATTGATGTCGAAACCGAGCACCGGACGGTGCTTGCCGAATTCAACCGCCAGTGGCAGGCCCACATAGCCCAGGCCGATGATGGCTATAGTCTTCTGGTCAAGGTTCATTTACAGCTCAAGGGGTGAGAGAGCATCAGAGATCGACCTCACGAAGCCGCTTGCCGAGTTGGTCTTTGGCTGAGAGCTGCGGAGCGTCCGTGCTCGGCCATTCAATCCCGATGTCAGGATCGTTCCAAGCAATGCAGCGCTCATGCTGAGGCGCGTAGTAGTCGGTGGTCTTGTAGAGGAAATCGGCCGACTCACTGAGCACCAGGAAGCCGTGTGCTAGGCCCGCGGGAATCCACAGCTGTCGGTGGTTGTCCTCGCTGAGTTTAACGCCGGCCCAGCGTCCGAATGTGGGGGAGTTCTTTCGAATGTCCACCGCCACATCGAACACCTCGCCTCGCACCACCCGTACCAGCTTGCCCTGCGGCTGCTGAACCTGATAGTGCAGCCCACGCAGGACACCCTGGGCGCTGCGGCTGTGGTTGTCCTGGACGAAGTTCACGTCCAGGCCGGTGGCCTCGTTGAAAGCCTTCTGGTTGAAGCTCTCGAAAAAGAAGCCCCGCGCGTCACCGAACACCTTGGGTTCGATGATCAGCACGTCGGGAATGCGGGTGGGAATGACGTTCATCGCAGCACCGGGTCCCTGAGCAGGCGCATCAGGTATTGGCCATAGCCATTCTTCAGCACCGGTTGGGCCAAGGTCTCCAACTGTGCGTCATCAATCCAGCCATGCCGCCACGCGATCTCCTCCGGACAAGCAATCTTCAACCCCTGCCGGTGCTCCAGCGTGGCAATGAATTGCCCCGCCTGCAGCAAGCTGTCGTGCGTGCCGGTGTCCAGCCAGGCATAGCCCCGCTGCATGATCTGCACGTTCAACTGCCCGCGTTCCAGGTAGGCCTGGTTGACGGCGGTGATCTCCAGTTCGCCGCGCGCACTGGGCTTCACCGCGCGCGCAATGTCGACCACCTGCTGGTCGTAGAAATACAACCCCGTCACCGCGTAGTTGCTTTTCGGTTGCGCCGGTTTCTCTTCGATGCTGCGGGCCTTGCCCTGCGCATCGAAAGCCACCACGCCATAACGCTGCGGGTCGTTCACGTGGTACGCGAACACCGTGGCTCCCGACGTTTGTACATCGGCGTCGGCCAGCAGGCTCGCGAAGTCGTGGCCGTAGTAGATGTTGTCGCCCAGCACCAGCGCGCTCGGGCAGTCACCCAGGAAATCGGCGCCGATGATGAAGGCCTGCGCCAGGCCATCGGGGCTGGGCTGCACCGCGTACTGCAGGCTCATGCCCCAGGCGCTGCCGTCGCCCAGCAACTGCTGGAAGCGCGGCGTGTCCTGCGGCGTGCTGATCACCAGCACCTCGCGGATGCCGGCCAGCATCAACGTGGTCAGCGGGTAATAGATCATCGGCTTGTCGTACACCGGCAGCAATTGCTTGCTGATCGCCAGCGTGGCCGGGTGCAGGCGGGTGCCCGAGCCTCCAGCGAGGATGATGCCTTTGCGTTGCGTCATGCGTGGGTGCCCCGTGGATCAGAGGATTTCGGCGAGCATACGCCGCACACCGGTCTGCCAGTGGGGCAGGGCCAGTCCGAAAGTGTCGCGCAGGCGCCTCGTGTCCAGGCGCGAGTTCAGAGGGCGGCGCGCGGGTGTCGGGAAGGCCGTGGTCGGCACGGGCGCGACCTCTTGGGCCTTGAGCGCCAGCTCGGGCTTGAGCGCGCGGGCGGTGTCGAGCACGAAGCGGGCGTAGCCGTTCCAGGTTGTCTCGCCCGCCGCGCACAGGTGGTAGGTGCCGGCGCAGGTCGGCTCGCGCAAGGTCTGGCGGATGGCGTGGGCGGTGACGTCGGCGATCAGGTCGGCGCCAGTGGGCGCGCCCCATTGGTCGTCGATCACGGTCAGTCGCTCGCGCTCCTGCGCCAGCCGCAGCATGGTGCGCGCGAAGTTGCCGCCGCGCGCGGCGTAGACCCAGCTCGTGCGAAAGATCAGATGGCGCGCACCGCTGGCGCGCACCCGGTCCTCGCCATCGCGCTTGGTGGCGCCGTACACGCTCAAAGGCGCGGTGGCCGCGTCCTCGCGCCAGGGGGCATCACCGCTGCCGTCGAACACATAGTCGGTCGAGTAGTGCACCAGCAGGGCACCCACCGCGTGTGCGGCTTCGGCCAGCGCGCCGGGCGCCACGGTGTTGACGGTGCGCGCGAGTTCGGGTTCGCTCTCGGCGCGGTCCACGGCCGTGTGCGCGGCGGCGTTGACGATCACATCCGGTCGCAGCCGCAGCACCGTCTCGCGCAGGCGTTGCGGTTGGCTGAGATCGCCGCAACCGCCATCTGCCTCGGTGCTGTGCCGGTCCAGCGCGACAAGCCCGCCCAGCGGCGCGAGGCTGCGCTGCAGCTCCCAGCCGACCTGACCGTTCTTGCCGAGCAACAGGATCTTCATGCGGCCGCCGTCGCCCCGTACTGCGTCTGCACCCACTGGCGGTACGCGCCGCTCTGCACGCGCGCGACCCAGTCGGCGTGGTCCAGGTACCACTGCACCGTCTTGCGGATGCCGGTCCCGAAGGTTTCGGCCGGCTTCCAGCCGAGTTCGGCTTCGAGCTTGCGCGCGTCGATTGCGTAGCGGCGGTCGTGGCCGGGGCGGTCTTTCACGTGGGTGATCTGCGTGGCGTACGACTGGCCATCCGCTCGCGGGCGCAGCTCATCGAGCAAAGCGCAGATGGTGTGCACGATCTCGATGTTGGGCTTCTCGTTCCAGCCACCCACGTTGTAGGTTTCGCCTACCGTACCGGCGTCCAGCACCCGGCGGATCGCGCTGCAGTGGTCCTTCACGTACAGCCAGTCGCGCACCTGCATGCCGTCGCCGTACACCGGCAGGGGCTTGCCCGCGAGCGCGTTGACGATCATGAGCGGGATCAGCTTCTCGGGGAAATGGAACGGGCCGTAGTTGTTCGAGCAGTTGGTGGTCAGCACCGGCAGGCCGTGCGTGTGGTGCCAGGCGCGTACCAAGTGGTCGCTCGCGGCCTTGCTGGCCGAGTAGGGGCTGTTCGGTTCGTAGGTGTGTGTTTCGGTGAAGGCGGGCGCGTCGGGCGCCAGACTGCCGTACACCTCGTCGGTGCTCACGTGCAGGAAGCGGAAAGCCGCGCGCTCGGCGTCGGCCAAGCCGGCCCAATGGGCGCGCACGGCTTCGAGCAGGCGGAAGGTGCCGACCACGTTGGTCTGGACGAAGTCTTCCGCGCCGTGGATCGACCGGTCCACATGGCTTTCGGCGGCGAAATGCACGACCGCGCGCGGGCGGTGCTCGGCCAGCAGCCGGGCCACCAGCGCGCTGTCGCCAATGTCGCCTTGCACGAACACATGGCGTGGATCGCCCTGCAAGCTGGCCAGGGTTTCCAGGTTGCCGGCGTAGGTGAGCTTGTCGAGGTTGATGACCGGCTCGTTGTTGAGCGCGAGCCAGTCGAGCACGAAGTTGGCGCCGATGAAGCCAGCGCCACCAGTGATCAGAATCATGGGTTGTCCCTTGGGGGTTGGTCTTCAAGCGCCTTCAGGCCGCTTGGCACCCCGCATTATCTTCGGTCTGCCGGGCCTCCCGGGCGACCGCAATGTTCCATTAGTGACCGTGTGAAACGGTCTCGCCGGCCTTGAGCTGGTACACCGTGCCGCAGTACGGGCACTTGGCGGCGCCCGTGGCGGCCACGTCCAGGTACACCTTGGGGTGGCTGTTCCACAGCTTCATGTCGGCCAGGGGGCTGGGGCAGAAGACGCCACCTTGGGCGTTGAGGTCGGAGGCCTTGAGTTCAACGGCGGCTTTGCTCATGGCGTGTTCCTCAGACCTTGGCGAGCCAGGAGGCGTACTTCGGATTGCGGCCGTTGACGATGTCGAAGAACGCGGCCTGGATCTTTTCGGTGATTGGGCCGCGGCTGCCGACGTAGTCGCCCTTGCCGAGTTCGATGCGGTCGAGTTCGCGGATCGGGGTCACTTCGGCGGCGGTGCCGGTGAAGAAGGCTTCGTCGGCGATGTAGACCTCGTCGCGCGTGATGCGCTTCTGCACGATCTCCAGGCCCAGGTCCTTGGCGATGCTGAACACGGTGTTGCGCGTGATGCCGTTGAGCGCGCCGGCGGAGAGGTCGGGCGTGTAGATGACGCCGTTCTTCACGACGAAGATGTTCTCGCCCGCGCCTTCGCTCACGAAGCCGCTGGAATCGAGCAGCAGGGCTTCGTCGTAGCCGTCGTCCAGGGCCTCCATGTTGGCCAGGATGCTGTTGCTGTAGTTGCTCACCGCCTTGGCCTGCGTCATGGTGATGTTGACGTGGTGGCGGGTGTAGCTGCTGGTCTTGACGCGGATGCCGCGCTTCATGCCTTCTTCGCCCAGGTAGGCGCCCCAGGTCCAGGCCGCGACCATGAGGTGGATCTGGTTGCCCTTGGGGCTCACGCCGAGTTTCTGGTCACCGATCCACACCAGCGGGCGGATGTAGCCACTCTCGAGCTTGTTCTCGCGCACCACGGCCTTCTGCGCCTCGTTCACCTCGTCCTGGGTGAAGGGGATCTTCATGCGCAGGATCTTGGCGCTGTTGAACAGGCGCTCGGTGTGCTCCTCGAGCCGGAAGATCGCCGTGCCGTTGACCGTGTTGTAGGCGCGCAAGCCCTCGAAGGCGCCACAGCCGTAGTGCAGGGTGTGGGTCAACACGTGGATCTTGGCGTCGCGCCAGTCCACCATCTGGCCGTCCATCCAGATCTTGCCGTCGCGGTCGGACATCGAGGGAACGATGGGGCTCATGTGGGTCCTTGGGGTAGTTCGTCGGAAGCGGCAGTCTGCGCTGCCAAACCGGCGATTTTACGGCGTTGGCGCGCCGGCCCCAGGAGCCGATGGGTCGCCACCCGACGGTGCCGCTGGGGCTTATTCGTCTGTGTTCGGACGTTCCAGCTTCCAGCCCAGCAGCTTGCCGTTCTTGAACTCCACCGTCACGGTCGAGTTGCCGTTGTCGCGCCAGCGGTAGACCTCGGGCTGCACGCCTTCGTCGGACAGGCGCTCGCCGAGCGAGCGCGTCATGGCCATCACGTGCATCAGCGTCACGCCCGGCTTGAGCTTGACGTTGAGCATCACGGCGCTGTCCACGTAGCCGATGGGACGGTCGGACGCGCGCTTGAGCACCGTCATGAGGCGGGTGAAATGCAGCAGCATCCACATCACCAGTCCGCCGCCGACAGCGGCCACGCCGGGCCAGCCATAGGTGCGGTGGGCGAGGTAGAGCAGGCTCACGCCGGCCGCGAAATAAAGCAGTTTCTGAAATCGCATGGGGGGATTGTCGGTGCAAGCCCGCGCCGCGAGCCTGCGGGTAGTACGGATGGATTCAGGCCAGGCTGCGCGCCAGCTCCATGGCCTCTTCGATGCGGTCCACGCCATGCACCGTGAGGCCTTCGAAGGCCTTGTCGTTCTTGCGCGGCAGGTTGGCCTTGGGCACCACCGCCACGCTGAAACCCAGCTTGGCCGCCTCTTTCAGCCGGTCCTGGCCGCGCGGCGCGGGCCGTACCTCGCCGGCCAGGCCCACCTCGCCAAAGGCAATGAAACCCTTGGGCAAGGCCTTGCCGCGCAGGCTGGACGTGATGGCGAGCATGACTGCCAGGTCGGCCGCCGGCTCGCTGATGCGCACGCCGCCGACCGCGTTGACGAACACGTCCTGGTCCATGCAGGCCACGCCGGCGTGGCGGTGCAGCACCGCCAGCAGCATGGCCAGGCGGTCGCGGTCCAGGCCGACCGAGAGCCGCCGCGGGCTCGGGCCGCCGCTGTCCACCAGCGCCTGGATCTCCACCAGCATCGGGCGCGTGCCTTCCAGTGTCACCATCACGCAGCTGCCTGGCACGGGCTCCGAATGCTGCGAGAGAAAGATCGCACTCGGGTTGCTCACGCCCTTGAGGCCTTTCTCCGTCATCGCGAACACGCCGATCTCGTTGACCGCGCCAAAGCGGTTCTTGATCGCGCGGATCAGGCGGAAGCTGCTGTGCGTGTCGCCCTCGAAATACAGCACGGTGTCGACCATGTGCTCCAGCACGCGCGGGCCGGCCAGCGCGCCTTCCTTGGTCACGTGGCCCACCAGCACGATGGCCGTGCCGCTGGCCTTGGCCGCGCGCGTGAGGTGGGCCGCGCACTCGCGCACCTGCGCCACCGAGCCGGGGGCGGAGGTGAGCTGTTCGGAGTACACGGTCTGGATCGAGTCGATCACCGCGATGGTGGGGTGGGTCGCGTCCAGCGTGGCCAGGATTTTTTCCAGCTGGATCTCGGCCAGCACGCTGACCTGCGAGCCGTCCAGCCCGAGCCGGCGCGAGCGCAGCGCTACCTGGGCGCCGCTTTCCTCGCCCGTCACGTAGAGCGTTTTCAGGCCCGCGCGCTGCAGCGAATCCAGCGCCTGCAGCAGCAAGGTCGACTTGCCAATGCCCGGGTCGCCGCCGATCAACACCACGCCACCTTCCACAATGCCGCCGCCGAGCACGCGGTCGAGTTCGTCGTGGCCGGTGGGCGTGCGCTGCACGTCGGTGGCGTCGATGTCGGCCAGTGTGGTCACCTCGGCCGTCTTGGCCAGCGCGGCGAAGCGGTTTTTCGAGGGCGCAGACGATTCCGCGACGGATTCGATCAACGTGTTCCATGCATTGCAGTGCGGGCATTTGCCCAGCCACTTGGGGCTGTTGCCGCCGCATTCGTTGCAGGTGTATTGGGTTTTGTCTTTGGCCATGGTGCCGGGCAATATAGTCGACGCCTCCATGTCCTCTTCCGATACCACCGCTGCCTTGCGCGTGCTGCCGCCTTCCGCGCAGCCGATGTCGGCCGCCGCGCGCGCCTACAACCTGCAGCTCACGCGCATCGACAAGCTCAAGAGCCAGCTCGCCGAGATGGACACACTGGCGCAGCGGCACCGCGCCGAGCTGCACGGCGCGGTGGAGCCGCTGCGTCGGCAACTGGCGCGGGACCAGCGCGCGCTGGCCCTGGCGCTGGACGAACACCTGCAAGGCAAGCTGCTCAGCCGTCTGCAGGCCGACACCGCGCGCGCCGTGCTGTGCCGCCTGGCGCGCACCCTGGCCGACGCGGGCGACACGGCGATGCGCGAACTGCACGACCGCCACAGCCCACGCACGCTCGCGCAACTGAAGCAGGACGCGGCCGACGCGATGCGCCAACGGCTGGAGGCCGTGCTGGGTGAGCCGCTGGAGGACGATGGCCAGGCGCTGAGCGCCGAGCAGCTGCTGCGCGCGGGCATGGAGCGCTTGCGGCGTTCACAGGAGGAAGAGCAGGAGCGCCGCCGCGAGGCCATACAGGCCCGGCGCGCGCGCAAGAAGCCCGGCGCCGTGCAGCACGAGACCGAGCGGCACGATGCCAATACGCTGCTGCGCCGCCTGTTCCGCCAGCTTGCCAGCGCCCTGCACCCGGACCGCGAGAGCGATCCGCAACTGCGCTTGCACAAGACCGCGCTCATGAGCGAGGCCAACGCCGCGTACGACAAGCGCGATCTTGTGGCGTTGCTGCAGATCCAGGCCCGCGCCGAGCTGACCGACCCCGAGGCCGTGCACCACCTGTCGGACGCGCGCCTGGCCTCGCTCACGCTGTTGCTCAAGGCCCAGGTGGCCGAGCTGGAGCGCGAGCGCGCCGCGCGCCAGAACGCCTTGGCCGATGAGTTCGACTTGCCCGAGGGGCAGTCACCCAATGCCAACACCTTGCAGCAGCAAAGGATTGATCAGACCCGCGCGCTGGAGGCCGCGTTGGCGCAACTCTCGAACGACCTCGAACAGGTGGACGACCCGGCGCGCCTCAAGCGCTGGCTCAACGCCCTGCGAGACCCGTAAAGCCCTGAACCAGATCGCGCGTGAGTTCCGCCGCGGACACCTCGCGGCAACCGCTGGCGTTCTGCCCCGACCACAGCGGTGAAAAATCGCCGCTGCCCTTCGCCTCCCAATGCGCGCGCAGCGGTGCCATGGCGGCCGTGGCGAGTGGGAAGGCCGGCGCGACGGGGTTCATCGGTCCGAGTTCGCGCATCACCCGGTTCACGATGCCGCGCGCCGGGCGCCCGGTGAACAGGTGGGTGAGGGCGGTGTGGTGCGCGGCCTCGCTCTGCAGCGCCGCGCGGTGGATCGCGCTCGTGGTGGCTTCGGTGCAGCACAAATAGGCGGTGCCCACCTGCACGCCCGACGCACCCAGTGCCATGGCCGCGGCCACGCCGCGCGCATCGGCAATGCCGCCGGCCGCGATCACCGGCACGCTCACGGCCGACACGATCTGGGGCAGCAGCGCGAACGTGCCGCTCTGCGTGGTGAGATCGTCTGACAGGAACATGCCGCGATGACCACCGGCCTCCACGCCCTGGGCAATGATGGCATCGGCTCCAAAAGCCTCGAGCCATCGCGCCTCTTCCACCGTGGTGGCCGACGACAGCACCACGCTGCCCCAGCTCTTCACGCGGTCCAGCAGGTCCAGGTCGGGCAGGCCAAAGTGAAAACTCACCACCTTCGGGCGAAAGCGTTCCAGGATGTCGGCCGCCGCGCGGCTGAACGGCACGCGGCCCGCGCCCGGGGGCACGCTGTCGATGTCGAGTCCGGCCTCGTGGTAGTAGGTGGCCAGCCAGGCGCGCCACGCCGCTTCGCGCGCCTCGTCGGGCTCGGGCGGCACATGGCAGAAGAAGTTGACGTTGTACGGCCGCGTGGTGCCCGCCGCCAGGGTCGTCAGCTCGCGCTCCAGCGCCTCGGGCGACAGCATGGCGCAGGGCAGGGACCCCAGCGCCCCCGCGTTGCACACCGGTACCGCGAGCGCGGCGCCCTGCACGCCCGCCATGGGCGCCTGGATCAAAGGATGTTCGGTGCCGAGCAGGGTGGTGAGTGCGTTCATGCGCGCCATTCTCACCGGGACACCCCCACCGGGTAAACCATGAAAGTGTTTCCAAAAAAATCATTTAACATGTTAAATAAATGAGCGACGAAACCACCCCCTTCATCCACCGCAACCTGCCGCGCCTGCTGCTCGAAGCGCGCGAGGCCGTGATGCTGCACACCCGGCCCAGCCTGCGCGAGCACGGCCTGTCCGACCAGCAATGGCGCGTGTTGCGCGTGCTGGGCGAACACGCGCAACTGCCCGGTGGTGTGGAAACCGGGCGCGTGGCGCGCGAGGCTTTTTTGCTCGGTCCCAGCCTCACCGGTGTGCTCACCCGCATGGAGCGCGACGGCCTGATCTCGCGCAGCCGCTGCGGGGAAGACGCTCGGCGCACCGTGGTGCGCGCCACACCGGCGGGCCTGAAGCGGGTGAAGAGCCTATCCAGCACCATCGAGGCGCACTACGTCTGGATGGAACAGCGCCTGGGTGCAGAACGCCTGGGGCAGCTCTACGCCTTGCTCGACGAGGTGATCGCGCTCGAAGCACCCGCCGATGCCGAGGCCGACAACCTGGAGGAAGACGCCGCATGACAACAATGCCCTGGATGCCGGCCGGCACGGTCTACGGCACGCTGCTCAACTTCCAGCGCGAACACGCGCTGTGGGCGCCGCGCATGAACGACGCGCCCTACAAGGCCGCGCCACAGGCGCCGGTGCTCTACATCAAGACCGCCAACACCTTCACGCCGTCCGGTCAGGCCATCGCCTTGCCCGCCGGCGCGGCGGTGCAGGTCGCGGCCTCGTTGGGTTTGGTGATGGGCGGCGACGGCGTGGTGGGCGCGGTGCTGTTCAACGACGTGTCGGTCGTGCACGAGAGCTACTACCGGCCGGCGGTCAAGGCGCATTGCCTGGACGGTTTCCTGGGCGTGGGCGCCGAGTGCGTGCCCCTGTCGCGGGTCGGCGGCATGGTGGGGCTGGCGGGTTTGCAGATCGAGTTGCACATCAATGGCGTGCACCGGCAGACCGCGGTCCTGGCCGACCTGGTGCGCGACCCCGCGACCCTGTTGGCCGCGGTGAACGGTTTCATGACGCTGCGCCCCGGCGACGTGCTGATGCTGGGCACCGACTGCCTGCCCGATGGCACGCGGCCGTTGGTGCACGCGGGCGATACGGTGGAGATCACCGCCGCGGGGTTCGCGCCCACGCGCCATTCTTTCGTGAAGGAGGCCGCCGCATGAAGCGCGCCCGCATCGCCTGGGCCGGCGCGGTCCACGACGCCATCGAGCACGAGGGTCAGCTCGAGCTGCTCACGCCCGCGTTCAGTGGCCGACGGGTCGGATTCGACGACGTGGTCTGGCTGCCGCCGTTGCCACCCTTGCCGCCCCAGCGCCCGCGCACCGTGCTCGCGCTCGGCCTGAACTACGCCGACCACGCCAGGGAACTCGCCTTCAAGGCGCCGGAGGAACCGCTGGCCTTCGTGAAAGGCGAGGCGTCTTTCACGGGCCACCGTGCCTTCACGCTGCGTCCGCATGGCGTGCAATTCATGCACTACGAATGCGAACTCGCGGTGGTGATCGGGCGCACGGCACGGCGCGTGAACAAGGACGACGCGCTGGACTTCGTGGCCGGCTACACGGTGGCCAACGACTACGCGATCCGCGACTACCTGGAGAACTGGTACCGCCCCAACCTGCGCGTGAAGAACCGCGACACCTGCACGCCCATCGGGCCGTGGCTGGTGGACGCCGCCGACGTGCACGAACGCCACGGAGGGCCGATGAACCTCGCGCTGCAGACGACGGTGAACGGCAAGCTCACGCAGCAAGGCCACACGCGCGACATGATCTTCGACGTGCCCACGCTCATCGAGTATTTCAGCGCCTTCATGACGCTGGAACCCGGCGACGTGATCCTCACTGGCACGCCCGATGGCGTGGTCGATTGCCAGCCGGGCGACGTGATCGTCACGTCCATCGAAGGCATCGGCGAGCTCGTCAACACCATCACCCAACACCCTTGATCCGCATGACCACGATCCAGCACCTCATCAATGGCCAGTCCGTCGCGGGCGGCCCGACCTTCGAGACCGTCAACCCCGCCACGCAAGAGGTGCTCGCCGAAGTCACAGCCGGCGGCAAGGACGAGATCAACGCCGCCGTGCAGGCCGCGAAAGACGCATTCCCCAAGTGGGCGGGCCTGCCTGCCACCGAACGCGCCAGGCTCATGCACCGGCTGGGCGATCTCATCACCGCCAACGTGCCAGAGCTCTCGCGCACCGAAACCAACGACTGCGGCCAGGTGATTGCGCAGACCGGTCAGCAACTCGTGCCGCGCGCGGCCGACAACTTCCACTACTTCGCGGAAATGTGCACCCGCGTGGACGGCCACACCTACCCCACGCCCACGCACCTGAACTACACGCTGTTCCACCCGGTGGGCGTGTGTGCGCTCATCAGCCCGTGGAACGTGCCGTTCATGACGGCGACCTGGAAAACCGCGCCTTGCCTGGCGTTCGGCAACACGGCGGTGTTGAAGATGAGCGAGCTTTCGCCGTTGACCGCTGCGCGCCTGGGCGAACTCGCGCTTGAAGCGGGCATTCCACCCGGCGTGCTCAACATCGTGCATGGTTACGGCAAGGAAGCGGGTGAACCGCTGTGCGCTCACCCGGATGTGCGCGCGATTTCCTTCACCGGCTCCACCGCCACCGGCAACCGCATCGCGCAGAGCGCGGGGCTGAAGAAGTTCAGCATGGAGCTGGGTGGCAAGAGCCCGTTCGTGATCTTCGACGACGCCGATCTGGACCGTGCGCTCGACGCCGCGGTGTTCATGATCTTCAGCAACAACGGCGAACGCTGCACGGCGGGCAGCCGCATTCTTGTGCAGCAAAGCATCTACGCGGACTTCGTGCAGAAGTTCACCGAGCGCGCCAAACGCATCACGGTCGGTGACCCGCTGGACGCCAAAACCATTGTCGGCCCGATGATCAGCCAGGCGCACCTGGCCAAGGTGCGCGGCTACATCGAGCTCGGGCCGAAGGAGGGCGCGACGATGTTGTGTGGCGGGCTGGATCGCCCTTCCTATGCGCCCGAGTTGTCGGCGCGCGTGGCCAAGGGCAACTACGTGTGGCCGACGGTGTTCGCCGATGTGGACAACCGCATGCGCATCGCCCAGGAAGAGATCTTCGGCCCGGTGGCCTGCCTGATTCCGTTTCGCGACGAGGCGCATGCGATCGAACTGGCCAACGACATTCAATACGGCTTGTCCAGCTATGTGTGGACCGAGAACCTTGGCCGCGCGCACCGGGTGGCGGCGGCGGTGGAAGCGGGCATGTGTTTCGTCAACTCGCAAAACGTGCGCGATCTTCGTCAACCGTTTGGTGGCACGAAGGCCAGCGGTACTGGGCGTGAAGGGGGCACCTGGAGTTATGAGGTGTTTCTGGAGCCCAAGAATGTCGCGGTGTCGCTCGGGTCGCACCACATTCCGCATTGGGGTGTTTGAGTGAAGCGCTGTGTTTCGCTCCACCGTGTGGGTGGGATCGAACGGGCAGGGCGCTCTGCTCCGCGGGAGTCCCCCGACGGCTGGTGCCGTCTCCTCCTTTACCCCGCTGCGCAGAACGCCCTGCCCGCTCGATCTGAAGGATCTTCACAACGCGGAGACTGCCATGGGTAAGCTAGCACTGGTCGCCAAGATCACCCACGTCCCCTCGATGTACCTCAGCGAACTCGACGGGCCGCGCAAAGGCACACGACAGGACGCCATCGACGGCCACCAGGAAATCAGCCGCCGCTGCCGCGAACTGGGTGTCGACACCATCGTCGTGTTCGACACGCACTGGCTCGTCAACGCCAGCTACCACCTCAACTGCGCGCCGCATTTCAAGGGTACCTATACCAGCAACGAGCTGCCGCACTTCATCAGCAACATGCCGTTCGAGATCCCGGGCAACCCGGCACTCGGCAAGCTGCTGGCCGAGGTGTGCAACCAGCATGGCGTTGACACCCTGGCCCACGACGCGACCACGCTCGGCCCCGAATACGGCACCCTCGTGCCCATGCGCTACATGAACGCCGACCAGCACTTCAAGGCCATCTCGGTCTCGGCGCTGTGCCAGTCGCATTACCTCAACGACAGCGCACGCCTGGGCTGGGCCATGCGCAAAGCCGTGGAAGACCACTACGACGGCACCGTCGCCTTCTTCGCCAGCGGCTCGCTGAGCCACCGCTTCGCGCAGAACGGCCTTGCGCCGGACTTTGCCTTCAAGATCTGGACACCCTTCCTCGAAACGCTGGACCGCCGCGTGGTGCAGATGTGGGAGCAGGGCGAGTGGAACGCCTTCTGCGAGATGCTGCCCGAGTACGCCGCCAAAGGGCACGGCGAAGGCTTCATGCACGACACCGCCATGATGCTCGGCGCGCTCGGCTGGAGCGACTACGACGGCCAGGCCGAAGTCATCACGCCGTACTTCGGTGCGTCCGGCACCGGCCAGATCAACGCGATTTTTCCCGTCACGCCGCAGACGGGCGCAGCCATTCCAGCGGCCCAGGCCTCGTCGGCCAAGGGCTACCAGACCGTCTCGCGCCTCTGAAGAACGATCACCATGCCGCACCTCGTCATCCTCTACACCCCCAACCTCGACAAGTCCGTTTCCGACGGCGGTGCCGACATGGGCGCGCTCTGCCGCACCTTGTGCGACGCCATGCTTGCCGTGCGCGACGAAGCCGACAAGCAGGTGTTTCCCACCGGCGGCACGCGCGTGCTGGCCTACCCCGCGGCACACAGTGCTGTGGGCGATGGTGGCGCAGCCGGCATCGCGGCGGGACGGGGTGGCGACTACGCCTTCGTCTACATGAACGTGCGCATGGCCAAGGGCCGCAGTGCGCTCACGCACCAGCGCGTGGGCGATGCGCTGCAGGCGGTCGTGAAGACGCACTTCGCCACGCAGCTCGCCACGCGCCCGATCGGCATCACCGTGCAGGTGGATGAAGGGCACGAGGTGTTCGACGGCAAGACCAGCTCGCTGCACCCGCTGTTCAACCGAGGCGGCTGAGCCCATGCTCGACGACACCCTCATCCAGCAACTCGCCGCCGAGCTCGAGCAATCCGAGCGCAGCCGCGTGCCACTGGAACATTTCTCCAAGCGCTTTCCCGGCATCACCATCGACGACGGCTACCGCGTCGGCCGCGCCTGGGTCGCGCTGCAGCGGGCCACCGGCAAACAGGTGATCGGCCACAAGATCGGCCTCACCAGCCGCGCGATGCAGCTCTCCAGCCAGATCGACGAGCCCGACTTCGGCACCCTGCTCGACAGCATGCGCTTCACCGCACGCGCCGGCGAGGTGCTGCAGATTCCCGCTTCGCGCTTCATCGCGCCGCGCGTCGAGGTGGAGTTGGCCTTCGTGCTCAAGGCGCCCCTGCAAGGACCGAACGTGACGGTGGAAGACGTGCTCGCCGCCACCGACTATGTGACGCCCGCGATCGAGATCATCGACGCGCGCATCGAGCAGTTCGACCGCCACACCAAGGCCATGCGCAAGGTCTTCGACACCATCAGCGACAACGCGGCCAATGCCGGCATCGTGATCGGCGAAGGCGACGCGCGCTACCGCGCCGATCCGCGTACCACCGACCTGCCGTGGTGCGGCGCGATCCTGCGGCAGAACGGCGTGGTCGAAGAAACCGGCCTGGCCGCGGGCGTGCAAGGCCACCCCGCGATCGGCATCGTCTGGCTTGCGCACAAACTGGCCCCCTGGGGCGAGTCGCTCCAGCCCGGGCAGATCGTGCTCGCCGGTTCGTTCACGCGGCCCGTGGCGGCAAAATCGGGCGACCTGTTCGAGGCCGACTACGGCCCGCTCGGCTGCCTGACGTTCCAGTTCGTTTGATCCTCATTCCATGCAAACTCCCACCAATCCCTTCAAACAAGCGCTGGCCGAACGCCGCGCCCAAATCGGCCTCTGGCTCGGCCTGGCCAACGCCTACAGTGCCGAAATCTGCGCCGGCGCGGGCTTCGACTGGCTGCTCATCGATGGCGAGCATTCGCCCAATGGCCTGCAAGACCTGTTGGCGCAGGCGCAGGCCATCGCCGCCTACCCGGCATCGCACGCCATCGCGCGCGTTCCCGTGGGCGACGCGGCGCTCATCAAGCAATACCTCGATCTGGGTCTGCAGACCTTGCTCGTGCCCATGGTCGACACGCCCGAGCAAGCGGCCCACCTCGTGCGTGCCTGCCGCTATCCGCAGGCGGGCGACATCGATGGGCTGGGCGGCATCCGTGGCATGGGCGGTGCGCGCGCCTCGCGCTGGGGCCGCTACCCGAACTACGCCAAAGAAGCCAATGCCCAGGTCTGCCTGCTGGTGCAGGCGGAGTCGCGCGAGGCTTTGAAAAATCTCGATGCCATTGCCGCCACGCCCGGGGTGGACGGCGTGTTCATCGGCCCGGCCGACCTCTCGGCCTCGCTGGGGCATGTGGGCAACCCGGGCCACCCCGAGGTGCAGGCCGCGATCGAAGACGCCATCGCGCGCATCCTGCGCGCCGGCAAGGCGCCCGGCATCCTCACGCCCGACGAAACCCTTGCGCGCCATTATCTCTCACGCGGTGCGGTGTTCGTGGCCGTGGGGCTGGACACGCAAATCCTCGTGCGCCAGACCAGCGCGCTCGCCGCGCGCTTCAAGGCCGAGGCCCCTGCCGTGCCCACGCCGGCCAAAGGCGCGGTGTATTGACCACACACGGCCCAGCCCAACGGAGATCGCCATGAACGCAGCGCTGCAACCGGCCACCATCACCACGGCGCCCGCTGGCATGCATCCCGACGAGTGGGCCACGCGCGTCGAACTCGCCGCGTGCTACCGCGTCTTCGCCATGCTGGGCTGGACCGAGATGATCTACAACCACATCACGCTGCGCCTGCCCGCGAGCGTGAGCGGCAACGACAAGCAGTTCCTGATCAACCCGTTTGGCCTGCACTACAGCGAAGTCACCGCGCGCAACCTGGTCAAGATCAACCTGCAAGGCGAGGTGCTCGACGGCTCGCCCTACCCGGTGAACCCGGCCGGTTTCACCGTGCACGCCGCCATCCACGATGGCCTGCCGGGTGCGCACTGCGTCATGCACACGCACACCACCGCGGGGGTGGCCGTGGCGTGTCTGAAAGACGGCCTGCAGCAGACCAACTTCTACACCGCGCAGTTGCACGGCATGGTGGCGTACCACGACTTCGAAGGCATCACCATCCACGCCGACGAAGCGCCGCGCCTGCTCAAGAGCATCGGCGGCAAGCCGGCGGTGATTCTGCGCAACCACGGCCTGCTCGCCTGGGGCGCGACCGTGCCGCAGACCTTCGTGATCCTCTGGACCTTGCAGCGCGCCTGCGAAATCCAGATGGCCACGTTCGCCATGGGCGGTGCGCCAGCGGCTATTCCCGTGTCCGAAGCCATTGCCGTGAAATGCACGCGCGATGCGCTGCAATTCAACCCCGACCACGGCGCCGGGCGCGACGTGTTCGAGGCCTTGGTCCGGCAGGTGAACCGGCTGGACCGCAGCTACCTGGAGTGATGTGGTGAGTTCGACCCCCGAATTTCCGCGCGTGGCCATCGTGGGGGCAGGCGCCATTGGCGGCTGGCTCGGCGTGCGGCTTGCGCAAGTGGGCTGCCACGTGAGCGCCCTGGCGCGCGGCGAGACCCTCGCGGCGCTGCAGCGCGCCGGCCTGCAACTGCACCAGGACGGCCAACGGCAGCAAGCGCCCGTGCAAGCCGCCGCCGACGCGTCGGCACTCGGCGCACAGGACCTCGTCATCGTGGCCGTGAAGGCGCCCGCGCTGCCCGGTGTGGTGCGCGGCATCGCACCGCTGCTCGCGCCGCACACGGTGGTGCTCACGGCCATGAACGGTGTGCCCTGGTGGTTCTTCAACGGCTTCGGCGGCGCGCACGCCGGCACGTCTCTCAAAACGGTGGATGCCGACGGCGCGATCGAGCGTGGCATTCCCGCGCGCCACGTCATCGGTGGCGTGGTGCACGCGAGCTGCTCGGTGGACGCGCCCGGCGTCATTCGCCACCACTTCGGCAACGGCCTCATCGTGGGTGAACCGTCCGGCCAAGCCAGCGAACGCGTGATGGCCTTGGCCGCCTTGCTGCAGCGCGCAGGCCTCAACGCCGCCGTGTCGCCGCAGATCCAGAAAGACGTCTGGTACAAGCTCTGGGGCAACATGACGGTGAACCCCGTGAGCGCGCTCACCGGCGCCACCAGCGACCGCATCCTGGACGACGAACTGGTGCGAGGCTTCATCAGCCGCGTGATGCTCGAAGCCAAGGACATCGGCGCGCGCATCGGCATCCCGATCGACCAGCAGCCCGAAGACCGCCACGCCGTCACCCGCAAACTCGGCGCGTTCAAAAGCTCGATGCTGCAGGACGTGGAGGCGCGCAAACCGGTGGAGCTCGATGCGTTGGTGGCGGTGGTGCGCGAACTCGGCCAACTCACCGGCGTGCCCACGCCGTTCACCGACGCCTTGCTCGGTCTTGCGCGCCTGCAGGCGCAGACCTTGGGGTTGTACCCGTCAGCCTAGCAACGCCGGGAACAGCTTCACCAGGCCGGTGGCCATCACTTCGACGGACAGCGCTGCGAGGATCAGGCCCATCAGCCGGGTCATCACGTTGATGCCGGTCTGTCCGAGCACGCGCGCGATCGGCTCGGCCAGCGTGAAACAGACCGCGGTGGCCAGCGCGATCACCACGCCATAGCCCACCAGCGCGGCGTGCTGGAAAAAGGTTTTCGCCTGGTCGGCATAGATCACCACGGTCGACATCGTGGCCGGTCCGGTCAGCAGCGGTATCGTCAGCGGCACCACGGCGATGGAGGTGCGCGCGGAGGCCTCGCTCAAATCCTGGTCGGTGGCCTTGGCCTCGGCCGGACGCGCGTTGAGCATCGACAGCGACGAGGTCAGCAGCAGCATGCCGCCACCGACCTGGAAGCTCGCCAATGAAATGCTGAAGAACTCCAGGATCTGCAGGCCGATGATGGCGCAGGTGGCGATGACGGCGAACGCGCTGAACGCCGACACCAGCACCGTGCGCTGCCGCTGCTGGCGCGAAAACCCCTGCGTGTAGTGGATGAAGAACGGCACGATCGCCAACGGGTTGACGATCGCCAGCAGGGTGATGAGCGGCTTGAAGTCCATGCGCGCGATTGTGGGGCCTTACACCTGACCCGGATCACGGCGTCGAAACATGCCGTAGCCGTCCATGAACAGCACTTTCTCACCATGTTGGTTGAACATTTCCCACGTGGTGCGCACCAGCCCCACGTCGGGCCGTTTGCGCATGGGGCGCTTTTCCAGGATCGTGTGTTGCAGGCGCAGCGTGTCCCCAGGGAACACCGGTTTGAGCCATTTCACGCTTTCCAGGCCGGGCGAGCCCAGGCTGGAGCTTTGGTTGAGGAAATTGGTCACCATCAGGCGCATCGCCATCGCGCAGGTGTGCCAACCGCTGGCGCTCAGCGCGCCGAACACCGAAGCCTTGGCGGCATCGGCATCGAGGTGAAAAGGTTGTGGATCGAACTGGCGGGCAAACGCCAAGGTGTCTTCCTCCGTCGGCGTGATCGTGCCCAGGTCGCGCGTCTCGCCCACCTGCAGGTCTTCCCACCAGTACTTGATGTGGCTTGTGTTCGTCGTCATCTTCAGCGTCCTCCCGATACGTCCATCAGGCTCATGGTCGTGTAGCTCGCGGCGTCGGACAGCAACCAGACGATGGCCTGCGCCACCTCGTCGGCGCTGCCGCCGCGCTGCATCGGCACCTGGTGCTTGAGGTCGTTCACGCGGTTGGGCAGACCGCCCGAGGCGTGGATCTCGGTCTCGATCAGCCCGGGGCGCACCGCGTTGACGCGTATGCCTTCGCCGCCCACCTCGCGCGCCAGACCGATGGTGAAGGCATCGATCGCGCCCTTGGCCGCCGCGTAGTCCACGTACTGGCCGGCCGCGCCCAGGCGCGCCGCCGCGCTCGAGAGGTTCACGATGCTGCCGCCTTCGCCACCGTGTTTCGTACTCATGCGGCGCACCGCTTCACGCGCGCACAGCATCGAGCCGATCACGTTGATGTCGAACATGCGGCGCCAGCGCGCCACGCTCATCTCGTCCACGCGCGCGGTCACGTCGACCACGCCCGCGTTGTTCACCAGACCGTTGAGGCGACCGAGCTTGGCGTCGATCTTCTTGAACATCGCCAGCACCTGGGTTTCGTCGGCCACGTCGGCCTGCACGCTCATGGCCGTGCCACCGTCGGCCCGGATCGCGCGCACCACCTCGTCGGCCGCGAGCGAATTCGCGGCATAGTTCACCGCCACGGCCCAACCCTGCTGCGCCGCCAGCTGCACGGTGGCCGCGCCGATACCACGTCCGCCGCCGGTGACCAAAAGCACCTTGTCCATAACCCGTCTCCTGCAGAATGTGGCGGCATCGCGTACAACACGGGCTCGCCGCCGCGGTGGCCATTACAACAGCGAGAGGAGACCGATATGGGTCGCACAGTCGACTATTACTTCGTGCCGCAAAGCCCCTGGACCTACCTGGGGCACGAGCGCTTCGCCGCCCTGCTGCGCGAGACCGGCACCCGCGTGCGCGTGCTGCCCATGGACCTCGGGCGCATCTTTCCCCTCTCCGGCGGCCTGCCGCTGCCCAAGCGCGCGCCGCAGCGCCAGGCGTACCGCCTGCTCGAACTGCGCCGCTTCAGCGAAGCGCTGGGCATGCCGCTGCATCCCGAGCCGCAGTTCTTTCCCGTGGCAGGCGACCCCGCCGCGCGGCTGATCACCGCCGTGGCCCTGCACGACGGCGACGACGCGGCGATGCGATTGACGGGTGCCGTGTTGGCCGCGGTGTGGACACAGCAGCGCGACATCGCCTCGCTGGAGGTGCTCGCACAACTGCTTGCCGAAACCGGGCTCGACGCCGAACGCCTGGTGCAGTCGCAACAGCCGGACGTGCAAGCGCGTTACGACGCGCAGACGCAAGCCGCGATCGATCTCAACGTGTTCGGTGCGCCGAGTTACGTCGTCGATGGCGAACTGTTCTGGGGCCAGGACCGCCTCGACTTCGTGGCGCGCAAACTGCGCGCCTGAATTTTTCAACCCAAGCCACCAACACACAGGAGAAACACCATGGGTCAAACAATCGAACTGACATCCGCCGACGGCTTCAAGTTTCCC
Organism: Hydrogenophaga sp. 2FB; assembly: GCF_005503365.1. Taxonomy (GTDB): domain Bacteria; phylum Pseudomonadota; class Gammaproteobacteria; order Burkholderiales; family Burkholderiaceae_C; genus Hydrogenophaga. The sequence continues at coordinate 104,273 of NZ_SCML01000009.1, forward strand.
GCCTACGTGGCGCAGCCCGCCGGAAAGCCGCGTGGCGCCGTGGTGGTGCTGCAGGAAATCTTCGGCGTGAACTCGCACATCCGCTCGGTGGCCGACGGGTACGCGGCAGAGGGTTACCTCGCGGTCGCGCCCGCCACCTTCCACCGGGTCAAGCAAGGCGTGGAACTCGGCTACACCGAGGCCGACATGAAGGCCGGCATGGAGCTGAAGGCTGCGGTGGAAGGTTTGCCCGCACCCGGGGTGATGCCCGACATCCAGGCCGCCATCGACCACGCCGCGCAGGCCGGCAAGGTCGGCATCGTGGGCTACTGCTGGGGCGGTCTGCTCACCTGGCGCTCGGCCAGCCAGCTCAAGGGGCTGGCCGCCGCCGCGCCTTACTACGGCGGTGGCATGACCGTCGGCGAGGAACCTACCCGCAAGCCGACCGTGCCGGTGATGGTGCATTTCGGCGAACAAGACCACTGGATTCCGCTCGACACGGTGGAAGCCTTCAAGAAGGCGCAACCCGGCGTGACCGTGCACCTTTACGATGCCAACCACGGCTTCAACTGCGACCAGCGTGGCTCGTACAACGAAGCCGCGGCCAAGCTCGCGCGCGAACGCACGCTGGCGTTCTTCGCACAACACATCGCGTGATGCCATGTGGCGCGCGGTTGCGTCGTTGGGCCTGCTGATCGGTGCTGGCTCGGCCGCGGTAGCAGCCGACTACCGCGGCCCGCTGTTCGACGCCCACCTGCACTACAACAACGAAGCCTGCACGCACGACACGCCCGCTCCGGGCTGCCCGCACCCCATGGCCGACGTGCTCGACCGCATGCAGCGCAACGGCGTGCGCGCCGTCGTCGCCAACTCGCGGCCCAACGATGGCACCAAGGCGCTGGCCAGCGCGCGCGAGCAGACGCGCAAGGCCGGTGTGGCGGTGGTGCCCTTCGTGCGCCTGTACCGCGACCGCGCCGACTACAACAACTGGTTCCGCGACCCGACCATCGTCGACATGGTGAACGCCGAATTGAAGCAAGGCACGCCCGCCGGCCCCTACCGTGGTCTGGGTGAGTTCCATCTCTACGACAGCGCCAACGCCAACGGCCCGGTGGCCAGGCAGCTCATGGCGCTGGCCGAAGAAAAAGACCTGGCGATCCTCGCGCACGTGGACGACGCGGCCATCGACCTGCTGATGGCGAACACGCCGTCCAAAGGCCAGAAGTCGCTGCTGATCTGGGCGCACACCGGCATCGGTGGCACGCCTGCTCCGCGTGTGGACGAACTCTTCGCGCGTTATCCGCGCCTGATGGGCGAGCTGTCCTACCGCCCGGGTCTGACCTGCACCGACGGTCAGCTCTGCCCCGAATGGCGTGCGCTGCTGCTCAAGTACCCCGACCGTTTCCTGATCGGCTCGGACACCTGGATCAACCAGCGCTGGCAGCACTACGACGAACTCATGAAGGGCTACCGCACCTGGCTCGGCGGACTGCCCGCGAACGTGGCGCGGCGCATCGCCTGGGACAATGGCGCGAAACTCTTTGGCGTGGCCACGCCCAAACCCTGAACATGATCCAGCTCCACTTCGCCCCCAGCACCGCCTCCATGGTGCCGCACATCCTGCTCGAAGAAATCGGCGCGCCTTACGAACGCGTGCTGGTCGACAAACAGAACGGTGGGCACAAGACGCCCGCGTACCTCGCGCTCAACCCGAACGGCCTGATCCCCGTGCTCGTCGAGGGCGACCTCGTGCTGTACGAAACCGCCGCCATCTGCCTGCACCTGAGCGACACGCACCCGGAGGCCCGGCTGATGCCGCCGATGGACACGCGCGACCGCGCCCATGCCTACAAATGGCTCATGTGGATGACGAACACGCTGCAGGCCACGCTCATCGTCTACTTCTATCCCGAGCGCTGGGCGGACACCGGCAACACGGACGTGGCGGCGCAAGTGCAGCGCAACGCCCAGGCGCGCGTGGGGCCGCTGCTCGACCAGCTCGACGCCGAACTTGCGCGCCACGGCGGTCCGTGGTTCATGGGCGAAGCCTTCACCCTGCTCGACGCGTACGTGTTCACGCTGTGCCGCTGGACGCGCAATTTCCCCAACGCACCCGCGCGCGACCGGGCGCATCTTGGTCCCTATTTGCGGCGTGTCCTGGAGCGCCCGGCCGTGCAGCGGGTGCTGGCCAACGAAGGCCTGAGCGCTCCCTTCATCTGAACGCTCAACGCCCGGAGGACGTGCGCACCAGGTAGCGCTTGCGCCAGAACAGCACGCCCAGCACCACCGCGGTCAGCGCCATGGAACCGATGGCCCACCAGAAGCCGGTCTGCTGGTGCAACAACGGAATGAACTGGAAGTTCATGCCAAAGATGCCGGCGATCAGGTTCAGCGGCAGGAAGATGGCGGTGAGCGCGGTGAGCGTGCGCATGATGTCGTTGGTGCGGTTGCTCTGCGCCGAAAAATGCATCTGAACGGCCGTCTCGGCGTTCTGCTCCAGGCGGCGCACGTGGTGCACCACGCGTTCGATGTGTTCCAGCACGTCGCGCGAGCGCACCTTGAGCAACTCCAGTCCGCGTTGCCCGCCGTTGGTCTCGTTGGGTTCCCAGGTCGACAGCGATTCGATCCAGTCCTGGATCGCTGAACGCTGGTCTTCGCAGATCTCGTCGAGCTGGTGCAGGGAAATCCGCGCATCCAGCAGCGAGCTCCAGTTGCTGAAGCGACCCTTGGGTTGCAGCAACTCGGTCTGCCAGTGGTCGAGCTGGCGCGTGAGCTCGCGGCGCAACTCCAGGTAGCCGTCGACCATCTGGTTGACGATGCGCAGCATCAGATCGGCAGGGCTCGGTGGCAAGTGCACGCCGGTCACGCGCGTGGCCACCGCCGTCGATGAGAGCAGGCGCGTGGCGTATTGCTCCAACACCTGGCAGCCGGCGGGATGCACCGTGAGCAGCACCCTGTCAAACACCGCAAAGCCCACCGGGCTGGTGTCGATGCGCCGCAACACCGGTGGGCCGCCGCGCTTGAGCGACTGCGTGAGCACTGCGCCGGGCTGCGCCAGATCGGTCTCGCTTTGGCCGGCCGCCAACCGCCGGAACACCAGAATGTCGTACTTCGACGTGTAGTCGTAGTGCGACGGCAACTGGTTGTTGAGCAGGTCCGAGATGTGCAGGTCGACCAGCGTGGTGCCCGCAAGCGACTGCAGCGTGGCCTGGATGCGCGCCTGTTCCAGCTCGAACTCGCGCCGCCCGCAGGCGATCCAGAGGTAGCCTTGGGCGTCCAGCGACGTCGGCAGGCTGTCGATTTCGCTGGCGCCGGAGGGCAGAACGCGAAAGATGCGCATGTTGGGCTTCAGCCGCGCAGCAGCCGGGCGGCGTCGCGCGCGAAATAGGTCAGCACGCCGTCGGCGCCCGCGCGCTTGAAGGCCAGCAGGCTCTCCATCATCACGGCATCGTGGTCCAGCCAGCCATTGAGGGCCGCCGCCTTGAGCATCGCGTACTCGCCGCTCACCTGGTAGGCAAAGGTCGGCACGGCGAATTTGTCCTTCACGCGGCGCACGATGTCCAGGTACGGCATGCCGGGCTTGACCATCACCATGTCGGCCCCTTCGGCCAGGTCCAGCGCCACTTCGCGCAGGGCTTCGTTGGTATTGCCGGGGTCCATCTGGTAGACCTTCTTGTCGGCCTTGCCCAGGTTGGTCGCCGAGCCCACCGCATCGCGGAACGGTCCGTAGAAGGCGCTGGCGTACTTGGCGCTGTAAGCCATGATGCGCGTGTGTACCAGGCCCTGTGCCTCCAGCGCGGTGCGGATGGCGCCCACGCGGCCGTCCATCATGTCGCTCGGCGCCACAATGTCCACACCAGCTTGCGCTTGTGTGAGCGCCTGCTTCACCAGGATTTCCACCGTGGGGTCGTTCAGGATGTAGTTGTGCTCGTCGAGCACGCCGTCCTGGCCATGGCTGGTGTACGGGTCTAGCGCCACATCGGTCATCACGCCGAGTTGTGGGAAGTGTTGTTTTATTTCACGCACCACGCGCGGCACCAGGCCGTCCGGGTTCAGCGCCTCCTGGCCATCGGGCGTTTTCAGCGACGGGTCGATCACCGGGAACAGCGCCATCACGGGAATCCCCAGCGCCACGCAGTCCTCTGCCACGGGCAGCAGCAAGTCCAGACTCAGTCGTTCGACGCCAGGCATCGACGCCACCGCCTCGCGCTGGTTCTGGCCGTCCTGCACGAACACCGGGTAAATCAGATCGCTCGCATGGAGGCGGTGTTCGCGCACCAGGTCACGGGTGAAAGCATCCCGGCGCAGGCGGCGGGGGCGGTTTGAGGGGTAGGGGGCAGGTGGATGCATGGGCGTATTGTGGCAAACACACCCACTTTGGCCATCTCGGCCGTCTGATGCCACGGGTTGATGTACAACTTTTAGTAGATGTGTGCAGTGCAAAAATCAACAAAGGTTGCGAAGAAGTACACAGTAATAAGAAAATACTGGGTGTTAGTTCTTTCTACTCCACCGGCAATGGCGGTATTCTTGTGCGACACATTCTGTTACCTGTCGGCGCATTGAGGCCTGCAACGCCGCAACCTCCTCTGTACGAACATGTTGACTACCAAAAAGCCCAGCGTGAGCACTGTCGCGCACACCAAGCCCAACACCAAAGAAGCCGAGTCATGGTCGCTGGACGATCATTGGCCGACGCTGCTGTCCGGGCTCGCCGATCAAGTGACCGAAGGCGCCAACGCGCTGCAGAACACCATCGATTTGTTGCTAAGCAAAGGAAGCATCAGCAAGCAAGAGCACCTCATGCTCAGCATCCCTACGGACCGCATCAAGCTTTCGGGGATCGGCGCCCAGCAGATCCACCGCTTTTATGGCGGGCGCATTCGGCAGTCGCACGAGCGCATCTGCATGGCCAAACTGGTCGAAGGCGTGTTGCAGGAGCGCAAGAAGGACCTGGCCATCCTCGGCATTGAGCTGCGGCGCAAACTCAAATCGATCGAAGTCCTGATAGATCCGACCGTGGCCCACACGTTCGTCAGCGCGGTGGTCGAATGGGGAATACCTTTTGGCAACCACATCGATGTGCGTCTGGACCTCAACACATGGCCAGAGTACGCACGTCTCCAACTGCGCGTCTCCAATGACGGCACACCGCCTTCCAGCAGCGCCTCCATGGACAGCCTGAGCTGGATGTTGGTGCGCCAGATTGCCCTGGCCGCCGGCGGCATTGAAATCGACCGTCAGATGACCGAAGACGGAGTGCATTTCACGGCGATGTTCACGCGTACTGTGCAAGCGGTGGACGGCATTTCGGCCGTGGACTTCTCGGACAACCAATCGTCCATGTTCAAGACCCTCGCTAGTGTGTATGTGCTCACAATCTCCCCTGCGCTGCAGATCCGGGCCGATGTGCGCGACGCGCTGCGCGAGATCGGCATCTTGTCGGACAGCGTGGTCGACTTTGATCAGGCGCGCCAAGCGATTGCGTCGCGCATGCCCAACCTCATCGTCGTCGACGCCGACGTCAAGGATTACGGATTCGACCAGTTCCGTCGCGAGTTGCTGCGCGACGTGTTCGAGTTTCCCTTTGTCGAAATTTCACCGGACGACAGTTCCTTTGACATGTCGGGGTTTGGCGAGTTCTCCATGGCCAAGGTGGGGCGAGGCAATATCCGCGAAGCTTTGGGCACAGCCATCATGTTTGAACTTGCCAAGATGACGTAATCGTTCGAGTTACATCAAATGTCACAAAAAATCAATGTCAGGATTGACAGGGTCACTTGGTTTTTCCATATAACTGGTGTAACATTTCTTCCGAGTCTTCCGAAAGGTCGACTCCCCGCTTTTCCTCCCTGAGCGGGTGCCTTAGTGTGTGACAGCAAAAAGGCTTCCGAACCCGGCCCGAAAGGCCGGGTTTTTTTTTGTGCCATCAGCACTGCGTGGGGCGTTGACCCTCATCTTGACCCCCCGGGCTACACTGCCGCCATGCTCTGGGTCAAGTCCTTCCACATCATTTTCGTGGCCAGCTGGTTTGCCGGTTTGTTTTACCTGCCGCGCATCTTCGTAAACCTGGCCATGGTGCCGCCTGAAAGCGTGGCCGAGCGTGAGCGCCTGCTTCTCATGGCGCGCAAACTGCTGCGCTTCACGACCTTGCTGGCGGTGCCGGCGTTGGGTTTGGGGCTCTGGCTTTGGCTTGGCTACGGCATCGGTCGCGGCTCCGGGCAGGGCTGGATGCACGCCAAACTGGCTGCGGTGGCCCTGGTGCTGGGCTACCACCACGCTTGCGCCGCGACTTTGCGTCATTTTGCGCAAGGCCGCAACCGGCGCAGCCACACCTGGTACCGCTGGTTCAACGAATTGCCCGTGATCCTGCTGGTGGCCATTGTGGTGCTGGTGGTGGTCAAGCCCTTCTGATGCCTTGAAAACCCGTTCGTCCGCCTGGCCACTGGCACTGTTGTTTGCCGGGTTGGTGGTTTACGCCAGCCTGTACCCCTTCAGCGGGTGGCGGGTGCAGGGCGTTTCGCCGCTGGCTTTTTTGCAGGCGCCACTGCCGCAGTACTGGACGGGCTTTGATGTGGCGTCCAATCTGCTCGGTTATGCCCCACTGGGTTTCCTGCTGAGTCTGGCGATGCTGCGCTCAGACCTGGGGCGATGGTCGTGGTGGCTGGCGTTTGCCTTGCCCACGCTGTTGTCCTTGGCGGTGGAAACCCTGCAGAACTACTTGCCGATGCGCGTGCCATCCAACGTCGACTTTGCGCTCAACGGCGCTGGTGCGGCGGCGGGGGTGGTCTGCGCCTGGGTGATGGAGCGCATTGGCATCTTGCGGCGCTGGAGCCAGTTCCGCGCCAACTGGTTTGAGCCGACCGCCCATGGAAGCCTCGTGCTGTTGGCCTTGTGGCCGTTCGCTCTGCTGTATCCGGTCTCGGTGCCGTTCGGATTGGGGCAGGTGCTGGATCGGCTGGAGTCGGGCCTGGTCGCCTTGTTGGAAGACACGCCGTTCCTCACCTGGTTGCCTTTGCGGTTGGAAACGCCCGATCCACTGAGTCCGCTGGCCGAGGCCTTTTGCGTGGCGCTGTGCCTGTTGTCCCCGCTGCTCATGGGTTATGCCGAGATGCGTTCGGTCGTTCGCCGCAGCGCTTTCATGCTCGCATTGTTTCTCTGTGCATTTGTGGCCGCCGGCCTGTCGGCCGCGCTCACCTACGGCCCGACCCATGCCTGGGCCTGGATCACGCCACAGGCTGCTCTGGGGATGGGCGTCGCGTTGTTGGCCGGCCTGGGCATGCTGGGCCTGCCGCGTCGACTGTGCACGGTGGTGATGCTGTTGGCTTTGGCGGTGTCGCTCACGCTGTTGAATCAGGCGCCCGACAGCCCGTATTTCGTGCAATCGCTGGAAGTGTGGGAGCAGGGGCGGTTCATTCGTTTTCACGGCTTGTCCCAGTGGCTCGGATGGCTGTGGCCATTCGCTGCGCTGGTCTTCGGTTTGCGCGCGGTGGCTCGCTCGTCGAGCCCCGCCACTAAAATTCCGCCATGAGTGAAAACAAGTCCTACTACGAGCGGCACATCTTCTTTTGCTTGAATCAGCGGGACGGAGGCGAGGCGTCCTGCGCCCAGCATCGGGCGCAGGACGCGTTTGACCGCTGCAAGTCGCAGGCCAAAGCGCTGGGCTTGACGGGGGTGGGCAAGGTGCGGGTGAACAAGGCCGGGTGCCTGGACCGCTGCGCGGGCGGCCCGATCGCCGTGGTCTACCCGGAAGCTGTCTGGTACAGCTATGTGGACGAGCAGGACATCGATGAAATCGTGCAATCACATTTGCGCGACGGTGTCGTCGTGCAGCGACTTTTGACGCCGGCGGACGTGGGGCGCTGAGCGGCGCCCATGAACGCGCAGACCGAATTTCTCAGCGTGGCGGGCCCTGTGGGCTCACTGGAAGTCGCGATCGACCGCCCTTCTGGCGAGGTCCACGGCACGGCAGTGATCGCCCACCCCCATCCCTTGCACGGTGGCACGTTCACCAACAAAGTGGTCCAGACGCTGGCGCGAGCCTGCGTGCAGAGCGGTTGGGTTGCTGTGCGTTTCAATTTCCGTGGTGTGGGTCAGAGCGAGGGTGTGTATGACGAAGGTCGGGGCGAGCTGGATGACCTGCTTGCGGTGACGGCCGCCCAGGCGCCCTCGGGCCCGCTGTGCCTCTGCGGTTTTTCGTTTGGCGCATTTGTCACCAGCCACGCTGTTGCCCGGCTGCATGCGGCGCGCAGCATCGATCGCGTCGTGCTGGTGGGCACCGCAGCCAGCCGGTTTGATGTGGCACCCATCCCCGCGGAACTCCATGGCCGTAGCTTGGTCATTCACGGCGAGCAGGATGACACGGTCCCTCTATCGGCGGTCATGGACTGGGCGCGCCCCCAGTCGCTGCCCGTGTTGGTGGTGCCTGGCGGGGGGCATTTTTTCCATGGACAGCTACCGTTGTTGCGGGATCTGGCATTGCGTCACCTGCAAGCCTGACTGCGCGCAAGCGCTCCGTTTTTTAATTGAAGGACTTGATTCTGTTGCGTCGATTTTTCTCTCGGATGGTGTTGTCATGGGGCGTTGCCCTGGGTGTGGCGTTGCCCGCTCTGGCTCAGATGCCGGTGGCCCCAGAAGTGGCTGCGCGAGCCTATCTCCTGCTTGATGTCACGTCGGGTCAGGTCCTCGCGTCCAAGAACCCGGACCAGGCCGTCGAGCCCGCTTCGTTGACCAAGCTCATGTCCGCCTACCTGGTCTTCGATGCGCTCAAGTCCGGCAAGATAAGTCTCACGCAGACCTTCGGTGTCAGCGAGCGCGCCTGGAAAATGCCCGGATCTCGCATGTTCATCGACCCCAAGATGCAGGTGCCGGTTGAAGACCTGATCAAGGGAATGATCGTGCAGTCGGGCAACGACGCGACAGTGGCCTTGGCCGAAGGCGTCGCAGGCTCGGTCGAGCGGTTCGTGCAACTCATGAACGAACAGGCCAAAGCCCTGGGCATGGCAGCCACGAGCTATCGCAACGTCGAGGGCTTGACTGAAGCTGGACACACAACCACGGCGCGCGACCTGGCCACGCTGGCCACGCGACTGATGGTGGACTTCCCTCAGTACGTGCCGTACTACTCCATCCAGCGTTACCGCTACCCTGGCACGCCAGCGGCCAACGACACCAATCGCAACCTGTTGCTGTTCCGTGACCCCAGCGTGGACGGCTTGAAAACCGGTCACACCAGCGCCGCGGGCTACTGCCTGGTCGCCACGGCGCGCCGCCAGGTACCCGGATTGGGCGAGGGCGCACAAGGCCAGCGGCGCCTGGTCAGCGTGCTGCTGGGTGCATCCAGCGAAAACGCAAGGGCGGCCGAAAGTCAAAAGCTCCTCAACTGGGGTTACACGGCGTTCGATGCGGTAAGGCTCATCCCCGTGGGGCAGCCGGTGGCCACCCCCCGAATCTGGAAGGGCAAGGCCGAGCAGGTGCGCCTGGGCCGCGCCGAGGGCGTTGTGGTGTCGGTCCCGGCGGGTGAGGGTGCCAAACTCAAGTCCGAGGTGACCCGTCCTGAGCCACTGGTCGCCCCGCTGTTGCGCGGCCAATCCGTGGGCACATTGCGTGTGACCCTGGCCAATGGCGCGCCAGTCGCCGAAATCCCCCTCACCGTGCTGGAAACGGTTGAGGAAAGCGGCATCTTGGGCCGTGCTTGGGACGCCATCCGCCTCTGGATTCAGTGATTCCTGCCTCGCCTGCATGGCGGCGGCCGGGTTCGCGATTGTCCTGAGTTCGGCCGCGTGCTACAGTAGAGGGCTTTTCGGAATCTTCCGAGGAGTTTTCGTTTTCGCTTTTTTCAAACGTTTAGGGACGTTTTAATGCCAACCATCAATCAACTCGTGCGCCACGGCCGGGAGGTCGAAAAGACCAAGTCCAAGAGCCCGGCCATGGAAAACTCTCCGCAGCGTCGCGGTGTGTGCACCCGTGTGTACACCACGACTCCCAAGAAGCCCAACTCCGCTCTGCGTAAAGTCGCCAAGGTGCGCCTGACCAACGGTTTTGAGGTCATTTCCTACATCGGCGGTGAAGGCCACAACCTCCAGGAACACAGCGTCGTGCTGGTCCGCGGTGGTCGTGTCAAGGACTTGCCCGGTGTGCGTTACCACATCGTGCGCGGTTCGCTCGACTTGCAAGGCGTGAAAGACCGCAAGCAGTCGCGCTCCAAGTACGGTGCCAAGCGCCCCAAGAAGGCCTGATCGTTCGAAATTTCCGGTGTTTGTGCCGCCTGGCAGGTGGTTCAAGCGCAGTGGCCCACAACACGGAATTGTCCGTGCGGGTCGAGTAAGTGAGAGCTTTGCATGGCTCTCGCGGCCCCTGAAAAGGTGCCAACTGAAGCAATATGAGGTGAAAAAATGCCACGTCGTCGCGAAGTCCCTAAACGTGAAATCCTGCCGGATCCCAAGTTCGGCAATGTCGAGCTCTCCAAGTTCATGAACGTGATCATGGAAGGCGGCAAGAAAGCAGTCGCTGAGCGCATCATTTATGGCGCGCTCGAGCAGATCGAGAAGAAGAGCGGCAAAGATCCGGTCGAAATCTTCTCGGTCGCGATCAACAACGTCAAGCCCATGGTGGAAGTGAAGTCCCGCCGCGTGGGCGGTGCCAACTACCAGGTGCCGGTTGAAGTCCGTCCCGTGCGTCGTCTGGCCCTGTCCATGCGCTGGATCAAGGAAGCTGCCCGCAAGCGCAGCGAGAAGTCCATGGCCTTGCGCCTGGCCAATGAGTTGATCGAGGCCACCGAAGGCCGAGGCGGCGCCATGAAGCGGCGTGATGAAGTGCACCGCATGGCCGAAGCCAACAAGGCGTTCAGCCACTTCCGCTTCTGATCCCGGCCACCGCTCGATAGAGCATCCAGAACCGAGAGCCCGCATTCCCTTCCAGGGTGGCGGGCTCGATCCCTTTTCGGAGTATTTCCATGTCCCGCACCACGCCCCTTGAGCGTTATCGCAACATCGGTATTTCCGCGCACATCGATGCCGGCAAGACCACCACCACCGAACGCATCCTGTTCTACACCGGTGTGAACCACAAGATCGGCGAAGTTCACGATGGCGCTGCCACCATGGACTGGATGGAGCAGGAGCAGGAGCGTGGTATCACGATCACGTCTGCCGCCACCACCTGCTTCTGGAAGGGCATGGACCTGTCCTACCCCGAGCACCGCTTCAACATCATCGACACCCCCGGCCACGTGGACTTCACCATCGAGGTGGAACGTTCCATGCGCGTGCTGGACGGCGCCTGCATGGTGTATTGCGCCGTGGGTGGTGTGCAGCCGCAGTCGGAAACCGTCTGGCGTCAGGCCAACAAGTACAAGGTGCCGCGTCTGGCCTTCGTGAACAAGATGGACCGCACCGGCGCCAACTTCTTCAAGGTCTATGACCAGATGAAGCTGCGCCTGAAGGCCAACCCGGTGGCGATCGTGATCCCTATCGGCGCCGAAGACAACTTCAAGGGCGTGGTCGACCTCATCAAGATGAAGGCGATCATCTGGGACGAAGCATCCCAGGGCATGAAGTTCGAGTTTCAGGAGATCCCGGCCGAACTGCAGGCGCAAGCCAAGGAATGGCGCGAGAAGATGCTCGAGGCCGCCGCTGAGTCCAGCGAAGAGCTGATGAACAAGTACCTTGAAGAAGGCGACCTGACGGAAGCTGAGATCAAGCAAGGCATCCGTGCGCGCACGCTGGCCACCGAAATCCAGCCGATGCTGTGCGGCACCGCCTTCAAGAACAAGGGCGTGCAGCGCATGCTCGACGCCGTGATCGACTTCCTGCCTTCGCCGGTGGACATTCCACCGGTCGGCGGCACCGATGACAACGAAGCGCCTACCTCGCGCAGGGCTGCCGACGACGAGAAGCTGTCCGCTCTGGCGTTCAAGCTGATGACCGACCCGTACGTGGGGCAGCTCACGTTCGTGCGCGTGTACTCCGGCGTGCTCAAGAAGGGCGACTCGGTTTACAACCCTGTCAAGGGGAAAAAAGAACGCATCGGCCGTATCGTGCAGATGCACGCCAACAACCGTCTGGAAGTGGAAGAAATCCGCGCCGGCGACATCGCAGCCTGCGTGGGCCTGAAGGACGTCACGACGGGTGAAACCCTGTGCGATCCGGACGCCATCATCATGCTTGAGCGCATGGTCTTCCCCGAGCCTGTGATTGCGCAGGCCGTGGAACCCAAGACCAAGGTCGACCAGGAAAAGATGGGCATTGCACTGCAGCGCCTGGCCTCTGAAGATCCTTCGTTCCGTGTCAAAACCGACGAAGAGTCCGGCCAGACCATCATTTCCGGCATGGGCGAGCTGCACCTGGAAATCATCGTCGACCGCATGAAGCGCGAATTCGGTGTGGAGGCCAACGTGGGCAAACCCCAGGTGGCTTACCGCGAAACGATCCGCAAAACGGTGGAGGATGCCGAAGGCAAGTTCGTGCGCCAGTCTGGCGGCAAGGGCCAGTACGGCCACGTCGTGTTCAAGGTTGAGCCCAATGAGGCCGGTAAGGGCTTCGAATTCGTCGACGCCATCAAGGGCGGTGTGGTGCCGCGCGAGTACATCCCGGCGGTGGAAAAGGGCGTGATCGAAGCTCTCAACGCTGGCGTGCTGGCTGGCTTCCCTGTGGTGGACGTCAAGGTCACGCTGCACTTCGGCTCGTACCACGACGTGGACTCGTCGGAAATGGCGTTCAAGATGGCTGCCATCTTCGGCTTCAAGGAAGGTTGCAAGAAGGCCAGCCCGGTCATCCTGGAGCCCATGATGGCCGTGGAAGTGGAAACGCCTGAAGATTACGCCGGCAACGTGATGGGCGATTTGTCCAGCCGCCGCGGCATGGTGCAGGGCATGGAAGACATGGTCGGTGGCGGCAAGGCCATCAAGGCAGAAGTGCCCCTGTCCGAAATGTTCGGCTACTCGACCACGTTGCGCTCGATGTCGCAAGGTCGTGCCACGTACACGATGGAGTTCAAGCACTACTCCGAAGCGCCGCGCAACGTGGCCGAAGCCATCGTGGCTGCACGCGCCAAGTAAATAAGCCGGTCTGCGACCACGCGCCGCCCTGTCCCCGTGCGGGGCGATCCAGCAGTGTGGTGCAGACCTTAAACCGTGACACGGGTTTGTTCTTTAGGAATTGAAAAATGGCAAAAGAGAAATTTGAGCGGACCAAGCCGCACGTGAACGTGGGCACGATTGGTCACGTTGACCATGGCAAGACGACGCTGACGGCGGCGATCACGACGGTGCTGGCGGCCAAGTTCGGCGGTGCAGCCAAGGCCTACGACCAGATCGATGCGGCGCCCGAAGAAAAGGCCCGCGGCATCACCATCAACACCGCGCACGTGGAATACGAAACGGCCAACCGCCACTACGCCCACGTGGACTGCCCTGGTCACGCCGACTACGTCAAGAACATGATCACCGGTGCCGCCCAGATGGACGGCGCCATTCTGGTGTGCTCGGCCGCTGACGGCCCCATGCCCCAGACCCGTGAGCACATCCTGCTGGCCCGTCAGGTCGGCGTGCCTTACATCATCGTGTTCCTGAACAAGTGCGACATGGTCGACGACGCCGAGCTGCTTGAGCTTGTCGAAATGGAAGTGCGCGAACTCCTGGACAAGTACGACTTCCCGGGCGACGCCACCCCCATCATCCACGGCTCGGCCAAGCTCGCCCTCGAAGGCGACAAGGGCAAGCTGGGTGAAGAAGCCATCATGAAGCTGGCCGACGCGCTGGACACCTACATCCCCACGCCCGAGCGCGCGGTGGACGGTGCCTTCCTGATGCCTGTGGAAGACGTGTTCTCCATCTCGGGTCGCGGCACCGTGGTGACCGGCCGTATCGAGCGCGGTATTGTCAAGGTTGGTGAGGAAATCGAAATTGTCGGTATCTCCACCACCCAGAAGACCACCTGCACGGGCGTGGAAATGTTCCGCAAGCTGCTGGACCAGGGCCAGGCTGGCGACAACGTCGGTATCCTGCTGCGCGGCACCAAGCGCGAAGACGTGCAGCGCGGCCAGGTGCTGTGCAAGCCCGGCTCGATCAAGCCGCACACGCACTTCACCGGTGAGGTGTACGTGCTGTCCAAGGACGAAGGTGGCCGTCACACGCCGTTCTTCAACAACTACCGTCCGCAGTTCTACTTCCGCACGACCGACGTGACCGGCTCGATCGAGCTGCCCGAAGGCAAGGAAATGGTGATGCCGGGTGACAACGTGTCGATCACGGTCAAGCTGATCGCCCCGATCGCCATGGAAGAAGGCCTGCGCTTTGCCATCCGCGAAGGCGGTCGCACCGTCGGCGCCGGCGTCGTTGCAAAAATCATCGCGTAAGGAGCGGGCATGTCCACCAAGCAAAAAATCCGCATCCGCCTCAAGGCCTTCGACTACAAGTTGATTGACAGTTCGGCCGCCGAGATCGTTGACACCGCCAAGCGCACCGGCGCGATCGTCAAGGGCCCCGTGCCCCTGCCGACCCGCATGAAGCGCTTCGACATCCTGCGCTCCCCGCACGTCAACAAGACCAGCCGCGACCAGCTCGAGATCCGCACGCACCAGCGTCTGATGGACATCGTGGACCCGACCGACAAGACGGTTGACGCCTTGATGAAGCTCGACCTGCCGGCAGGCGTGGACGTCGAAATCAAGCTGCAGTAACCCTCAGCTTGAGCGCGGCCGGCTAATTCCCCAGCTGCGCTTGCAGAGAAGAGGCCCGCCGGGTATACTGGCGGGCTTTCCGACTTCTGGTCGGAGATTTCGTGGTGCCGTGGACTTCAGTCTTCGGCCCTTAGCGCGGAACCTCGGTTCCGCACCATCAGCCCCGGCCAATTGAAGTCGGGAACGGAGAAAACAATGAGTCTTAGCAACTCCCTCGGGTTGTTGGGTCGCAAGGTGGGCATGATGCGTCTGTTCACCGATGATGGGGACGCAGTGCCTGTCACGGTGGTCGATGTGTCTAACAACCGTGTGACACAGGTCAAAACCCTGGCCCATGACGGCTACGATGCGCTGCAGGTCACCTTTGGTGCCCGCCGTGCCTCCCGCGTGACCAAGCCCGAAGCGGGCCACCTGGCGAAGGCCGGTGTTGAAGCGGGTGAAATCATCCAGGAATTCCGCGTCGCCTCCGACGTCGCTGCCCAGTACCAGCCCGGTGCCGTGGTGGCCCCCAACGCGATCTTCGCGGCGGGTCAGAAGGTGGACGTGCAAGGTACTTCAATCGGTAAAGGCTTCGCCGGCACCATCAAGCGCCACAACTTCAGCTCGCAGCGCGCGTCGCACGGCAACAGCCGTTCGCACAACGTGCCGGGCTCCATCTCCATGGCCCAGGATCCGGGT
This sequence comes from Hydrogenophaga sp. 2FB, assembly GCF_005503365.1. GTDB lineage: Bacteria > Pseudomonadota > Gammaproteobacteria > Burkholderiales > Burkholderiaceae_C > Hydrogenophaga. The sequence goes on from NZ_SCML01000009.1 coordinate 119,609, forward strand.
CGCGTGTTCCCCGGTAAGAAGATGACCGGGCACATGGGCGATGTGACCAAGACCATTCAGAACCTCGACATCGTGCGTGTGGACGAAACCCGTCAGCTGCTCATGATTCGTGGTGCCGTTCCTGGCTCCAACGGCGGTTTCGTGACCGTGCGTCCCGCCATCAAGGCCAAATCCGGCAAGGGAGCAAACTGATGCAAGTTGAACTCCTGAACGACCAAGGCCAGGCCTCGTCCAACGTGGATGTGCCTGAGACCGTGTTTGGTCGCGACTACAACGAAGCCCTGATCCACCAACTCGTGGTGGCTTACCAGGCAAATGCCCGTCAAGGTACGCGTGCGCAAAAAGACCGTCAGATGGTCAAGCACTCGACCAAGAAGCCGTTCAAGCAAAAAGGCACCGGTCGCGCTCGCGCCGGTATGACGTCTTCCCCGCTGTGGCGCGGAGGCGGTCGCATTTTCCCGAACAGCCCCGACGAGAATTTCACCCAGAAGCTCAACAAGAAGATGTACCGCGCCGGTATGGCGTCGATCTTCTCGCAACTGGTGCGTGAAGGCCGTCTGGCCGTGGTCGACTCCATGAAGGTGGATTCGCCCAAGACCAAGCAGCTGGCCGACAAGTTCAAGGCCATGAACCTGCAATCGGTTCTGGTGATCGCCGAGGAAGTCGACGAGAACCTGTACCTGGCTTCGCGCAACCTGCCCAACGTGCTGGTGGTCGAGCCGCGTTACGCCGATCCGCTGTCGCTGGTGCATTACAAGAAGGTCATCGTCACCAAGGCGGCGATCGACCAGCTCAAGGAGATGTTCGCATGAGCGTCACAAAATACGACGAAGGTCGCCTGATGCAGGTCCTCGTGGCACCGATCGTGTCCGAGAAGGCCACCCAGGTCGCCGAGCAAACCAACGCCGTGATGTTCAAGGTGTTGCGCGATGCCTCCAAGCCCGAGATCAAGGCCGCCGTTGAACTGATGTTCAAGGTGCAGGTCAAGGGCGTTTCCGTGCTCAACCAGAAGGGCAAGTCCAAGCGCTTTGGCAAGACCGTTGGTCGTCGCGACCACGTCCGCAAGGCCTACGTGACGCTGATGCCGGGTCAAGAGCTGAACTTCGGCGGGGAGGGCGTTTAATCATGGCAGTCATCAAGATGAAACCGACTTCACCAGGCCGTCGCGGCATGGTGAAGGTCACGCGTGACCAGTTGCACAAGGGTGCGGGTTTTGCGCCGCTGCTGGAACCTCAGTTCCAGAAGGCTGGCCGCAACAACAACGGTCACATCACCACCCGTCACAAGGGCGGTGGTCACAAGCACCACTACCGCGTGGTCGATTTCCGCCGTGACAAGGACGGTATTCCTGCCAAGGTCGAGCGGATCGAGTACGACCCGAACCGCACGGCACACATCGCACTGATGTGCTACGCCGATGGCGAGCGCCGCTACATCATCGCCCCCCGTGGCGTTGAAGTGGGCGCGACCCTGCTGTCTGGTTCGGAGTCGCCGATTCGCGTGGGCAACACCCTGCCAATCCGCAACATCCCGGTCGGTTCGACCATCCACTGCATCGAGCTGCAGGTCGGCAAGGGCGCGCAAATCGCCCGTTCCGCTGGCGCCTCGGCCGTGCTGCTGGCCCGTGAAGGCATCTACGCCCAGGTGCGCATGCGCTCTGGCGAAGTGCGCAAGGTCCATGTGGATTGCCGCGCCACCATCGGCGAAGTGTCCAACCAGGAACACAGCCTGCGCCAACTCGGCAAGGCCGGTGTGAAGCGCCACATGGGCATCCGCCCGACCGTTCGCGGTACCGCGATGAACCCGATCGACCACCCGCACGGTGGTGGTGAAGGCAAGACCGGCGAAGGCCGCGCTCCGGTGGATCCGTGGGGCAACCTGACCAAGGGCTATCGCACCCGCAACAACCGCCGCACGCAGTCGATGATCGTCTCGCGTCGCAAGAAGTAAAGGGTTGACAACATGACTCGCTCACTCAAAAAAGGTCCATTTGTCGACCACCACTTGATGGCCAAGGTTGAAAAAGCCCAAGCCACCAAGGACAAAAAGCCCGTCAAGACCTGGTCGCGCCGCTCGATGGTTCTGCCCGATTTCATCGGCTTGACCATCGCCGTGCACAACGGCAAGCAGCACGTGCCCGTGTACATCACCGATCAGATGGTGGGACACAAGCTCGGCGAGTTTTCGCTGACGCGCACGTTCAAGGGCCACCCGGCCGACAAAAAAGCGAAGAAGTAAGGACTAACCATGGAAACCCGTTCAATCGTTCGAGGCGTTCGCCTCTCGGTCGACAAAGGCCGACTGGTTGCTGACCTGATTCGTGGCAAGAAGGTCGACCAGGCCCTCAACATCCTGGCGTTCACGCAGAAGAAGGCCGCTGGCATCGTCAAGAAAGCTCTTGAGTCCGCCATCGCCAACGCTGAACACAACGATGGCGCCGACATCGACGAACTGAAGGTCAAGACCATCTACGTCGAACAAGGCACCACGCTCAAGCGTTTCTCGGCCCGCGCCAAAGGCCGTGGCAACCGCATCAGCAAACCCACGTGTCACATCTACGTGACGGTTGGCAACTGAAGAGGTCACAGGAATATGGGACAAAAAATCAACCCCACCGGGTTCCGCCTCGCAGTTTCCCGCAACTGGGCCAGCCGCTGGTACGCCAGCAACCGTGACTTCGCCGGCATGCTCGCCGAAGACGTCAAGGTGCGCGAGTACCTCAAGGGCAAGCTGAAGAACGCCGCCGTTTCGCGCGTCGTTATCGAGCGTCCTGCCAAGAACGCCCGCATCACCATTTACTCGGCACGTCCGGGCGTGGTGATCGGCAAGAAGGGCGAAGACATCGAGAAGCTGAAGAAGGAACTGGCTGCCAAGTTGGGCGTGCCGGTTGCGGTCAACATCGAAGAAGTGCGCAAGCCCGAAATCGATGCCAAGCTGATCGCCGACAGCATCACGCAGCAGCTCGAGAAGCGCATCATGTTCCGCCGCGCCATGAAGCGTGCGATGCAGAACGCAATGCGTCTTGGCGCACAAGGCATCAAGATCATGTCGTCGGGTCGTCTCAACGGTATTGAAATCGCTCGTTGCGAGTGGTACCGCGAAGGCCGCGTGCCGCTTCACACCCTGCGCGCCGACATCGACTACGGCACGTCCGAAGCCAAGACCACTTACGGCATCATCGGTGTCAAGGTCTGGGTCTACAAGGGCGACACCCTGGGCCGCAACGATGCGCCCGTGGTCGCTGAGCCGCGTGTGGAAGAAGAGCGTCGTCCGCGTGGTCCGCGCCGCGAGCGTCCGGCAGGTCCTCCTGCCCGCGCTGCGGTTCGCCGCCCTGGCGCCAATGCCGCTCCGGCCGATGGCAGCGACAAGCCTGCCGAAGCCACCGCTGGCACCGAAACCAAACCCGCCGTTAAGCGCGTTCGCAAAGACGCCGCGCCCGCATCTGCAGCTGCGGACGGCAAAGGAGAATAACTATGTTGCAACCTGCTCGCCGCAAGTTCCGTAAAGAACAAAAAGGCCGCAATACCGGCGTTGCCACCAGTGGCGCCACCGTCGCGTTCGGCGACTTCGGCCTGAAGTCGACCGACCGCGGTCGTCTGACGGCTCGCCAGATCGAGGCCGCACGCCGTGCGATCTCCCGTCACGTGAAGCGTGGCGGCCGCATCTGGATTCGCGTGTTCCCGGACAAGCCGATCTCCAACAAGCCCGCCGAAGTCCGTATGGGCAACGGCAAGGGCTCGGTGGAGTACTACGTGGCCGAAATTCAGCCCGGCAAAGTGCTCTACGAGATCGTGGGTGTGCCAGAACAACTGGCGCGTGAGGCGTTCACGCTGGCCGCCGCCAAACTTCCGCTGCGCACCACGTTCGTGACGCGCATGCTGGGTCAGTGATTCAGGAGAACACAAGATGAAAACTACTGAACTGCGCCAAAAGGATGTGGCCGGCCTCGAAGCCGAAGTGAAGTCGCTGCAAAAGGCCCACTTCGGCCTGCGCATGCAAAAAGCCACGCAACAACTGAACAACAACGCCACGCTGGGTGACACCCGCCGTGCGATCGCTCGTGCCAAGACCATCCTGGCCGAGAAGCAGCGTGCCGCAGCCGCGGCCAAATAAGGAGTGACCATGACGGAAGCTAAAACATCCCTCAAGCGCACCTTGGTTGGCAAGGTGGTCAGCGACAAGCGCGCCAAGACCGTGACGGTCCTGGTGGAGCGCCGTGTGAAGCACGAGCTGTACGACAAGATCGTGGCGAAGTCGAGCAAGTACCACGCGCACGACGAAAATGGCGAGTACAAGACGGGCGACGTGATTGAGATCACCGAAAGCCGTCCGCTGTCCAAGACCAAGAACTGGGTCGCCACGCGCCTGGTGCAAAAGGCCGCGCTGGTCTGAGCCTCATTGCGCCGTTCGCGGCGCGAATTCGAAAAGCGACCGACAATTCGGTCGCTTTTTCTTTTTCAGGGGTCCGATACAAAGGGCCTTTCAGCCACGGCCTGCAGGCCACACAACTAGGAGCACAGCATGATCAAAGTGGGTGACAAGATTCCGGCGGCCACGCTGATGGAATACAGCGAAGTCGAGGGCAATGGTTGCAGCATCGGCCCGAATCCGGTGGACGTGCAGAAGGTGTCCGCAGGCAAGACGATTGCGGTGTTCGCGCTGCCGGGTGCGTTCACGCCGACCTGTTCCGCCAAGCACGTGCCGGGTTATGTGCAACACGCTGCCGACCTCAAGGCGGCGGGTGTGGATGAGATCTGGTGCCTGAGCGTGAACGACGCCTTCGTGATGGGGGCCTGGGCACGCGACCAGAAGACGGGCGACAAGGTGCGCATGCTGGCCGATGGCAGCGCCGATTTCGCCAAGGCGACGGGTTTGACGCTGGATCTGACGGGCCGCGGCATGGGTTTGCGGAGCAACCGGTATTCGATGCTGATCAAGGACGGTGTGGTCAAGTCCTTGAACGTGGAAGCCCCAGGCAAGTTTGAGGTGAGCGACGCAGGTACCTTGTTGGGTCAGGCCAAAGCCGGCGTCTGATTCCCCAAGGAGTGAAAAAGCCGCCGGTGGCAACACCTGGCGGCTTTTTGTCGGGCGCCATGCGGCAGGCATTGTGGGATCAGAGATCGACCTTGAGGTAGTGAGCCCCGGGAATCGGGTTGTGGTAGTACGGCGCGACCTCGACGAAACCCATCTCCTGGTACAGCGCGCGCGCGGTTTCCATGTCGCTCAGGGTGTCGAGCAGCATGGTCGTGTAGCCGCCGAGTTGGCCGTCCGTCAGGATGCGCTCCACCAGCAGCCGGCCCAGGCCGAAGCCGCGGAAGGCGGGGCGCACGAACAGGCGCTTCATCTCGCAGGCGTTGAGGTGGTCGGTGTTGTAGAGCGGGCGCATCGCGCAGCAACCGGCGGGCTCACCGTCCACATAGGCCAGCAGCAGCGCGCCAGCGGGTGCGGCGTAGGCGCCAGGGAGTTCGGCCAGTTCGGCTTCGAAGCCCTGGAAGCACAGGTCGATGTCCAGGCCGGCCTGGTAGTCCAGGAACAGCTGGCGCACGGTCTGTACGTCGTCGGGAAACTGGGCCGGTCTCAGCGAGATCACGGCGGCTCCGGTGTCGTTCATGGTGGCGAGAGAGCGGGCATGCAGCCCAGGCAGTGGCGTGGCTGTCACTATACGACAGCCGCGTCGACATGCATTCAGAATGCGTTGCCCAGGCTCACGACCCAGCCGACCGCTGCTGCGCACAGGCCCAACAGCACCAGCGCCAGCAGGCGCGTGACGGCGGTGTCGCGCGCGCTCGGGACCTGCACGGGCACCTGCTTGTCCCCGACGACCATGGGCCGCACCAGGCCTTGCTTCTTGCCCCACTTGTAATAAGCGACGGCCAGCAAATGCAGGCCCACGAGCGCGAACACGATGAACTTGCCAACGTTCTTGTGGTACCAGGTGGCGAGGGACACGGTCTCACCGGAGACGAAGCGCACCAGTGGCCCAAAGAAGGCGATTTCGTCGTCGCTCATGAGGCCTGTGCCGACTTGTGCCAACAGGATCAGCAACAGCGCGAACACCGAGAGCGCCCCCAACGGGCTGTGACCGACCTGGTGCTCGGGTCGGGCCCGTCCCCTGAGATGGGCCCACAGCGACGAGGGAGCGTAGGTGAAGTTGGCGAAGCGCGACCAATGGCCGCCGATGAAACCCCAGATCAGGCGGAACAGCAGCAGGGTCAAGACGGCATAGCCCAGGCGCAGATGCCAGTTCATCCAGTTGCCGCCAACGCTGCCGGTGACGATCAGACCGATGACGCAGGCGGCAAGCAGCCAATGGAACAGACGGGTGGGCAGGTCCCAGACGCGGATGGTGTGCATGGTGATTGAACGTGGGGGAGGGGATGGGTGACGCAGGAATGGAGAAGGTATACCGGAAAACAGTTCCATGGAACTTTGGCGGCACACCTACACTCTTGTGCGGGTGGCCCCAAGGGCTGCGCCGTCTCGCCCCACAACCTCCTCAGGAGCTTTCATGAAAATAATCGCCCCACTCGCATTGGCCCTTGCTTTCGGCAGCCTGTCGGCGCCCGCTTTCGTTTAGGTTTGTTCGACACCTGCCCGCGAGCCTCACACACCACGATGCGCCAGGATGAAGGGCGGGTGTTGAACAAGCCTCGAGGGAGGAAACCGCGGCGAACGCGACGGT